>NZ_BDAW01000085.1 GCF_001625085.1 Nocardia acidivorans NBRC 108247
TCGCTCCTCTCCCCGCTTCAATCAGTCCAGAACCGAGATGGGCCGCGAACTTGGAGTGCATGTCCTTGGGGGCATGTTCTTTGAGGGGTGGATGGCAATTGAGGCGGGGGCGATCAGGTGGGCGGAGCGACTATGTCGATCACTTCCAGGAGGGCGCCGCGGGCCATGCGCCTCGGTTGCGGGTCGGCCTCGCCGAGGGCGGTCACGACCGCGCCGTCGACGACCGCGACCAGGCGTCGGGCCTGCTCGGGGCGGACTATGCGGTCGGAGCGGCGCAGTACGTCCGCCAGGAGTTCGTCGAGCTGGGCGCGTAGTCGGAGTTGGACCTCGCGCAGTTCGGGGTGACGGGCCGAGGCCACCGAGCGCTCATAGCGGGCGATGAGCTGACCGCGGGCATCGGCGTCGGCGTGTTCGGGGCCGACGAGCAGATCCAGCACCAGGTCCACGGTCGCCTCCGCGGCGCGGCGGCGATGGGTCACCTCGCCGACGCGGCGGCGCATGGCCTCGATCTCGGCATTGCCGGAGAATTCGACCGCGCGCGCGATCAGATCCTCCAGCGATTCGAAGTAGTAGGTGGTGGACGCGAGCGGTAGCTCCGCACGCGTCGCCACCGAGCGGTGCCGTACCGCCTCGAAACCACCCTCGAGGAGTAGCTCGGCGGCGGCACAAACCAGCGCTTGGCGACGCCGTTCGCCTTTCGGAGTCGTCGCAGTGGTCACGGATGCAATCGTGCCAGTCCTCATCGGTTCATCTGTGCCGAATCTGTGCGATCTGTGCTGATTCCCTACGAACCGGGTTCCCGGGGACCGTTCAGGTCAGATAACGTCCCAACCGGTCCAGTGCTTCTTCGATATCCGCACCCGCCCCCGCGAACGAGAACCGCACGGTGTGAACACCGTTCACGGTGTCGAAGTCGATACCGGGCGCGAGCGCGACACCCGTGTGATCGAGCACCTCGGTGCACCACGCCATCGAATCATTGGTCAGGTGCGCGATATCCGCGTACACGTAGAACGCGCCATCGGCCGGAGCCAGATCGGTGATGCCGAGTTTCGGCAAACCCGAAAGCAGCACTTGCCGATTCGCGGCATAGCGCGCGACGTGTCCGTCGAGTTCGGCCTTGGCCTCCGCGCCGAAGGCATGCACGGCCGCGCACTGGGAGATCGCGGGCGGGCAGACGGTCATATTCGAGGCCAGGCGTTGCAGGGCCGGGCGCATACCCTCGGGGACCAGCATCCAGCCGAGCCGCCAACCGGTCATGGAGAAGTACTTGGAGACCGAGCCGATGACGATCGACTCGCGGGAGGTCTCCCACGCGGACGAGGTCGGTTCGGCGGCGCTGGACAACCCCGTGTCGTACACGATCCCGTGATAGATCTCGTCCGAGATCAGCAGCGTGCCGTGGTCGTCGCACCAGCGCGCGAGCGCGGCCAGCTCGGCCGGGGCGATCATGGTCCCGGTCGGATTGGCCGGGCTCGCCACGATCAATCCGGCGGGCGGCTCGGGCAGCGCCTCGAGCATGGCCACGGTGGGCTGGAAGCGCGTCTCCGGACCGCAATCCAGCTCGATCACCTCGCAGCCCAGCGCGGTCAGCGTATTGCGATAGGCGGGATAGCCCGGCCTCGCCACCACCACGGTGTCACCGGCGTCGAAAGCGGCCAGGAAGATCAGGGTGAACGCGCCCGACGAACCCGTCGTCACCACCACGTCATCGGCGCCGACCCGTACGCCGTAGGTGCTCCGATGATGTTCGGCGATCGCCTCGCGCAGCGGCAGAATCCCGAATGTCTCGGTATAACCCAGCAATTCGGAGTCCATGGCCTCTTTGGTGGCCCGCAAAACCGCCCGCGGAGCTGGGGTTGAGGGCTGTCCGGCGGCCAGTACCAGCACATCCCCGTGAGTCCGGGCCCGTTCAGCTGCTGCCTTCCAGACATCCATCACGTAAAAAGGTGGAATGGTCGACCGGCGAGATTCGATACGCACTCGACAGACGGTAGAGCACCAACTCCCCCGCCTGTCCCGCAATGGCCGCCGGAATGCCTGAGGAGGCTCGCATGCAGGGGGGACCGGCAACCACCGAGGAGAACTCGGCGGCAGATCATCGCGATGCCGCACCACCGGAGACCAGCGACACCCGTACGACCGCGCCCTCCGCGCTGAACCGAACCCCATCCACCGCCGAGGACCCCCGGCCCATCGAAGACCCCAACGCCGGGAATGACCCGGACCCCGGAACGGACCCTGACTCCGGAACGAACGCGGACCCGAGAACGAACGCGGCCTCCCGAACGCACGCGGACCCCGGAACGAACGCAGACTCCGCAACGAACGGACAGGAGTCCGGAACCGACGCGGAGAAGTCCGGAACCGACGCGGAGAAGTCCGGAACCGATGCACAGGAGTCCGGAAGCGATGCGGAAGAGTCCGGGCGGCGCGAGTTCCGGGCGGGCGTGGACAGTTTCCTGCCCGGGGTGCGGCTGCGACTCGACGCACCGGGCAAGGCGTCGACCATCGCCCGCGCACAACTCGCCGGGGGCGCGCGGGCCGGGGCGCGGGCGCTGATCCGAGCGCGCGAGCAGGCGCCGGTGGTTCGGGATCACGCCCTCGAATTCTGGGGTCGGCGACCACGATCCCGCGCCGAGCTCGACGAGCTGGTTCAGCGCGGCAGGGGCGAGGTGCGGCGGCAGGCTCCGGCGGCGCGCGCCTGGGCGATTCGGCATCGGGTGCTGATCGGCGCGATGACCGCGGTGCTGGTCTTCGCGGCGGCGGACAGCGGGCTGGGCCTGATCCCGACCGACGCACCGGTGGAACCCGGTGTGGCGCTGCGGGTTCCGGTGGCGAACCCACTCCAGGTGCATACCGCCGCGGAGTCCGCGAAACGGTATCTGGACGCCATCAACAATGGTGAGCGCCTGCGTGAGTCGGCGGTGGTGGCCGCGGCGGCCCGCTCGACCCTGGAACGCGCCAAGGCGGAAGCGGCCGCGGCGGTCAATGGTGAACAGCAGCCGTGGATGGTGGGTCCGGCCCCGGCGGGCACCCTGCCGCCGGGCTTCGTCCTGCCCGGAGCCGGTGGTTTCGTGCTGCCCGCGGTGGGCGCGTTCACCTCCGGATTCGGTTCGCGCTGGGGCACTTTCCACGCGGGTATCGATATCGCGGGCCCGCTGGGCTCACCGATCTACGCGGTGGCGGCGGGCACGGTCATCGATGCGGGCCCGGCGCAGGGTTTCGGCCTGTGGGTGCGCATCCGGCACGATGACGGCACCATCTCCGTCTACGGGCATATGTACGACTTCTTCGTCTCGGTGGGCGAGCGCGTCCCGGCGGGTATGCAGATCGCCCGTATCGGCAATCGCGGTGACTCCACCGGTCCGCACCTGCACTTCGAGATCATCATCAACGGCCAGCACGTGGACCCGCAGACGTGGCTGGCCCAGCGCGGGATCTCGCTGAACTAGCTCCGAGGGGCTAGACCGCCGGTTCGGGGACGGTGATTCGGCCTTCGACGGCGGCGAGGGCGATATCGGTGCGGAAGTGCCCGCCGGGCAGCTTGATTCCGGCGAGGCGGTCGTAGGCGTTCTTGCGCGCCTCGGCCAGATCCGCGCCCTGACCGACGATTGCGAGGACACGGCCCCCGGAGGACACGATCGAACCGTCTTCGCGCAGTGCGGTTCCCGCGTGCAGCACCTCGGATTCGGTTCCGGTGCCGGAGGATTCGGCTCCGGTGATGACATCGCCGGAGCGCGGACGCCCCGGGTAGTTCTCGGCGGCCAGCACCACGGTGACGGCCGCGCCGTCCTTCCAGCGCGGCGCCTCGGCCTCGGCCAGGGTTCCGGTGGCGGTGGCGTAGAGCAGTGCGCCGAGCGGGCTGTCCAGCAGCGCCAGCACCGCCTGGGTCTCGGGATCGCCGAAGCGGCAATTGAATTCGATGACCGCGGGTCCGGCCGAGCCGACGGCGAGCCCGGCGTACAGCAGTCCGCTGAACGGCACGCCGCGCCGGACCATTTCGGCCGCAACGGGTTTCACCACATCATCGACGATGGCCCGCAAGGTCTCATCGGTCAGCCACGGCAGCGGCGTGTACGCGCCCATACCGCCGGTATTGGGTCCGGTGTCCCCGTCGCCGACGCGCTTGTGATCCTGCGCGGGCAGCAGCGGCACCACGGTCTCACCGTCGACCAGGCAGAACAGCGAGACCTCGGGGCCGTCCAGGAAGGACTCCAGCAGGACCGGATGCCCGTTCTCCAGCAGTTCGGCCCCGTGTACGCGAGCCACCGAACGGTCGGCCGTCACTACGACGCCCTTACCCGCGGCCAGCCCGTCGTCCTTGACGACCCAGGTCGGCCCGAAGCGATCCAGCGCCGCGTCCAGCTCACCCGGATGATCGACGATCTCGCTGTGCGCGGTGCGCACGCCCGCCGCGTTCATCACATCCTTGGCGAATGCCTTGGACCCTTCGATTCGGGCGGCCGCGGCGGATGGTCCGAAGGCCGGAATCCCGGCCGCGCGCACCGCATCCGCGACACCGAGCACCAGCGGCACCTCGGGCCCGACCACGACCAGGTCGACACCGAGTTCCTGGGCGAGCGCGGCCACCTCCTCGCCGGAGCTGGGGTCGACGGCTCGCACCGCGACATGCTGGGCGATTCCCGCGTTCCCGGGCGCGACCGAAACCTCGGTCACCGCCGGGTCCCGGCGCAGGGCCAGGGCGAGGGCATGTTCACGGGCTCCGGAACCGATGACGAGTACGCGCACGGCAGACAGCTTAAAGCGTGCGTGCCGATGGTCACCGGGCGGTTCATCCACGGTGTGCGTGATGTTCGCCCGCGGTACCCGCCGGGTTCGGTCCCGGCGCCGGGGCGCGGGTCACCCACCGCGCGTAATCTGCCGAACATGGCTTCTGTTTTCTCAATGATCATCGAAGGTCAGCTGCCGGGCCGATTCGTCTGGGAGGACGACGAATTCGTCGCCTTCCTCACCATCGCCCCGGTGACGCAGGGGCACACGCTGGTGGTGCCGCGCAAGGAGATCGACCAGTGGCAGGACCTGGATCCGGAGACCATGGCCCGGTTGACCGGGGTCGCCCAGAAGATCGGCCGTGCGGTGCGGGCCGCCTGGGATGCCCCGCGCGCGGGTCTGCTCATCGCGGGTCTGGAGGTGCCGCATCTGCACCTGCACGTCTTCCCGGCGTTCGAACTCGGTGACTTCGACATCACCGCCGCCGATCCGGAGCCGAGCAAGGAATCCCTCGACGAGGCGCAGGCCAAGATCAAGCAGGCGCTGCGCGATCTGGGTTACGGCGCCAATGTCCCGGACTGACCGGTTCGGGGCAATCGCACACTGAAGGTCGTCCCCTCCCCCGGCGCACTGGTCACCGACACCTCACCACCGTGCGCGGTGACCAGTGCCTGCACGATCGAGAGTCCCAATCCGGTGCCGCCGCTGACCCGGCTGCGGGAGGCGTCGGTGCGATAGAAGCGTTCGAAGACCCGCTCGGCCTGTTCCGGCGCGAGTCCCGGCCCGGTATCGGCCACCTCGACCAGGACATCCTCGGCGTCGGGGGTGAGCCGCACGGTGACCGCGGCCTCGGGTGGGGTGTGCACGAGCGCGTTGTTGAGCAGATTGGCCAGGATCTGCCGCAGCCGGGTCTCATCCCCGGCGATCTCCAAAGTCCCGGTGCCGGAACGGATTTCCAGATCGATGGACCGCTCGGGCCCGTCCCCCCGCTGTACCGCGGCGAGCGCCCGGGCATTGTGCACCGCATCGCTGGCCAGGGTGAGCAGATCCACCGGCCGCCGCTCCACCGGCCGCTGTGCGTCCAGCCGGGCAAGCATGAGCAGATCCTCCACCAGCAGTCCCATCCGCTTGGATTCGCGTTCGATGCGATCCATCAGCATTTCGGGTTCGGTGATCGCGCCCTGCCGGTACAGCTCGGAGAAGCCCTTGATGGTGGTCAGCGGTGTGCGCAGTTCATGGCTGGCGTCGGCGACGAACCGCCGCATCTTGGCCTCCGAGCGCCGCGCCCCCTCCTCCGATGCCTCGGTGGCGGCGAAGGCCTGCTGAATCTGGGTGAGCATGGTGTTCAGCGACCGCGACAGCCGATCCACCTCGGTGTCGTTGCCGCGCACCGGAACTCGCTGATGCAGATCGCCACCGGCAATGGCTGCCGCGGTGCGCTCCACCTCTTCCAAGGGTCGCAGACTGCGCCGGATCACCAGCCGCGCGACGATCGCCAGCGCGGCCATCACCAGCGCCCCGATCACCACCTGCAACAGGATCAGCCGATCCAGAATGCTCTGGGTCTGATCCATCCGCAGCGCGACGATGCTGGAGCCGTTCTGATTGGTCAGCCGCATGACCCGCCACTCCTCGCCGGAGTTGCCGATCGATCCGACGGTGATCGGATGCCGCCCGAGATCGTCCGGCACATCGGGCTGCCCGGTCCCGACATCCAGGTGCAGGGTGAGCTGCCCGGTCGAATCCAGTACGCGCACATAGAGCAGATCGGCCGGGCGCTCCTTGCCCGCCGGCGGTGCGGGCAGGGTTTCGGGCCGGCGCGCACCGGGCGCGGCCCAGCTGTGCGCGGCCTCGCTCAACTGCCGGTCGATGCGATCGATGAGCACATCGCGCATGAGGGTGGTGACCGCGATTCCGGAGACCAGCAGCCCGATGCCCGCGAGGGAGACCAGCGCCAGGGCCAGGGTGGTGCGCAGCGGTACCGCGGCGAGCCGATCCGACAACCGGGCGCGTGGGCTCATTGAGCGGCCGACCGGCGATGCGGCTCCCGCATGACGTAGCCGACCCCGCGCAGGGTGTGGATGAGCCGATCCGGTCCGATGTCGACCTTCTTGCGCAGATAGGACACATAGGTCTCGACCACGCCCACCTCGCCGCCGAAGTCGTAGCGCCACACGTGATCCAGAATGCGCGGTTTGCTCAGCACCGTGCCCGCATTGACCATGAAGTACCGCAGCAGCGTGAACTCGGTGGGCGACAACGGAACCGGCTCACCCGCCTTCCACACCTCGTGGGTGTCGTCGTCGAGTTCGATATCGGCGAAGCGCAGCCGCGAGGACTTCTCCTCCGGCGCGGCCCGCCCGGCCCGCCGCAGAATCACCCGCAGCCGGGCCACCACCTCTTCGAGGCTGAACGGTTTGGTGACGTAATCGTCTGCGCCGAGGGTCAATCCGGTGATCTTGTCCTCGACCTCGTCGCGCGCGGTCAGGAAGAGCACGGGCGCGTCGATCCCGTCCGCGCGCAGCCGCCGCAGCAGTCCGAACCCGTCCATCCCCGGCATCATCACATCGACGATGAGCGCATCCGGCCGGAACATCTTCGCCCGGTCCAGCCCCTCGGTCCCGGATCCGGCGCTGGCCACCTCGAACCCCTGGTACCGCAGACTCACAGAGAGCAGCTCCACGATCATCGGCTCGTCATCGACGATCAGCACTCTGGCTTCGGCTTCACGGGACCCGGGCACACCTGTCATGACCTCATCCTGCTGCCCGGATCGTCGAACTCCCTGTACCAAGCCTGGGAGTTTCCTGGGAACGATCGGGGAGAAAAAGAACCGCCTCCCCACGACCGGAGTCGTGAGAAGGCGGGGTCGCGAGCCCCCCGTCGGGATTGAACCGACGACCTTTCGCTTACAAGGCGAGTGCTCTACCACTGAGCTAGGGAGGCGGAAAGCGGTGCCATCATAACCGGGGAGGTCGGCTGCGCGGAAAAGCCGACGTCCCGGTCGATCGATACATCAGTGAGCAGGACCGAAAGCGGCCGTGCGGCGCTCGTGACGCCACCGACCGCGTTCCGGAACCGTTCCTGCGCAGTATCTGGTCAACCGCTGTGTGTCAGGACTTCGCCGCCTGACGGGCCGCATCGTCGGCGGCCATGGCATCTCGAAGGCTCTTGGGACGCATATCCGTCCAGTTCTTCTCGACGTACTCGACGCACGCGGCGCGCGAGTCCTCACCGAACACCACCCGCCAGCCCGCCGGAACCTCGGCGAATGCGGGCCACAGGGAGTGCTGTTCCTCGTCGTTGACCAGGACGAAGAACCGGCCGTCTTCATCATCGAAAGGATTGGTGCTCATTTCACCTCACTGGATACTGGCGCTTGTACAGGAACGCTGACGGATCATCTTGCCACTGGGTTGGCACCACAGCGCAAGGACGAGCCCCCGACGTTGATTCGACCCTAGCAAGGGTCGCGTTGCGGCTGGGCGGTTACCTTCAGGCCGCGAAGAATTCCAGCAGGATCTTGTTCACAGCCTCGGGTTGTTCCAGGTAGCCGAAGTGCCCGGCATCCGGGACCTCCTGATACCGCGCGCCGGGAATGGCCTCGGCGACCTCGCGGGACAGGTAGGGCGGAATCATCCGATCGTCCGCGAAGCCGACCGACAGGCAGGGCACGGTGATTCCCCGGTAGGCGGCGGTGCGATCGAAGTCGTGGTCCATGCGGCGCTGGGCGCGCACGCCCGGCGGCACCGGGCCGCCGGTGAATTCGAACAGGTCCAGCCAGTCCCGGGCGGCATGGGTATCGGCCAGGGTGGCCGGGGACAGGTTCATCAGCGCGGAGATGGCGGCCTCGTACTTGGCGGGCAGGCGCACCCCGGAGGCGTCGAGTTCGTGCTCACCGGCCGAGAGCGTCTTCTGCAGCTGATCCAGGCGGGCGTGCCCGGCCAGGAAGACGGCCTTGCGCACCAGATCCGGGCGGGCCAGCGCCAATTCCTGGGCGACCCGCGAGCCCATGGACTGGCCGACCACCAATGCCGGTCCCTCACCGAGGAATTCGATGAGTCCGGCGGTATCACGGACCAGTTCGTCGATGGTCATGCCCTGGGCGGCCTCGTAGGACGGCGCGATACCGCGATTGTCGAAGGTGCACACCCGGTATCCGGCCGCGACCAGCGCGGGCACCTGATGCAGTTCCCACACCCGGCCGCCGCTGCCCGTCCCCATGATCATGACGACCAGCGGCCCGGACCCCTTGATCTGGTAGTTCAGCGAGATTCCGTGCACCGTGGCCAACGGCATTACTGCGATCCCTTCACCTGATTCCAGCGACGTTTCCTGTCACCACCGTAAGCCAGGCCGATCGGCCCGGACATCCGCAGGTGAATCGTCCGCATCGCGCATTGCGTTTCGGGCTCGCTGTACACGCGGGACGGAGTTCGGCGTCGAGCTGCGGATAGTATGGGGGCCTCGCAAGCTGAGCAGACTTTCCGAGAGGACATGATGATGGCCGCGAACAGCAGCGCGAAAGACATCGCGGACGACGATCTGGAACCACTCGCCGATGAGACAGCCCGACAGGCCCAGCGTGTCGTAGCCGCGTACGCCAGCGATGCCGATGAATGCCGCACGCTGCTGTCGATGCTCGGTATCGGCCCCAATACGCGGGGCGAATGAGACGTGAACCCGGATAGCGCCGGTTCAGGTTTCGTCGTCGTCGCCAACCGCCTGCCGGTCGACCTCGAGAAACTGCCGGACGGCACCACCCGCTGGAAGCGCAGCCCCGGCGGTCTGGTGACCGCATTGGAGCCGGTGCTGCGAAACAACAAGGGCGCCTGGGTCGGATGGGCCGGCGTACCCGATGTGGATCTCGATCCGATCGTCGAGGACGGTCTGGAACTGCATCCGGTACCGCTGTCCTCCGAAGAGGTCGCCGACTACTACGAGGGTTTCTCCAATGCCACCCTGTGGCCGCTGTATCACGATGTGATCGTGCGGCCGGTCTACGACCGCAAGTGGTGGCAGGCGTATGTGCAGGTGAATAGGCGTTTCGCCGAGCACACCGCGAAGGTGGCCGCGGAGGGCGCGACGGTCTGGGTGCAGGACTACCAGCTGCAGCTGGTGCCCAAGATGCTGCGCATGTTGCGTCCGGATCTGACCATCGGTTTCTTCCTGCACATTCCGTTCCCGCCGGTGGAACTGTTCATGCAGATGCCTTGGCGCACAGAGATCGTCGAGGGTCTGCTGGGCGCGGATCTGATCGGTTTCCATCTGCCCGGTGGGGCGCAGAACTTCCTGTACCTGGCGAGAAGACTTGCCGGACAGCCGACTTCGCGCGGCAATGTGGGTGTGCGCTCGAAACTCGGTGTGGTGCAGGTGGGTTTCCGCACCGTACGGGTGGGCGCGTTCCCGATCTCCATCACCTCCACCGAGCTGGACGAGTACTCGCGCCGCCGCAGCGTGCGCGAGCGCGCCTCGAAAATCCGTGCGGAGCTTGGCAATCCGAAGACGATCCTGTTGGGCGTGGACCGCCTGGACTACACCAAGGGCATCGATATCCGGTTGGCCGCGCTCGAGGAACTGCTGCACGAGGAGCGCATCGATCCCGCCGACACGGTGATGGTGCAGTTGGCCACCCCGAGCCGCGAGCGGGTGGACTCCTACATCCAGATGCGCGGCGATATCGAACGCCAGGTGGGCCGGATCAACGGCGAGTACTCCCGGGTGGGTTATCCGGTGGTGCACTATCTGCACCGCCCGATCCCCCGCGAGGATCTCATCTCGTTCTTCGTGGCCGCCGATGTCATGGTGGTGACCCCGCTGCGCGACGGCATGAACCTGGTCGCCAAGGAGTACGTGGCCTGCCAGGGCGGTCTGAACGGCGCGCTGGTATTGAGCGAGTTCACCGGTGCGGCAGCGGAATTGCGCCAGTCGTACCTGTGCAATCCGCACGATCTGGAGAGCGTCAAGGAGGCCCTGCTCGCCGCCATCGAGGACGATCGCGACACCCGTCGCCGCCGGATGCGCGCCATGCGCCGCCAGGTGCTCACCCACGATGTGGACCGCTGGGCGCGCGCCTTCCTGGACGCGCTGGCCCAGGATCGGGTGGCGGGCAGCGCCCTGCTCACCGATGACGATGTGGATCCGGGCATGAGCCGGAACTGATTCCGAACACCCTGTGGCCCAGCCCCGCATACCTTGCGGGGCTGGGCCGCGGTCATATCAGCCGAAGTCGTAGGTGACGCCGGTGAGCCGCTCGGATTCCACCCACAGCTTGCCCGCCAGTTCGGGATCGCGGGCCTGCTCGGTCCCCTCGGTCAGTTCGGGATAGCCGCGCAATCCGTGTGCGGGCCCGTAGAATTCGCCACCGCGCGCCCCCGGATCAACGGCCGCCCGCAGTGTGGGCAGCGCACCCATCTCGGTGCTCTGCAGCATCCAGCTCGTCGCCCAGTCGATGGCGGGATGCTTCAGCATCCGCACGAATGGACTCATATTGTCCACGAAGTCCGAGTGCGCCGCCCCCGGATGCGCCGCCAGCGCGATGAGTTCCGCCGCCGTCCCATTGAGCCGCCGCTGCAATTCGAACGTGAACATCAGATTCGCGAGCTTGGACTGCCCGTACACGCGCATACCCTTGTACGCGCGCTTCTCGTAGCCCAGATCATCGAGATCCAACACGGTCGACCCATGCCCCGAACTGGCACTGCTGACCGTCACCACACGGGCCCGCTCCGCCGCCAGCAACCGATCGAACACCAGCCCGGTGAACGCGAACGGCCCGAGATGGTTTGTCGCGAAGGTGGTTTCGAACCCATCCGCGGTCTCACCGCGCTCCCGATTGAGCGTGCCCGCGTTATTGATCAGCAGATCGATCCGCTCCCACCGCTCGCGCACTTCGGCGGCGGCTTCCCGCACCGAAGCCAGCGACGAAAGGTCAAGTCGCACAAGGGGCAATTCCGCATCGGGCACGGTCGCCCGAATGACCTCGGCTGCCGCGGTGGCCTTCTCGGGATTCCGGCACGCCAGCACAACCGTCGCGCCCCGCCCGGCGAGCCGCAATGCGGTCTCCAACCCGAGACCCGCGCTCGCGCCGGTCACAATGGCGGTGCGCCCGTGCAGATCCGGCATATCAGCCGTGGTCCACGGCGACTTCTTGTTACCCACAGCGCGATCCTGACTGTTCTGGTCGAGAGTTCCGACCAGCAGCCTAGATCGACTTCCACATGCCGACCAGTTTTGTACCGCTCAGCTGAATCACGCTGTGCGCCAGCGCTAGACGGGCGTCACCGCCGTGGCCAGCCAGTGGCCGTCGTGCTTGACGAGCTCGACCCGCACCCGAGAGCTGGTGAGGGTGCCCTTGGGCAGATCGGCGCTGGTCGTGAGCTGATTCGCGTAGACCAGCACGGTGGCGTGGTCGCGGGAGGTGTCGATTACGCCGGCCGCCTGCGAGGTGGCCTGCACGGTGATCTTCTTCTCCTTGGCCGCCGGGATCACGGACTTCGAGATCAGCGTCAGGTAGGTGTTCCGGAAGTCGCCGGTCAGATTGTCGGCCGCCCTGGGCAGTTCCTTGTCCGCGGTATTGAAGTCGTACGAGAACAACGACTCCACGGTGTGCTGCGCCGCGGCCACGGACTCCGAGCGCGCCTGCTCGGCCTGCCGATCCGACCAGAACCGGTAGCCGGTCAATGCGGTCACCACGACCGCCGCGACGAATAGGACACCCGTCGCGGCGAACAGGACGGAGCGCTTGCTGATCGTCTTCACGCCACGAACTCCAATCCCGAGGCGGTCACGGTATCGCCGTCTCGCTTCAGGGTGACCCGGAAGCGGTAGTCCTTCTGCTGCGGCTGATCGGTGCCGGCGTTGGAGACCGTCTGCTGGGCCAATACCAGTACCGAGGCCGCGTCGACGCTGTCGCTCTCGATCGCCGCGGCCAGCACCGTTCCGGTGGACTGCACCTTGATCTGCTCGAAGACCTTTTTGTACAGATCCTTGTTCTGGGAGTACTCGGCCTTCAGCTCTCCGGAGGCCACCGAGAGGATCCGGTCGATATCGGCGTCGACCGACCCGTCCTTCATCGTGGACAGATTGATGACGGCCTGCTTGGCGACCTGGATGTACTCCGCGCGCCGCTCCTGCAGCGCGTCGGCGCGATGCTGGTGATAGAGGAAGACCCCGCCCGAGCCGAACAGCCCCAGCAGGGATACCAGGGCGACCACCGCGGCCGCCCTGGCCAGCCGGTCCAACGATCCGAATCGCTTGCGAGACTTGGCCACCGGCTCAGCCTCGGCCTCGGAGTCGGCCTTCGGCTCGTGCTCGGAGTCCGACGCCGCGGCGGCTGCGGGCGCCACGGAGTCGATGTCACCGGCTGCGGAGTCGGCGTCCGCCTCGGTTGCCACCGCTGCCTCCACGATGTCGGCCGGACTCGACTCGGCATTCGCCGCCGTACTCCTCTCGGATGCCTTCACCAGACTCGGCGCGGAGTCCGCGACCGACGCCGGATCGGACTTCGCGACCGGAGTCGATACCACGCTCGCGGCGGCCGGGGACGTTCGCACCTCGGTGACCGAGTGGTCGTCCGCAACGGGCGGACCCGCCTGTCGCAGAGCCCGCCGCCGGGCGCGGCCGCCGTTTGCTGTGGTATCGCTCATCGTTGTTGCTCCTCGAGCATTTCCTGCCAGGTTTTCGGCACTGTACTGGAGCCGTTGGCGTCGATATCGCCTCGCCGATAGGTGCGGCCGTCAGGTCCGAGGAACGTACCACTGCTCGGATCGTAGTGGCCTATGACGGCTGCCGGCTGATTGCCCATCAGGTTGCCAGTGGGATTACCGGAGTTGTCGATGGCGTTCGGCGCTCCGAAGGGCGGGTTATCGCCCTCGGGCTGATAGCCATTCGGATTGCGGCACGCCTCCGGCGATGGGGCCCGCTTACCCGGTACTTCCGCACACGGGGTATTGCGAATACCGCGCACGGCCTCCTTGGCGTTCTGCGCCACCTTGCAATACAGGTTGTTCGGAGTGTCGATCGGCGAGAAATCGGCGGGCGAACGACGTTGGTCCGCCGGGAGGAAGCCGGTGGTGCAACCGGGAGGATCGTTGAGCCCGAGCATGAAGTCCACCATCGCGCCGTAGTCGGACGTACCGCGAATCGCGGTGAGCAGCGCCGAGAGCAGCGGTGGGTAGATGACTAGAATCTGTTCCAGCCCAGCGTGATACGTGACACCGACCTGTCCGACACTGACCATATTGGCGAGCAGGATCGGCAAGGTCGGCTTCAGATCCTGGAAGGTCTGATTCACCTTCTGTATCGCGGATGGCGTGTGCTGCAACAGGTTCCGCAATGACGGATCATGTTGGCGCAGTTGATCGGTCAGCGTGGCCAGATCCTGGGTCCAGCCGCGAATGGAGTCCGCGGATTGATTCTGGGTATCGAGCAACGGACCGAGCTTGTCGAGCAGATCCTTGGTTTGATCGGTATTGGCCTTGGCCTCCTGCACCAGCAGGGAGGCCGAGTCGATGAATCGTTGCAGATCCGGACCCGCACCGTTGAAGGCCACGAAGGCCGCGTTGATCACCTCGGCCAGCTTGGTATCGGCAACACTGGAGAGCAGTCGGTCGGCCTGGTTGAGCATATCGCCGACATCCTGCGGCAACTTGGTGCGCTCCACCGGAATCACCGAGCCGTCGTGCAGGTTCCCGCCTTTGGGATCCTGGACGGGGACCAGATCGACGTACTGCTCGCCGATGGCGGAGACGCTCTTGACGTACGCGTCGATATCGCCGGGGATCTTGAAGTCGCTGTCGATGGAGAGTTTGGCGTCCACCCCGTCCGGGGTCAGCTTGACGTCCTCGACCTTGCCGACATTGGTGCCCCGGTAGGTCACATTGGCGGTCTGGTACAGGCCGCCGGTGGCCGCCAATTTGACTGTGATCTCGTATCTTCCGATACCGAACATGGCAGGGATATGCACATAGTCACCACCCATGACCGTCAGGCCGATCACGGTCAGCACCGAGAAGACGGCCAGTTGCGCCTTGACGAACCTACTGAGTTTCACTTGTCCGCACCCCCCTGCTGCGTATTGGGCACGGTGAGTCCCGGGATGGCGGGCAGGCCCGGAATCGGCGGCAGCCCAGCGATACTCGGCACCGGCGCGGCCGGTGGATTGATCGGATCCATCATCGGGTCGCCCTTGCCGACCGCGGTCGGCGGCACTCCGACACCGAGGGTGGCCTGAGTTCCGCCGAGGCTACCGCCCAATGGGGTACCTGTGAGGAAGTTCGAATCCAGTCGAGCACCCGTAATATCCACGGTCATCAGCAGATTCATGTAGTCGCCCCGGATGACTCGATCGATGTTCTTGATCGGGAAGGGGAAGGTCAGCAGCCACTGCAGCGAGTCGGCCAGCTTGCCGCCGGTATCGGCCAGGGTCTTGAGCACGGGCGCCAGATTGGCCAGATCAGCCTTCAGGTTGTCACCGCCCCGGTCGATGATGCGCTGCACGATATCGCTCAAACCACCCAGTGACGTAATGGCTTTGGTGATGTTCTCGCGACGATCGGCGAGCACCGTCAACGCGGGATGGATACCGGTGATGGCCGCGGTGAGGTCGTCCTTCTGCCGCGCGAGGGTTCCGCCCAGCCGATCCAGACCGCCCATGGCGGCGATGATGTCGCCGGTCTGCTGATCCAGGGTCGTGGTCAGTTCGTTCAACCGCGGCAGCAGATCCCGGATGGCGTCGGTACGGCCGTTGAAGGTGGCGTCGAGTTCCCGGGTGATGGTCTCCACCTGGGACATACCGCCGCCGTTGAGCACAACGGACAATGAGGAGAGCGTCTGCTCGGTGGTCGGGTACGCGCCCGCCCGCTCCAGCGGGATGACGTCTCCGGCCTCGAGCCGCCCCTGTGCCGGTTGGTCTTTCGGCGCTGCCAGCTCCAGGTGGTTACTGCCGAGCAGACTTGTCTGCCCGATCCGCGCGACGGCGTTGGCGGGCAGTTCGACTCCCTTCTCCAATCCGACGGTGACCAGCGCGTGCCAGCCCTCGACCTGAATGTTCTTGACCGAGCCGACCGAGACGTCATTCACCTTGACGGGCGAATTACGGGTCAGCATGGTCACATTCGGCATCTGGATGGAGATCTCCCAGGACCCCTCCCCCGTGCCGACCGCACCGGGCATGGGCAGCGAGTTCAGTCCATCCCAATCGCAGCCGCCGGCACCGAGCAGTGCGACCAGGCCGACCGCTACACCGGCGAGGCGAATCCGTCGGCGGCTCATCATCGTCCACCTCCGGGGATGGCCAGGTCGGTAAGGGTCTTGGGCGCGGCGACCCGTTCGGGGCCGCCGCCCGGCATCTGGTTGGCCAGATCCGGCGTGCTGTAGGTGAGCTGGTTGGGGAAGGCGTTCTGCTGCGTCGCCGGATTCACCAGCAACGGCGGGTAATTCATCATCAGCGATTGGATGACCGGCGCCAGGTACTGCTTGCACAGATCCGCGCTGTGATCGGACTGGTTATCGCCCTCGGCCTCGACCGCACCGCACAGGAAGGCGAACGGGTTGGCGAAGTTCGGTGCGACGACCGCACCGGTGAGGGTGCCCTGCGCGGGCTTGTACAGCTGGTAGAAGTTCGCCAGCGCGGTCGGACCGGAATGCATGATCTTCTCCAACTCGGGCCGTTTATCGGCCAGCACCTGGGTGGCGTCGGCCAACCGCTGCACGCTCTCGGTGAGCGCACCGCCGCGGGCATCCAGGAATCGCTTCACATCGGTGACCGCACTGTCGAGATTGTCCAGCCCGCTCCCCAGATCGTTGGACACCCCGGCGAGTACGGAGGCCACCGAGGCCAACCGCCCACCGAACTGCACGATCTGATCATTGGACTTGGACAGCACATCGACGAACTGCTGCAGATTCCGAATGGTGCCGAACAGGTCGGTGCGACCGTCGGAGAGGGTGCCGATCGTGCTGGAGAGTTCCCTGAGTGTGTCCCGGAACGCCTGGGCGTTGCCATTGCCGAGGTTCGCGTCCGCGGTGTCGATCACGCGGCCGAACGAACCCTGCTTATCCTCCCCGACCGGACCGAGCGCCTTCGAAAGCTTGGTCAGCTCGGCCTTGATGTCATCCCATTCCACCGGAATCGCGGTGCGCTCCAACGGAATCGACGCACCGTCAGCCATTTTGGGTCCGCTGGTGTAGGCGGGGGCGAGCTGGATGAAGCGTGCCGATACCAGTGACGGCGAGATGATGACGGCCTTGGCGTCGGACGGCAGATCGATGCCCCGATCGACGGTCAGTTTCACCGTCGCACGATCCTTGCCCGGTTCGATCGAATCGATCCGGCCGACCTTCACACCGAGCACCCGCACATCGTCACCGGCGTACAGACCCGAGGTCGACGGGAAGTACGCGGTGATGTGCTTCTTGCCGATATCGGCGACCAGCCCGTAGACCAACCAGCCCACGAGGGCGACCACCACCGCGGCGACGAGGATCCGTGCCAGCCGGGGCACTTTGCGAATCGCGTTCATCGCGGCGGCTCCTGGGTAGCGGGTCCGATCGAGGGCGGTGCCGGGTTGAGGAACATGTTCTGCAAGGAATCGGGGAGGTGGTTCGGCCACACCATCGCGTCGACCAGGAGCTGCAGGCCCTTACTGGTCGCATTGGCCACGTAGGCCTGGAAGTACGGACCGCTGCCGACCTGTTCGCCGAGCGCTCCCTCGAAGGGACCGAGGGCCTCGAGCGCCCTGCCGATGTTGTCCTTGTTGTTCTGCAGTAGCTGCAACACCGAATTCAGTTTGTCCAGCGTCGGTTTCAGCTGCGCCTCATTGTCATTGACGAAGCCGGAGAGTTGTTTGGCCAATCCGTTGACGTAGACGATCAGCTGACTCAACGCCGTGCGACGGGCGTTCAGTTCACCGAGCAGACTGTTGCCGTCCAGCAGCAGGGCATTGATCTGCCCCGCACGATCGCCGAGTACCTTCGTGACGCTCTGTGCGTGCGAAAGCAATTCGGTGAGCGATTTATCGCGGGCGTTCAGGCTGCGCGACAGACCGGTGAGCCCGTCGAGCGCCGACCGCAGCGGGCCCGGCGTATCGGTGAACGCCTCGGACAGGGTGTCGAGGGTCTTGTTGAGCTGATCGGTGTCGAGTCCCTGCACGGTGCTGGCCAGTTCGCCGAGAGCGTCATTGAGCGAGTACGGGGAGATGGTGCGCTCCAGGGGAATCGAACCACCGGTTCCGATCGCGCCGTCACCGGTCGGGGTCACCTCGAGCGATTTGCGGCCGAGCAGAGTGTTGGTCTTGATAGCGGCGGTTGTCTTGCCGCCCAGCACGATCGACTCGTCCAGGGTGAAGCGCACCTTCACCTTCGCGCCATCCAGCTTCACCTGTTCGACCCGGCCCGAGCGCACACCGGCGACCTGCACCGGATCACCGGGCAGCAGACCACCCGCGTCCGCGAAGTAGGCGTTGAATTCGACCCCGGATCGGACGAACGGCAGCCGATCGAACTGCAAGGCGGTCAAACAGATCGTCACCACGAGCACGATGCCGACAATGCCCGCGTTGATCAGAGGGGAGCGTTCTACTTTCATCAGTTCGCGCACCTTCCCGCGGTCTGCAGGCCGGGCAGTTTGACGAGCTGCGGCTTGCCCTCGGGTCCGTCGATGAGGAAGTTGGTCCCGCAGACATACATATTCAGGAACGAACCGTAGGAGCCGATGCGGATCAGCTTCTTGTAGGTTTCGGGCAGCAGGTTGATCACGTACTGCAGGTCGTCCTGGCGCTCGTCCAGGTTCTGGGACAGGCGGCCCAGGTGCTCTACATCCGCCTTCAGATCCGGTCGCGCCTGCTGCAGCAGGGCGGTCAGATCGCCTGTGGCTCCGGCCAATCGGGGTAGCGCGTCGCCGAGCGGATCCTTATCCGCGGCGAGTCCGCTGACCAGACGTTGCAATTCGTTCAGTGTGGTCGCGAAGTCCGCGTCCTTCTGATCGATGGTGCCGAGCACGGTCTTCAGGTTCTCGATCACACTGCCGATCAGCGCATCCCGATCGGCCAGGGTCTTGGTGAAGGAGCCGCCGCTGTTCAGCAGGGAGACCAGGGTGCCGCCCTGGCCCTGGAACACCTGAAGCAGGGCTCCGGTCAGATCGTTCACCTGTCCCGGATTCAGGCCCCGCAGCAGCGGTTTGAATCCGCCGAGCAGCATGTCCAGATCGAGCGCGGGCTTGGTCTTGTCGACGCCGATGGTGGCGTTCTTCTTCAGCTCCTGCGCCGTGCCCGGTCCCTCCAGCAGCTCCATATAGCGGTCACCGACAAGGTTCTCGTATCGGATGGCAGCGTGGGTACTGGCGTACACGTGGTACTGGCGATCGATGTCGAAGTCGACATGGGCCATCCGGTCCTTGCCGACGGTCACCCGGCTCACCGAGCCGACCGGAACCCCGGCGATGCGCACCTTCGACCCGGGCAGGATCCCCGAGGAGCTGGTGAAGATCGCATGGTAACCGGTCGAGCGGGAGAAGCGCATCTGGCTGAAGATCACACCCAGACCGGCCAGGATCAGCACCATGACAAGCGCGAAGATCGAAAGCTTCACGGTGCTCGCTTGCGGTTTCATCCTCATGGGTTGGGCACCCCCGGCAATCCGGCGAACAGCAGTTGGAACACCTTGGGCCCGTTGAGGTGGGTGCTCAGCGACGGAGTCCACACCTCGCCCTCGGAAGTGTCGGTGACCAGGTAGTTGGAGTGGCTGCCCGGCACCCGGTCGAGAATGTTCTCGCAGTGCGGGCCACCCGTGGCGTTCACCTTCGGCAGATCCTTCGGATACTCGTAGGGGGTGCCGCCGGGCATGAAGCTCGCGTTCAGCGTCACGTACGGTCCGTCGCCACCGAAGATCCGATTGCCCACCGGGAGCGCGTCGGCCGCTCCGACAACCAGGCAGTACAGGCCCGAGCTGTATTCATTGAGCAGCTGGGTGGTGGGGCGCAACAGATCCAGCGCGGTCACCAGTTGATGCTCGTTGTCGCCGAGCACCCCACCGGTGGTGTCCGCCAGACCGATGAGATTGAGCAGCACACTGTTGAGGTTGTTCTTCTCGTCGACCAGGGTGTTTCCGGTGACAACGACATTGTTGGTGGTGCGCAACAGATCCGGCACCGCGTCGGCGTACAGGTTGGTGACGCCGACCGAGGTCCGCAGATCGCGGCGTAGATCGGGCAGGCTCGGATTGATGTCCTTCAGATACTGATCACTGTCGGCCAACAGTTGTCCGAGCTTCTCACCCCGCCCGTCCAGCGCGGTACCCAGCGCGGTCAGCGTGGCGTTGAGCTTCTCCGGCTCGATCTTGTCGAGCACCTGATTGAGATGCTGGAACAGCGTATTGAACTCCACGGTGACGGCGTCGGCGTGCACGGTGGTACCGGGCTTCAGGGATTGCGCCGAAGCCTGCTGCGGCGCAACGAAATTGATGTATTTCGCACCGAAAACGGTCGTGGAACGAATATCCACGGTGGCATTGGCGGGGACGAGCTTCAGTTTGTCCGGATCAATGGCGAGTTCGATATTCGCGCCATCCGCGGTATCGGTAATGCCCTTGACGACACCAATTTCCACTCCGCGAATCTTCACCTTCGCGTCATTGTCGAGCACCAGACCGCTGCGCGGAGCGGAGACGTTCACCTTGACGGTGTCGTGGAATCCGCCCGCGAAGCTGACCAGGCAGACCACGACGATGGCCACAATGCTCAGTACCAGCCCGGCCCCGCACAGGCGGATGACCCAGCCCTCTTCGAGATACCGCTTGGCTGTTGGTTTCTGGACGATGGGCGAGCCGGTTGGGCCCGTCACCATGTCACGTGTTTGCGCCATGTCCGCCCTACCCGGAGAGATGGAAGTTGCCGGTGGTGCCGTAAATGGCAAGGGAGATCAGCAGTGTCACCATAACCACCGCGATCAGCGAGGCCCGTACCGCGTTACCGACCGCGACACCGACGCCAACCGGACCGCCCGCGGCGTGATAGCCGTAGTAGGTGTGGATCAGCATGACGGCCATTGCCATGACGATCGCCTGCGCGAACGACCAGAGGATGTCGCTGGGGATCAGGAAGGTGTTGAAGTAGTGGTCGTACACACCGGCCGACTGCCCGTAGATCACGACCGTGGCAAAGCGACTCGCGAGGAACGAGGCGATGACCGCGAGCGAGTACAGCGGGATGATGGCGATGATGCCCGCCAGAATTCGGGTGCCCACCAGGAAGGGCACCGGCCGGATGGCCATCACCTCCAGGGCGTCGATCTCCTCCGAGACGCGCATGGCGCCCAATTGTGCCGTGGTACCCGCCCCGAGCGTCGCCGCCAGGCCGATACCCGAAATCACCGGCGCCGCGATGCGCACATTGATGAAGGCGGCGAAGAAGCCTGTCAGGGCCTCGACGCCGATATTGCCGAGTGAGCTGTAACCCTGCACAGCGATGGTGCCGCCGGCGGCCAGCGTCAGGAACCCGACGATCACCACGGTGCCACCGATAACGGCCAAAGCACCTGTGCCCATGGAGATCTCGGCAATCAGCCGGATCGTCTCGGTGCGGTAGTGGATCAGGGCCTTCGGGACCGATCCGATGGACCGCCCATAGAACACCGCATGCTTGCCGACCGAATCGAGACCTTCGGTGAAGCGCCGAAAGCGTTTGGTCACCTTGGGAAAACGAGATTGGATCACGAACGCCATCAGATCACCGCGCCGTGAACTTGATACCGGCGGCGGTGACGACCACGTTGATGACGAACAAAGCCATGAAGGCGAAAACGACGGTCTGGTTCACGGCGTCGCCGACACTCTTGGGACCGCCCTTGACGTTCAAGCCCAGGTAGCAGGCGACCAGTCCGGCGACGAGACCGAAGAGGGCGGCTTTGATTTCGGAGAGGACGAGCTCCGGGAGGTGAGTCAGCAGGGTCAGGCCGTTGACGAACGCGCCCGGATTCACACCCTGGAGATAGACCGAGAACAGGAAGCCGCCCAGGATGCCGATCGTCGAGACCAGGCCGTTGAGCAGGAATGCCACGAACATCGAGGCCAGCACGCGCGGGACGACCAGGCGCTGGACCGGGTCGATGCCGAGCACCTTCATGGCGTCGATCTCTTCGCGGATGGTGCGCGCGCCGAGGTCCGCGCAGATGGCGGTGGCGCCGGCGCCGGCCACGATGAGCACGGTGCACATGGGGCCGACCTGGGTGATGGTGCCGAATGCGGCGCCCGCGCCGGAAAGGTCCGCGGCGCCGATCTCGCGGAGCAGAATGTTGAGGGTGAAGCTGACGAGCACGGTGAACGGAATTGCCACCAATAGCGTCGGGATGATGGAAACCCTGGCGATGAACCAGGACTGGTCGATGAATTCCCGTCGTTGAAACGGTGGCCGCACCATGGCGCGGGCGACAGCGCCGGCGAGTTCGAAGAACCCTCCGACCGCCCGTAACGGTACGGCGAGGACATCATTCATTCCCGCGATTCCTCCTGCCCCTGCCTAGCTATAGCTTCCGAGATCTGAATGTGATCTCGGTCCCGTCCGAAGATTAGAACACGTTCCAGTAGGGCTTCGGAAGGTTTCGATGGTTTGAACTGGGCTTCTTTCTGAACTGTTGACCAGTTCCAAGAACATGTTCACCCCAGGTCTACCATCATGAACGTGGAACCTTTGTGAGGCGCCACACAGAGTTGATTCCCATTCCTACCAACGATTGATCGCGTGATCAACCTGGAAACGGGGGTGAAAACCCCCGCTACCGGTACAAAGGGTCGACTAACCGAGATCCATCAGCGCGGACGCCGAAAACGTGGCGCCGGCGGGGCGTTCGGCAAAGTATCCGCCGAGCGTGGCGGCCAGACCCTCGCGGGTCCACTCACCCTCGGCATCGAAGCGCTGTTCCACGATCGGGGCGGCCATCAGGGCCACCATCGGGCCGTAGACGACGAACAGCTGCCCGCTGATGGCGGCCGCGGCCGGAGACGCCAAATAGGCGACCAGGCGCGCCACATGATCGGGCGAGAGCGGATCCGGACCCTCTTCGGGGGCCGCGGAGAAGACATTCTCCGTCATGGAGGTGCGCGCACGCGGTGCGATGGCATTGGCGCGCACGCCGAAATTGGCCAGCGCGCGCGAGGCCGACAAAGTCAGCGCGGTGATACCGGCTTTGGCCGCACCGTAATTCGCCTGTCCGGCGGGACCGAGCAGACCGGCCTCGGAGGAGGTGTTGATGATGCTGCCGTAGACCGGCGCACCCGCGGCCTTGGACTTGGCCCGCCAGTAGGCGCCCGCATTGCGGGTCAGCAGGAAGTGCCCGCGCAGATGGACCGCGACGACCGCGTCGAAATCTGCGTCGGACATGTTGAACAGCATCTTGTCCCGGGTGATCCCGGCATTGTTGACCACGATGTCCAGCCCGCCGAAGGTCTCCTCGGCGGTGCTGATCAGCGCGTCGGCCGTGGCCGATTCGGCAATGCTGCCCGCCACGAACTCGGCTTTGGCGCCGAGCGCGCGGATATCGGCGAGGGTTGCGCTGACCGCGTCGTTCTCGGCAAGGTCGTTCACAATGACCGAAGCACCGGCCCGGGCCAGCTCCAAGGCCTCGGCCCGGCCCAGCCCGGCGCCCGCACCGGTGACGATCGCCACTCGGCCGGTAAGACTCACATCAGTACTCACCGGGCCGACTCTAGAACGTGTTACACCCAGCGAGCAAGGCTGGGGTCAGACCAGCTTCAACGCGGCCTTGGGGCACTGCGCCACCGCCGTCTTCACATCCTCCTCATCACCGGGCGCGACCTCCGCGCCGATGATGTGCAGAACGTCGTCATCATCGAGTTCGAAGACCTCAGGCGCGATTCCGACACAGATTCCGTTCGCCTCGCACTGGTCGAGATCAACAGTGACCTTCATAGCCAACTCCTTTGCCACAACAGTGGGCCGAGCCTAACAACACCACGCGGCCGGGGGTAGGAAGTGCGGCCTTACACGTCGTAATACTGGAACATGTTTCACCTGCTGTGCAATGATCGGCTGAACCCGGAAACGAAGGCTAGAGGTATCGCTATGCGGATCGCATACACGCCGCAACAGGAACAGCTGCGCGCTGAGCTGCGTGAGTATTTCGCCCGACTGATCACCCCGGAACGCCGTGCGGCGCTGTCCGCGCAGACAGGTGAATACGGCGAGGGCAATGTCTACCGTGAGGTCGTCGAGGAGATGGGCCGCGACGGCTGGCTCGCCCTGGGCTGGCCCAAGCAGTACGGCGGCCAGGACCGCTCCACCATGGATCAGTTGATCTTCACCGATGAGGCCGCCATCGCAGGCGCCCCGGTGCCGTTCCTGACCATCAACTCCGTCGCGCCGACCATCATGCACTACGGCACCGAGGAGCAGAAGAAGTTCTTCCTGCCGCAGATCGCCGCGGGCAAACTGCATTTCGCCATCGGCTACTCCGAACCGGGCGCGGGCACCGACCTCGCCTCGCTGCGCACCTCCGCGGTGCGCGACGGCGACGAGTGGATCATCAACGGGCAGAAGATGTGGACCTCGCTCATCGCCTACGCCGACTACGTCTGGCTGGCCGCCCGCACCGATCCGAATGCCAAGAAGCACAAGGGCATTTCGATGTTCATCATGCCCACCACCGCCGAGGGCTTCTCCTGGACGCCGGTGCACACCATGGCCGGGCCGGACACCAGCGCCACCTACTACCAGGACGTACGCGTCAAGCACTCCGATATGGTCGGCCCGGAGAATGGCGGCTGGTCGCTGGTGACCAATCAGCTCAACCACGAGCGCGTCGCGCTGACCTCGGCCGCACCGCTGGGCCTGGCGGTCGCGCAGGTCACCGAATGGGCGCGGAACACCAAGACCGCCAACGGCTCCCGCGTCATCGACCAGGAATGGGTGCAGATCGCGCTGGCCCGTGTGCACGCCAAGGTCGAATACCTCAAGCTCACCAACTGGGAGATCGCCTCGCGCGCGGATCAGGGCGGCGATGCCGCGCCGCGGCCGTGGGACGCCTCCGCGACCAAGGTGTACGGCACCGAACTCTCCACCGAGGCGTACCGCGCGCTCATGGAGATCCTCGGCCCGCAGGCCTACCTGCGCCAGGACTCCGCGGGCGCGCAGCTGCGCGGCCGCCTCGAGCGCATGCACCGCGCCTGCCTGATCCTCACCTTCGGCGGCGGCACCAATGAGGTGCAACGCGACATCATCGCCATGACCGCCCTCGAGCAGCCCGCCGCGTCCCGCTAACCCGAAACCAGGTAACCATCATGGATTTCACCCTTACCGAGGCGCAGCAGGATCTGGCCCGCCTCACCGCCGAGGTCACCGGCAAGCTCGTCACCGCCGACCGGCTGCGGGAGCTCGACAAGAACACCGACGCCACCGGCGCCCCGACCGTGCGCTTCGACGAATCGCTCTGGAGCTCGCTCGCCGGGACCGGCATCCTGGCCGCCGCCCTGCCGGAGACGGTGGGCGGCAGCGATTTCGGCGTGCTGGAGCAGACCGCCATCCTGCGCGAGATCGGCAAGTCCGTCGCGCCGGTGCCGTACCTGTGGTCCATCGTGCTGGGCGCGGGCGCACTGGCCGCCTTCGGCTCGCAGGACCAGCGCGCGCTGGCCACCCGGGCCGCCGACGGTGAGCTCATCCTCACCGCCGCGCTGAGCGAAGAGCGCAACTGGGAGCCCACCAAGCCGGTCACCTCCGCGGTCGACAACGGCGGCTGGCAGCTCACCGGGGTCAAGACCACCGTGCCGTTCGCTCGGCAGGCGGCGCGAATCCTGGTGCCCGCCAGCGTCGATGGCGTCCCCGCCGTCTTCCTGGTCGATCCGGCCGACGCCTCGGTGCGAGTCGAGGATCAGATCGTCACCGACCGCTCCCCCGAGGCCGAGGTCGAATTCACCGGCACCCCGGCCGAATTGGTCGGCACCGTGGAGCAGGGCACGCAGATCCTGAACTGGCTGCTGGAGCGGGCCTGGCTCGGGCTGGCCGCCACCCAGCTCGGTGTGCTCGAGAAGGGCCTCGAACTGGTCGCCGACTACGCCCGCGAACGGGAGCAGTTCAGCCGCAAGATCGGCAGCTTCCAGGCCGTGGCCCAGCGCCTCGCCGACGCCTACATCGACGTCCAGGGCGTTCGCCTCGCCGTCCAGCAGGCCGCCTGGCTGCTGACGCAGGGGCAGCCCGCCACCGCCGAAGTGCACACCGCCAAGTTCTGGGCCGCCGACGCCGGGCACCGTATCGCCCACACCGTCGTGCACGTGCACGGCGGCGTCGGCATCGACCGCGATCACATCGTGAACCAGTACTTCACCGCCGCCAAGCACAATGAGTTCGCGCTCGGCGGCGCGACCGATCACCTGCGCGCCCTGGGCGCCTCCTTCGCCGAGGCATAGACAAGCGGCACAGGGCAATACGGGGCGGCGGCACTTCGGTGCCGCCGCCCTTCGCATGCGCCCGACCCCGCCTTCGGGCACCGACCACTCGTCATCCCGGCGCGCTTTCGGCCGGGATCCTCAGTGCTCCAACCAAACCGGCGACCCCGGCCGAAAGCATGCCGGAGTGTGGGCAAGCGGCACAAGGCACGGGGCGGCGGCACTTCGGTGCCGCCTTTCGCATGCGCCCGACCCCGCCTTCGGGCACCGACCACTCGTCATCCCGGCGCGCTTTCGGCCGGGATCCTCAGTGCTCCAACCAAACCGGCGACCCCGGCCGAAAGCATGCCGGAATGACGGAGAGATTCCCGCGGTTCAGGGGGCCAGGGGTCCGGCGAGGACTGTCTCACCGGCGACGCGATCCCCACCCCAGGCCAGGGCCGGATCGTTCGCGGGCAGGCGCCGCCACAGCGCCAGCAGCAGATCCGAAGCGGTACCGGCGATTTCGGCCACCGGCTCACCCGGACCGTAGATCCAGCTCTCGGCGATATCGGTGGCGCGCACCCGCAGCGCCACCTCGGGCTCGGCGGCCAGGCCGCGGTGGATCATGCGGGGTGCGAAGAGTTCGAAGACCTCATTGATTCCGTCGACCGCCAGATCGGTGGCGAAGCCCTCGGCCGCACCGAACGCGTTCTGACCGTCCCACAGGTGCACGAGGGTTTCCAATGCTCGGCGGCGTCGCCAGAAACCGACGGTGCGCGGCATGGAGCGGGTGAAGGTCCACGCCTCCTGCTCCGGATCCACCGAGACCGCCGCGGCAATCGCATCGGCGGTCTCCTCGTACCACTCCCGGAGTGCCACAGCGTCTTTCGGTGCGGGCTCACCCTGATAGTCGCCGCGCAGTTCAGCGACGGCGGTCTGCACCCACATATTGCCCTGGCCGAGGTGGTCGGTCAGATCGTAGAAGGTCCAGGCGCCGCAGGACGGCACCGGCGCCGCGAGATCGGTTTCCGGTGTGATGAGCTCACCGAATTCGGTGAGCTTCGCGCAGAGCAGGGCCAGGTAGTCCATGCCGATCACGGTAAACCGGATCTATCGGGTATGCCGGGCAGCGCCCGGCACCACGCCGATCAGGATTCGAATTCGCGCACCGGCACAATGCGGTCGAAGATCGGGTCGGGGTGGTCGGCGGAGGGCTCCAATTCGCGCATGAGCAGATCGCTCATGGCATCGCGGCGCAGTACCCGGCCGAGTTCGGCGGCGGCGCGATAGTGCGCGGGCGTGCGCAGCACCTTGCGGACGGCCGCGGCGATCTGCTGCGCGGTCGCGGTGCGGGACAGGGTGATTCCGGCGTGATGCGCCCGCACCCGAGCGGCATTGTCGGCGTGATCGCGGCCGTGCGGCAACAGCACCACGGGAAGATCGGCGGCGAACGCCTTCGCCAGGGTGCCGTGCCCGCCGTGCGTGATCACCAGACTGGCATGCCGCATGAGTTCGTGATGCGGGGCCGCGGCGAGCACCGATACGGTGGGCGGCGCACAGATCGCGGTCACCGGTACGGCGGGACCCGTGGTGATCACCCCGCGCACCGGCAGCCGCCCGAGTGCGTCGGCTATGCGCTGCAGGCATTCGGCCTGGCGCTGATCGGTACTGGAGAGCGAGACCAGCACCAGCGGATCACCCCCTTCCGGGAGCGTCCACTCGGCCTCGCGCGCCCAGATCGGATCATCCAGAATCGGCCCGACGTAGCGCACCCCGTCCGGTCGCTGCGCCACGAAATCGAATGCCTCACTGGACAATACGAGCTGCCGATGCGCCAGCTGCACCTGATCCTGATAGTGCGCCAGCCGCTCCAGCCCGAAATCCGCACGCAGCGCGTTCAATTGCGGCAGCAGTTCGGAATCCCAGCGTCGCTGCACCATGGACCCCACCAGGCGGTCCCGCCAGCGGCCGACCGGTCCCCCGGCCCGCCCGAATCCGGTGCCGGGCGGCGGTCCGCCCTCCACCGGCAGCGGGTAGATACCCGGTATGAGCACCATGAACGGCAGGTCGCGGGCCTGCGCCGCCACCATGGCGCCGAAGGCGAAATAGGAGGCGAGCACCAGATCCGGTCGCTCGGAATCGATTTCGGCGGCGGTATCGCGGGCGAAGCCGGAGCCCGCGCGCGAGCGCAGTCGCGCACCGGTGGCCGTGACCTCGGCCGCCAGGGATTCCTCGGCGAGCACGGTGACCCGGTGCCCGCGGTCGACCAGCCTGCGCACCACCCCCAGCTCCGGCGGCACGGTTCCACCGCTGCCGGTGAGGGCGACCAGGTAGCTGTGCTTCATCAGGCACCTCCTGCCAGCCACTCTGTCACGGTCGGCGGCTCCCCGACCTCCCGATCGGTAAATGATGTGTCACAGACCACACCGGATGACCACCGATTAGTTTCCCGCGTGTGCCTCGTCCTCACCTATGACACCAACGGACGCGCACTGGGTTCGCCGATGAGAGGACGAAAAACCATGGCCAGCAAGATGATCTTCATCAACCTCCCCGTCGCCGATCTGGAGCGGTCCAAGAACTTCTACGAGACGCTGGGCTGGAAGGTCAATCAGGATTTCACCGATGAGAACGCGGCCTGCATCGTCATCGACGACAACATCTGCGCCATGCTGCTCACCAAGGATTTCTTCACCACCTTCAGCACCCGGCCGATCGGTGACACCACCGCCACCGTGAGCGGCCTCTACGCCCTGTCCCTGGGCAGCGCCGCCGAGGTGGACACCCTGGTGGCGGCGGCCCTGTCCGCGGGCGGCACCGAGGAGGTCAATGCCGACAAGCGCGCTCAGGAGGCCGAGGTCGGCATGCACGGGCGCACCTTCCTCGATCCCGACGGTCACCAGTGGGAGCCCTTCTACATGGCGTACCCGAGCGCGAACTGAACCGTCGCCCCACTGAATTACCGCCGTCCCACCGAATTGCGAACGGCCCGCCGGAATCACTCCCAGCGGGCCGTTCACGCATGTCGCCGCGCTGCGCCGGACCACCCCGGCGCATCCACCCACGCGACGACGGAGTCCAGTTCTACCGGAGTTCCGGTGCAAGTCCGAAAAGCGGGAACAGGCGGTCGGTATCCAAGAAGAAGTTGAGACCGGCGATGCGGTCGCCGTCCAACTCCAGCACGGTGATGGACCAGGGCACCCAGACGCCCGGCTCGTCCGCGCTGGGCTTGTAGTGGCCGAAGGCGGGCATTCCATTGGCGCCCAACGGGATCATGCGGGAATCGCGGCAGGCCGAACCGGTGGTGAGCATGAACTGCGCGACATTCTCGGGACCGGAGATCCAGAGCGAGAACGGCGGCATGGACAGTGCCACATCGGCTTTGAGCAATTCGGTGAGCGCGGCCATATCGTAGGACTCGAACGCGGCCACGAAATCGTCGACCAATTTGCGCTGTTGCGCATTGGCCTCGTCGAACACGTCCGAGACGGTGGAGACCTCCTGCGCCTTGGACATGGTGGCGCGGGCGCGCTGGAGTGCGCTGTTGACCGATGCCGGAGACACATTGAGCATGTCGGCGGTCTCATTGGCGGAGAAGCGGAGCACCTCGCGCATGATCAGAATGGCGCGCTGGGTGGCGGGCAGATGCTGGACCGCGGCGACGAAGGCCAGGCGCAGCGTGTCCTTCGCACTGGCGGCCTCGGCCGGGTCGGCGCCGAAGGCGAGACCGTTCGGAATCGGTTCCACCCATACGTAATCCGGCTCCGGCGGGGGCAGCGGGGTGTCGGGCGTACTCGCCCCGGTGAGGTCCATCGGCCGCGCCCGGCGCTGCGGACCGTCAAGCATGTCCAGACAGACGTTGGTGCAGATCTTGTAGAGCCAGGACCGCACGCTCGACCGGCCCTCGAACGCGTCGTACGACTTCCACGCCCGGGTGAAGGTCTCCTGTACCGCGTCCTCGGCCTCGAACGAGGAGCCGAGCATTCGATAGGCGTAGGCGCACAACTCACGCCGATGACCCTCGAAGGATTTGAGTACCTCGTCGGTGATCGTGGTGGATCCGCCGCCTGTCTCGCTCATGCCCAACACTCTGGCACAAGCCACCGACAAGAAATAGGTGGCGAAAACACCTGTGCCCGCCTGTTTCGCAACAGGCGGGCACAGGAGTCTCAGCAGTTACTTGGTGCTCGGCGCGTGCGCGTGATCGTCGGCCTCGCGGGCCTCGGTCTGCGCCTGGGCCCACTTGTAATCCGGCTTGCCCGCGGGAGAGCGCTTGATCTCGTCCACGTACCACAGGCTGCGCGGCATCTTGTAGGACGAGATCTCCCGCGTCAGCGTGGGACGCAGATCCTCCAGGGTCGGCCGATTCTCGCTGCGGCACTGCACGACCGCCACGACGCGCTGTCCCCAGCGCTCGTCCGGCACGCCCACCACGAGCGCGTCGAAGATCTCCGGATGCGCCTTGAGCGCGCCCTCGACCTCCTCGGGGTAGATCTTCTCGCCACCGGAGTTGATGGAGACCGAACCGCGACCGAGCATGGTCACCGAACCGTCCTCCTCGACGCGGGCGAAGTCGCCGGGGATGGAGTAGCGAATCCCGTTGAACTCCTTGAACGTCGCCGCGGTCTTGACCGGGTCGTTGTAGTAGCCCAGCGGGATGTGGCCGGTGCGGGCGATCAGGCCGGTCTTCCCGGAACCCGCCTCGACCTCGTTGCCCTCCTCGTCGATGACCTTGGTGGAGGCGTCGATCCGCACGCGCGGGCCGCCGGTGTGGGTGGCGCCCTTGGTGGCGACCGACAGACCGCCGAAACCGGTCTCCGAGGAGCCGATGGAGTCGGTGATCATGGTGGTGCTGAGCAGTTCGATGAACTCGTCCTTGAGCGTGGGCGAGAACAGCGCGGCGCTGGAGGCCATCGCCCAGAGCACCGAATGCTTGTACGGCTCACCGGTTTCCGGGTTACCGGCCTTCAACGCGTCCAGCATCGGGCGCGCCATGGCGTCACCGGTGATGAAGATCAGGTTGATGTTGTGCTTGTCGATGGCCTGCCAGACGCCGTGCCCGCTGAACTCGGGCAGCATGATGGCCTTGCCGCCGTCGAAGAGGCTGTGGAACACCGCGGTCTGCGAGCCACCGTGGATCAGCGGCGGAATCGGGTAGCGCACCAGCTGGCCGTTGCCCGCGCCGACCTTGGCCTGCTGCCATTCGTCCTCGATGCGATCGCCGGTGACGAAGTTGATGCCGCCGCCGAGCACGCGCCACCAGTCCTCGTGCCGCCACATGACGCCCTTGGGCAGGCCGGTGGTGCCGCCGGTGTAGAGCATGAAGATGTCGTCGGCCGAGCGCTCGTCGAAGTCGCGCACATCGGAGCTGGCCGCCAGGGCCGTCTCGTATTCGACGGCGCCGGCGGGCGCGGGCAGATCGGTGCCGTCCTCGATGGTCAGCACGGTCTTGATGGCCGGGACCTTGGGCAGCACATTGGCGATCCTGTCGCTGTAGCGCCGTTCGGCGATGAGCGCGACCATGTCCGAGTTCTCGAAGATGTACTGCAGCTCGTTCTCGACGTACCGGTAGTTCACATTGATGACCACCGCGCGGATCTTGAAGATCGCCACCATGGCCTCGACTGCCTCGATGGTGTTACGCGCGTAGATGCCTACCTTGTCACCGGGCTTGACGCCCTGTTCCTGCAGGTAATGGCCAAGCTGGTTGCAGCGCGCTTCGAACTGGGCGTAGGTGAATTCCCGATGGTCGTCCACCAGAGCTACCCGCTCCGGCATCAGATCGATGGCGTGCTCGACAAGGTCCGCTATGTTGTAGCTCACAGGTCGAAAATAGAACGTGTTCTCACTAATCGCAAGGTGCGAGTTCCCGCTCACCGGACAAACCGGTGTGGCCCCCGCCACAGCCTATGACCGGACATGCCGAAAAGAAACATGACAAAAGAGAACCCACCCGGGCAGGCGGACTCGAGGCCCGGGCCGAATGGGTGATCAATCTAGAACGCGTTCTACGCCTGAATGAGTGGCTTCAGCGCCTCGAACTGCGCGACATCCCGCACGCCGACGAGCAGCATCGTGACGCCCGCCCGCTCCCACACCTTCAGCTGTTCGCGCACATGCGCCTCATCGCCGATGATCGTGGTGTCCAGGATCAGCTCGTCCGGCACCGCCGCGGCCGCCTCGTCCTTACGCCCGGTGCGGAACAGCCGGGTGATCTCCTCGACCTGCTCGCCGTAGCCCATCCGCCGGTACACCTCGGCGTGAAAGTTCATGTCTTCCGCGCCCATACCGCCGATGTACAGCGCCAGGAACGGCCGCAGTCGATCCAGTTCGCCCTCGGTGTCGTCGGTCAGGATGACCTGCGCGGTCGCGGCGATCTCGAAGTCCTCCCGCGAACGCCGGGCACCCGCGCGGGCGAAGCCCTCGTCCAGCCAGCCGTTGTACATATCGGCCAGCCGCGGGGTGTAGTAGATGGCCAGCCAGCCGTCGGCGATCTCGGCGGTCAGCGCCACATTCTTGGGACCCTCAGCACCGAGCCAGATGGGCAGGTCCGCACGCAGCGGATGGGTGATCGACTTGAGCGGTTTGCCGAATCCGGTGGCGTTCGCGCCGTTGTACGGCAGCGGGAAGTTCGGTCCGTCGCTGCGCACCTTGTCCTCGCGAGCGAGGACCTGACGAATGATCGAGACGTATTCGCGGGTGCGCTGCAACGGCTTGGCAAACGACTGTCCGTACCAGCCCTCGACCACCTGCGGACCCGAGACGCCGAGCCCGAGGATATGCCGTCCGCCGCTGAGGTGATCCAGGGTCAGCGCGGCCATGGCGGTGGCCGTGGGGGTGCGCGCGGACATCTGAACGACCGAGGTTCCCAGGCGGACCCGGCTGGTGCTCGACCCCAGCCAGGCCAAGGGCGTGTAGGCGTCCGAACCCCAGGATTCGGCGGTGAAGACGGCGTCGAATCCGGTTTCCTCGGCGGCCGCCACCAACTCCGCGGTATTGGCGGGCGGCTGGGCGCCCCAGTATCCGAGTTGCAACCCAAAGCGCATGTCCGGTTCCCTTCCCAAGTGGGCTCTTGCCACCTTCATTAGAACCTGTTCTACTCGATCGCGTGACTCTGGGGAACACCGAAGTACTCGCAGCACCGCTGGTGATGAAGTTCGACTACACCCGCTCCACCGGACCGACCATCGGACGCTTCCTCACCGGATTGCGTGCCGGACGGGTCGTCGGGGTGCGCGGTTCCGATGGGCGCGTCATCGTGCCGCCCGCGGAATTCGATCCGATCACCGCGGATGCCCTGACCGAATTCGTCGACGTGGCCGATGTGGGCACCGTGCAGTCGTGGAGCTGGGTGGCAGAACCGCTGCCGGGCCAGCCCTTCGACCGCCCGTTCGCCTACGCGCTCATCAAGCTGGACGGCGCGGACACCGCCCTGCTGCACGCGGTGGATGTGGCCTCGCCGGCCGATATCAGCACCGGCCTGCGGGTGCGCGCCCGCTGGGCCGCCGAGCGCACCGGCGACATCCATGACATCGCCTGCTTCGAGCCGGGCGAGACCTCCACCGCCCCAGCCGATTCCGACGCCGACGCGGAACCGGTGACCGGCATCATCACCCCGATCGACCTGTCCTTCAAACACACCGCCGCACCGCAGGAGACCGTCTTCCTGAAGGGGCTCACCGAAGGCAAGCTGATCGGCGCCCGGGCCAGGATGGACGGCAAGGTCTACTTCCCGCCCCGCGGCGCGGATCCGCGCACCGGTGAGCCGACCGACGATTACGTCGAGGTGTCCGACAAGGGCATCGTGACCACCTTCTGCATCGTCAATGTGCCGTTCATGGGCCAGCGCCTCAAGCCCCCGTATGTGGCGGCGTACGTGCTGCTGGACGGCACCGATATCCCGTTCCTGCACCTGGTGCTGGGCGTGGACGCGAGTGAGGTCCGCATGGGCATGAAGGTCGAGGCCGTGTGGAAGCCGCGCGAGGAGTGGGGGCTGTCGATGGCCAATATCGACCACTTCCGGCCGACCGGCGAGCCCGACGCCGACTACGACTCGTTCGCGCACCACCTGTAGAGAGGCGTTGAATTTATGAACACTGCATCGCAAAGCGATTCCGCCGGGGGCGGCGGTCGGGGCTCGGGTGGGCACGGCAACACAACCGATATCGCGGTGGTGGGTTTCGCCCACGCACCGCATGTGCCGGAGACCTTCGGCACCACCAATGGCGTCGAGATGCTGGCGCCCTGCTTCACCGAGCTCTACGCCGAACTGGGCATCACCAAGTCCGATATCGACTTCTGGTGCTCGGGTTCCTCGGATTACCTTGCCGGACGCGCCTTCTCGTTCATCTCGGCGATCGACTCCATCGGCGCGGTGCCGCCGATCAACGAATCGCATGTGGAGATGGACGCGGCCTGGGCGCTGTACGAGGCGTGGGTGAAACTCCGTACCGGACAGGCGGAGACGGCGCTGGTCTACGGCTTCGGCAAGGCCTCGGCGGGCACGCTGCGCCAGGTGCTGACGCTGCAGACCGATCCGTACCTGGTCGCGCCGCTCGGCCCGGACTCGGTCTCCATGGCCGGGCTCCAGGCCCGCGCCGGTATCGACGCCGGTCGCTGGACCGAGCGCGAGATGGCCGAGGTCGCCGCGCGGGCCGCCGCCAATGCCGCCGCCAAGGGTGGCAGCGCCACCGCGCGCACCGAGCAGGATGTCGACAAGCTTTTGGCCGCGGAGTACGTGGCTGATCCGTTCCGCGCCCATGACATCGCGCCCATCACCGACGGCGCGGCCGCGATCGTGCTCGCCGTCGGCGACAAGGCGCGGGAACTGCGCGAGCGCCCGGCCTGGATCAGCGGTATCGCGCACTACATCGACTCCCCGATCCTGGGTGCGCGCGATCTGACGATCTCCGATTCGACCGCGCGCGCCGCCAAGGCCGCGATCAACGGTGGCGCAACCGATTTCGATATCGCCGAACTGCACACGCAGTTCAGCCACGAGGAGCTCATCCTGGCGCGGGCGCTGGGGCTGAACGGCTCCACCCGGATCAACCCGTCCGGTGGCCCGCTCTCGGGCAATCCGATGTTCGCGGCCGGGCTGGAGCGTATCGGCTTCGCCGCCACCGAAATCTTCAATGGCGCCGCGAATCGCGCACTGGCACATGCCAGTAGCGGTCCGGCGCTGCAGCAGAACCTGGTCGCCACCCTGGAGGCACGCTCATGACCAACCCCGCTGCCGTACTCGGCACCGGCCAGACGCATCACGTGACCAAGCGGTCCGATGTCTCGATGGCGGGCATGCTCCGCGAGGCCATCGACCGCGCGCTCGAGGATTCCGGCTTGACCATGGCCGATATCGACGCGGTCGTGATCGGCAAGGCTCCCGACTTCTTCGAGGGCTCCATGATGCCGGAGCTGTTCCTCTCCGATGCCTTGGGCGCCACCGGAAAACCGCTGCTGCGCGTGCACACCGCCGGTTCGGTCGGCGGCTCCACGGCCGTCGTGGCCGCCAGCCACGTGCAGGCGGGCGTGCACGGCAAGGTGCTCGCGCTCTCCTGGGAGAAGCAGTCCGAGTCGAATGCCATGTGGGCGCTGTCGAATCCGGTCCCCTTCACCATGCCTGTCGGCGCGGGCGCGGGTGGTTACTTCGCCCCGCACGTGCGCGCCTACATCCGCCGCGCCAACGCACCGCTGCATATCGGCGCCATGGTCGCGGTGAAGGATCGCCGCAATGGCGCGCGCAACCCGTACGCGCACCTCAAGCAGGCCGATATCACCATGGAATCGGTCATGGCGTCCCAAATGCTGTGGGACCCCATCCGCTTCGACGAGACCTGCCCGTCCTCGGACGGCGCGTGCGCCATCGTCATCGGTGACGAGGCCTCGGCCAAGGCCGTGGAGGCCACCGGTAAGAAGGTCGCCTGGATTCACGGCACCGCCATGCGCACCGAACCGCTCGCCTACGCCGGACGCGATCAGGTGAACCCGAAGGCCGGACAGGCCGCGGCCGCGGCGCTGTGGAAGCAGGCCGGGATCACCAATCCGCTGGAGGAGATCGACGCGGCCGAGATCTATGTCCCGTTCTCCTGGTTCGAGCCCATGTGGCTGGAGAACCTGGGCTTCATGCCCGAGGGCGAGGGCTGGAAGCTCACCGATGCGGGCGAAACCGCCATCGGCGGAAAGCTTCCCGTGAATCCCTCGGGCGGCGTGCTGTCCTCCAACCCCATCGGCGCCTCGGGCATGATCCGCTTCGCCGAGGCCGCCAAACAGGTCATGGGCCGCGCGGGCGACTACCAGGTGGAGAATGCCCGCAAGGCGTTCGGGCACGCGTACGGCGGTGGCTCGCAGTACTTCTCGATGTGGGTGGTCGGGAGTGAGCAGCCGTGAGTGAGCATCCCGCACGAGTAGCCGGTCTCGCCTCGCAGTCGGCGGTGCGCGCCAAGGACAAAGACGCCTGGGTGGCGCTGTTCGCCGCCGACGGCATTGTCGAGGATCCGGTCGGACCGTCCTTCTTCGATCCCGAGGGCGTGGGCCACCGCGGTCCCGAAGCCATTGCGGCGTTCTGGGACAAGGCGATCGCGCAAACCGACAAGATCGAATTCCTCTTCGACGATTCCTTCGCCTGCGGTAGCGAGGTGGCCTACACCGGTCGCATTCGCACCACCCTGGGCGGCCAGATCATCGATGCCGAAGGCGTTTTCACGTACCGGGTGAATCCGGACGGCAAGATCGCGGCCCTGCGCGCGTTCTGGGAAACCGAACGCGCCATGAAGACGATGAAACCCGCTTAGCTTCTCGTGTGCCGCCTGCTTTCGCAGGCGGCACACAGTTGTGGTTGCGGGAGAGATAATTTCGGTGTGGGCGAAAGAAAAGGAGCGGGCGACTGGATTCCAGTCTCCCGCTCCTTTCTTATTGCCCTGAGTTGTGAGAGGCAGGGCAGGTCAGTCTTTTTCGCCGATCAGTGCGCGACCGGGCAACCGCCACCGGGCTTGGTGCCGTAGTCGACCTGGAACTGCTTGACCCCGTTCAGCCACCCCGAACGCAGCCGCTGCGGGTCGCCGAGCTTGGTGATGTCGGGCATGTAGTCCGCGATGGCATTGAAGATGATCTCGATCTCCAGCCGGGCCAGATTCGCGCCGACGCAGTAGTGCGCTCCGGTGCCGCCGAACGACAGGTGCGGGTTCGGATCGCGCAGGATATTGAAGGTGTTCGGATCGTCGAACACCTCCTCGTCGAAATTGGCCGAGCGGTAGGACAGCACGACGCGCTGCCCCTTCTTGATCTCGACGCCGCCGATCTCCACATCCTCGAGCGCGGTGCGCTGGAAGCTGCTGACCGGGGTGGCCCAGCGGATGATCTCGTCCACCGCGGTCTTGGGACGCTGCTGCTTGAAAAGCTCCCACTGCTCCGGGTTTTCGAGGAAGGCGATCATGCCGTGCGTGGTGGCATTGCGGGTGGTCTCATTACCCGCCACGGCCAGCACCATGACGAAGAAGCCGAACTCCTCCGGCAGCAGCGCGTCGCCGTCCACATCGGCATTGATGAGCTCGGTGACGATATCGTCGGCCGGGCAGACGCGCCGGGCCTCGGCCATCTGGTACGAGTAGCCCAGGATCTCGGTGGAGGCGACCACCGGATCGGCATCGCTGTCCGGATCGTCGTAGCTGGTCATCTCGTTGGACCACTTGAAGAGCTTCATGCGGTCTTCCTGTGGCACGCCGATCAATTCGGCGATGGCCTGCAGCGGCAGTTCGGCCGCCACCTGCTCCACGAAGTCACCCGAACCCGAGGCGGCGGCGGCCTGCACGATGGCCGCGGCGCGGGCGGTCAACTCGGCGCGCAGGCCGTTGATGACGCGCGGGGTGAAGCCCTTGGAGATGATCTTGCGCAGTTTGGTGTGCTCGGGGGCGTCCTTGTTCAGCAGGACGAAGCGCTGCAGTTCGATCTGCTCCCGGGTGATGCTGTCCTGGAAGCGCGGGATGGCGGTGTTCTCGAAGGTGGAGAACACGTCGTCGCGGCGCGAGACCGTCTTGACGTCGGCATGCTTGCTGATCACCCAGAAGCCGTCGTCCTGGAAACCTCCGGTCTCGGGAGACTTGGGATTCCACCAGATCGGCGCGGCCTCACGGAGTTCGGCGAATTCGGCCGCGGGCACTCGCTGCTGCCACATTTCCGGGTCAGTGACGTCGAAACCTTCCGGCACGTTCGGCCGGGCCTGGGTGTCAACCACCAGCTGTCTCCTTTGACTAACTGAAACACGTTCTACCGTTATTCAAGCACAGGCGGTAAGACTAGGGAAGGAACCAAAAAAGACTTACATTACCTGTAGAGAACTTGTTCCAGTTCTGATCCGGAAGGAAGACCATCGTGGGTACACCCGTCATCGTCGAGGCCGCGCGCACACCCATTGGCAAGCGCAACGGCTGGCTGGCCGGCCTGCACGCCGCCGAACTCCTGGGAGCGGCGCAGAAGGGCCTGCTGGAGCGGGCCGAGCTGAATCCCGCGCTCGTGGAGCAGGTTATCGGCGGCTGCGTCATGCAGGTCGGCGAACAGTCCAACAATGTCACCCGCACGGCATGGCTGCACGCCGGACTGCCGTGGCAGTCGGGCGCGGTCACCATCGACAATCAGTGCGGTTCGGCACAGCAGGCCACCGGCCTGGTCGCCGGGCTCATCGCCACCGGCGCCATCGAGGTCGGCATGTCCTGCGGCCTGGAGTCCATGAGCCATGTTCCGTTGGGCGCCAACGTCGGAACGCACGCCGGACCCCGTCGTCCGGCCTCGTGGAATATCGATATGCCGGACCAGTTCACCGCCGCCGAGCGAATTGCCAAGCGGCGCGGCATCACTCGCGACGACACCGACGAGTGGGGCGAGCGCTCACAGCGTCTGGCCGCGCAGGCGTGGGCACAGGGGCGTTTCGATCGCGAGGTGCTGACCATTGTCGGCGCACCGCAGGTCGACAAGGAGGGCAACCCCACCGGCGAGACCGCCGACATCAGCCGCGATCAGGGTCTGCGCGAGACCACCCGCGAGGGCCTGGCGAAGCTGAAGCCGGTGCTGGAAGGGGGAATTCACACCGCGGGCTCCTCCTCGCAGATCTCCGACGGCGCCTCGGCCGTGCTGCTCATGGACGAAAAGGCCGCTGAGCGTGCGGGTTTGCGGCCGCGGGCGCGGATCATCTCGCAGTGCCTGGTGGGCGGCGAGCCCGAATTCCACCTGGACGGACCGGTTCAGGCATGTGAGCGCCTGCTGGAGCGCAGTGGTATGAGCATCGGCGATATCGATCTGTTCGAGATCAACGAAGCCTTCGCGTCCGTGGTGCTGTCCTGGGCGTCGGTGCACAAGCCGGATCTGGATCGGGTGAACGTCAACGGCGGCGCGATCGCCCTCGGGCATCCGGTGGGCAGCACCGGAACTCGGCTCATCACAACGGCTTTGCATGAGCTGGAACGGTCCGACAAGCAGACCGCGATGATCCTCATGTGCTGCGGTGGCGCGCTCGCGACCGGCACCATCATCGAGCGAATCTAGGCCAGATCAATCAAATTAGGCCGAGGTTGAACGTTCATCCCACTTGTGGTGAAACGTGGCGTACGCCACACAAACTCGGGTACAGACAAGAAGATGAGACGTCAGCTATCTTAAAGTTACCGACGGCCCGTCGTGGAAGACCTTCGCGACGGGCCAGAACCGGGACTCTTAAGCCCTCCGCAAGAACGGTGGCGCTGGCCCGCAAACACCCAAGCCACGGCAGCTTCACCGGATCACCGCCTAGAAGCTTCAAGGAAATCGCGGATCAGGCGTAGGTTTTCAGTTACTGAGCCGCTAATATCAATGATACGTATCCGAGATAACGACTGTTAGTACAGCGAAGGGAATTGGGCGGCTCACAATGGCTGATTTCGCGGCGCGGCTGAACAAGCTGTTCGAAACCGTGCATCCCCCGGGGCGTAAGCCGCACACCAACGCAGAGGTGGCGGCGGCGCTCACGGCCTCCGGCCATCCGATCTCGAAACCGTATCTCTCGCAGTTGCGGTCGGGACAGCGGACCAACCCCTCTGACGAGACGGTGGCCGCGCTGGCGAAGTTCTTCAAGGTGAAACCGGACTACTTCTTCAACGACATCTACGCGGCCAAGATCGATCACGATCTTGAACTGCTGTCCCAGCTGCAGGGCTATGGACTTCGTCGTCTGTCGAGTAGGGCGTTCGACCTCTCCGAAGAATCACAGAACCTCCTCACCTCTATGGCGGAGAAATTGCGGGCCAGCGAAGGGCTGCCCGAAATTCCTCCGGACGGCACGGAATAGGCCCCGTACCGGGGCATCTCGGCGCGGCCGTCTCGGAGGTCGCACCGGGCCGATCCGGTACATGGGCTGCTCCACGCTCGATCAGGTACTGCAGGGTGCCCGATCAGGTTTCGATGACGGCGCTGCTTGCAGGGCAGCGCCTCTCATCGCGGAGCCATTCGGCCGACTGAAGAGTGTTGCACCGACCTCAGTGCGCTGGGGTCATGTGGCGTAGATCGCTGCGCCGGTGCATTATGCACATTCCTGGCATTTCCCTGCCCACATCACGGGGGCCGAGATAGAGCCGATGATGTGTGCGCTATGTCGTTTTGTGTGATGTGAGCGTTTCGCCCCCAATGCACCATCTGCGACGAGTGCACCATTGTGCTGCGTGCACAAACTTATATGTGCTCTTGCACAAACTCTTTGTGCTTTCCGCCAAGGAGCGCGACAATTCGGTCGCATTCGTTCGGGGCTAAAGTAAGCCACGGACTCGAATAAGACATTGGCGCAACTAAGACGGCAGCTGCGACAGATTGGCCCCGTGCCCAAGGCATGGGGCCCTTTCTATTCGGACCGGAAAGTTCCGCTCGATGTCAGCGCTTGGCGGTGCTGCGGCTGGGGGTCGCGGCGCCCGCATCGTAGGCGCGGGCAATGGCCTGCACCCAGCCGCGCGGGCCGACGCCCTCCGGCGGCGCGATCCAGCGGCCGTCGATCAGCACATCGCCGAAGGGGTTTCGAGCCCACTCCGCCACCCGGGCCGCGCGTTCGGCCACGGCCTCGGGCGGGGCACCCGCCGCCACCAGCTCCAGCCCGCCACCGGATTGCAGGTACAGCGCGTCCATGATTTGCGCCACCTGGTCCGATGCCTTCAGCTGGGTGGCCGAACCGGTCTGATCCTTGGCGACCACTTCGGGGAAGCGCGCGATCAGCACCCGGTGCAGGGTGCGAATCTGCTTCAGCAGCAGGCGCGCTCGCGCCCAGAGCTCGATCACGATCCATACCGCGCCCACCGCGATGAGCAGGCTGGCGAGCTGCCAGATCGGCCAGAACCAGTCGCCCGCGTCGGGTTTGGCCATCGGCTCGTTCATGAGTTCGCGGCGCACCGACAGTGCGGCCAGCACTCCGACCACCAGGGTGCCCACGCAGTAGAGCGCGATACCGCGGCCCAGTGCGGTCCAATCCAGGTTGCGCACACCGGTGATCACGATGAACAGGCATTCCAGGGCGACGATGACCCAGCCGAAGGTGATGGACCACAGCAGCGTCAAAGCCATGGCCACCGCGCCGCCCGCGTAGATGACCCAGGCGATCTGCCGCAGATTCCGGCGCGACACCACCGGCCACGCGGCGGCCGCCACCACCGAGGTCGCGGTGCCGAACAGAATCCAGGACGAGGTGGTGAGCCGATCGGAGAACCAGCTGCCGTGCACGCCATTGGGCAGCAGATGATCAACCGCCACACCGACTTCGGGAATGCAGATGGTCGCGGCGAGCGCGACGGAAGCCACGGCAACGACAATCGCCACTCGGGCGGTCGTCGCCGGTTTCACCAGCACCCGACCCACTCGGGCACCGGCCGCCATCCAGACCAGCAAGGCTGTCAACCAGAAGGTCATGCTGTGCCCTCTCCCGAATGTCCGAGGGGCGCTACGTGGTTACGCACGCCGCCTCCTCCGCGCCCTGACTCGGTCATCCGAGTGCCTCATCGAATCGAAGGACCGAGACGCCTGCGCCCCGGCTGTTGAACACACGCAGGCGGGTCATGAGCATGCTGGCGAAGGTCTCGGCCTCCCATTCGCACTGTTCGTCCTCGCCGAGTTCCACGATCTTCTGATGGGAGCGCTGGCTGAGCATGTAGGCGATGAGATCGTCACTGGCCTCCAGCACCACCTCGGTGGCCGCCTCGCCCGGATGGTCGAAGACGATATGTCCCAATTCGTGCGCGAGGGTGTGCTCGCGGCTGGGCAGCGCCTCGGCCAGCACGATCACATCCTTGTCCGGATAACTGCGGCGCTGACCGCAGATGCCCGGACCCAGTTGGGCACTGGCGATCTCGATCATGCGGCGGCGCTCGGCGGAGATGGCCAGCACCACCTCGTCGAGATTGGTGGCGTCGAAATCGGCGGCCACCGCGCACACCGCGTCCACCGCCGCCGCCACCCGGCGGTAGGACCCGATGCTATGAGCCCGGCTCTCCGTCATGCCCTCACACCCTCGGTCCGAAGAACGCGGCCCGCGCGGCGTCTACCCGCGCCTGTGCCGCCGAAGCGCTTTGGAAGCTCACCGCACCGGAACCCGTGCCCGCCAGGGTGAGCGCGATCAGCCCGCCGATCACCGACAGTACTTTCACCGGCGGCAGGGGCGCGTTCGCCGAAGTCGGGTTGACGTCCGGATTCGGTTGCGCCAGCACAGGTGCCGGCGGCGGTGGGGGCGGCGGCGCGGGTGCGGGCGCGACCTCGGGC
>NZ_BDAW01000086.1 GCF_001625085.1 Nocardia acidivorans NBRC 108247
CGGTCGACAGGAACTGCATACCCGGCCGGGCCAATTCGCCGCGCATGAGCAGCGCCAGTAGACCGCCGATGAGGAAGAACGAGATGGCGGTGGTCAGGTACATGACACCGAGCACCTTGGGGTCGGTCGTCGTCACCGCCTTGTAGAGGAAAGAACCCTTGGGGCCCAACCGTGCCGGATAAGGCCGCTCGGCCGTCAATCCCGCCTCCGGTTGGGGAGCTACGGCAGTCACCACATCCTCCTCGAGGTCGGTCCGCAGCTGGCTCTATCGGCTCCGGAACCCACGATGAACGGCGCTCAGCGTACTCACAGCAATTCGATTCTGGCAGAGAACACTCCGGCCGGACAGTCAGGACACCGGATTGAGTCGCGGCGGCTTCCAACTGCCGTCGGTGGCCTCGGGGCGCGGTGCGTACAACCGCAGAGTCAGCGAGAAGGTGCCGGTCGCCGGAATGGGCAGCCAATTGCCGTGCGGCACGGCCGGTCCCGGGTCGGCGTTCTGCACCAGGACCTCGAACGCGCCGTCCGGACCCGCGACCGGCGGCGCCTGATGGCCCACGGTGTAGATGCCCGCCGGATTGGCGACCAGGAAATTATCCGAGTCGTACGCGGTCAGGGACCAGAAGGCGTCCGCGGGCGGCAGTTGCCCCGGCTCGAAGCGCAGCCGGAAGGTGCGCGGGACGCCATCGTTGTCGGCGGCCGGCGCCTCGATGGTCGGATACACCGCGTCCCCGCGAGGCTGCGCGCCCAGCCCGCCCAGCGCGGTGGCGGCGCGGAGCCGGTAGTCGGTGCCGTAGCTGCCCAGATTGTCATGGAAGAGCCAGCCGTTCTCGGTGTGCGCGCCGGGATCGACATAGTTCGCGATGGTCTTGCGGGCGTCCGCCGCGGCGGCGTTCAGATCCGCCAATCGCAGCGCGTCCGCACTGCCGCCGGGTTCGATGCCGATGCCCGCGAAGCGTTTCAGGGCCGGGGCGTCCGCCCGTGCGGGGGCGTCGGCGGCCATGAGTCCACAAAGCCGGTCGAAGAAGCGGCGGCCGTCCAGGGCCGCGACGTCGGCCACGGGCGAGGTGTGAAAGCCCTGGCCCCGCGTGATCGGCGCTCCGGGCGTTGGCGCACCGTGATCGGCCAGCCAGGCCGGGAGCGGGGCCAGTCGTAATTGGTCCTGGATGGCACGCACGGCGGGCAGATCGTCGACGCCGTCGACCTGTACGCGGCCGAGCAGCCAGACGGTGTTGGTGGGCATCGGCAAATGCGTGAGACCGTCCGGCACCCGACCGGTCCAGCCCGGACCGGTGATCAGATATGTGAACGGCGGATCCGGGCGGCCGCGCGGGCGCATGCTGCTGGGATCGTGCACGGTATTGGACCAGGCATCCAGCAGTTGCATGAGCCAGAAACGGCCGTGTGCGATGGCCGGAACCTGCAACACCATCGGCTCACCGGAGAGATCCAGCCAGGCGGTCGAATAGAGGGTGTCCAGATTGGTGCGGGCCAGGATGCGATCGGCGGCGGTGGGCAGGCCCCGCGCATGCCGGAAACGGTTCACCGGACCGCTGGAATCCGCCGTCGCGTGCATGAGGACCAGGGGGTATCCGAAAATGTATGCGTCGGTGGCGATTGCGACGGCATCGGTGTTCGATACTGTCGAGGTGGTGGATGTACCGGAAGATTCCTCGGAACGGCTGCACGCGGCAATGGAGAGCCCGGCGGCCGCGGCCACTCCGAGCATGGCGCGACGACTGAAGGCGCGATCCATGATCAACAAAACGTATCAAACCGACCAGGTGGAAGGGGTTTTGGCGCGAAGTTCATCGTCAATTCACCCACAGCCTTCACAGAAACCTCACAGGACGCGCTTCACTATCTGGACCATGTCTCGATCGCTCCGCCACCGCGTTGTCACCGCCGCCGTGATCGGCACCCTCGGCACCCTGCTCGCCGCGGGCGCCGCCACCGCCAACAGCGAACCCAAAGCCGTCATCCAGGGCCGCACCGCCGTCACCGCGCACGTCACCGGTGAGAAGTCGGGCAACCGCTGCCAGATCGCGGGCAAGAATCTCGCCGGACCCTGGGCCGTGGTCGACAAGACCGGCGCGGCCGATCTCACCCTCGGCCAGCTCCGCCCGAACGGCAAGCACATTCGCGTGCTCTGCGAGGACCCCCAGCGCGGCGACAGCTCGCTGCATACGGTCCGCTCGGATCGGGTCACCTACGACGGCGCGCTCTCCCCGCTGCGGCAGATCCTGAACAGCACCTTCTTCGGGCAGTAATCAGGCGACCCGGGCGGCGGCCACCGCGGCGCGCACCGCCGGGGCGATCTCCTCGGCGAAATGCCCTGTCTCCCTCTCCCCTTCGGGATCGACCGGGAGCAGGAACTCGCTGATGCCGTGCGCCAGCGCCACATCGGTGAGCTGAGCCACCGGCATGGACGGATCCATGATGTAGGCGCGGCGGATGAGGGCGGGGACCCGGCCCGCCGCACGGGCGCCGGTGTCGATGGCGGCCATCAGGGCCGGGAGCCGATCGGGCGGGGCGTAGGAGAAGCCGCCCAGCCAGCCGTCGGCGAGTTCACCGGTCAGGCGCAGCGCGCGGGGGCCGTAGACGCCGAACCAGATGCCGATCCGATGCGCCTGTGCGGGACCGGGTTTCGCACCGTGGAGCGAATAGAACTCACCGTTCAGGCCCGGGCGGCCGTCCGTGCCCCAGAGCGCGCGAATGACGCCCACCGCTTCGCGCAGTGCGGTCAGCGCCTGTCCGGGGGTGCGGCGCGCGCCGCCCATGGCCTCGATGGCATCCCAGAACGCGCCCGCGCCGAGGCCGAGCTCGAGCCGGCCGCCGCTGAGCAGGTCCAGGCTGGCGGCACTGCGGGCCAGTACGGCGGGCGGGCGCAGCGGCAGATTCGCCACGGCGGGCATGAGGGTGAGGGTGCGGGTGATGGCGGCGGCATAGGAGAGCAGCGTCCAGGTGTCCAGGAACGCGGGCTGATACGGATGATCCTGCACCGCCAGCACTTCCAGCCCCGAATCGTCGGCGCGGCGAATGAGCCGCAGCAGCGCCTGTCCGCGCGCCGCCTCGGGCGGAACGAATATCCCGAACCTCAGCTCATGCCCGTAGTCAGCCATAGCGAACTCCAAGCTACCCCCGCCGGCCCGGCCCGGGATCAGCACCCCGTCATCCCGGCGAGTCGTTCGGGTCACGGATCGCCGCCCGATCGTGATCCTATGCCGATCCGATTCCATATGCGTTGGAGGGCAACGGATTACAATCGAGCAGGTGCAGCAACACAGCACCGTGGACTTGGCCCGGAAACATTTGGGCGCGGTGGACTCCTCCGCCCTGCGACATGCGCGAGACCGCCTGGCGGAGACCGGAATAGCGCGCCTGGGCTTCCTGCTGCCGCATCGGGTCAAACGCGCGCTGGCCACCGAGGCGCTGGCACTGGTCGATCACCACCTGGACTGGGAGGGGCCCGAGCCCGCGGCCCGGCACACCATCGACATAGGTACGCGCGAGGTGATCGCGCGCAGCCAATGCATTCCGCAGCTGTACGACTGTGAACCCTTGCGGCACAAGCTCACCGAGGTGGCCGGCGAACCGGTGCTACCGTGTCCGGCACCGCATCGGTTCACGGTACGGCGGCGGCATCACGATGACGCCGCGGGCCGATGGCACTGGGACGATTACGCTTTCGCGCTGGTCCTGGTGGTCGAATGCCCGCCCCTGGAGGAAGGCGGCTTCGTGCAGACCGTCGCGCACACCAGACATGAGCGGCGCTACCGCGATATCCATCGGACCCTGACCCGCAATCCGATTCACTCCTGGGAATTACAGGCGGGCGACCTCTATCTCATGCGCACCGATATCACCCTGCACCGTGTACACCCCTTCACGCACGGACGCCGCACCGTGGTCGGTCTGCATTTCGCCTCGGTGGACGACCTGGAGCGCGAGCAATCGACCGGCAACACGCCCGGTGGTTTGCGATCCGAAGTTCGGGCTATGACGAATCAAGCACAGTGATAACGTGATTCCCCGTCAACGCAGCGGGGGGCAGCGTCGCCGACCGTAACTCCCCGGGCAGTCTGTGCGTGCCTCCCTCGATGGACGCTGCCCCACCGGTTAGGCGAAACCGATGGACCTTTTGAACCCGCTCGACGCGATCTTCCTCGCGATCGAGTCCCGAGAACACCCCATGCACGTGGGCGGTCTGCAACTGTTCGAACCGCCCGCCGACGCCGGACCCGAATTCGTCCAGGACGCCTTCGCGGCCATGGCGAGCGCCACCGATGTGCGCCCGCGCTTCCGGCGCAAACCCGGCCGCATGCTCGGCGGCTTCTCCAGCCTGACCTGGTCACACGCCGAGAACGTGGATCTCGGCTACCACCTGCGGCGCAGCGCCCTGCCCGCACCGGGCGGCATGGACGATCTGATCGACCTCACCGAGCGACTACACGGCCAGCTGCTGGACCGGCATCGGCCGCTCTGGGAGGCGCGCGTCATCGAGGGTCTCGACGACGGGCGATTCGCCGTCTACGTGAAGATGCATCACGCGCTGATCGACGGCGTATCCGCCATGCGGCTACTGCAGCGCACGCTCACCGACGATCCCTTCGACTCGCGCATGCGGGTGCCGTGGGGCACCGCACCGGTCATCAAGGATGCCGTCGAACCCGAGAGCGCCTGGTCGCAATTGCGAAAAGCCTTGCCGCGCATGATCAGAAGCACCGCCTATATCGGCGCGCCGCTGCGCGGGGCCATCGACGGGCGGCTCACCATGCCGATGACCGCGCCGCGCACCATGTTCAATGTGGCCATCGGCGGGGCGCGCCGGATCGCGGTGCGGACCTGGCCGCTGGAGCGCATCAACGCGATCCGGCTCGCCACCGGCGCCACCGTCAATGATGTGGTGCTGGCCATGAGTTCGGCCGCCCTGCGGACCTATCTCATCGAACACGACGGGCTGCCCGGCGAACCATTGATCGCCATGGTGCCGGTGAATATTCGCAGCGCCGCCGAGGCCGATGCCGCCGAGGGCAATATGGTCGCCGCCTGCCTGGCGAATCTGGCCACCCACCTGGATGATCCGCTGGAGCGGTTGCGCACGATCAGCACCTCCATGCGCGAGGCCAAACAGGTCTTCACACAGCTGCCGAAATTGGAGGCGATGGCATTGTCGGCATTGCTGATGACGCCGCTCGGGGTTTCGCTGCTGCCCGGGTTCGAGGCATTGCCGCGGATGCCGTTCAATCTCGTCATCTCCAATGTGCCCGGACCGCGTAAACCCGTCTATATGCAGGGTGCGCGACTGGACAGCAACTATCCGCTGTCGATTCCGTTCGAATCGCAGGCCATGAACATCACGCTCACCACCAATGGCGACAATCTCGATTTCGGATTCGTCGGCTGCCGGCGCACCGTGCCCGATCTGGACCGAATGCCCGCGCATATGGAGGCCGGACTGGCCGAGTTGGAACGGGCCGTGGCCTGAGTGGACGGGCGCACCGGCCCGATCTCTACTCTGGGCACGGTGGATACGCGTTGGCCGGAACTGCGGCAACAGTGCCTGATCGATGAGGACGAGCATGTTCTCGCACTCAACAAGCCCGCCGGGATCTCGGTCACCGGCGAGCGGCACGACACCGACATCGTCGAACTCGCCGCCGCGGCCGGTGAGACGCTGTACCCGGTGCATCGCATCGACAAGGTGACCTCCGGGCTGGTGCTGCTCGCCAAGGAACTGCCCGCGCACGGTGAATTGACGCGGCAATTCAACAAGCGCACCGCCGCCAAGGCGTATCTGGCGGTGGTGGAGTCCACCGGGCTGCCCGCGCGCGGTGTCATCGACCTGCCCCTGGGTGTCGGTCGCAAGAACAGGGTGCGCATCGCCGCGCCGCGCGAGAGCATTCGCCGCAACGGCGATACCTGGGTGGTGGACGAGCGAGATGTGCTGGCGGGCAAGAACTATCCCTCGATCACCGAATTCGCGACGCTTACCGCCACCGGGACGCATACGGTGCTGGCGCTGCGGCCGATCACCGGGCGGCGGCATCAGATTCGGGTGCATCTGGCGTGGATCGGGCACGCGATCGTCGGCGATCCGTTGTTCGACCGGTCCGGCGCGCACGAGCGGACGTACCTGCATTCGTGGCGATTGGGCTTGGACGCGTCCTGGCGCACTCCCCCGCGGTTGGAACTGGAGGCCGATCCCGGCGCGGACTTCTGGCGCATCGGCGGTGCGGTTATCACGAGTGATCCGATCGCGCTGTTGAATGGCGCGCGAAAAGCCATGAGTCAGACCACCACGCACAATGATTGATGTGAGATCGCTATATTCGGTGGCGAGTCTCACCGAGACCGCATAGTGGCTGCTCATCTAGCCTGATTGAGTGTCGCGTCGCCGCGGCGCTGCGGGCGCAATGGTGCTGCCCTTCACAGAAAGCGAACGCCGATGGTTCTGCTGGCTCAGCTCAGTGACACCCACTTCAACATGGGCGCCCGGAACAATGAACGCGCCGAACGGGTGATGGCCTTTCTGGCCGAGCTGCCGCAGCGCCCCGACGTCATCATCGTGACCGGAGATATCGCCGATGAGGGCGATATCGAGGAGTATCAGCAGGCGCGCGCGGCGCTGATCGCCGATGTGCCGGTGTTCCTGCTGCCCGGCAATCACGATGACCGCGGCAATATGCGCACCGTGCTCTTCGGCGGCGACGCGGACTATGCGCCGATCAATCAGTCGTTCAGCGTTGACGGTCTCACCCTGGCGCTGCTCGACTCCAGCATTCCCGGTAAGCCCGAAGGACTGCTGGAGGATTCGACCTTCGACTTCCTGACCGATCTGCTCGCCGCCGCGCCCGCCGACGAACGCGTGCTGATCGCCATGCACCATCCGCCGGTGCCGGTGCAGAGCACGGTCTGCGATCCCATTCGGCTCACCAATCCGGATCGGCTGGCCGAGATCGTCGCCGGTGACGACCGCATTCTGGGGTTGCTGACCGGGCATGTGCATGCCGGGCTGATCACCTCGTTCGCGGGCAAACCGCTGATCATCGCGCCGAGCGTCTCCTCCACCATCGGCTGTGAATGGGAGGTGACCGCACCCGGTCGGGTGCCGATCGACTTCGCACCGGACCCGACGCTGCTGTTCCACTCCATTCGGGACGGCCGCCTGCTGACCATGTTCCGGCCCATCGCCATGGGCGGCTGGCTCAGCGAACCGCTGGACTGACCGCCCCCCTGCGATACGCGGAAGGCGTTGTGCCCGTCCACCTTTTGAACGCGTGGATGAAGGTCGAGGCCTCCGCGTAGCCGAGCCGGATCGCCACATCGCTCACCGAAAGCGGTGTGGCGGTGAGCATCTCCTCCGCGAGCGCGCGGCGGACTTCATCGAGCAGCTGACGGTAACCGGTGCCCGCGGTGTCCAGATGCCTCCGGAGGGTCCGCGTACTCATATTGAGATCCCTTGCCACCGCGTCGATTCCGGGCGGTGCGGCGAACCCGTCGGCACCGCCGCGCGGGACCAGCAGCTCTCGCACATCCGCCGCGATACCGGTGCGGGCCCGTCTGCGCGACACCAACTCCCGGCACTGCGCCAGGCACATGGCGAGGGTGTGCTCATTGGCCTGCGGCAGCGGGCGCTCCAGCACCGCCGGATCCATGGTGAACAGGGTGTACGGCTTGTCGAAACCCGGTAGCAGCCCGAAGGTTTCGAGGTACGGCGTAGTATCGGCCGGTGCCGGGAAGTCGAACTCCGCCCGCACCAGTTCCACCTGACGTCCGAGCAGATCGCAGAGCATCTGATGCATGGCGGTCACATCCCGCTCCACCAGGAACCGCCGCACATCCGCGGGCACCCGCTCATCGTGAATCCGGGCCACAAACTCCCCCGGCTGCCACCGCGTCGCCGGGATACAGAAGGTGAAACTCAACTCCAGATACCGCAGCGCGAACGCGATCGCCTCCCCCAGCGTCGGCGAACTGACGCACGCGAACCCGAAAATCCCGAAGGTGGTGATCCGATACCGCCGCCCCACCTCGATCCCCAGAGCGGGCCGATCCCCCAACTCCCGAACCAGATTCCTGATCACCGCCAACTCGGTATGCGCATCGATCTGCGCGTCGGGATCGTTCAGCGTCTTCTCGGCGAGCCCACTCCCCTGCAGCATCCGCGCCGCCGCCACCCCCTGCTCCCGCGCGAACCCCACCATCAGGGCAACACTCGCCACCCCCCGCGGAAAATCCCAATCCTTGACCCCCGCCTCCGCCACCGTACTCATCCCCAGATTATGGCCGAAATTCTCGATTGAACCAGCCCCGGCGGGCAGTCGCCGATCATAGAGCCTGGACGACCGGCGACGGTAGGCTCAGTGCTGCACACGATGTCTTCCGGAGGAAACCGACGATGACTTCGACGCATGCCGGTGGTGCGGAGCGGCTGACAGCCGAGGAGTTCCTCGATGCGGAGCCGGACGCATTCGGCGATGTCGAGATCGAGGATGGCCGGATCGTCCGAATGAAGGCGCAGAGCCGCGCCCACAGTAGAGTGACTCGTCGCCTGGCAGCGGCTTTGGAGGGTGCGCGCGGGTCCGCTGGGATCTGCGTTCGAGTGGAATCTGATGTCGCAGTGCGATTTCCGGACGCCGAGAGCAAGCGGCCGGAGCGACGACTCAACGTTCGATACCCCGATATCTTCGTCAGTGACTGCGAACCGTACGACGTCAATACTGTCCGGGACCATATTCTGCTGGTCGCGGAAGTCGTATCAAAGGAGACGGCGGACACCGACACCGGGATCAAGCGTCTGCTGTACGCACGAGCGGAGATTTCGGTCTATCTGATCGTGCACTTCGATAAGAGCTGGGAAACTATCGATCGGATCGAGGAGTATCGACTCGACTGGTCCGGGGTGCGGTACATGCCGCATAAGGTGCATCGAGACGAATCGGTGCTCGATACGCCTGTGAAGCTGGCCATCACGTTCGAGGCGCTACATCAAGCCTGACCCCGGACTGCCCATGTTGGCCGGAACTCCCAATCAAGTCCGCTACAGCGCGCCGAGGTGACTCCTACAGTGGGAGGGTCTTCGATTGAGGAGGGCTTATGCCTTCGGTGATTGTGATCGGTGCCGGGTTCGGGGGGCTGGGGATGGCCTTGGAGCTGCGACGGAATGGGTTTCGGGAGGTGACCATTCTGGAGCGGGCCGGGGATTTGGGTGGGGTGTGGCGGGAGAATACCTATCCGGGGGCCGCGTGTGATGTGCCCTCGCCGTTGTACTCGTACGCTTCAGAGCCCAAACCCAAGTGGCGGCAACGGTATTCGGGGCGGGAGGACATTCTCGCGTATGCGCGCGGGGTGGCGGAGCGGCATGGGCTGCTGGAGTCGATCGTGTTCGGGGCCGAGGTGACCGAAGCCGCGTTCGACGAGGCGAGTGGGCGGTGGACGGTGATTACCGCCGACGGGACGGTGCGGACCGCGGAGGTGCTGGTGTCGGCGGTGGGGCAGCTGTCGCGGCCCGCCATGCCCGATATTCCGGGGATCGCGAGCTTCGAGGGTGAGTCCTTCCATTCGGCGCAGTGGGATCACGAGGTGAAGCTGGCGGGGAAACGGGTGGCCTGCATCGGAACCGGAGCCAGTGCCATTCAATACATTCCGGAGATCCAGCCGGAGGTGGGCGAGCTGACGCTGTTTCAGCGCAGCGCCGCCTGGGTGCTGCCCAAGTTCGACACCGACTACAAGCCGGTGCATCAGCGGGTGCTGTTGCATGTACCGGGATTGCCTGTGGCGGAACGCTTCTACTGGTGGACCATCGGCGAGTTCGTGGCGCTGGGCCTGGTCGAGTTCCCCGGCATCGTGCGCGGGGTCTCCCGCATCGCGCAGCACCACCTCGAAGAACAGGTCACCGACCCGGAACTACTGGCCAAGCTGACCCCCGACTATCCGATCGGCTGTAAGCGGGGACTGTTCTCCAACGACTACTACCCGGCGCTCACCCAACCCAATGTACGTGTCGAGACGACCCCGATCAGCGCTGTGATACCCGAGGGCATCCGCACCGCCGACGGCGTGGTCCACCCCGCCGATGTGATCATCTACGGCACCGGGTTCAAGGGGACGGAGTTCCTGTGGCCCATGAAGATTCGCGGCCGCCGCGGCCGCACCCTCTCCGACGTCTGGTCCGAGGGCGCGCACGCCTTCCTCGGCATCACGGTCCCCGAATTCCCCAACATGTTCCTCGTCTACGGCCCGAACACGAACCTCGGCGTCGGCTCCATCATCTACATGATCGAATCCCAAGCCCGCTACATCCGCCAGGCCATCCAACTCCTCGCCGAAAACCCCGGCCACACCCTGGAAGTGAAGTCCGATAACGAATACGCCTACAACAGCGCCCTCCAACACCGCCTGAAGCGCACCCCCTGGAACTTCTGCACCAGCTGGTACCGCACCGCATCCGGCCGCATCACCAACAACTGGCCCGGCACCACCCGCAGCTACCGCCGCCGCACCAGCAAGCTGCACCGCTACGACTACAACCTCACCCGCGTCGGCTAGACGAGCCCCTTGATCAGCCGCGATAACTCAACCGCGATACCCGGAGCCGCCGCAACCGGATGAGCGGCGTGCCGACTCGCACTGATGCAGGTTGCCGATCTGATCACCGTCGAGCCGCTGGAAACCTATGCACGGTGGATCATCCCACCGGACGCGACGTACGAGATGCGGACTCGATGCTTCTTCCACCAAGACAATTCGGTAAGCACCGAGCCACGTCCTCGCCTTCCACGCCTCTGTCGGCCTGCGCGGCCGTCGCGGAGCTGTCACGACACGCGGACAGCGTTGACCTGCTGGGTTGCGCAGCAGTAACTTGAGAGTTCCGATGCGCCGGAGTGCAGGTCGGTGTGGTGTGCAAAGCCTTCGGGCCGGGAGCGTCGGTGATTTGACGCTGGAGGCAGCAATGGCGCGGAATGACGCGGCCGGGCAGGGAGAATCCTCGCGAGCGAATGCGATTCGGCGGCGACTATCCGCGCGAGTACACCTCGGATTGGCCGGGTTGGTCGGGGTTTTGCTCGCCGCACTGGTCATGCCGGGGGCGTGGGCGGAGGTCGTCCCGGTGCCGGATGAGGATCCTTTCTACACCGCCCCGGCGGGCATCGAAGCCAACGCCAATGGCGCGGTATTGAATTCCCGCCCGATCTCGGCGCTCGGGTTGGCGCTGCCGGTGGCCGGATGGCAATTGCAGTATCGGAGTACGGATTCCACGGGCGCGGCCGTCGCGGAGGTGGCCACCGTGATGACCCCGCTACTGCCCTGGCTGGGCGGTGGTGGTCGGCCGCTGCTGTCGTATCAGGTGGCCGAGGACAGTCTCGGGACGCGATGCGCGCCCTCGTTCGCACTGCGGGGCGGGCGCGATTTCTCGATCGTCAATACCGCGCTGGACATTCCATTCCTCACCGCCATGCTGCTGCGCGGCTGGGCGGTGGTGGTCTCCGATTACGAGGGGCCGCACTCGCGATTCTTCGACGGGGTGAACTCCGGGCGCGGGGTGCTCGATGGCGTGCGCGCGGCCAGATCATTTGCGCCGGTGGGTATTACCACCGACAGTCCGATCGGCGCGTGGGGTTACTCCGGCGGCGCCTTCGCCACCCTCTGGGCCATGCAGCAGCGGGCGACCTACGCCCCGGAGCTGTGGTTCTCGGGTGTCGCGGCCGGTGGTGTGCCCGCCGATATCGCGGCCATCTCCCGCAAGGTGGACGGCGGCATCCAAGCCGGACTGGCGGTGCTCATGATCGTGGCCTTCACGCGCATCGACCCGGATTCGGGGTTGGCGGACGACCTCAACGATCGGGGCCGGGAACTGCTGGTGCGGGAGTCCGCCGCCTGCGGCGCGGATCTGGTGCTGCGGCATCTCAACCGGCATCTGGACGAGTACTCCGATACCCCGAATCTGCTGTGGCACACGCAGTTCCAGGCTGCCGCGAATCGGCAGGAGTTGGGCGCGGTGGCCCCGGACGTACCGCTGTACCTGTATCACAGCAATGCCGATGACGTGATCCCCGTGGAGGGTTTCACCGCCCTGGTGAATCGCTATTGCGCATTGGGCGCGGATATCACCGTCGTGCACTCGGGAATTCCGGGCCACAATCCGGCGGCCGCCATCGAATCCCTCGGCGCCATGAACTATCTCGGTGATCGATTCGCGGGAATTCCGGCGACCACCGGTTGCGCGGGCTGAAACCGGTTGGGGCGCGGGCCGCGCCCCAACGGATTCCGAACCGGTTTACTTCTCGTTGTACTTCGTGGTGCCGGGCGCCGCGGTGAGCGTGCCGATCAGATCCAGACCGGCGACCAGCAGCGCGGGACCGCCGACCACCAGGGTGCCGATAATGCCGCCGACCGCGGCACCGGCGATAACGCTGGCGATGACCGTGGGTCCGGCGACAATGCCGCTGAGACCGACGAGCGCGCCGAGCGCGGTGCCGATGAAGGCGCCGATGGCCGTGGCGATACCGAACTGGCTGCTGAAGGTCTGCATGGCCAGCGCGTTCTCCGAGGGCGAGGCCACCGGCTGCACCGCGACCGGACGGGCCGAGGCCGCATCCTTGACCGCCGTGATGGTGAGGGTGTGCGCGCTGTCCGCCAGGCTGGCGGGCATCGAGTACTCGACACCGTCCTGCTGGAAGGTGAGCGGCAGGCTGACGACCGTATTACCGGCGACATCCTTGATGTTCACGCTCTGCCCGGACAGCTCGAAGGCGCCGTTGGTGAGGGTGGTGACCACATTGTTGCCGACCAGATCGGCGGAGTAGCCGATCTGGGGAACAGCCGGATCGGCGTGCGCCACCCCGGAACTCGCGATGGCGACGGCGGTGGCGATGGGCGCGGCAACTGCCGTGATCTTGCGCAGCTTCATTGATTGTCCAATCTTCATCAGGTGATTCGGGGCAACGCACGCCCAACACGAACGATTCCCTTCCCATCGGAAACGTGTTGAGCCCCCGTGCGTTTGCGCTGCCCACTGCTACCGATTACGGTAGCTCGCCCCACCGACACGCCGAATCATTTTCGGTTCGAGCGTCGGTCAAAACAGCAGATCGCTCACGATACCCAGCGCGCACACAACTGCCAACAAAATCATTGCGACCGCATCCGCCCGCCCCGGCGACCCGGGACGCGCTGTCAGTTCGCCGGTCCCGCCGCGCGTGGTGATGGCCTCGCCGAGTTCGCCTGCCCGGCGACTGGATACGGCCATACTGGCGGTCAGAATATCGACCAGCGGGTTCTGCGCGGCCTGATGCAGCAGCGAGTCCTTGGGCCGCAATTTGCGCGCGGCGCGCAGAATCCGGAGTTCCTCGAGCAGTAGCGGCAGGCCGCGCAGGGTCAGCGCGACCACCACCGCCCACTCGTCCACCGGAATGCGGTGCCGCACGCCGTCGCGGGTCCAGCCGATACGGCGCAGCGGCGCACCGAGTTTCGCGAGGGCGGGTGCGACCTCACCCATGGGAGTCGTCCAGGCGACCATGAAGGTCGCGCCCAGCAACAGGAAGCCGAAGAGCGCGATCTGGGTGTACCGCAGCACCGCGTCCATGCCGACGGGTGCGTTGATGGCGCCGCCGATCAGCAGGCCGATCCAGATCCACCACGGGAAGCGCGGGAGTGCGCCCAGAGGTAGCCGGGCGGCCAGTCCGATACCGATCAGCACCGCGGCGCCCAGGCCGAGCAGTGCCCAGGAGGGGGTGAACATGAGCAGGACGCTGTAGACGAAGACCCAGATCATCTTGGTGCCCGCCCAGAGCCGATGCACCGGGCTGTCGACCGGCACCTCACGCAGAATCACACTGCTCATCGCCTGCCCCCGATTCGATCCTGTGCCGGTTGTGCGGCGAAATATCCTGGGGGAGAGTCGTTTTCGACGAGTCTGCCCTCCCGCAGGTGCACGATGCGATCGCAGACGGCGGCGGTATCGGCGACATCGTGCGAGATGATGATCAGCGTCAGGCCCGAATCACGCAGTCGCGCAAGCAATTCGACCACACCGGCGCGGCCCTCCGGATCGAGTCCGGCGAGCGGTTCGTCCAGCACCACCACCTGCGGACGGCTGGCGACGATGGCGGCGAGCACCACGCGCTTGGCCTGTCCGCCGCTGAGCGATTCGATGGAGCGCGAGGCCAGGGCGCGATCCAGGCCGACCGCGTCCAGGGCGCGGGCGACGGCGGCGGTGCCCCGGCCGCCCCAATCCTCTATCTCCGCGCCGACGGTCTGCCGCTGTAATTGCAGCCGGGAGTGCTGAAATGCCAACTGCACCCCGCCGATTCGCTTGTGCGACGGTTTCGCGCCGGTGTATTCCCGTAGTTCGCAGCTGCCGCCGCTGGGGATGGTGAGTCCTGCCATGATCCAGGCCAGGGTGGACTTGCCCGAACCGTTCCCGCCCACGACCAGCAGCGCCTCACCGCGGCGCACCGCCAGGTCGATCCCGTGCAGAGCCGGTGCCTCCCAAGGGGTTCCGCGATTGTAGGTGTGCCGGACGTCCTTCAGTTCGAGCACGGTGTCACCCATGGGTCTGCGGCGCTGATCGCGGACGGGTCGCGGCCAGGCGGGCAGCTGCTGGACCGCGCGCCCGCGTTGCAGATGCACCACGCGGTCGGCGGCGGCCGCGTCGGCCTCGTGATGGGTCACCAGAACGACCGCCATCGGATGCCGGCGCGGGAGGACCGAAAGGAGCGCGACCAGGTCGCGCCGCCCTTCCGGATCGATCATGGAGGTGGCCTCGTCGGCGAGCAACAGGGTGGGTTTGCGCGCCAAAGCCGCTGCCACCGCTAGTCTTTGCTGCTGTCCGCCCGAAAGGGTCGCGGTTTCGCGTCTGCCCATCCCCGCGAGGCCGACCTCGCCGAGCAGTGCGTCGATATCGACCGCGGCCGCGGTCTCGGTGGGCAGGCCCCACACCACGTCATCGGCGACGAGCACGCCCAGGGTTTGGCTCTCGGGGCGCTGCAAAACCATTGCGGTGCCGCCGCTTACGCCGAGTCCGGCCGAGCCGGGGCGGGTGACGGTGCCGCCGGTGGGCGGCCGGCCCGCGAGAATCCTGGTGAGCGTGGACTTTCCGGAGCCGTTGTGGCCGACCACGGCGACGAATTCGCCGATGTCGACGGTGAGGTCGATGCCCTGGAGCGCATCGGTGTGGGTGTCCGGATAGCGGAAGGTGACCTGCCGCAAGGTGACCGGCAGCGGGGCCACCGGACGGTCGTCGGCCGGTGCGTCGAACAGGTCGTCGCGGCCGGGCAGCCAGGCGAGTCGATCCAGGACGGCGCCGAGCACGAACCAGGAGACGATGCCGCTGACGAGCATGGCGGCGATGATGCCGCCGCCGATCCAGGCCCACCACCAATGCAGGATCGATTCGGTGTAGCCGGCGATATGCCGGCCCAGCGGTTCCAGTAGTGCTTGGCGCGCCGCCAGATTTTCCACGCCGTCGGCGGTGTTGCGGATACTGTCGAACAACAGGTGGCGTGTCCGGGAGAACAGCAGCAGCATTCCGACGGAGAACGATGCGAAAACCAGTCCGGCCAGCGAGGACAGTCCCAGCACCGCGGGGAGGCCGCCGTGTCGCCGCTTGACGATTCCGATGATTCCGCCCACCACCGCCACGCCGATCAGATTGGTCGCGGGCACCAGTCCGGCGGCGACGAAGGTCACCAGCGTTCCGGCGATGGTCGCGGTGAAGATGGCGCGCAGTCGATAGCGGTGGGCCAGCAGACCGATGGGTACGGCGGCCACCAATTGCAGGGCGGCGGCGAACGGCACCAGCGAGCCGACGGTCACGAGTCCGACGGTCGCGCCGCCCAGGACCGCGCCGGTGGCGAGCTCGATGGGACGCAGCGGACCGTGCGGGAGAGCGGACTCGCGCGGCCGGTCCGGCATGGCGCGGCGAGTCTGGGACGAATCGGTCACGCTCACCAGTCTGCCTTCTACCTGGGAGTGCCCAGGCGAACCCGCGTCATATCCACACAATTTCTGCATACATGCGCAACTACGCATATATTGGGGCGCTATGGGGCATGATCATTCGCACGGCGTCGCACCCGAGTCCGCCTCGGGCAAATACCTGGGCCGTCTGATCCTGGCGCTCGCCATCGCACTGGTCTTCATGCTGGTGGAGTTCATCGTCGCCTTCGCGACCTCCTCACTGGCCCTGCTCTCCGACGCCGCGCACATGCTCACCGATGTGGTCGGCATCGCCATGGCCCTCTCGGCGATCCTGCTCGCCAAACGCAGCCGCCCCACCTGCACCCGCACCTTCGGCTACTACCGCGCCGAGGTTTTGGCGGCCCTGGCCAACGCCCTGCTGCTCTTCGGCGTGGCCATCTACGTCCTGTACGAGGCGATCAGCCGATTCGGCGAGCCGCCGGAAGTCCCGGGCGTTCCGGTCCTGGTCGTCGGCGCCCTCGGCCTGATCGCCAATATCGTCTCGTTCCTGCTGCTCCGCTCCGGAGCCCAGGAGAGCCTGAACGTCCGCGGCGCCTACCTGGAAGTCTTCGCCGACATGATCGGCTCGATAGGCGTCCTGTTCTCCGCCCTGATCACCCTCACCACGGGTTGGCGGTACGCCGACATGATCATCGGCGTAGCCATCGGCTTCTGGGTCCTACCCCGCACCTACGTCCTGGCCAAACGCTCGCTGCGAATCCTGTTCCAGCACAGCCCCGAAGACCTGGACGTAGAACAGATCGCCGGAGCCTTACAGGCGGTCCCGGGCGTAGCCAACGTCCACGACCTCCACGTCTGGACCCTCACCTCCGGCATGGAAGTAGCCTCCGCCCACATCACGGTGACCACCGGCCACTCCAGCGACGCCGTTCTCCAAGCCTCCCAACAACTCCTATCCCGCGATTTCCACATAGAACACGCCACCCTCCAAGTGGAAGGCGAGGACTCAGCCCGCCGCTGCACCGAATTGTCTTGGTAGCCTGGCCCGCCAGATAAGGGTCCAGCATCCCGTGACTGGATATGTATTCGCGGGCCAGTGGACTGGACTATTGAGCCATGTTGGTTCGCAGGCTGGTCGCCCTCTATGTCGGGTTGTGGTTGTACGGGTGGTCGATGGCGGTCATGCTGCGGGCGGCGCTCGGGTTGGATCCCTGGGATGTCTTTCACCAGGGGGTCGCCCGGAATGTGCCGTTGAGCTTCGGGACGGTGGTGGCCATTACCGGGGTCGCGGTACTGCTGGCCTGGATTCCGCTGCGGCAGAAGCCGGGGCTGGGGACGATCAGCAATGTGGTGGTCATCAGCGTCGCCGTCGACGTCGGGCTGAATGTGCTGCCGCAGCTGGACTCGTTGCCGGTGCGGATCGGGGCCATGGTGGCGGCGGTGCTGCTCAATGCGGTGGCCAGTGTGCTGTACATCGGGGCCGGAATGGGGCCGGGGCCGCGGGATGGCCTGATGACTGGACTGGTCCGGCGAACGGGGCGACCGGTCTGGATGGTGCGTACCTCGTTGGAGGTCAGCGTGTTGGCGATCGGCTGGATACTCGGGGGCAGTGTGGGGGTCGGAACCCTGGTGTACGCCTTCGGGATCGGGCCGCTCATTCACCTGCTCATCCCCTACGTCGATCGGCACCTGCCGGGATTCCAGGATGTGCACGGACCCGAAACGCTCACTCCGACGCCGGAATCCACGCCGGATGCCATAGTCGCCCGGCCTCTGTCCAGTTCATGAAGCGCACGGTGCCGGTGAGTTTCGGGGTCACCCAGGCGGCCTCCTTACGTTCCTCGGCACTGAGCTCATTGACGAACGGACTGGTCTTGCGCTCCAGGCGATTGAGCTGGGTGGACAGCTCGCTCAGCTCCCGCTCGCCGAATCCGGTGCCGACCCGGCCGAGGTAGTGCAGCTCGCCCTCGTGCCACACCCCGACCAGCAGCGAGGCGAATTGCCGGTTCTCCGAACGCCGGAAGCCGCCGATCACCACCGGCAGCGTGCGCCAATTGCGTGTCTTGATCCAGGAGTGCCCGCGCTTACCGGGCAGGTAGACCGAATCGCGGCGCTTGGCGACCACGCCCTCCATGCCCTGATCCCGACTGGCGCGCAGCGCCCGCGCACCCGGACCGTCAAGCGGCGGCGGAACCAGCAGGGACGGAACCTGTTTCGCCAGCGCCTCCAGCACCAGGCGACGATCCGCATAGCGTTTACGCAGCAGCGAGGTGCCGTCCATATGCAGGACGTCGAAGGCCACGAACACCGCCCGACCCGGATCCGAGCGCAGCAGACCGAGATTGGCGATGCCGCGGTCGTCGAAGACCACGGCCTCACCGTCCAACAGCACACGGTGGCCGGACAGTTCATCGGCGAGTACGGCCAATCCGGGGTAGCGCTGGGTGACCACATGCCCGGTGCGACTGCGCAAAACCACCGTGCCGTCATCGATCTCGGCCAGTAGCCGGAAGCCGTCCCATTTGGTTTCGAAGACCCAGTGCTCGGCGTCGAGCGTCGCGACATCGCCCTGGGTGGCCAGCATGGGGGTAATCCCATGCGGCAGCGGCACGGGCTCACGAGGAGTGGAAACCCGCTGTGCGCCAGCGCTTTCCACACCAGCACCCGCCGCCCCGGCCGGATCCTTCATCAGGTGCATGAGCCATTGGTTCCCATTGGTCTGGATCAGCGCGTAACGACCGTCCAACCGCTCACCGCGCAGGCGCACGATGACCTCGTCCGCACGCCACTTCTCGGTCTCGTACGTCCCGGAATCCCAGATGGTCATCTCCCCGGCCCCGTACTCCCCCCGGGGAATCGCGCCGTGAAAGTCCAGGTACTCCAGCGGATGATCCTCGGTGTGCACCGCCAGCCGATTCTCATGGGTATCGACCGGCGGACCCTTGGGCACCGCCCACGACACCAGCACGCCCTCGCGTTCGAGCCGCACGTCCCAGTGCAATCGCCGCGCCCGATGCTGTTGAATCACATAGCGATTCCCGGTGCTCGGCGCGGGCGCGGCGGCGGGGACCGGCTCCGGTGTGCGCTCCGCGTCCCGCTTGGATCGATAGGTCCGCAACCGATCCGGTTCGGCGGACGGTTCGGGCGCGGGTTCGTCCAGCCCGGCGAGCAGATCACCATCGCGCCGCCAGCGCTTGAGCACCTCTTCGAAGCGCAAGTGCCGCAACTTCTTCCGGTTCTCGATCTCCTCCCAGCTGCGCGGTGCGGCCACCCACGGCTCGGCGCGCCCGCGCAGCGAGTACGGCGCGATCGTGGTCTTGGCCATATTGTTCTGGCTCCAGTCCAGCAGCACCTTCCCCTCGCGCTCGGACTTGGCCATATTCGCGGTCACCAATTTCGGCCGCAGCTGTTGCAGATTGGTCGCCACCTGTTTGGCGATAGCGGACGCGCCGGTCGGCCCGATCTTCCGATCGAGCGGCACGTAGACGTGAATTCCCTTGGAACCACTGGTCACCGGGTAGGCGTCCAACCCGACCTCGCGCACCACATCGTGCAGAATCAGCGCCACCTCGGCGCACTGGGACAACCCCGCCCCCGGTCCGGGATCCAGATCGAAGACCAGCCGGGTGATCGGCCCGCGCTCGGCCCCGTCGAAACGCCATTGCGGCACATGCAATTCCAGCGCCGCCTGCTGCCCGAGCCAGGCCATACCCGCCACCGAATCGATGAGCGGATAGACAACCGGGCGGTCCGAATGTTCGACCGTGCGCCGCGCCAGCCATTTCGGCACGTGCTCGGCCAGATTCTTCTCGAAGAACGAACCCGCCTCGACACCATTGGGCCAGCGCTTACGCGTCACCGGACGCAGCGCGATATGCGGTAGCAGCGCCGGGGCGATGGCGGTGAAATAGTCGATGACCTGCCCCTTGGTGGTACCCGTTGCCGGATACAGCACCTTGTCGAGGTTGGTGAGCCCAACCTCGATACCCCCGAAATCCCGCCGGGACCCCATGACAGCAGTCTAGAGCCGGACCCCGACAATCTCCGGCACCCCGGGGGGCGCAGCCAAAAGCCAACGGGCCGTTCGGGTCACCCGGAGCGCGTGCACCGGGACCGAACGGCCCGCATCGACCGGTCGGAACTACGCGGGCGGCTGATCACCCGGCGCGGGTTCCGGAGCAGGCGCGGGCGCCGGTTCCGGAGCGGGCTCCGGTGTGGGTTCAGCGGCGGCTTCGGCCGGTGCGGGCTCGGCGGGCGCGGGCGCCGCCTCCGCCGAGGCATCGGCCGGAATGGCGTTCTTCACCGCGGCCGTACCCTTGTCGATCTGCGACGAGTACTTGCCCCCGGTCTTGTCATTGATCACACCGCCGGCCTTGTCGACCGCGTTCTCGATCTTCTCGGCGTTCTGGGCCGCCACTTCCTTGCCCTTGCCGACCAGTCCCTTGAGCGTGTCCATCAGACTCACAGTCCCTGCTCCTTCACTCTCGGTCTTCGGTCATTCGCGCACATCTTCCCACCACGTATCCCCTGATGGGAGGCCAATCGGGTCGATCCGCTGTCCAGGCTTGGGCACGGCGACCGCCGTTCCGGCCTCTCGCGCGGCCTTGACCATCCGGCGAACCGGCTCCGACCAGCCGTGGAAGGCCAGATTGAAGGTGGCCCAGTGGATGGGGACCAGAACCCCGTATCCGGGATCGCCGACACACAGATCGGCGTGTGCGCGCACCGCCTCCTCGGGATTCATGTGCACGTCCGGCCAGTGCCGGTCGTACGCGCCGATGGGAAGGAGAGTCAGATCGAACGGGCCCAGCCGTGCGCCCGCCTCCGCGAACGCCTTGGTATACCCGGTATCGCCGCCGAAGTAGACCCGGCGGGTCGGACCGGCGATGGACCAGGACGCCCACAGCGTGGTGTTGCGCACCAGCCCGCGACCGGAGAAATGCCTGGCCTCGGCGCAGGTGATGACCAGATCGGTGCCGTCGGCATGCGCCCGCTCCAGCTCGGAGAGCGAAACCGAAGAGCCCCAATCCAATTCGACGATCCGCGCGGTCGGCACATCCCAGTGCCGCAGATGCGCGCCGATGCCGATCGGCACGATGAACACCGCGTCCTGGGTCTTGACCAGGGCATCGACGGTATCGCGGTCCAGATGGTCGTAGTGGTCGTGTGAGATGAGCACCGCGTCCACCGGCGGCAGCGCCTCCAGCGGCGTCGGCACCGGATGCATCCGGGCCGGACCCACCAGCGCGGACGGGGACACCCGTTCACTCCAGACCGGATCGGTGAGCACCCGATAGCCGTCCACCTCGACCAGACAGCTGGCATGCCCGTACCAGGTGACCGCGAGATCGGCGGCCTGTTCGGGCACCACCGGCGTCTCCAGCGGGATCCGCCCCGGCGCCCTGCCCGTATTACGTTGTGTCAGAAGCTGATACAGCAATTCCAGGCCGGAACCGGTGAGCTGCGAACTCGGTTCGGTGTTGTGGAATTGCTTGTTCCGATAGGTGGTCGCCCCGGTGGCGGTCGGCGCGATCGCATTGATCGGCGCACCCATGGCATCGGGGATACCCCATGCCGCTCGCACCACCCAGGAGATTCCGAAAGCACCCGCTGCCATACCAGCCAGTCTCCGCGCCTTCGCGGCCATGCGCTCCCCGTTCATCGTCCTACGAACCTCGCGACGCGTTTCTCCAGTCGAGCCGCCCGTGCCTCCTGGGCATCGGCGCTGGCCCAGGCCGCGGCCAGCGCGGCGCTCTGCTCGGCGGTGTCCTGGCCCCGCGTGCCGTCATCATTGAAGACAAGTTTCATATGCCGCAGCGAGAGCGGCGCCAGCTCGGCGATCTGCTTGGCCCACATCTGCGCGTCCGCGAGCGTGCCGATCTTATTGGCGAAACCGAAGTTGTACGCGTCCTGCGCCGAGACCCGTTCCGCACCCAGCAGAATGGTCCGCGCCGGACCCGGCCCGATCAGCGTCGATAGTCGCCGCACCGTCCAACGATCCACGGAGATACCGAGTTTCGCCGCCGGAATGGCGATGAACGAATCCGGGGTCATCACCCGCAGATCCGAGGCGATGGCCAATTGCACACCCGCGCCCAGGGCACCGCCGTTGATGGCGGAGATGACCGGCACCGGCGCGGTCTCGATGCTGCGCAGCATGGCGAGCAACGCGCTCAGGAAACTGTCCGAATACACCCCGTCCAGATCCGCGCCCGCACTGAACAACGGGCCCTGCCCGGTCAGCACGATCACCCGAGCCGACCCCGCGGCCGCCTCGATAGCGTCGCGCAACAGCCCCACGAGTTCCTCGTTGAGCGCGTTCCGCCGTTGTGGACGCTGCAATTCGATGGTGACGACGTCCCCATCTCGGCTGACTCCGAGCATTTGTCCTTCCCCACTGTGCTGCGTACCCATGGACATGTTCACTGTAAGCGGGCGTACCGTCGGGTCCGTGACAGCAACACCCGATGTCGAGATCCTGGTGATCGGGGCGGGCCAGGCCGGATTATCGGTCGGGTACCACCTGCGCAGGCTCGGATTACGGCCCGAGCAGGACTTTCTGGTTGTCGACCACGCACCCGCGGCGGGCGGCGCGTGGCAGTTCCGCTGGCCCTCTTTGACATTGAGCACGGTGAACCGGGTGCATGACCTGCCCGGAATGTCCTTCGAGGAGACACTGCCGGACGGGTCGGAGAACGCGCAGGCCGCCACGGCGGTGCCGCACTACTTCGAGTTGTACGAGAAGCGGTTCGATCTGCGGGTGCATCGCCCGGTCTCGGTGAGTGTGGTCTGCGATCGGGCGACGGCGGCCACCTGTCCCGATGCCGAAGTGGACGGGTTGCTGCACGCGGAGGTGCGGCCGAGGGGGCTGGAATACGAGGACCCGCCGGTCGTCGAACCGGTCGTGGCGAGCGGGATTCGCACCCGGGGGCTCATCAATGCCACCGGGACCTGGGATAAACCGTTCATTCCGTTCTATCGCGGAGCGGATCGGTTCGCGGGACGGCAGCTGCACGCGCACGACTACCGGACCGCCGGCGAATTCGCGGGTAAGCACGTGGTCGTGGTCGGCGGTGGAATCACCGCAATCCAACTGCTGGACGAGATTTCGCGGGTCGCCGACACCACCTGGGTCACCCGGCGCGAACCGGTGTTCCGCAGCGCCCAATTCGGCCCCGAGGCCGGACGGGCCGCCGTGGCCATGGTGGAGGACCGGGTGCGGCGCGGCCTCCCGCCCGGATCGGTGGTCTCGGTGACAGGGCTGCCCGAAGACGACCGGGTGCGGGCCGCGCGTGCGCGCGGGGTGCTGGACCGGCATCCCATGTTCGATCACATCGAACCCGAGGGGATTCGCTGGGCCGACGGCAGCTTTCAGCGAGCCGATGTGATGCTGTGGGCCACCGGATTCCGGAGCTCGCTGGACCACCTCGCGCCGCTGCGGCTGCGCGGTCCGGGTGGCGGGATCACCATGACCGGGCAGCTCGCGACCCAGGTGGCCGCGGATCCGCGCATTCACCTGATCGGGTACGGGCCGTCGGCCAGCACCATCGGGGCGAATCGCGCGGGGCGGGCGGCGGCGGTGGAGCTCACCGAATATCTTGGGCTGCACACTAATTGACCGTTCGAGTCAGGCTATCGCCGCACGGGGTGATGGGGTGGCGGGCTTGCCGCGCGCCGGGCTACTCCGGCGCGTCGGCCTGGAACTCGTCCGGGTTCGGGCCGATGCGGGTGCCGTTGTCCAGCGCGGAGATACGCGCGATCTGGTCCTGATTCAGCTCGAAATCGAAGACCTCGAAGTTCTCGGCGATCCGGTTCGGCGTCACCGACTTCGGAATGGCCACATTGCCCAGCTGCATATGCCAGCGCAGGATCACCTGGGCGGGCGTGCGCGAGGTCTCCTCGGCCACCGCGACAATGGTCGGATCCTCGAGCTCCGCACCGCGCCCCAACGGGCTCCACGCCTCGGTGATGATCCCGTGCTCGGCATGGAAGGCCCGCAATTCGGTCTGCGCAAGATACGGATGCAGCTCGATCTGATTCACCGTCGGCGTCTCACCGGTCTCCTCGATGACCCGTTCGAGATGCGACCGAGTGAAATTCGAGACGCCGATCGAGGTGATCCGACCCTGCGCCTTGAGCGCCTGTAGCGCCCGGAAGGTGTCGACATACAAACCGGAGTCGGCAATCGGCCAGTGAATCAAATAGAGATCCAGAACATCCAGCTCCAGCCGCTTCATGCTCTCGTCGAAGGCGCGCAGGGTGGAGTCGTAGCCCTGGTTGCGATTCCACAGCTTGGTGGTGATGAAGAGTTCGTCGCGCGGCAGACCGGATTCGGCGATGGCCCGGCCCACCTCCGCCTCATTGCCGTAGATGGCCGCGGTATCGATGCTCCGGTACCCGACCTGCAGCGCGGTGGCGACGGTGTCCACCGTGCTGCCCGCCTCGACCTTGAACACGCCGAAGCCGAGCTTGGGCATCACATGGCCGTCGTTGAGGACGATCGAGGGGACTGCGCTGGTCTCGCTCCGGTAAGTCACCATTCCGACCGTAGAAGCGCCGCACCTGGGCGTCAACCACGCGCCCGCGCGTGTCAGCCCGGGAAACCGATATGTGAGCGGGCTAACTTCCAGCAGCGGGCGCGGCTCGGTGCTGGAACAGGGCTCAGTGCGGGAACAGGCAGGACGGGTCGTCGGTGAGGCTGAGCTGGCAGCGCGTGAACGAACCGCTGTTGATCAGCAACTGCTCGATCAGGTACGGCAGCGAATTGCCGCCGATCGACGAACCCGTCCCCGACGAACCCGCCGTCAGCAGGCTCAGACCCAGCCCCGGGCTCGATCCGGTATTCGCCGAAAGCGTCCCGATCGAACCGGAATCGGCCGAACCGGAATCGGCCGAACCGGTAGCCGCCGAGGCGGCCGCGGCGCCGGTGGTCAACGCCGCGGCCGCGACCGCTCCGATCATGACGAGACGAGCAGTGCGACGCATGAATACTCCACGATCAATAACTCGCGAGGCAATAGCATTACGCCGCAAGCATTTTCATATATTTCGCTTCGGTACGCTAGTTGTGGGCGGGAATTCCGGTGAGACCCCAAAGTCTGCGGCAGCAGGATCGCCGGGTGTCACTCGGGCAGACCCAGGCGGCGATAGCGCCGATGGCGGGCCGATCGCAGCGCGTCCAGCGGCTCGGCGGTGAGTTCGGCCAGCTCGGCGGCAATGGCCGCGACCATGCGCAGCGCGAAGTCCACGGGTTCGTCGGCGGCGTCCGGATATTCGGGGACGATGCTGTCCACTATGCCGTTCGACTTCAGTTCGGTGGCGCGAATACCCTGTGTGGCAGCCATTCTCGGGGCGTACAGGGTGTCACGGTAGACGATGGCGCTCGCACCCTCGGGCGGCAGCGGGGCCAGCCAGCCGTTGGCGGCGCACAGCACCCGATCGGCGGGCAGCAGGGCGAGGGCGCCGCCCCCGCTGCCCTGACCCAGCAGCACCGAGACCGTCGGGGTATCCAGGGTGACGAGATCGGCTATGCAGCGCGCGATTTCGGCCGCCAGACCCCGCTCCTCGGCCTCGCGGGAGAGCGATGCGCCGATGGTGTCGATCACCAGGACCAGCGGGACGCGCAGTTCGGCTGCCAGGTGCATGGCGCGGCGGGCCTCTCGCAACGCGGCCGGACCCATCGTCTGCTCCGGCGACTGTCCCGCGCGGTCATGACCGAACAGTACGCAGGGCTGACCGCGCAGCCGGGACAGCGCGTGCACGACGGTGCGGTCCGCTTCGCCCTGTCCGGTGCCGGACAACGGAACTCGATCCGTGGCATGGCGCAGCAACTCCCGAATGCCGGGCCGGTCGCCACGCCGGGAGATGAGCACCGACTGCCAGGCGGGTATATCGTTCCCGACCTGGAGCGCCGGGCCGCGCAGTTCGTGCCCGGCCTGGAGGATCCCCACCCCATTGTCGAAATCGCGTGCGTCACCAGACGATTCGGGCAGCGGCTGCGGATCGTCGCAGAGCACGTTCAAGGTTCGATGCGCGATCCGGCGAAACACCGACACGGGCACCACACCGTCGATTACCCCGTTGCGGTACAGATTTTCCGCGGTCTGCACCCCTTCCGGAAAGCTGCGCCCGTACAGTGCCCTGTAGACGCGCGGTCCCAGGAATCCGATCAGTGCGCCAGGTTCGGCGAATGTCATGTGCCCCAACGATCCCCACGAGGCGAAGACGCCACCCATGGTCGGATTGCGGAGATACACCAGATATGGAAACCCGGCGGACCGGTGCACCGCGATCGCACCCGCGATCTTCACCATCTGCGTGAAAGCCACTGTGCCCTCTTGCATTCGGGTGCCACCCGAGGTCGGCGAGGCGAGCAGCGGCAGGCCCAGTTCGGTCGCCCGCTCCACCGCGCACACAATGCGCTCGGCCGCCGCCACCCCGACAGACCCTGCGAGAAAAGAGAATTCACACGCGATCACGGCCACCCGCCGCCCACGCAGCAGCCCCACACCGGTCAGTACCGATTCATCGGTCCCCGACACCAGCTCGGCCGCGTCCAGCTCCGCCCGATACGCAGCGGAGGTCGCCACAGCGACCGGCGGTCGATCCCAGCTCTCGAAGGAACCGGGATCGAGCAATTCGCCGAGCAATTCGCGCGCCGAAGTCTTCACGCGCGCGAGCATAGCCGTGCCCAACTCGCGTCGCCTTCGGCGACGCGGTTCGCGGCCCCTGAAGGCCCGAATCTTCCCTCCCTACGGGCGCTCCTGCGTCGCACCCTTCGGTCGGTCCAGATCCGAGCCGGGCCGCGAACTCAGTAGCCCTGCACAACCTTGCGAAGTGCGTACTCCGTCACGGCGACCAGCGCCTGCTTCACCGGTTCCCGGCGACGAGCGTCCATCGACAGGATCGGGACATCGGCGGGCACCGCGAGGGCCTGACGAATGTCCTCCACCGGATACCGTGGGGCGTCATCGAATTCGTTGATCGCCACCAGGAAGGGTAGGTTCCGCGCCTCGAAGTAATCGACGGCGGCGAAACTGTCCTCCAGGCGGCGCGTGTCGACCAGAACCACCGCGCCGATGGCGCCGCGGATCAGGTCGTCCCACATGAACCAGAAGCGGTACTGGCCGGGCGTGCCGAACAGGTACAGCACCAGATCATCGGCCAGACTGATACGGCCGAAGTCCATGGCCACCGTGGTGGTGGCCTTCGACGGGACGCCCGTGAGGGAGTCCACGCCGACACTGGCATTGGTCACCAGAGCTTCGGTGCGCAGCGGAACAATCTCCGAGACGGCACCTACCAGGGTCGTCTTACCCACACCGAAGCCACCGGCCACCACGATCTTGGCCGACGTGGGCTTGCTGGTGCGCGTATCGACCTGTGTCGTCGAATCAAATACGCCGGAGTCCACTGAGAACCCTTTCGATCAGCTCGCGACGTTCATCGTCGCTGGAATCGTCTTTCAATGTCGCCGAAACCCGTACATGGCCGGCTTCGATCAGATCAGCGACCAGCACCCGGGCAACCCCGATGGGGATGCCCAGGCGCGCGGCGACCTCGGCGACAGACGGCGATTCTCTGCACAACTCCACGATTGACGTCTCGATGTTGGTGAGTTCGAACTGCCGCTCGAGGGCGACCGGATGCGATGCGACGAGCGCCTCCAACGCCAATTCCACCTTCGGCCGGGTACGACCGGCGGTCAGGGAATACGGGCGAACGAGGCTCGGCTCGGCGCTACCGACGCGTTCGTTGTCTATGTCCATCCCGCCATCAGGAACCCATCGTGACGCGAGGTGTGGCCTGGACTGTCTGGCCCACTCGCTCGACCAACAACGCCATTTCGTATCCAACCTGGCCGATGTCGCACGAGGTATTCGTGAGCACCGCGAGGTAGGAACCATCGCCGACGGCCATCAGGAGCAAGTAGCCGTGCTCCATCTCGACCACCGACTGCAAGACGGTGCCACCCTCGAACAGGTTCGACACACCCACCGACAGGCTCGCGAGGCCCGCGGTCACAGCCGACAGCTGCTCGGCGCGATCCACGGGCAGCTGCGCGCTCGCGGCCATCAGTAGGCCATCGGCTGAAACTAGAACCGCATGCGCAACGCCCGGAACCTCATTGGCGAAATTCGAAACCAGCCAATCCAGCTGACGCTTCGTACCACCTAGATCGGGGTTCATCGGTCTCCTTTATCTCCGGTTAGGTTCATTTCTTTCATCGCGCGGCCATCCCGGACACCTTGCTGATGCCTGCTCAAACTCGACCTGATGGATTCTGGGTCGCGATGGGCCGCCTTGTCAGCGTTTCCGTTCACACCGCCCGGCACGAGTCGGTTACCCGGATCACGTTGCGGCAGACCCACGGCGGTGCGCCGCTGCGGTTCCGCCTCGACGGCACGTTGCGCGGCCTGCCAACCCTCATCACCCGGTGACTCGAAGGACGAGGCCACATGGGATCGTTCCGCACTCGGATCGGACAGCCACGCCGACATCATCTCAGCGAAGATGGGCGTACCCGTCGACGGCTCGGACTCACCGGCGGGTTGCAACCGAGTCTGGAAGAACGAGGCCGCCTTCTGCGGATTGGGACGGAAGCTGTGCCGGCCGCGGTCCTTCGGATCACCCGAATCACCCTGCGGCAGACCAAGACCCGGCAACGGGGCCGGACGCTGCGGCAGACCCGCACCCGGATCACGCTGCGGCAGACCGTTGGGGCCACGCTGCGGCAGACCGGGGGCGCCCGCATCGTGCTGCGGCAAACCACCGTCACGCTGCGGCAGACCGGGGGCCGAATCCCGTTGCGGGAGACCACCGGGGCCCCGCTGCGGGAGACCACCGAACGCGGCCCCCGGCTGCGGTGCGCCATTGCCACCGGGCGCACGACGCGGCAGGCCACCGGACTGATCGGCACCACCGCGCTGCGGCAGACCATTGCCGCCACCGCGCTGCGGCAGACCGTGCGAACCCGGCTCACGAGTCGGCAGACCACCGGCGGCGGAATCCCGCTGCGGCAGACCCGAATCGCGCTGCGGCAGGCCGTGCCGGCCGGTGTCTCGCTGCGGCAGACCGGTCGACGCCGAATCCGGGCCACCGCGCTGCCGCGGCAGACCACCCGACTGATCCCGCTGCGGCAGGCCACCTCCCAGCGCTTGACCACCCACGGCCGGATCCCGCTGCGGCAAACCGCCGAGAAGAGGATCCGCGCCGCCCACCCGCGGTTGCGGACGGTTCGTGGCACCCGAATCACGCTGCGGGAGACCGTTCGAGCCCGCATCCGCCGCGCCACCCGGCGCGCGCTGGGGCAAGCCACCGCCGGCCGGATCACGCTGTGTCAGACCACCCGAGAGCGGATCGGCGCCCGGACGCTGCGGCGGCCGGTTCGCGGGACCGGAATCCCGCTGCGCCGCTCCGCCTCCCAGCGCCTGACCACCCGAGGCGCTCTCACGCTGCGGGAGACCACCGAGGGCGGCGTCGTGCTGCGGACGGTTGGTCGGACCCGAATCCCGCTGCGGCAGTCCTCCCGCGGCCTCGCCGCGCTGCGGCAAACCATCACGCGACGGCGCGCCATTGGCACCCGGCTCACGAGTGGGCAGACCGCCCGGAGCCGAACGCTGCGGCGGCAGACCGACGCTGGGCTCACGACCCGGAGCGCCATTGGCGCCGGGCTGACGGGTGGGCAGGCCACCCGACGCCGAACCCTTGGCCGGATCCCGCTGCGGCAAACCACCGGAGGCGGAGCCGTTGGCAGCGTCCTGGCCACCGCGCTGCGGCAGACCGGTCGACGGATCACGCGGAGCCAGCCCGTCCGCTGGGCCTGCTCCCCGCCCCTGCTGCGGCGGAACCGGACCGCGCTGCGCCAGCCCGGAATCGCCCGGACCACCTGCAAGCCCGCCGGGTCCACCGAGCCCGGACTTGCCGGGACCACCCGGACCACCGTTACCCAGACCACCCGGTGCGCCCAGACCACCCGGTGCGCCGGGACCACCCGGTGCGCCGGGACCACCCGGACGCTGGGGCAGCCCGCCCGGTGCACCCGGACCGCCTTGGCGGCGAAGCATATTGGCGGCGAGACCGCCGCCCGGCCGCGCCGGACCCTCGCCCGGCTGACGCTGCGGAAGATTCGCGCCCGGCTGCGCACCCGGCCCCAGGGGGCTGTTCGCACCGGGTTCGCGCTGGGGTAGGCCACCGGGTCTGTCCACCGACGGCGTGGCCACGGTGTGCTTGACGGTCGGACCGTTCACACCCGGCTGGCGCTGCGGCAGACCGCCACCGAGCCCACCACCATTGAGTCCGCCACCGCTGCCGGGCAGTCCCGGAACGGCGGTACCGGGCTGGCGCTGCGGCAGACCGGTCGAGGCAACGGCGGCGGCCGGAGCGGGCGCGCCGGGCGCTCCCGCCGGAATCGGCCCGCTCACACCGGGATCCACCGTGACCATGACATTGCCGGTCGCGGTGCGGGTGACCGCGCGCATCTGCATGGAAGACGGCGCACCGGCCTGATTGCCCGCGCCCTGCTGCTGGGCCGGACCCGGCTGCTGCGGATTGCCCTGCGGCGGCACCGAAATGGCCCCGCCCGCCGCCACGATGAGCGGCTTGGGCACATGCACCGTCACGGTGACGCCGGGATCGCGAGCGGTATCGAAGGTCGGGCGCAGTCGCACGCTGAGGCCGTGGCGCTCGGCCAGGCGGCCCACCACGAACAGACCCATATGACGCGCGGTATCCGGGCCGACCTCGGCCGTGGACTCCAAACGCCGGTTGATCTCGGCCATTTCGGCCGGGGGCATACCGATACCGCGGTCCGCGACCTCGATGAGCAGACCCTGATCGTGCGCCTGCGCGAAGGTGAACTTCACATCCGTTTCCGGCGGCGAGGCGCGCAGGGCGTTGTCGAGCAGCTCGGCGAACAGATGCGCCATATCGGACGCGGCCGGTTCGGTGAGCGAACCGCGCGGTGTCGCACCGAGCTTGACGCGCTCGTAGTCCTCGACCTCGGAGATGGCGGCGCGCAGCACATCGGCGATCTCGACCGGAGCCGATTTGGTGCGACGCTGTTTGGTACCGGCCAGAATCAGCAGGTTGTCGCCGTTACGGCGCATACGCGCGGCGAGATGGTCCAGGCGGAAGAGGTTTTCGAGCAGGCGCGGGTCCTTCTCGTCGTACTCCATCGCCTCGATGAGCGAGAGCTGATGATCGACAAGCGACTTCGAGCGCCGCGCCAGGGTCTCGAACATATCGTTGACCTGGGTACGCATGGCGGCCTGGTCGGCGGCCAGGCGCAGCGCCTGCCCGTGGATATCGTCGACGGCGCGAGCCAGCTGGCCGATTTCCTCATCGGTGTGCACCGGCATCGGCTCGAGCGGCACGTCTTCCGGATCGGCGCCCTCGCGCAGTTGCGAGACCTCCTGCGCCAGGTCGTATTCGGCGACTCGGAGCGCGGCCAGGCGCAGTCGGCGCAGCGGGACGATCATCGCGCGCGCGATCAGCACGGCCAGCGCGAGCGCGCCGAGGATGGTGGCGATGACGATCACCGAGTAGCGGATGGCATCGGTGCGCGCGGTGCTCGCCAGCGTATCCACCCGGGACACAATGTCCTTGGTGGAGTTGTTCACGATCGTTTGGTACAGGTTGATGCTCTGCTCGAGCGAGTCCTTCAGCTCCGCGATCGGCAGGGAACCCGCACTCGCCTGCGCACCGGTGGTGAGCTGCAGACGGGTGTCGACCAGTCGGTTCAGATCCGCGATGCTGGCATCGCCGTCGGCGAAGCGGTGGCCGAGCACGGCGAGCATCTGCCGCTCGGTATTGGCGCTGACGGTGAAGTCACGCATGCCGTCCTTGGCATTGCCGCGTAGCGCCTCGGCGATACCGGCGATCTCACCGACCATGATGGCGCGGGTATTGAGCGAATCGACCAGGCGCAGTTTGGACTGGTCGACATTCTTGTCGGCGACCGAGGCGACAATGCTCTCCACGGTCCGGACGCTGTTACCGCGGATCTTCTCGGTGGCATTGGTGGCGTCGGCGACGGTTTTGGTCGGGTTCAGGCCATTGGCGCGAATGGCCTTGGCGCCCACGATCATCTCGTCCAGCGCGGCCCGCGCGGTCGGAATATCACTCAGCCGCGGTGCGGCCTTCTCGGCGAACTGAATCGCGGTGTCCAACTTGGCGAGCTCGGGATCCGAGGTCATGGACTGCGTCGGAGAGATCATGATGGCCTGGCCGGAAGCGACCTGACCGGCGGCGGCGCTCAGACCCGTGATCGCCGGAATGACCCCGACGTGATCGACGGCGGTCGACTGCCGGCTCGCATCCGCGAACTCGGCCGAGATCCTGGAGGCGCCGAGCACGACAGCGACCAAAAGCGGGACGGCGAGGACCGCCGTCACCTTCCATCGCAGGTCCCAGTTGCTCAGCGCCCAGCGCTTATTGCTGCCGGACCTTGCGGGGTCACGCATCTCCCACTCACTTTCCAAACTGGCCCAAGCCACGCGCCATCGGCGAGCCTCCGCGATCGCACGCTGGGCTCGACAGACGGAACTGGCCGAGAACTGCGGCTGGCCGAGAAATTGCGTCCATGACGGCCGAAATATGTGACATGCGATTCTAACGGATCAATAACTTCTTGTGTGACCTCTTGGCAACCACCGGTCTCTGACCAGCCGTTTGCAGGCAAAATCAAAGGTCGCGGCGTCCGCCCGGACGTCGCGTGAAGTCTGCCACAATCAGGCTGATCTATCGAGGCGGGCATCCATGCCCTTCACATGCGCGCTGCGGAGCTAGGGAGTCACCGGGTTGAACGCGAAGCAGGAGTACCGACCGGCGTATCAATTGAGCCTGGTCGACCCCTCGGACTTCTGGCGCACCGCGGCCGAATCCATCAGCTGGGATGTGCCGCCCACCCAGATTCTCGACTCGAATGCGCGCCCGACGGCCCGCTGGTTTCCGGATGCTCGCCTCAACACCTCCTACAATGCTCTCGATCGGCATGTGCGCGAGATCACACCCTCGGAGGGCACTTCCGGCGGTCAAGAGGGGGGTCGCGCTGATCAGCCCGCCCTAATATACGACTCCGCTATGACGGGCACCAGGCGTGTTTACACATACGCGCAACTCCTGGAGGAAGTCGCCCGATTTGCCGGATCCATGGTGCGACTCGGTGTGCGCACCGGTGACCGAGTCGTCATATATATGCCGATGATTCCCGAGGCCGTCATCGCAATGCTCGCCTGCGCCCGGATCGGCGCGGTGCATTCGGTGGTCTTCGGCGGCTTCGCCGCCCACGAATTGGCCGCCCGCATCGACGATGCCGAACCTGTGCTGATCATCACAGCCTCCGGCGGGCTCGAGCCCGGCCGGCGCATCGAATATCCGCCGATCGTGTTGCAGGCCCTGGATATCGCGGAAACCACCGCGCCCCGCAATGTGCTGGTCAAACAGCGTGACGGCTTTCCCGAACTGCGTTTTCCGGCCGTACAGGCCGCCACCGAACATCTGCCGGACTCCTCGCAGACGGTGGCCGCGCACTGGCTGGACTGGGATGACGCCGTGCGCGATGCCGAACCGGCCGCACCGGTTTCGCTCGCCGCGACCGATCCGCTCTACATCCTCTACACCTCCGGGACCACCGGAAAGCCCAAGGGCGTGGTGCGCGACAACGGCGGGCACGCGGTCTCACTGGCCTGGTCCATGCGCAATATCTACGACGTCGATGCCGGACAGGTCATGCTCACCACCTCCGATATCGGCTGGGTGGTCGGGCACTCCTACATCGTCTACGCGCCGTTGCTGGTCGGCGCGACCACGATTCTCTACGAGGGCAAGCCCATCGGAACCCCCGACGCGGGCACCTTCTGGCGGCTCATCGACGAATACAACGTGCATGTGATGTTCACCGCGCCCACGGCGCTGCGGGCCATCCGCCGCGCCGATCCCGAGGCCGCACTGGCGAAACAGCACGATCTGTCCTCGCTGCGCGCGCTCTTCTGCGCGGGTGAGCGGCTGGATCCGGCCACCTACGAATGGTCGGTGGACACACTGCTGGCGGATCGCCCCGACTGCCCGGTGGTCGACCACTGGTGGCAGACCGAGACCGGCTGGCCGATCTGCGCCAATCCGCTCGGATTGCAACAGCTTCCGATCAAGGCGGGCTCGGCCTCGGTGCCGGTACCCGGCTATCGGCTGCGAGTGCTGGACTCCGAAGGCAATGCGGTGCCGCCGAATACCGAGGGCAATATCGTCATCGGGCTGCCGCTGCCCCCGGGCACGCTGACCACGCTGTGGCGCGATGACGCGCGCTTCGAGCGCTCCTATCTCTCCGCGTATCCCGGGCACTATCTGACCGGCGACTCCGGATTCTTCGACGAGGACGGCTATCTGTTCGTCCTGGGTCGCAGCGACGATGTGATCAATATGGCCGGGCATCGCCTGTCCGCGGGCGGGATCGAGGCCGCCATCGCCGGACATCCGCTGGTCGCCGAGACCGCGGTGGTCGGGGTGCCCGATGAGCTCAAGGGCCAGCGGCCCATCGGATACGTGGTGCTCAAGGCCGGGGTCGATATCGATGCCGAACAGCTGCGCGCGCAGATCATCGAGCGGGTGCGCGAGCGCGTGGGCGCCATCGCCACCCTCTACGACGTGGTGGCCGTGACCGCCCTGCCCAAGACCCGGTCCGGCAAGATCCTGCGCCGCACCATGCGCCAGATCGCGGCGGGCGAGAACTACGAGGTGCCGCCCACCATCGAGGATGTCGCCATGCTGCCCACCCTGGAGAAGCAGATCCGCGATGCGGTGACCCTCATGGAGGACAAGGAGAGCATCGCCGCCGCCGATGCCGCCGCCACCACCCCCTTCCGGCGGATCGACCCCAATACGCCGACCGCCCCCGCCGGAGATGCCGCACCCACGAGTTGACCGGGGCGAATACCGCACCCTCAAGGTTTTCTCAGAGATCGTTCACATGACTCCCATGCCCATGGCCTAGCGTCCGTGGAATGAGTCTCGTCCGTAATCCCCGGTTCGCCGCAGCCCTCGGCGCCGGTGCCCTCGCCACGGTGGCGATCGCACTGGCGCCGGCCACCGCCTCAGCGAGCCCGCTGGATCTGGCCGCACCCCTACTCAATTCGACGTGCAGCTTCGCCCAGGTCGACGCCGCCCTGCACGACAAGGCCCCGGCCCTGGCCTCGCTGCTGGACCAGAACCCCACGCAGAAGGCCGAACTCGAGGCCAAGTTCAACCAGTCCCCCGCCCAGCGCCAGGCCGAATTCGACGCCTACCTCCGGGACAACCCGGACGCCGCCGCCAATGCCGCGAACGACCCGCGCGCCGGTGGTATCGCCGCCACCATCCAGACCGTCGCCGACACCTGCCACAACTACTGACGATCGCCGGACATACTGAGGGTGCGCGTCCCCCGGTTCGCGGCCGTCTCGGTTCTGGACTGAGCGGAGCGGGGGAGCGTAGCGGAGGAGCGGAGGGAGGGAAGAATCGAGACTCCCGGGCCGCGAACCCGCCCGGAGCGCAGCGGAGGCAAATTGGACACAGTGATCCCGACTGTCCTGGTCGTCGACGACGATGAGGACGTGCTCGTCTCGGTCGAACGCGGGCTCCGGCTCTCCGGCTTCCGGGTCGTCATCGCCCGGGACGGGGCGCAGGCGCTGCGCGCGGTGAACGAGACCGCGCCCGATGCCGTGGTGCTCGATATGAATATGCCCATCCTGGACGGCGCCGGTGTGGTCACCGCGCTGCGGGCCATGGGCAATGAGGTGCCCATCTGCGTGCTGTCCGCGCGCAACTCCGTCGACGATCGCATTGCCGGACTCGAATCCGGGGCCGACGACTATCTGGTGAAGCCGTTCGTGCTGGCCGAACTCGTGGCGCGGATCAAGGCGCTGCTGCGGCGGCGCAGCGATGTCCCCGCCCCCTCGGTGCCGGGCGCGATCACGGTGGGGCCCTTGGAAGTCGATGTCGCCGGATATCGCGCACTGCTGCACGGCGAGGAAATCGAGCTCACCAAAAGGGAATTCGAACTGCTCTCCACCCTGGCCCGCAGTGCCGGAGTGGTGTTGAGCCGGGAGCGACTGCTGGAGTTGGTGTGGGGCTACGACTTCGCCGCCGATACCAATGTCGTCGATGTCTTCGTCGGTTATCTGCGGCGCAAGATGGAGATCGACGGCACGCCCCGACTGCTGCACACCATTCGCGGCGTCGGCTTCGTCCTGCGCGCACCGAAATGACGCCGTGAATCGCCGACCCCGCCGCCGCTCGTACTCACTGCGAGCGCGAGTCGCGGGCGCCGCGGCGCTCGGCGCGACAATCATTGTGGCAGCGCTGAGTTGGTTCACCGTCTACGCCATCGAGCGCAATAATCTCGCGCAGGCCGATCAGCAGTTGGCCGTCACCTCGCGGGTGGTGCTCATCGAACCGGTGCTCGCGGTGACCGTGCTCGGGGTGCTCGGTCCCACCAACGATATGGCGCTCACCGTGCGCAATGCGGACGGATCGCTGGCCAGCACCTCGGTGCAACTGCCGGCTCTGCCGGTCGGCAATCACACCGTGACGGTGGCCGGCCATACCTATCGGGTGCTCACCACCACTCAGAATCAGCCGTCGGGACGCGTTGTCTCCCTGGGCATTCCGACCACCGAGAACGAGAAGACCACGGCGGCTCAGCGCCGCTGGGTGCTGTGGGCGGCGCTGATCGCCGTCGCCGCGGCCGCCGGACTCGGCTGGCTCTTCGGCGGGCGCGCGGTCCGGCCCATCGAGAATCTGACCCGGCAGCTGGACCGGCACGGCGAACCCGGCGGACCGCTGCCGGTCGACGGGCACGGCGTGCGCGAATCCGAACAGCTCGCCGACGCGGTCAACACCATGCTGGAGCGCATCGACCGGGCGCAGGCCGAGACCGCCGCCGCACTGGAGACCGCACGCGATTTCGCCGCCGTCTCCGCCCATGAACTGCGCACCCCTCTCACCGCCATGCGCACCGATCTGGAAGTGCTGCGCACCCTGGACCTGGACGAGGCACAGCGCGCGGAGATCCTGACCGATCTGCACCGCGGGCAGAATCGAGTGGAGTCCACGCTGGCCGCGCTGGAGCGACTCGCGGCGGGCGATCTCACCAATGCCCGCGATCATGTGGAAACCGATGTGGCCGAATTGGTCGATGCCGCGGCGCATGACGCCAATCGGCATTTCCCGAATCTCACCGTGCGCATCGACACCGATGCCGAACTCGTCACCCGCGGGCTGCCGACCGGTATGCGACTGGCCATCGACAATGCCCTCGCCAATTCCGCGCGGCACGGTGGCGCGACCGAGGCGCTGGTCTCCGCGCATCGAGATCCCTACGGGCACATAGTCATTTCGGTCGACGACAATGGGCACGGCATTCCCGCCGCCGAACGGGCCGCGGTATTCGAACGTTTCGCGCGCGGCAGTCAGGCCGCCAAGGGCGGCTCCGGACTCGGCCTGGCATTGGTGGCGCAGCAGGCCCAATTGCACGGTGGGCGAGCCTATTTCGACGACGGCCTGCTCGGCGGGGTACGACTGGTGCTGGAATTGCCGGATAATCCGGTCTTTACCGAACTCTCAGACAAACGCCAGAGCTGACCGCAATTGATACCACTACGGTCTGAACAGTGTTGGGAAAACGTCGCGTCCTGGTCCTGTTCGCCGTGCTGCTGACCGCCGCGATCGCGGCCGGCGTCGTCGCCTACCTGCGCAGCTCACCCGCGCCGACCGGGGTGGCGCTGATCAACGGGGATACCGGGCCGACCGGCGCGAAAATCGTCCGGGCATTGCAGGACAGCGGAACTCGCGACTGGAATGTGGTCGACTCGGCCGATACCGACGAATACGCGGTGATCATCACCCTGCCCACCGACCTCTCGGCCGATATCGCCTCGCTCGGTACCGATAAACCGAAGAAGGCGCAGGTCACCGTGACCGCCAATGATCGCGCCGACGCCGATACGGTCAATGGCGCGGTCAACGAGGTCACCAAGCGGATCAGCGCCTCCGGTATGGACACGCTCTTCGCCTCGATGAACAACGCGCGCGGGCAGATGCAGCAGGTCGCATTCACCAGCACGCTGCTGAACGCGGGCGTGCAGGCCGCCGCCGACGCCTCCCAGCAGTTCGGTTCCGGGGCCGATGAGATGCTGGCCTTCCTCGATCAGGCCAAAGTCGGTGCGGGACAGATCACTTCGGCCATCACCGAGCTGAACAGCACGGTCTCGGCCGCCACCACCCAGGCCAATGACCTTGCCACCGCGCTGGATTCGACCGGGGTCACCGTCGGGCAGGTCTCGCAGGCCGCGAATCAGCTGAGCACCGGCATCAATGCCATCGTGCCGCTGCTGCAGGGGCTGCCGTTCGCCGGTGACCCGCGGTTGGCGAGCATCATCAGCCAGTTGCAGGGGTTGCAGACCGTCGCGAACCAGGCCGGGACCCAGCTCAACGGGGTGGGCGAATTGGTCGGCACCACCGTCACCCCGGAGACCCAGCTCGGTCAGCTGCTGCGGTCGGGTGCGACCCGCCTGGGTGACGCGAGTGCGCAGTTGAATCAGGGCGGGCAGTTGGCCGCGAGCATTCCGGCGCTGGCCGATCAGGGCAAGACCCAGCTGCTGGGCGCTTTGAACGCGCTCAGCTCCGGGGTGACGCAGCTGCAGAGCGTCACCACCACGCTGGGCAATCAGGCCACCGCGGCGCTGAACGCGCTGCCGCAGCGCGGGGTGCCGCAGCAGTCGGCCATCGCGTCGGCGCTCTCGGATCCGGTGGACATCGTGCGCAAGTAAAGGTTGGCAAACAATTGGCAACCATTCGGCGGTTTGCCAGGCTACGATGATGACCGAATTGTTCTAATCGATCTGTTTTGACGCTCCCGCATGACCCGCGCCACGGCTCCAACCTTTCAGCGCCCCGGTACCGGAGAGGAAACGATCGTGAGCATGCTGCTGGCCGCGCACGACATGTACGGCACAGTCCTGGCCCAGATGGGCAATCCCACGGCCGAAACCCCACCCATGGCCGACAAGATGATGAAGATGTTCCGCTACTTCACCTGGTTCACCCAGATGTCCGGTATTGCCGCCATCACCTACGGCGGCGGCAAATTCGCCTGGGAGAAGTGGGGCGGCGGAGCGGGCTCACCCAAGATGGTCGCCAACGCCATGCTCGGCGGCGCCACCGCCACCAGCGCCGGCACCATCATGAACAGCATCGTCGGCTCCTAGCGCCGCACCGAACTCCTCGAAGCAGCTCTGCCCGGCAGGTGCCCGCCTTACTTCCGCGGGGCGGGCACGGCCGCACCCCACACATTCCCGGTAACCACGAAAAACAATGCGCCCGCCTCACTTACGTGCGGCGGGCGCACCCGTCCCCACCCCCGCCACCACAACGCCCGCACATCTTGGGCCAACTGCACAACCCCCGCCGAGGTGATCCTGTCCCCACCCCCGGCCACCACAACACCCGCACATCTCTACGAAGCGGGCGCAGCCATCCCCATCCCTTTCACCACTGCACCCACACATCACTACGAAACGGGCGCAGCCACCCCCAACCCTTTCACCACTGCACCCACACATCACTACGAAACGGGCGCAGCCACCCCATCCCTTTCACCACTGCGCCCGCCTCACGAATGTGAGGCGGGCGCGAGAGTTCGGAGAGGTGCATGAGCCTCAGCTCAGCACGTCCAGCAGGTCGATGACGAAGACCAGGGTCTTGCCCGAGAGGTGGTGGCCCGCGCCGACCGGACCGTAGGCCAGTTCCGGGGGGATGGTGAGCTGGCGGCGGCCGCCGACCTTCATACCCGGGATGCCGTCCTGCCAGCCCTGGATCAGACCGCGCAGCGGGAAGGTGATGGACTGGCCACGATTCCAGGAGGAGTCGAACTCTTCACCACTGTCGAACTCGACGCCCACATAGTGCACGTCGACGGTATCGCCCGGCTTGGCCTCGGCGCCGTCGCCCACGACGAGGTCCTTGATGACCAGCGTGGCGGGCGCGGGCCCGTCCTGGAATTCGATTAGCGGCTTGCTCATGGGCAGTCCTCTTCGATAGGGGATCGGATCGTCAATCACCTTATGCGGTGCCCGCCATCGACCATGAACGACGTCGCGCGAGAATGGCTCGGTGGCCGAAGTGATCGATATCGACGACCCCGCCGACCCGCGCGTCGACGATTTCCGCGACCTCAGCAATGCCGACCGGCGACCGGATCTGCCCGGCGGAAAGGGATTGGTGATCGCCGAGGGCACGGTTGTCGTCGAGCGCATGCTGACCTCGCGATTCACCCCTTCGGCGCTATTGGGTGTGGCACGTAAATACGAGGTGCTGGCCGAACAGCTTTCGGGTGTGGCGGCGCCCTACTACCGCGCCACCGCCGAGGTGATGGCGGAGATCGTCGGATTCCATCTGAACCGGGGCGTGCTGGCCGCGGCGCGGCGACCTCCCGAGCTCACCGCCGACGAGGTGCTGGCGCGGGCGCGCACGGTGGCCGTACTCGAGGGCGTGAACGATCACGAGAACATCGGCTCGATCTTCCGCAATGCCGCCGGGCTCGGCGCGGATGCGGTGCTGTTCGGCGATCGCTGCTCGGATCCGCTGTACCGGCGTTCGGTGCGGGTCTCCATGGGACATGTGCTGCGCATCCCCTTCGCCGCGCTGCCGGATCTGCCCGCCGGTCTGAATACCCTGCGCGGCAAAGGCTTCCAGATCATCGCGCTCACCCCCGACCCCGCCGCGGCCACCCTCGCGCACGCCATGACCGGCGAGCGGGTCGCCCTGCTGCTCGGCGCGGAGGGGCCCGGTCTGACCGAGGAAACCATGCGCGCCAGCGATATTCGCGCCCGCATCCCCATGACACCGGGCACCGATTCGCTTAATGTGGCCACCGCCGCCGCCATGGCCTTCTACGAGAGAGTGCGTGCCCAGTGAATCCAGGCCCCGTCCATTCACGCTCCGCCGATTCGGTGCGGGCGCGGTGAGCTATCCACCCGACGGCCCGTACGGCTACGGATACTCCGAACCGACGCCGTGGGCGAGCGGTATCGCCGTCATCGCGTTCGTGGCACTGCTGAGCGGAGCCGGGGTCTACGCCTTCGGTGAGGCGCTGGCGCGCATTCATCCGCTGCTGTCGGTGGCGGTGAATCTCATTGCCGTGGGCGGTGTCGCGCCGACCGCGTGGCGCTGGCGTTTCCAGCCGGTGACGCGGTGGGTGCTGGCCGGGCTGGGCGTGGGTGTCCTGTTCGGCTGGATCGCCCTGCTGGCCTGAAACTCAGGAGACCCGGTCCCGGCCGCGCAGCCAGCCGAATAATCCGCGCCTGCCATTGCGTTCGGCGGTCACCGCCGGGGCGGGCGCGTCGAGCGCGGGGGCCTGTCCCTTGGTAAACAGCGAGAATCCGCACACCTCGATGTGATCCGGGGTGAGCGCGTCCTCGGAGAATTTTCCGCGATACCGGAAGCCGAGCCATTCCTGATTGGCGGCATCGGCGAAATCCGGCGGGTCGAAAGGCAATAACTGCGGGTCGGCCATTTCACCCGGCTCCAATTCGATCGGGTGCTCCCCCGCCCAATACGGCCGCTCCCACACCCGGGGCATGCCCTCGTCCTCGAGAATATTGACCCGGCTGGCGCTGAATGATCTGCGGAATTCCCCGCGCTCCCATTCGGCGAACGCGCCCCAGCCCAGGGAGAGATCGTAGGAGACCAGGTACGTGTGCTCGGAGGCGAGCGGACGGACCAGCAGCTCGGGCAGTTTGGTGGGCCGCGGCAGCGCGGCCTGGGTGGAGCAGACGACGGTGACACCGGGATAGCAGCCGATATAGATGGATTCGGGGCCCGGCCCGGCCCACACCTTCATGGTGCCGGAGGCGGCGGGCACCACATCGCGGTCGGGATGCAGCTGTCTGGCCAGCGCCCAGGCGGCTTCCGGATCCGGTCCCGGGTGCGCTCGCAGCACCCCGACCGGATCGGAGGCGTCGACGTACCAGAGGGACGAGACTGTGGATGGCACTTCGCACCTCCCGAATTTCCAGCGCCCCAAGGTTGGCAAATCTTGAGCAACATTAAACGGTGGTGGGATTACGCAGGCGCGGGTAACCCCGGCAATCACCGCCACCACTACAAAATCTACCCGCACCGCGGCCGAAATGTCGCTGTTGCGCGAGCCTCCCCCGGCGCGGCGAACTCGCCGCCGCCTGGGAACCTTCGGACAATCCAGGCATTGGGCATATCCTGCGGCGGACATCGGCCGCCATCGGCACCTATCGGGCAACCCACACCGGTAATGAGCGCTATCGGCAATCCCGCCGCAAACAATTCAGCGCTCTAGCAACCTTTCAGCATCAAGAATGCTTATGGAAGATCAGTGACCCGAGCTGCGCACGCCTAGGAGAACGTCTTCCCAGGACGGCATAGGGGCCTTACCGCCGCGCTTGGCCCGGGCGGGCTTCTGCGCGGGCTTCGCCGCCGGAGCAGCGGGCGCGGGGGCAGCCG
>NZ_BDAW01000087.1 GCF_001625085.1 Nocardia acidivorans NBRC 108247
CCCCGCCACCCGGCGCGACACCTCCGCCCGGCAGCACTCCCCCTCCCGGCGCAACGCCGCCGCCCGGCAGCACACCTCCGCCCGGCGCAACGCCTCCCCCGGGCAGCACACCACCACCCGGCAGCACCCCGCCCGCGGGAATGACTCCCCCGGCGGGCAATACGTCTCCTGGCGGGGCAGTTTCTCCGGGGGGATCCACTCCTCCGGCAGGCAGTACGCCTCCTGGCGGCGCGACTTCTCCAGGCGGATCCAATCCCCCGGCAGGCAACACTTCTCCGGGTGGCGCGACTTCTCCAGGCGGATCCAATCCCCCGGCAGGCAGTACGCCTCCTGGCGGCGCGACTTCTCCAGGCGGATCCAATCCCCCGGCAGGCAACACGCCTCCGGGTGGTGGCGCTCCCGCCGGAGGCACTACTCCTCCGGCTGGCAACCCTCCCGACGCGACGACACCGGGCGGTAGCGGTGATCCCGGCACCAATTCGGCGCTCGGGAACGGCGCGGGACCGGCTGCCGATCCGGAACCGGCTGCCGCACCGAATTGTGTTGCGCTGACCGTGCATTCGACCTCCGCTTCGACCACGGCGGAGTTGACCGGGCTGAATCGGAAGGATGGGACGCCCTACCGGACCACGGTCGAGCGGGATGTGCGGCCGCAGATCGTCGGTGTGTACACCGATTTGGATCGGGCGCGGGTCACCGATGCGCGGTTGCACGCGGAGATCGATTCGCGGTTCTCGTCGAGTCCGAGTGCGCTCAAGATCGCGGCGATCATCGGGGCGGTGTTGTGCACGCTCATCGCGCTGAGCTGCCTGCACCTCATCGATTCCGCCGACGGCCGCCGGGCGCGGCGATTCCGGCCCGCCCGCTGGTGGCGGTTCGGCGCGGTCGACGGCGTGCTGCTCGGCACCTTGGCACTGTGGCATGTGATCGGGGCCAATACCTCCGATGACGGTTACATCCTCACCATGGCTCGGGTGTCCAAGCACGCCGGGTACACCGCGAACTACTACCGCTGGTTCCAGGTCGCCGAAGCGCCGTTCGGCTGGCCGTACGAACTCCTCGCGCAGATGACGCGGGTGAGCGACGCCAGCCTGTGGCTGCGGCTGCCGTCCCTGCTGGCGGGCATCCTGTGCTGGCTGGTGATCAGCCGGGAAGTGCTGCCGCGCCTGGGTTCCCGGGTGCGCGCGAATTCCGCCGCCCGCTGGACCGCCGGACTGGTCTTCCTGGCCATCTGGCTCCCGTTCAACAACGGCCTGCGCCCGGAACCCCTCATCGCCCTCGGCGCACTGCTCACCTGGTGCTCCATGGAGCGCGCCATCGCCACCCGGCGCCTGCTGCCCGCCGCGGTAGCAGCGCTCATCGCGGCCTTCTCCCTCGCCGCGGGCCCGAGCGGCCTGATCTGCCTGGCCGCGTTGATCGCCGGCTCACGTTCGGTGGTCCGCACCGTAATCGCCCGCGCCCGAACCGATTCCGGCAGCGCGCCGAGTGCGTCCGCGGGCCGCGATCCCGGCGCGGAAACCGAAGAGGGAGGTGGCCGAACCTCCCTCCGCCACGGCGATGTCGATCAGGATCCCGCCGCCGGTGCGGTACGCGGCCGCGAGATCGCTTCGGCCAGTGGCCATTCCGGGGGGAAGCTGCTCCGATACGGTGCATTGGCGGCTCCCATCATCGCGGCCGGGGTCCTGGTGCTGGTGGTGGTGTTCGCGGATCAGACGGTGGCTTCGGTGTTGGAGGCCACCCGGGTGCGGACGGTCGTCGGACCGAATCTGACCTGGGTGGACGAGCCGACGCGCTGGGAATCGCTCCTATCGCTGACACCGGACGGTTCGCTGGCACGCCGGTTCGGGATTCTCGCAATGCTGTTGTGCCTGGGCGTTTGCGTGCTTGTCGCGCGCGGGCGGGGCGGGCGGATTCCGGATACGGCGCGCGGGCCGGTGGCGCGGGTGCTGGGCATTGTGTTCATGTCACCGCTGCTGATGATGTTCACCCCAACCAAGTGGACGCATCACTTCGGGGTGTACGCGGGACTGGCCGCCGCGCTGGCCGCGATCACCACGGTCGCGTTGAGCGGCACCAGGATTCGCGCACCGTATCGGCGCTCGCTGTTCGGGGCGGCCGTGCTGTTCCTGCTGGCGATCACCTTCACCGGATCGAATGGCTGGTGGTATGTCTCCGGATACGGCGTCTCGTGGCCGGACCGTGCCCCCACGCTCGGCGGGCTGAGCCTTGCCACCCTCCTGCTGATCCTGACGGCACTGTGCCTGGCGGTGGCGGGCCGGCGGTACTACCGCGAGCCCTACGGAACCGACTCTCCCACAAGCCGTTTCGACCGATTCCGCCCGCTGACTATCGCGACCGCCGCACTGGTGCTGTTCGAGGCGGCGTCCATGGCACACGCCGCTTACGACCGATACCCGGCGTATTCGGTGGCGCTGTCCAACCTGCGCGCACTCGCGGGCAAGGACTGCGCCCTGGCGGACGACGTGCTGGTGGAGACGGATACCCCGGGCTCCTTACTCCAGCCGTACACCGGAAAGACCGCCGACGGTCTGTCCGCCGGCAATGTCGGATTCACCGCCAATGGCGTCGGTGATCTCCTGCCCGATCCCGGGCCGGGCGGTCAGTCCGGTCCACCGTCGGGCAGCGGACCGCCCCCGGGCGGCGGCCCCTCCGGCGGTCCGGGCAGCGGTCCCGGCGGACCTCCCGGCGCTCCCGGCGGCACGACCACCGAGACCGGAATCAATGGCAGCACGGTGGCTTTGCCCTTCGGCCTGGACCCGGCGCGCACCCCCGTCCTGGGCAGCTACGCCACCGGCGACAAACAGCCCGCCCACCTGACCACCCAGTGGTACCGCATGGATCTGGCTGCCGTACAGCAGGATTCGGCCTATCGGGTACTGGTGTTGACCGTCGCCGGACGCATCGAGGACCAACAGCTCCGAGTCGAGTTCGCGCACCGCGCCGATGACGGCACCGTGCGCCCGCTCGGCGATCTGCCGCCGCCGAGTGTCGGCGGCGCGCCCATGTGGCGCAATCTGCCGATCGCCCTGGATCGAATTCCCGCGCAGACCAATGCGATTCGCCTGGTCGCCAAGGTCGACGCGCTCACCGGCAAACAGTGGATCGCGCTCACCCCGCCCCGGCTGCCACGCCTGGCCACCCTGGATTCGGTGGTCGGCCACTCCGAGCCGGTGCTGACGGATTTCCATGTGGGACTTGCCTTCCCGTGCCAGCATCCGCTGGATCACAAGGATGGCGTGGCGGAGCTGCCCGGCTGGCGCATTACCCCGGACAAGCTCAATGCGCAGGTCTCCAGCTCCTGGGAGGGTGATTCCGGCGGCGGCCCCCTGGGCTGGATCAACCTGGTGTTGCAGCCCCGCACCGTCCCGGCCTATCTCGAGAATGATTGGACCCGGGATTGGGGTGAACTCCAGCGCTACCAGTTCGCGGCCAATGCCCGTGCGCCGCAGGCGGATATCGGTGTCAGCGTCGAAAACCGCTGGGGCTGGACCGATGACGACCCCATCAAGGTCAAATAGCCGACACAACCGAGCAAAAGAAACCGCCGCGGTCCGAATTCCGGACCGCGGCGGTGCTTTTCGTTATACCTACTTCTGCGGCGGCTGCCCGCCACCGGGCGGACCGTCACCCGGCGGCTGCTGTCCACCGGGCGGCTGCGCCCCCGGGGGCAGCGGCTTACCGATGTGCTGCGCGATATCGGGCATCAGGCGATTGGCCACCTGCTCCCATTGCCCCCAGTTGTGCACCCCGATGCTCGGGAAGTCGTAGGTGACATTGTCATAACCCAGCGCCTGCAACCGCGACTGGAACGCCTTGGTATTGGCCAGCGCGATCCCCTCCAGCGGCATGCCCTGGATGATGGCGTCCGGTGACGACAGATCCTGTTGCGCCGGAACGGCACTGCCCGCGGCGATGTACAGCCGCGTGTTGTTGGCGATCAGCGTCGGCGCGAAGGCGACCGCGTCGAGCCGCTCCCACTCCGGGCTGCCCGCCGCCGCCATGGCGTCGATGTTGTAGCCACCGGCGGCGAGCATGGCCAGCCGCAGGGCTTCCCGCATTCCGGGGGCGGACGAGTGCAGATACCCCGAAAGCGATCCGGCGTACACGAACTGGTCCGGATGGTAGGCGGCCAGCACCACCGCGGCGCTGCCGCCGCTGGAGAGCCCGAACACCCCGTTGCGAGAGTCGCTGAACCCCAGCCGGTCTCGCAACGCGTTGCGCAGATTCTGGGTGAGGAAGGTTTCCCACTTGTAGGTATTGGTCTTGCCCGCGGTCTCGTCCCATCCCGCGATGGCCGATCCCGAATCCCGGCTCGGCAGCATGGAGGCGTCGGGATTGACGCCGAAGAAGCTGCTCGGCTCATGCCAGTCCGCGTAGAAACTCGATTCGCCGCCGACCGGGGTGACGACATTGATATTGAACTTGGCGAGCTGGGCCGGAATACCGGTGTGCAGCTCCCACCCGTTCATATCGTTCTGGGCCCGTTCGCCGTCGAGCAGATAGACCACCCGATCGGTATTGCCGTCCGCCGCCCGCCAGATCCGTGATTTGATCGCTCCCATGGGGGAATCGACCATGAAGTCGAATCCCGCCGGGTCGTATTCCGCCGTGGCGGGTCCAGCCGCCACCACCGACGCCCCGAAGGGAACGAGTGCCACCGCGACGGCGCCGACCACCGTCCGCCTGGCCCATCCACCCCGGGATCTGTGTCGGCGCTCCTGCGCCCCTCGCACAGCCACGCCACGCATATCCTGTTATGCCCTTCCGTTGTGCGGCCCGACTCGGCCACTCCCCACACCGACCCGCGCCGCCTCCTAAGGGCCGCAGCCGATCTCGCCGAGCAGCATAACGCGCCCGTCACGCCCCGTCCCCACCGAATGAGAACCTGGACAATCGATCACCCGTCCAGGTTCGTGCCTGTCAATCCACTCCGGAGGCGGCGGGTGCGCTCACGGTGAAGGCGGCGCTGCGCCCGCGCGCGTCCAGTCGACCATCACCCCAACTGGCACCGGCGTATCCGTCGACCTCGATGGCGTACTCCCCCGCCGCGAGCGTCTCGGGCAGACGCACCGAGGCCCACGGATGGCCGTCGACCAACTCCACATAGGTCCGCTCCATCCCGGATCCCAACGCCACCAGGAAGATTCGCGCGTACTCCAACTTCATATGCGCCGCCGTCGCGCTCTCGGGTGCCCAGCCGACCCCGAGTCGCCCCGCGGTCTCGCCGAATTCGACGGTGACCCGCAGCCTCGCCTCCCCCTCCAGCCCCGCCTGATAGCTCACGACATCCTCCTCGACCACCCGGCCGCGCGCGCCCCACCGACGACGCCCCGACCAGGCATTGCTGTCCTCCAGGCTGGCACGAAGACCGCGGCGAGGCAATGTGGCCGCCCGGTCCGCGCACCACGCGCGTCAACCGCTTGCCGGAGGGGCGGGTGAGTGTCTGGCAGTGGCGACGCACGTGGCTGTTAGGCTGCGGTCATGTCCCTCAGCGTCCGTCTCGCCCCCGGTTGCCGCCCGCGCGGCTGCCGCGCGCCGGCGCGACGGGTGCTGGGTCGGCGGGTCCGGTATGTGATCGGATCCGAGCCCGGGCAGGTCAACGGCATGCGATGGCTCGGCGCGTCGCGCGCCGGACAGGGCGTCTGAGGAGCTTCAGCTCCCAGCCCCGCCGTCTCCTCAGCGAGCGTGTTCCCGACTCCGCGGTGAGTCGGGATTCGGCGCGCGGATACGCGTCTTCAGACCCCGACCCGAGCCGGACGACCGGGGGCGCATGCCCTGGGAGCAGACCATGACCAGTGAATTCTTCATACCCGATTCCGATGACCGAATCCCCAGCGCCGCAGGGTATTTCGGTGATTTCGGCGGCAAGTTCATTCCGGAGGCGCTCGTCGCCGCGGTGGACGAGGTGGCAGCCGAATACGACAGGGCCAAACTGGACCCGGCATTCGTCGCCGAGTTCGACGCGCTGCTGGCCGACTACGCGGGCCGTCCGACCACCCTCACCGAGACGCCGCGATTCGCGGCGCACGCGGGCGGGGCGCGGATCTTCCTCAAGCGCGAGGACCTGAACCACACCGGTTCACACAAGATCAACAACGTCCTGGGCCAGGCCCTGCTCACCCGGCGCATGGGCAAGCGTCGGGTGATCGCCGAAACCGGTGCGGGATCGCACGGCGTCGCGACCGCGACCGCCTGTGCGCTCTTCGGCCTCGAATGCACCGTGTACATGGGTGAAGTCGATATGGCGCGCCAGGCGCTCAATGTGGCGCGCATGGAAATGCTGGGGGCGCAGGTCGTTCCGGTGACCTCCGGGTCGCGCACCCTCAAGGACGCCATCAATGAGACGTTCCGCGATTGGGTCGCCAATGCCGACACCACGCACTACATCTTCGGCACGGTGGCTGGCCCGCATCCCTTCCCCGCCATGATTCGCGATTTCCAGCGCGTGATCGGCGTGGAGGCGCGACGCCAAATCCTCCGGCGCGCGGGCCGTCTGCCCGATGCGGCAATCGCCTGCGTCGGCGGCGGATCCAATGCCATCGGCCTGTTCCACCCCTTCCTCGGCGATGAGCGGGTGCGGCTGATCGGCTGCGAGGCGGCCGGGCACGGTATCGAGACCGGCGAGCACGCCGCGACGCTGAGTGCGGGCGAACCCGGCATCCTGCACGGCTCCCGCTCCTTCGTACTCCAGGACGATGAGGGTCAGATCACCGAACCCTGTTCCATCTCAGCGGGTCTCGACTATCCCGGCATCGGTCCGGAGCACGCGTACCTGCACGATATCGGCCGCGGCGAATACCGCCCGATCACCGATGACGCGGCCATGCGGGCGTTCGCGCTGCTGTCCGCCACCGAGGGCATCATTCCCGCGATCGAGAGCGCGCACGCGCTGGCCGGAGCCCTGGAGGTCGGCCGCGAACTCGGTTCGGACGGACTGATTCTGGTCAATCTCTCCGGCCGCGGCGATAAGGATATGGATACCGCGACCAAGTACTTCGCCCGGCGGGCGGTCGCCCAGTGAGCGGGAACCGGCAACTGCTGACCGATACCCTCGCCAAGACCGCGGGCGAGAACCGCGCCGCGCTCATCGCGTATCTGCCCGCCGGTTTCCCCACCGTCGACGGCGGTATCACCGCGATGACCACCATCCTGGAGAGTGGGGCCGATATCTTCGAAGTCGGTCTGCCGCACAGTGATCCGGTGCTGGACGGCCCGATCGTCCAAACCGCCGACGATATCGCCCTGCGCGGCGGACTCCGGATCAAGGATGTGCTGCGCACGGTGCGCGCGGTGTACGCGGCGACCGGTAAACCGATTCTGATCATGAGTTACTGGAATCCCATCCAGCGCTACGGAATCGAGCGTTTCACCACCGAACTGGCCGCGGCGGGCGGCGCAGGGTGCATCCTCTCGGATCTACCGGTCCAGGAATCGACGGAATGGCGCGCCCGTGCCGACGCACTGGGCTTGGCAACGGTTTTCGTGGTCGCACCCAGCAGCACCAATGACCGGCTGGCCGAAATAACCACGGCCGGTTCGGGATTCGTCTACGCCTCGGCACTGATGGGAGTCACCGGCAGCGAACGATCCGTCGGAGCGGCGGCGAGCACCCTGGTGCGACGCGTCAAGGCGACCACCGACCTGCCCGTCTGCGTCGGCATCGGCATCTCCACCCCCGCCCAGGCCACCGAGGTCGCGGCCTTCGCGGACGGGGTGATCGTCGGCACCGCCCTGGTCAAGGCCCTACTCGACGCGCCGGACGAGCAGACCGGCCTGACCGCCGTCCGCCACCTCACCACCGCCCTCGCCGACGCCGTGCGCGCACGGTAGCGCGGGCGACTCCCCTCGTCGTCCCGGTGTGCCTCTCGGCCGGGATCCATATCAGCCGGACACGAGCTGAGCGTGTGGATCCCGGCCACAACATGCCGGGATGGCGGGGAGAACGCACTCCGGTATGACGGGAGAGCGCGTGACGGAATGACCGGTCGAGGGGTGGCCGTCAGCGGATGCAGGTGGTGCCCGCGGAGAGCACCCCGAGCACGCACTCCGGTGCGGCCGATCCGGTCCCGGCGCCGATATGCGGGTAGACGGCGGTCAGGAATCCGTACACGGTGTCCACGACCAGTCCCACTCCCAAACCAGTCAGTACCGACAAGATATTGGGGTCCATATCCGCCCACAGTAGTCCGGTCTTCGGGGGGCGAGGCGCGGCGAGTTCTGGTTGTATCCCGGCTATGGCTTTGCATATGAGCGCGGACGGGGATTGGCACATCGGTGACGACCCACTCGATCTGGATCCGTTCCTGCGTGAGCTGGGCGCGGAGGGCTATGCGATCCATGAGGTCAGACATTCGGTCTGCGGGAATTGCGGTACCGATGTCTTCGGCGTCTCGGGCGACCCCGCCGTGGGCACCATCCGCCGCGAATGCCGCGGCTGCGGCACAGCCCATTTCGTAGCAGACTGCGGCGACGACTGGGACGACAGCGGCACCGAGCCCATGGTCTGCGACTGCGAGCAGCGGGACTTCAATATCGCGGTCGGCTATTCGCTCTATGCCGCGGGCACGGGGATTCGCGCCCTCGCCACGGCCGAACGCTGCCTGTCCTGCGGCCGCATCGAATCCTTCACCGGCTGGATGGTCCGAGGCGGTGACCTGCACCTGCTCGACCTGGCCTAGGACCGTTCGGCTCCGCCCCCGCATGGCCCCTCCACAATTGGGGTGGACGGGGTGCGCGGACTCGATGCGGGTCATCGGGTCCCGCTTCTTCGCCCGCCATCTCGGTGGGAAACTCTCACCGGCGCTTCCCAGTGCGATCGGCCGTCCTAGGCTGTGCGAGAGATCGATTCGTACGAGCGGAGGATTCGCAATGGTGATCGTCGCCGGCCACATCATGGTGGACCCGCAACAGCGGGAGTCCTATCTCGCGGAGTGCGCGACGGTCGTGGAGCACGCGCGCTTGGCCTCGGGGTGCCTGGATTACTCGCTCGCCGCGGATCTGGTCGATCCGGGCCGAATCAATATCTTCGAGCGGTGGAAGTCGCGGGCGGCGGTGGAGGCCTTTCGGGGCAGCGGGCCGTCGGAGTCGCAGAACGCGCAGATCCGATCGTCGTCGGTCGCCGAGTACGAGATCTCGGATGTGCGCGGGCTGTGCTGAATCCGACCGCTCGGTCCCGAGCTTTGCTAGAGATTCGCGGAACACATCGCGGCGGATCCCGTCGACACAACTTCGCAATTCCCGAGCCCTCACTTTGCGGGGATTGCATCCGAAAGTGTCGCTGAGATAACAGAATAGGTATGTTGTGAGCTACGGTCGGGCGTGTTGCGCGAGTGCGCCCGACCCCGGTGTAGCCGACAGGATTGACGAAACCCCATATGGCCGTGATGTTTCTCTGGATAGTTGTTCCTCTGCTCGTGGTCGCGGTGGCGGCGGCGGGCTATGCGGCGGTGCGCGTCCGCGCGGAGCGTAAACGCGCCGATCAACTGGCCGCGCAAGTGCGGGGCTGGGAGCAACTGCTCGAACAGCTTGTGCGCAAGACGCTTCCGTCGGTCACCGAATCGATTCGGCGACCGGGTATGCCGATCACCGGAACCGAGAGCCCGCCCGGACTGGAGCAGTCCACCATCGCCCCGCTGGTCTGGCAAACCGTCGAATACTTTGCCGAGGATTTGCGCCTGCTCTGGGCCGAGGCCTCGGAGCAGGGTAAGCGCGAGGTCGAGGCGCAGGCTCGGCAGGCGATCGCCAAGGCCGAACAGGCCGTGCGCGATGAGGCGCAGGCGGCGCGGGATCAGGCGCAGGGCGCATCCCGCGATGTGACCGGCGCGGCCGTGCGCTCCTTCGGCACCTCGGTGGTGAGCCTGGGCGCGGACGTCGGCAAGGTGGTCAGCGCCGCGCTGCGCGAGCATCGCGATGACGCGGTCTACGAGACCCTCATTCGCATCGATCACAGTGTGCAGCAGATGATCCGGCAGGCGCAGTCCTATGTGATCGTCAGCGGCGGCCTGCCCGGCCGGCGCTGGCCGCAGCAGTCGGTCACCGATGTGGTCGGCGGCGCGGTCGGCCGTGTCCGCGACTATCTGCGGGTGCGCACCACCCAGGCCGATCGCGTGGTGGTCAGCCGCGTGGTGGAGCCGCTGGTGCACACCGTGGCGACCCTGCTCGACAACGCGCTGCGGTATTCGCCGCCGACCTCGTTCGTGGACATCAGCTTTCAGGAGGGTCACCACGGCGTGACCATCCTCATCGATGATGCCGGGGTGCGGATGAACCCCGAACAGCTCGAGGACGCCCGCCAGGTGCTCGCCGGTGAACGCGCGGTCGACATCCTCGAACTCGGCCCCGCGCCGAAGATCGGCTTCCCGTCCATCGCGGCGCTGGTGCGCCGCTACGGCTTCAGCGTCTACGTCGACGGCCCGAACGCCTACGGCGGTGTGCGCGCCATGGTCTTCATTCCCGAATCACTCTTGGTCGCACCGCAGGACGTGCCGGAGCAGCCCGCCTTGGCCACGCCCGTGGTCGTCGCCCCGGCGCAGGAGCCAACCACTGTGGAAGAGGAAGAAATCGCCGCGGCCCTCACCGCCAGCGGCCTCACCAAGCGGCGGCGGCGCACGGTGGTGCAGCCCAGCGGGCCCACCTCCGCCCCGATGCCCGCCTTGCAGGCGGCGCCCAGTCTTCCGCAGACGCTCGAACCCGAGCCCGCGCCCGCGCTTCAACTAGCTCGACCGGATATCGCCGTGGCGTGGTACAGCGGTTCAGTCAGTGGCCGTGTCGCCGCAGCCGAAACCGACCAGACCGAAGGGAAGAACTCGTGAACTCACCGACAGCCGCCGATCCGCACACCGCGGTCCCCAACCCCGATGGCACCAACCGGCTGGGCTGGATGCTCTCGGACCTCGATATCCCCGGCGTCCGGTTCGCGGTACTGCTTTCGGAGGACGGCCTGCGCATCGCGCACTCGGGCACCATCTCCAAGGATGACGCCGAGCGCTTCGCCGCCGCGGCCTCGGGTCTGCGCTCACTGGGCAAGGCACTCGGTGAGTTCTGCGGTGGACCCCAGGATCGCGTGCGCCAGAACGTCACCGAGTACGACGGCGGGATGATCTTCATCACCGCCGCCGGCGAGGGTGCGGTCATCGGCGTGTCCACCACCCCGGAGGTCGATGTGGCGCTGGTCGCGCATCGGCTCAACGAGCTGGCCGCGCGGGTCGGGCACGAGCTCGGCGCCATACCGCGCGGCGGCGCCCGGCCGTGACCGGGCCGCGGCGGGATCCCGACCTGGTCCGGGCCTATGTGCGCACGGGTGGGCGTTCGCGCCCCACCCGGCAGCTGGACCTGGTCACCGTGATCGTCGCCGCCGACCTCGTACTACAGGGCGGCTCGCCCGATGCGCGCAGAATCTGCGCGCTGTGCCGAGATGCCCTGTCGCTGGCCGAGATCGCCGCACACCTCGACCTGCCACCCTCGGTGGTGAAGATCGTCGTCGCCGACCTGCTCGACAGCGGTCACCTGATAACCCGGACGCCCGCACACACCCTGCCGGACGTCAGCTTGCTGGAAGAGGTTCTGAATGGGCTCCGTGCCCTTGCGGTCTGAGGCGGCGCCCCCCGGTGTCGACTATCTGGCCCCCACCGTCGTCAAGTCGGTAAAGCTTTTGGTGGCAGGAAATTTCGGCGTCGGGAAGACCACGTTCGTCGGCAGTGTCTCGGAGATCAAACCGCTGCGCACCGAGGAGACCATCACCGAGGCCAGTGTCGGGGTGGACGATCTGGCCGGACTGGGCAGTAAGACGACCACCACCGTGGCCATGGATTTCGGCCGCATCACGCTGAATCCGCAACTGGCGCTGTATCTTTTCGGCACGCCGGGCCAGCAGCGTTTCGTCCCGCTGTGGGAGGAGCTGGCCCTGGGCGCGCTGGGCGCGCTGGTCCTGGTCGACACCCGCCGCATCGAACAATCCGATGAGGTGCTCGCCGTGCTCGAACAGCGCGGCGTGCCGTATTCGGTGGCGGTCAACGAATTCGAGGGCGCGAAGCGGTATCCGCTGGAGGAGATCCGCGATGCGCTCGACCTCGCCGAGGGCACCCCGCTGACCGCCCTGGACGCCCGCGATCGGCGTACCTGCGTGCAGTCGCTCATCACCCTCGTCGAATACCTGTTTCATTCGCGTCAGGAGTCACGGATTTGACCACATCGACCGGGCCGACCGTCCTAGTCGACGGCACGCAATTCCCTTTGTACTCTGAGGAATTCGCTGCCGACCCGCATGGCAATTACCGTACGATGCGGCAGCGCTACGGCTCGCTGGTGCCGGTGGAGCTGGCGCCCGGGGTGCCCGCCACCCTGGTGATCGGCTATCACGACGCGGTGCGGATTCTCAATGACCCGGAACACTTTCCGGCCGATCCGCGCATCTGGCAGCAGAACATTCCGGCCGACTGCCCGGTGAAGCCGATGATGGAGTGGTACCCGAATGTGCTGCGCAACGCCGGCGACGCGCACCGGCGGTATCGGCAGGCCAATGTCAGCGCCGTCGACGGCGTGGATCTGCACGGGCTGCACGCCATCGTGGAGCGCGAGGCCATTCCGCTGATCAATACGTTCTGCGAGAACGGATCCGCGGAGCTGATCAGTCAGTACGCCTTCCCGCTGGTCTTCGCCGGACTCAATGACATGCTGGGCTGCCCGCCCGAGATCGGCCAGCGCGTCGCGGCGGGTATGGCGGCGCTCTTCGATTCGGTCGACGAGAACGCCGAGCTGGGTATGCAAATGCTCAGCGGCGCTCTGCTCGAGCTCATCGAGCTCAAGAAGAGCGAGCCCGGCGACGATATGGTGACCCGGCTGCTCCAGCACGACGCGGGCCTGGACGATACCGAGATGCTGGCCAACATCATCAGCATCTACGGCGCGGGCCTGGAGCCGCAGCAGAATCTGATCATCAACACGCTGCGGCTCATCCTCACCGACGATCGCTTCGCCGGTGATGTGCTGGGCGGAAGTCTCTCCACCCGTGACGCTTTGGACGAGGTGCTCTTCAACGACCCGCCCATGGCCAACTTCGCCATCTCCTATCCGCGTCAGCCCATGCTCATCGGCGGGACCTGGCTGCCCGCGCATCAGCCGGTCGTGATCAGCCTGGCGGGCTGCAATAACGATCCCGCCATCGGCGGCGGTGAGCGCATCGGCAATCGATCCCATCTGGCCTGGAGTCTGGGACCGCACGCCTGCCCGGCCAAGTCGGTCGCATCGCTGGTCGCGCAGGAGGCCATCGACCAACTACTGGACGCGCTGCCCGAGCTGCGTCTCGCGGTGCCGGTGGATGAATTATCTTGGCGTGCAGGGCCGTTCCACCGCGCGCTGGCGGCGCTGCCGGTGGTCTTCCCTGCGAGTCCGCCATTGAATGTGAAGTAGGAGAGTTGTTTTGACGATCGAACCCCTGGCGCTGGATCTCACCGGTGTCGACATTCAAGGCGAGAATGCCCGCATCCGCGCTCGTGGACCGGTGACCCTGGTCGAGTTGATGGGTGTGCCAGCCTGGTCGGTCACCGATGCCGAGGTGCTCAAGCGCCTGCTGGCCGATCCCCGGGTGTCGAAGGATCCGGCACAGCACTGGGCGGCCTTCGGAAATGGGGAGGTCACCCCCGAGTGGCCGCTGTTCCCCTGGGTCGCGGCGACCAATATGTTCACCGCGTACGGGGCCGATCACCGGCGCCTGCGCAAGCTGGTGTCGCCCGCGTTCACCCACCGCCGCACCATGGCGCTGCGGCCGCGGATCGAGCAGATCGTGACCGAGCTGCTGGATCGACTGGCAGCCGCCCCGGCGGGTGAAACCGTCGATTTGCGTGAGGGTTTCGCGTACCCGGTGCCGATTCAGGTGCTCACCGAGCTGATAGGCGTGCCCGAGGATCGGGAACCGGCGCTGCGCGTCTGCGTGGCGCGGTTCTTCGATACCGAGATCTCGCCCGAGGCCGCCGGGGCCAACTACGTCGAAATGTTCGGTCTCATCGAGGAACTCGTCGCCTTCAAGCGTGATAATCCGGGTGACGATATGGTCAGCGTGCTCATCGCCACCCGGGACGAGGACGGCGAGCGGCTCACCGAGAAGGAGATGGTCGACACGTTGATGCTGGTCATCAACGCCGGTCACGAGACCACCGTGAACCTTTTGGACCAGGCCATTTTCGCGCTGCTGACCCATCCCGAGCAGTTGGCCGCCGTCCGCGCGGGCGAGGTCACCTGGGAGGACGTGATCGAGGAGACGCTGCGCTACGAAGCGCCGGTGGCTCACCTGCCGCTGCGTTACGCGGTGGAGGATATCGAGATCGACGGCATTCGAATCCCCAGGGGCGACGCCATTCTCGCCTCCTATGCCGCCGCCGGCCGCGATCCGAAGGTCCACGGCGCGACCGCCGAATCCTTCGACGTCACCCGGACCAATAAGGATCATGTCTCCTTCGGCCACGGCGTGCACCACTGCATCGGTGCGCCGCTGGCCCGGCTGGAGGCGAGCATCGCTCTCCCGGCGCTGTTCGATCGCTTCCCGGAATTGCGCTTCGCCACCGACCCGGCCGAGATTCCGCCGGTGATCGGCTTCATCTCCAATGGGCACCGCGAGCTTCCGGTGCGCCGCACCGCCGAGTAGTACCGGCGGCGATTCGGGCCCGGCTCGGGCCGGGCCCGAATGTCAAGTCAGGATTCCTCTGATCGAAGTTGTGGCCGTGCGGGCCCAACTCAATGTTCGAGCACCCACTCCCCGCCGGGAACACCCCCGGGAGCCGACTTCCCCTCGCGGGGAGCGGAAATCCCATCCGGGAGTGGGCATCCGAACGATCACCCGACCGGTGACGATTCGCCTACGGCCGGTCGAACTTCCCCGCCCGCACCGCGGTGGTGAACGCATCCCAGCTATCCGGCTCGAATACGAAGACCGGGCTCGCATCCCCCAACTTCGAGTCCCGCACCCCAACCTTGCCGCCACCCAGGTGCGCGGCCTCCACGCAATCTCCTCCTGAGCTGCTATAGCTGCTCTTGAACCAGCGTGCCCCAGGTAGGTCGATATTCACGCTTTGTGCTCCTTCGCCATAGACAGCAATAGCCGCCTCGTCGTATCCCGGTCCAACGCTACCCGGGAGATTTCGGCGAAAGCGTCTCGAAACTGCGTCACGTCGCTCTCCTGCTCCAGGTAGAGATCACCGGTGTAGCCCTCGATATAGATCACCGGCGGTTCGATCATTCCGGTTGCGGGCAACCTCGGAAACTCCAGCATGGCAAAGGAACCCACACGCAAACCAAGGTGTCTGGGTGCGCCGAAGGGCACCACTCGGATGGACACGTTCGGCCGCGCCGCAAGCTCGGCGAGTCGTTCGAGCTGGTCGGACATGACCGCACCCCCGCCGATCTGATCGAGCAGGCCGGACTGGGACAGAATCACATCCACCGTGAAATTCTGGTCATCCAAACGTGTTTGCCGCCGGACCGCCATCTCTACACGCTTCTCCACCTGCTCCGTCGTCATCTCCGGAGACTCGGTCCAGGCAACGGCGCGGCGATACTCGGGCGTCTGAAGTAGACCCGGCAGCAGGTTCGTTCGCCAGACCGACAGTGCTCGAGCGGCTTGCTCGAGCCCCAGGTAGTAGTCGAAGTGCGGATTCATCTCGTCCACATACGCCCGCCACCAATTCCTGCGCGACGACGCGAGTTCCTGAGCCAACCCGAGCATCAGCTTCCGTTCGTCGTCACTGACCTTGTAGGCGTCGGCCCAGACGTTGATCCATAGCTGGGACACCTTGGATTTGAGACCGTACTCGATCCGCGCCACCGTTTGCTGGGACGTGTCAACCAGTTGTCCCGCCGCATATTTCGTCATCCCCACCCGCTCACGGTGCCCCGACAGCAGTCGGCCGAGCGCTCTGGCGGGAAGCGTGGAACCAGACATTTCTTAGCCTCGCTATCGAAGGAGAGCCCGAATCTGGAAGTACCCGATATGAAAGTTTGGCATTCTCCCCTGGCTCGCCAAGGTGAAACTTCCAAAACCAGAAAAAATGCGGGTCTACTTGAGCCATCCCCGGTGAACGGGAAACGCCAAGTGCCCCACCCGATCACCTCCACAGTCAGGGAGGAAGTGAAAACGATGGTGCTCAGACACGACCCGCCCGACTACCCGGTCATGAATCTGGAGACCGCGCGTCGAGGGCAGGCCGCGCACAAGGATTGCGATAGCGAGACCTGTTCCGCGAAAGCTTATTTCGACAAGGTGGCGACTCGACTCAGCCGGGAAGTCCGGGTGGTGCGGGCTTCACACAACACGAGCACGCTGCGGGGGGCGTGGAATATCTGGACCAACGGCTCCGATGACGGGTGAGGGAATGGATAAGCCGGTTACCCGCGGGCGCGGTGCCACGGGTAACCGGCATACCGCGTCGGTTAGTTGATTGCGTTGTTCAGCTTGGAGTTTCGGTAGCTGAAGCCGAAGTAGAGAGCCAGGCCGAGCAGGAGCCAGACCACGAAGCGGACCCGGGTGATGATGTCGAGGTGGCTGATGAGCCAGATCTTCCACCTGGCACTGCTCGGCGACGCCGACAATCCCCGGCTGACCGGTCTGGTCGCGGATCTGCGCGACCACACCCGCCTGTTCGGCCCGGCCTCCCTTGCCAAGAAGGGCGAACTCGTCGGCGTCGCCCGCGAGCATTTCACCATTGTCGATCTCATCGAATCCGGTGATCAGGATGCGGTGGAAGCGTTCCTGCGCAACCACATCAGCCAGGCGCGCGGGCGCTGGGCCAAACCCGAGGATTAGGCGAACCGCCAGCGGGTCGCACCGTGCGGATCGGTGAGCGCCACCCCGACCGCCCCGTGAATCGTGAAGCGGTAGAGATACCACGGCCCCGGACCCGCGCTCTGCGCACTGTACGGCGCGTTGACGGTATCCCCGGTGCGCTCGGCGGGCCAGCCCCCGGCGCGGTAGACCGCGGTCACCGCATCCAACTCCGCGATATCGGTCGTGCGATGCGCATGCCCGTCGAAGATCAGATCGACCTCCGCGAACCGATAGGCCAGCGTGCACGCCGGATTGCCGATCAGGTTGCGGGACTTGAGAGTTCCCGGCCCACTGGTGAAGTACAGGAACCCGTCGTACTCGACGACACCGATCCCGGTGGTGTGCGGCCGCCCCTCCGAACCAACGGTGGACAGGAACGCCGGGGTCTCCGGCAGCCCCATTCCGGCCTCCGCGGACTTGCGTGCCCGGCTCCAGGACAGCGTGTCGTCCCCGTAGATATTGAGATCCTTGGCATCGATCGGGTCTGGCAGCATGGCTCCTCCTTGATTCGTGATCCTGCAAATCAAGACGATGCGGCGCACCGGAATTCACCGGCGGGTGGTGACAGCCGCCTGTGCCATGATGGCCGATCCCATCCAGCGGCGCAGGTAGCGACGCAGTTCTTCATCGGTGCGCGGCGGATGCCCGGGTGAGACGAAGAAGGACTGCATGATGCGGAGCAGATATTCGACGAGTTCGCGCAGCGCGTCGTCGTCGTAACCGTAGCTCTCCCAGTCGACATCGAAACGTCTGATCATGGTCATGCCGAACGCCTGCGCCTCCTCGGAGGTGATGCCGTCCGGATCGGCCGCGGAATTGGCGGGGGTCAGCATAATGCCCAGGTGCGGGGTGCGCGGCACCTCGGCGAGGGTGAAGACAATGGCCTCGGTCATCGCCTCGACCGGATCCGGCATACCGCTGACCTGCGCCGCCAGCCGATCGAGGAAGCCCGCGACCGCGGCGATGGCGGAGGCGCGCATGAGCGCGTCCGCGCTCGGGAAGTAGCGGTACACGGTCTGGCGGATGACGCCGAGTGATTCGGCCACGTCGGCAATGCTGATCTCGCGGCCGGTGCGGCCGATCAATTCGACCGCGGCGGCGACGATACGGCGTGCCGCCTCGTCGTCACTGTCCGGCGGAGTTCCGCCCCATCCCCGCCTGCGTGCCACAAAAACCGACGTTAGCACGGGGTGGCGGGCAGATCTGATTTCTCACTAACATACACACAGACGCGGCTGTGTATGTTTGTATGGTTGGCATGACGGATCTGATTGTGCGGAAGATGAATTTCGCCTTCGAGGACTACGACGTGCCCTTCCTCTGGAACGAGGAGAATCCGGCCTTCTCGTCGATGGCCAATGCCGTGTCCTTCCTGGCCATCGGCTTCGAGAAGATGATCGTGAAGATGATCATGCAGCTGAAGCCCCAGATCACGGACGCCGAAGTCGCCGAGGAGGCGGACGCGTTCATGCGGCAGGAGGGCCAGCATTCCTCCGCGCATCGCCAGCATGTGCGGGGGCTGATCCGGAGCTACCCGGGCTTGCAGGAGACCCTGGACGAGGTGATCGGCGAATTCGACCGGCTCACCGCCGAGACACCGCTGAAGTACCGGCTCGCGTACACCGCGGATCTGGAGGCGACCTTCACCTCGGTCTTCAAACTCATGCTCGACAACGAGGCCGGACTCTTCCGGCCCGGCGACGATCGCGTTGCCTCCCTGTTCATTTGGCACTTCGTCGAGGAGGTCGAGCATCGCAGTTCCGCGCTGATCATCTTCGATTCCGTGGTGGGCAGCGATCTTTACCGGATGCGGGTCGCACCGTCGATCTTCCGGCATGTGCTGAAGGTGGTCAGGATCGCCTGCGCCGGCTTCAATAAGCATGTGCCGCTGGAGGAACGGCAGGTCGACGCGCTCGCCATGTTCGCGAACTATCGCCGCAGACAGCATCTGCGACGCTGGCTGCCGGGATTGGAGCCGCAGAACAGCGGCCCGATGCTGCGCGCCTTCGACGATCTGCCGCTCGGTGAACAGTTGATCGCCCTGAAGGGGATCATCCGCAGCCAGCTGCCCAAGCACAATCCCGCCCACGAGGCGCTGCCCGCGCTGGCGGATGTGTGGTTCCGGCGTTACGAGTCCGGATATGACGTAACGCGCTGGTACACAGCGGATTCCATCGGCTCGGAGGCCCAGTCGTGACCGACCACTGCTCCCCCACCTTCGATCAGCTCGCGCATTCGCTCGGCTTCTCCTGCCAGGAGGCGGGCGGGCTCGTCGAATTCCGGAACCCGTTCGGCCTGGAGAACTGGACGCTGCCGGTGCTGGAGTGCACCATCATCCTGGGCTCGATCCTGGCGCTGGTGCTCGCGGTGATTCGATTGCGCCGCAATGGCGATCCCACCAACCTGGTGCTCTGGTTCGGTGCGACGGCGTATCTGTTCATTATCGAACCGCCGCTGTACTTCCCGGCGGCGTTCGGAATCCAGGACCACGTCGACACGATGTTCGCGCACAATGTCTTCACCGTCGACTTCCTCTGGGGCCGACTACCGCTGTACATCGTGGCCATCTACCCCTTCATGGCGACCCTCGCGTACGAAATCGTGCGCATGCTCGGCGTTTTCCGTCGGCACGGCGCATTCCTGGGCGCGGTCTGCGTGGGCTTCGTGCACCACGCCTTCTACGAGATCTTCGATCACATCGGGCCGCAGCTGCGCTGGTGGGAATGGTCCACCGGCAACTCGCTCAATCAGCCGATGTTCGATTCGGTTCCGCTGCCCAGCGTGGTGGTCTTCGCCGCCCTCTGGCCGATGTCCCTGGCCTTCTGCGTCTACTGGTTCGTGGGTCGCAAAGTCGATGCGGGGCAACACTTCTCCGGCCTCCAGCTGATCGGGCGCACCGTGGCGATCGGGCTCCTGGCATCGCTGGGCACCTTCATCCTGCCCCTGCCCGCCACCGTCTTGGGCGCGGGTAGCACCGCGGTGCGGGGCACCCTGTACGCCGCCGAACTGATCCTGCTGACCCTGGTAGCCATACCGATCCTGTTCCGCCAATGGCGATCCCTGCGGCAGGACCCCGAATCCCCGCGTTACACAAACCCTTTCGTTCGCGTCTACAGCGTCCTGTATCTGGCGGTCTTCGCCCTGCTCTGGGCCACTGCCCTCCCGGACTTCCTCGACGCGAAGGACGGCCTGACGGCCAATGGCGACCCGATCGGCAACCTCTGGTACACCCTGGCCTGCTTCGTGATCGCCATCGCGTGCGTGGCGGCCGCATTCACCACCGCACCCCGTACCGCCGCGAATTCGAAACCCGCCGAACCCGCCGAGCTCCCCGGCCAGGCCGTGGCCTGACAGACGCCGACCTACCACCTCAGGCTCAGGACCGCATCCGATGGTCCTGAGCCTGAGGTCTTTCCGGGCAGCGCCGCTATTCGCCCGCGGGACGCAGGGTCCAGGAGGCCACCGCCAAGGCGGTGGCCACGGCCGGGGGAATGATCTTCTTGGGGGCATCCTTGGTGGCGAAGTGCGACAGGGCCGCGCCCGCGTAGACGAAGGTCAGACCGGCGTAGGCCCACTCTTTGAGCCGAGGCGTGCCGGGGGTGAGCAGCGTCGCCACCGCGGCGGCCTTGGCCGTACCCATGATGGTGGCGAAATAGACGGGGTAACCGAGATGGTCGAGGGTGTCCCGGACATAGTCGTTCCGGGTCAGATCCCATTGGGCGCCTACCGCTGTTTCGGTGAGGATGGCGCCGGTGGAGAGCAGGTACGCGATGCGGCGGGGGGTCAGCGTGGACATACCGGTATGACGGATGGAGGCGGCCGAACGTGACCTCGGGTGTCACATTCGGCGGGGCCGGGTCGTCATTGCGGTGTGGGTGTCGATCCGAGGAAGAGGTGTGCGATGGGTGCGGATGCGGGCTTGGCGCGGGCGTTCGAGGGCGAACGCGGGCATTTGACGGCGGTGGCCTATCGAATGCTGGGCTCGTTGAGCGAGGCCGACGATGCCGTCCAGGAGGCGTGGATTCGGCTGGCTCGCAGTGAATCCGATGCCATCGAGAATCTGGCCGGCTGGTTGACCACCGTGGTGGGACGGGTCTGCCTGGATATGTTGCGGGCCAGGAAGTCCCGGGGAGAGGAGTCGGTCCGGGAGTATCAGCTGCCGGATCCGGTGGTGGGATACGCCGAGGAGGTGGATCCGGAACAGCGTGCGCTGCTGGCGGATTCGGTGGGCTTGGCCATGCTGGTGGTGCTGGAGGCATTGAGCCCGGCCGAGCGATTGTCCTTCGTACTGCACGATATGTTCGCGGTGCCCTATGAGCAGATCGCGCCGATTGTCGGGCGCACGCCACAGACGGCGAAGAAGCTCGCCAGTCAGGCGCGGCGGCGGGTGCGGGGGCAGGAACTGGTGCCGGATGCGGATCCGCGCCGCCGGCGGCGGGTGGTGGAGGCGTTCCTGGCCGCGGCGCGGGAGGGCGAATTCGAGGCGCTGCTGGCCATTCTCGATCCCGGAGTGGTGCTGCGGGCCGACAGCGGACCGGGCGGAGTGCGAGTATTCCGCGGGGCGCGCGAGGTGGCGGCGCTGGCGAGCACCTTCCAGAAGATGGCGATGCTGTACACCGCGCACGCCGCGCTCATCAATGGCGCGGCGGGACTGGTGAACACCGATGGGGAGACGGTGCGGTCGATCATCGGATTCACCGTGGTGAACGGGAAGATCGCCGCGATGGATCTGCTCACCGACCCCGAGCGGCTCGCCGGTATCGAACCGCCGCGCTGATCAAAGGTGCCAGTGCGAGGTCGCCAGGGTGTGCAGCGACCACCACAGCAGTGGGGCGGCGATGACCGCGCCGAACAGGATGATCATGAGAATCCCGCCGACGTCCCGCGTGATGATGTGCATGACAAGCGATTCCACGAACAGCACGATCAAACTCAGCACGGCGACGCCGACCGCCGCCCACATGGCGGCGGGCTGGAAGGTGAATCTGCCCACCGTCCACCCGAACAGCAGCAGCCCCGGCAGCGCGAAGATCAGCCAGAAGAAGGAGAGCACGACCAGATTCGTCGCATGCGCCGCACGATCGGTCTCACCCGCGCCGTCGACCGATTCGCTTGCCACCGTCCGGATTCGCGACAGTTGGACGGTGGCGTGCGCGGTTCCGGCCAGCGCGCAGGCCAGCAGCATGATGCCGTACCCCGCCGCGACATCGCCGGAGGAATCGAGCGGTGACCGAAAGGCCCATACCGCGGGGAGCAGGGACGCAGCGGCCGTCAAGCCCAATGCGATAATGGTTTCCGGTCTGGCACAAAGCCTTTCACGCAGATAGCCGACCGGCAGCCGACGCCGCTTGCGGCGCAACAGCCAGCCGAGGGTACAGAACGCCGCGATGCCGATCACCGGCGTCAGCCATCGCCAATGCGCGGGCGTCAGGAACATCGACAGGAACGCGACCAGCGTGCTCGACACCCAGACCATGGTCGCCGGGCGACTGACCGCCATCCACATGCTGTCCGCCTGCGCCAATCGCGGATCGATCGGCTCGGCTCCGGTATCAGAGGCCGGGCGCAGCGCACCCGCGTAATCCTCCAGATCCCATTCGAGCTCCCACTCCCCCGCCGGTTCGGGCCACTCCCCGTCATGATCGGAACCGGGGCACATCACCCCGCTGTCGTCGGCGCGGTAGTCGTATTCGGGGTCGAGCGTGCCGTAATCGCGCATCTCCACCATGCGCACCGTGATCGCGAGCCCGTGCCAGGATTCCCGACAGTACGGATTCGGACAATCCGGATAGGTGGGATCGTCGTAGTCGTACCCGGTCCTGGGTTCGCCGTCGCGCATGCTTTCCTCGACGAGCAGGTCGATCTCGTCGAGCAGGCGCAGTACCGGGTCCGGACGCGGCGCACCCGCATCCTCGGCGCGCCGCCCGGGCGGCCGCCCCCACAGCTCATCCCCCTGATCGTTCACCCGCCGATAGTAGGTCGGGGCACCGACGCTCGAACACCCGATAATGCTGTGCGGCCGGTGAATCTCAGTGCGCTCCGAGCGCGTCCAGAATCATCGGACGGGCGGTGGCGAGCGCCTGCTGCCAGTACGGCCAGGTGTGCGTACCGTTCACGAAATCGAAGCGCGCGGGAATTCCCAACGCCGCCAATCGATCCCGCAGCATCTGATTGGCGACCATGGTCATGGCCTCCAGGCCCATCGCGTTCACGGTATTGCCGACGCCGAACGGCAGGTCCGCCAACCCGGGCACCGCATTGCCCGTCGAGATGTACATGGGCAGACCGCGCAGCAGCTCGGCCTGATTGGTCGCGTCATTGCGATTCCACGCGGGATCCGAGGCCGGGCCCCACATATCGTCGACATCGAAGTTGCCCTCATCGATCATGGCGGCGCGCATGGCCTCATTCCACATCGGAAAGGTGGGGTGCACGAAGCCGGAGAACGATCCGGCGAACCGGAATTGATCACGATGATGCGCGGCCAGGGTGAGCGCCGCATTCCCGCCCATGGAGGCGCCGACAATCGCGTTATTGGTCCGCGAGACGCCGAATCCGGCCAGATAGTCGGGGAGTTCCTTGGTCAGGAAGGTCTCCCACCGATATGTGCTCCGCTGATGATTGGTGCTGCTGGGCCGGTACCAATCGGTATAGAAGCTGGAGTGCCCGCCCACCGGGAACACCAAAGTCACATTGTCACCGACGAATTGGCGCAGCGCATCGGTATCACTGGTCCATTGACTGTGATCGTTCGGCGCACGCAGTCCATCCAGCAGATACAGCGCGGAACCACCCCCGCGCGCCGCCCATTGCACCTGCACCTTGATCGGCCCCATACTCGACGGCACCCAAAGCTCCTGGTAACCGCCCGCCGGAGAACGCAATACCGGCCCGTGCACCGGCGCGGCCGTAGCCATTTCGGCCCCCGCCGAAGCCAGTAGCACCGCCGTCGCCGCGACCGTTCCCGCCCTGCGCAGCCATCGCCGATTCCGAATTCGCGCGTCCGTATCCACCCGTAAACCTCCCACCTGGTCCAAGCCAAGATATCGCAATCGGCTCGAATCCCGCTGTCGCTCAGCCGAACTTACCGATTAGGCGAGAGCGGCCGCGTGGTGGGTGCGGTGAAAGCCGGAGCGGGTGTTCCGCCCCGGCTTGTCCGGGCTACGGGATCAGCAACCTCCCGAGGAGGTCGTTGACCGCCCAGATCAGGTCACCGATGAAATGCGGGATCATGCCTTTCCTCCTTCGCGAAAGATACTTATCGATCAACTTCATTCGCCCTGCCCGCCGAGCCGAACGGACCGACGGGCGTGCTGATCACATATTCGTCGCGAAAGCCGAGAAGGATGGTCGGTATGACTTCTCGATTGCTGGTGGTCGATGCCGCGAATGTGGTCGGCTCCCGGCCCGACGGCTGGTGGCGCGACCGCCCCGGCGCGGCCCGCCGCCTTCTCACCCAGCTCACCGAACTGCGCCTCGACGAACCCACCGCCATAGTCGTCATCCTCGAAGGCGCGGCCAAAGCCGCCGCAGCCGCCTACAAAGGCATAGCTGTCGTCCTGGCGCCCGCCTCGGGCGACGACACCATCGTCGATACCGTGACCGCGGCCCGCGCCGCCGCCCCCACCCGTCCGATCACCGTCGTCACCGCCGATCGCGGCCTGCGCGCCCGACTAGAACCCCACAACATCACCATCGTCGGCCCCCGCTGGCTCCTGGACCGCATCGACTGACAGCCGTTGTCGCGGCCCGGAATTCGCTGTGCGGGGTGCTCGGGCGGATAAGCCGCGCTCAGGACGAGATCGCGCGCCAGTCCCGCCAGGGTGTAGGGCCTTTGGCGATGAATGCTCCGTAGGCCAGGGCGGCCAGGTAGACCAGGACGTGGGAGTTCTCCAGGATGGGTTCGGTGTGCCAGGGTTTGGGGAGCAGGAAAATGCCCACGGAGACGTAGTTCTCGCCCCAGTGGTAGGCCCACGCGCCGGTGCCGACGAAGAGCAGGGCGGCGGCGGCCCACCAGCGAGGATTCGATTGGGCGCGGTCGACGAGGTGAACCAGCAGGGGGACGAACCAGACCCAGTGGTGTCCCCAGGCGAAGGGGGATACCGCGCACGCGGTCATTCCCGCGAGGGTCACCGCCAGCAGGCGTTCGCCGCGCTGATGCAATGCGACGGTGATCGCGAGGCTCACGAAGGTGGTGACGATGGTGACCACCAGCCACAACCAGATCGGCGCGGCACCGTCACCGAGATGGGCCAGGACGCCTCGGATCGATTGATTGGCCGGATTGGTGTCCGGCGCAATGCGATCGGATTGGAAGAAGGTCGAGAACCAGTACCGATGGGAATCATCGGGCACGACCACCCAGGCCAGGGCGATCGTGCCCAGGAAGATCAGTGCCGCCACGGCGGCCGAACGCCATTGGCGCAGTGCGAGATACTGCACCACGAAATAGGCCGGAACGAGTTTGATGCCCGCGGCCACCCCGACCCCGATTCCGCGTATCCGACTCTCGTCGGCCCGCACGAAATCCCACAGCACCAGCAGCATGAGCACCAGATTGATCTGCCCGTAGAACATGGTGGTGCGCACCGGTTCCAGAAACAGGCAGGTCAGCGTGAGCAGCGCACTGACCCCCGCAAGCCCGGGGGTCAGCCGGTAACCCAGTGTGCGCCAACACAACAGCACGCAGCCGAAGAGCACGATCAGATTCACGAGCAGTGACGCATATGTGAGCCAACTCCACGGAATCACCACGATCGGCAGGAACACCAGCGCCGAAAACGGTGTGTACGTATACAGGAGTCCGAAGAACGTCGGCTCGGTATACAGCGGCCGCCCCTGCAACACCCGATCCGCGCCATCCCGATACACATGCGCGTCCAACCCACCGGCCAGAATCCCGCCGGACTCACTCATCCACGGATTCACCGTGGTCAACACCAACGCCACCGCCAGCACCGCACCCACGCCCAGCACCGAAACCGTGACGCCCGAACGCCCGAACTCCCGCAACCCCGCTTTCCACACGATTTATTACCCTACGTAATGAAATCTCGCGAGAATGCCCCGGAAACCGGGGTATCGCGGTGCTCTTGGTCACCGCGCACCCGGGAAACCGTGCCGGCGCGCACCGATGATGACCAGCAGGGTGGGTGCCAGCAGGATCAGGACGGTCCAGGGGAATGCGCTGGGGCCGAGGAGGTTCAGTAGGATTCCGCCTACGAGGCCACCACCCGCCATGGCCGCGTTCCACAGGGTGACCAGCATGGCCTGGGCGGTGTCGGCGGCGTCGCCGCCCGCGATCGCCACGGCGGTTTGCAGCAGGGTGGGGACGCCGCCCCAGCCCAGGCCCCACAGTGCCGCCGCCACGTAGACCAGGGCCACGTTATGCGCCGGAATCGCCAGTGCGGCGGCCGCCACCGCGACCAAAAGCGTTGCGGCGATGATCGATCCACGCAGTCGCCGGTCGATATGAGCGCCGGTGAACCAGATGCTGATCATGGAGGCGATGCCGAAGACCAGCAGGACCGCACCGGTCATCCCGTCCAATCCGGCCGCGTCCAGGAACGTCGCGATATAGGTGTAGAGAATGGTGTGCGCGAGCACGAACGTGAGCGTCACGAACAGCACCGCGCCCACCCCGGGAATCCTTGCGGTCGTTGCCAATTGCACCCGCCCGGCGGCCTGACCGGGAAAGTCCGGAACCGCCGGGAAGATCCAGGCCAGCAGGACCACCGCGAGCACCGACATCACCGTGAAGGTCACCTGCCAGCCCACCGCATCACCCAGCAGCGTCCCGAGCGGAATCCCGAGCGAGAGCGCCAGTGGAATACCGGCCATGACGAACGCGATCGCCCTGCCCTGCAACGATTCCGGCACCAGCCGCCGGGCGTATCCGGCGAGCAGCGCCCAGACCACCCCCGCGGCGATACCCGCGACGAACCGGGCGACCAGGGTCACCGGATACAGCAGCGACAGCGCCGTCACGGTATTGGCCACCGCGAATCCGGCCACACCGGCCAGCAGCAGTCGCTTGCGCGGCCAGCCCGCCGTGGCGATCGAGAGCGGAATCGCCGACACCGCGGTGCCGAGGGCGTAGACGGTCACCAACTGACCGGTGGCGGATTCACTCACGTGCAGATCCGTGCTCATTCCCGGAAGCACACCGGCGGGCAGCGCCTCGGTGAGTACAGTGATGAAGGCCGCCGTGGTCAATGCCGCCAGGCGCGTAATCGGTAGTCGCGGAGTGGTTTTCGCGGTGGTCTCGGGATTTTCGAGCTGAATTCGATCGGTCATGCACGCATCGTCGAACCTTGACATCTATGTGAAGGTCAAGCGGGATCGGGAATGTTGCCCCTCACATCTCGTACCGTTAGCCTCTACCGGGTTAGCAGAGGCTAACCTATGGTTATAGAAACCGGTGAGGTCGAGCGATGGATTTGAACAGGCGTCAACTCTTCACAGCGGGCCTCGGGCTGAGCGCGATCCTGGCCCTGGCCGCCTGCGGCAGCGACGCCACCGACAGCACCGGCGGCACGCCCCGACGGGGCGGCACCCTGCGCATCGGCGCGCTCGGCAAATCCGCCAAGACCGAACGCGACCCGCACGCCACCCTCAACAATGACAGCGATTTCCTGATCACCTCGCTCGTCTACGATGCGCTCACCGTCCCCGGCCTCGATCCGAATGTCGCACCGCGCCTGGCCTCGAAGTGGGAAGCCGATGCCGACCAGCGCAATTGGACCTTCACCATCGCCCCGGGCGCGACCTTCCACGACGGCCGCCCGGTCACCTCCGAGGATGTGGTGTGGTCGCTGCGCCGACTGCGCGAGGCCGCCGGTGAGACCAAGGTCCCCGTCGCCTCGGTCGACGACATCAAAGCCGCCGGACCCGATGCGGTCCTACTCACCTGCGCCGGACCCAACAGCCAACTGCCGCTGCTGCTTCGGCTCATGACCTTCGTCCTGCCCAAGGGCACCACCGATTTCACCAAGGCCATCGGCAGCGGACCCTTCAAGCTGGAGAGCTACAGCAACGGCAATGCCCGGCTGGTGCGCAATGAGAATTGGCACGGCGGCCCGGCCCTGCTCGACGCCGTCGAGGTCACGCTGTTCGAGAGCCCGGAGTCGATGGCCAATGCGGTGATGGCGCAACAGATCGACGTCGCCTCCAGCGTCGGCGCGATCGCAGGGCGCAGCGCCGAGGGACGCGGTGACCTACAGGTCATCCGCCGACCCAATGATGTCGCGGTGGCGATCGCCATGCGCACCGCCGACGGCCCCTTCGCCGATCCGCGCGTGCGCACGGCACTGCGACTGGCCGCGGATCGCCCCGCGATGGTGGCGCAGGTGTTCTCGGGATACGGCAGTATCGCCAATGACGTTCTCGGCACCGGGGATCCGACCTACGACACCGCGCTCGCGCAGCGCACCCGCGATATCTCCCGCGCGAAGCAGCTGCTCGCCGACGCCGGATTCGACACCGGCAAGTCGTATCGGCTGGTGACCAAGCAGGAGGCCGCCGGTGAGGTCGAATCGGCGAAGGTCTTCGCCGCCCAGGCCAAGGACATCGGGCTGAATCTCGAGGTCGTGGTGCAGGAATCCGGTGCGTTCTACGACCAGACCTGGCTCAAAGCCCCGCTGTACACCGTGAATTGGGGCACCAATGATTCCGTGGTGTTCTTCGCCAGCAAGGTGATGACCTCCCGCACCACATGGAACGAGACCGGTTTCAAGGACGCGGCTTTCGACCAGGCGTACACCGACGCGCTCGCCGCGCCCGCCGGTGCGAAGTTCGACGCCGCGAGCAAGACCCTGCAGCAGATCCAGTACGACCACGGCGGCTACCTGGTCTGGGGTATGGCCGACGGCATCGATGTCGCGTCCACCGCCGTGCGCGACCTGCCGAAACTGGCCGGCTACGGGCGCGTCCAACTCGAACGAGTGTGGTTGTCGAATTGATCGCGTTCACCGGACTGGTAGCGCGGCGGCTGGCCCTGCTGATCGCGCTGCTGGCCCTGGTGTTCGTGGTGGTGGATCTGCTGCCCGGCAATGCCGCGCGCGCCGTGCTCGGACGGGACGCCACACCCGCGAGCGTCGCGGCCAAGGAACATGAACTGGGACTGGACCGTCCGCTGCCGGTCCGATTCCGGGATTGGATCAGCGGGGCCGCGACCGGTGATTTCGGCACCACCGCGCGCGGCCTGTCGGTGAATCATCTACTGGCGGCGAAGTTTCCGCAGACGCTGCTGCTGACCTCACTCGCCATGGCGGTCACGGTGCTGCTCGCACTGGTCTGCGGGGTGTGGTGGGCCGCGCGACCCACCGGGTTCGCCGCGCGCGTACTGCAACCCGGTTCGGCGTTCGTCATCGCGGTACCGGAATTCGTGCTGGCGACGCTGCTGGTGCTGGTCTTCTCGCTGTGGCTGGATTGGCTGCCCGCGGTGACCTTCACGAATCGATCCGGTTATCCGGCGAGCGCGCGCATGCTGATCCTGCCGGTGATCGCCCTGGCGATTCCGCAGGCAGCCTGGAACCTGCGCGTAGTGCGCGGCGCGATGGTCGACGCGGCCGCCGCCCCGCACGTGGAAAGCGCTGTGCTGAACGGGCTTTCCGAGCGGACGGTGCTACTGCGCCATGTGCTGCCGTTCGCCCTGCCCACCATAGCGACCTCCTTCGCGACCTCGGTGGGCACGTTGTTCGGTGGTGCGCTCGTGGTGGAGACGGTCTTCAACTATCCGGGTATGGGCGCGCTGGTCGCCGGATCGGTCTCCGATCGCGATACCGCATTGATCGCGGCGGTGGTGGCATTGACCGGGGCGACGATCCTGTGCGTCCTGCTGATCGCGGATGCGGTGCGCGCCTGGGTGAATCGAGGACGGACATGATCGGCAGCCGCCGGATATGGACCGCGGTGCTGCCCGCGGCGGTGATCATCGCCCTGGCGGTGGCGGGGCCGGTCTTCGCGCCCCATGCGGTCGATCACGGGATCGGCATCAGCTTCCAGCGACCCGAGGGCAATGCCTGGCTGGGTGGTGATCGACTCGGGCGGGATGTGTGGAGCCAACTGCTGCGCGGCGGCTGGGGACTGCTGCTGCTGGCCGCGACCATCGCGGTGCTGGTGACCGGACTGGCCGCGGTACTGGGATCGGTTGCGGCACTGCGCCCCCGGGCGGGCGGCTGGATCGAGCGCGCCGCCGATCTGTTCATGTTGCTGCCGCCGGTGCTGGCGATACTGCTGTTCATGCTGTCCTGGCCGGAATCGGGTTCGACCGGACTGGTGGCGGTCGCGGTGATCGCCGGAACCCCTTACTCGGCAAGGGTATTCGCCGCGGCGGCCACCGGCGTGGCGCGGTCCGGGTTCATCGAGGCAGCGCAGGCGCGTGGAGAACGGTTGAGCTATCTCGTCTTTCGCGAACTACTGCCGAATCTGCGCGAAACCCTGCTCACCCAGCTGGGACTGCGGTTCGTGGAGGCGATGTATCTGGTGAGCACGGCCGCATTCCTGCGATTGCCCGCCACGCTCGGCGATGCCAATTGGGCGGTCATGGTGCGCGAGAACGCATCCGGGATCCTGCTCAACCCCGCCGCGGTATTGGCTCCGGCACTGGCGATCGGATTGCTGGCGGTCAGTGTGAACAGTGCCGTGGTGGCATTCGGACGTGGACGGCGGAGCGCATGACACGCGGGGTACTGGTCGAGGACTTCTCGGTGCGTGCCGGTTCGGGGGCGCAATTGCTGGCGCCCACCTCACTGCGGGTGCCGCACGGGACGGTGACGGCGCTGACGGGACCCTCCGGTGCGGGCAAGACGACCCTGATGCGTGCCGTGCTGGGTCATCTGAGCGCCGGGACCACTCGCGCGGGCGGGTCGGTGCGGGTCGCCGGACAGGATGTCTTCGCCCTGAAACCCACCGCGCTGCAAGGGTTCCGGCGGGAGAACCTGGCGTTCATGAGCCAGGATCCCGGCGCGGCGCTGAATCCGATGATGCGGATCGGCGCACTGCTGCGCGAGGCCGCGCACGGCGATACCGCGATCGAGGGCGTACTCGATCGCGTCGGTCTGACCGCACGGTGTCTGCGGCAGCGAGCCGGTGAACTCTCCGGCGGTGAACAGCGGCGGATCGCGCTCGCGCTCGCCCTGGTGCGCGGGGTCGGGGTGGTCGTCGTCGATGAACCGCTCGCCGGACTGCACGGGCAGTTGCGCAACGGCATCGCCGATCTGCTGCGCTCACTGGCCACCGAAGAGGGTGTGGCGGTGATGGTCTCGGGGCACGACACGGCGGTGCTGCATCGGCTGGCCGACGAGGTGGTCACGCTGGGCACACCGCGGATCGCACTGAAACAGTTGACCGTTCGGCAGCCGGAGCCGCCCGCACCGGGGCCGGCCGCATTGCGCGCGAAGGGAATCCGCGCGGTGGCCGGGCGCAAACGGCTCCTGGATTCGGTGGATCTCGATATCGCGGCGGGTGAATCGGTCGCGGTGATCGGGCCGTCCGGCGCGGGTAAGACGACGCTCTCCCGGGTGCTGGCGGGGATCCACACCGACGCCTCGGGCAGCCTGGAGGTGGGCGGGCGGCCCTTGCCGGTGGGGCGCGGTCGTCGCTCCCGTCGCGATCGGCGGCGCGTGCAGTTGATACCGCAGGATCCGCTGTCGACGCTGAATCCGAGACATACTGTGCTGCAAGCGCTATCGCGTCCGCTGCGGCTGAATGGGATGCCCCGCAACGCGGTCGCCGAGCATGCGGCCGGACTGCTGGCCGATGTGGAGCTGAATCGCGATCTGCTGCACCGTTATCCGGAGGAGCTCTCCGGTGGCCAACGCCAACGCGTCGCCATCGCCCGCGCCCTGGCCGCCGAACCGGATGTGCTGATCTGCGATGAGATCACCTCGGCCCTCGATGCCCGCACCGCGGAATCCATTATGGAGTTGGTGCGGCACACCCGCACGGACCGCGGTATCGGCGTACTCGTGATCAGCCACGATATGGCGATCGTCGCGCGCTACTGCCGCCGACTGGTGGTGCTGGCCGACGGCGAGGTGGTCGAATACGGCGAGACCGCAGCGGTACTCGGCGATCCGAGCACACCGCACACCCGGGCGCTGCTGGTCTGAAACGGCAGCTCCAGGCACCTTGCGCGGGCAACCGCAATCCCCCATTTGCAGCGGCCTCAATCGGCTTCCCGCAAAAGTGAATCATGATAATTTCTGATCTCATGACATCTTCTCGGACGCGCACCGCCACCTTCGCGACCACCGCCGCCGCCGGCTTCGGCGCGATCCTGCTCGCCACGGCCCCGAACGCCGCGGCCCTGGGAGACGGCTACGTATCCCTCCAGGGCTCGAACCCCCAGGTCGGTTGCGGTTACACCCTCACCAGCGGCGATATGGTCGGCGGCGGGAGCAGCTCGTCCAACGGCATCAAGGTCACCTTCTTCGACGACGGGGCCACCATCGGCACCGGCACGGTCGGCGGGCTGATCGGCAAGGCCGCGCAGACCTCGTGGACCCCGAAAACCGCCGGCCAGCACACCCTCACCGCCTCCTGGACCTTCGGCCAAGGCGATATCCACCCGCTGACCCCGCTCACCGTCCAGGTCCGCGCCTCCACCTCCACCGGCAGCTTCGGCTGCCCGCTCCCCAGCATCTCCGGCTAACCGCCGTCGATCCGGCTGCGCCCGACGCTGTTTCGAGCCCAGAGAACGGCTACGGCCCGAGCTGAGCTCGGGCCGTAGCTGTTTCGAACCAATGATCAGAAGGATCCGGTGCTGGGCTTGGTGCCCGGATCGGTCGGCGGATCGGCGACGGTGACGACCTTGGTGGTCGTGGAGCCCGCTACACCGCTGCGGCCGGAGAAGGTCGCGCCGATGGTGTACGAACCCGCGGCGCCCGGGGTCCAGACGATCGAGGCTTTGCCATTGGCGGCCACGGGGATATCGCCGAGGACATTGTCACCCGCCTTGAACTGGATGGTGCCGCCCGCGGCCGCCGGTGCGACGGTCGCCTCGAGGGTGACGGCTTTACCGGTCCGAGCGCCGGACACATCGGTGAGCACCGTGGTCGAGACCGCGTCGCTGGAGACCGTGATGGCCGGACCCTTGTTCTGATAGGTGCCGTCGCCGAGCGAGCCGCCGTAGTGCATGGAGGTCGGCAGCGGGGTGTCGCGGGCGCAGTTCACGCCCACCTTGTACTGCACCTCGAAGGTCTGCGACTTGGGCTGGATATTCGGGTACACCGGATATTTGGTGATGCCGAATTCGGCGCGCACCCAATCCGAGGACGAAGTGTCCAGCTGAACCTGGTCGCCGCCCATCTTCGCCGAACCCGCGACCGGGGTGAGGCAGGCCGGGTGCAGATCCTTCACCGAGTAGATGTACTCCACCGGAATGCCGGTGCGCTCGAACATCGTCGTGACGGTAATGGTGTCGCCGACAACCGGATTAGTGTTCGACACCGTCCGGGCGTACTTGCTGTTCCCGTCGGTCCAGGTGATCGTGCCCGGCGCCGCCGCGGCCATCCCGGGCATCACCGCGACCACGAACCCGCCCGCGACCGCGAAGGCGGCCATCGACCCCGCCACCCGCTGCGTTCTTCTATCCACCATCGTTGCTCCCACGTACATCGGGTAACCCCTCGATATCGTCATCGAGGCGCTGAAACCCGAGTTGGCGCGATTAGATCACGGCCGCACCGGCCGCGGATCGGATTCCGAAATGATGGTGTGTCAGATTCCTGGTCCGGTTCTCAGTCCAGGCAGAACTCATTACCTTCGACGTCCTGCATGACGAGGCAGGATTCGTTCTCCTCGTCCGCGGGCAACAGGTAGAGGCGGGTCGCACCGAGGGGGAGCAATCGGGCGCATTCGGCTTCGAGGGCGGCCAGGCGCTCCGCGCCCACCAGACCGGTGCCGACCCGCACATCGAGGTGCACCCGGTTCTTGACGATCTTGCCTTCGGGGACGCGCTGGAAGTACAGGCGCGGACCCGCACCCGTGGGATCCATACAGGCGAAGGAGGCGCCCCGGCGATCGGGCGGCAGCGAGCGATCGTAGGCGGCCCAGTCGGCGAAGCCCTCGGGGGGCGGTGGCACGACATAGCCCAGCACCTCGCACCAGAAACGAGCGACGCGTTCGGGTTCGGCGCAGTCGAAGGTGACCTGAATCTTCTTGACCGACGGCATCGATCCACCATAGGGGCCGGTTCGCTCGGCCGAAACCATATTTCGGCGGGGGCGGCGAGGCAGCGCATATCCGGCAAACGCAGAATGGGTCCGTGCGGAATGTCCGATTCGGCGGGCCGGGTGGCTTCATCCGGGAGGTACGGCTGGCGAATACCGCCGTGGCCGACGAGTATCCGTTCGCGCTGCCCGTGGTGCGATGGCTCGGGGGTTCGGGCGGGCTGGCGCTGCCGCCCGGGGTCACCTTTCTGGTGGGCGAGAACGGTGCCGGCAAATCGACGCTGCTCGAGGCGATCGCGGTCGCCGCCGGCTTCAATCCCGAAGGCGGAAGCCGCAATTTCCGCTTCGCCACCCGCGCCAGCGAATCCTCGCTCGGCGATCATCTGGTGCTGCGGTGGGGCGTGACCAAACCGCGCACCGGGTTCTTCCTGCGCGCGGAGTCCTACTACAACGTCGCCTCCGAGATCGAGCGTCTCGACAGTACGCCCGACGGCGGTCCGCCGCTGCTAACGGCGTACGGCGGTGTCTCGGCGCATGAACGCTCGCATGGCGAATCCTTTCTCGACCTGGTGACCCATCGGTTCGGGCCGAACGGGCTCTATCTGCTCGACGAACCCGAAGCCGCGCTGTCCGTGCGTGGATGCATGGCCGTCCTCGCCCGCCTCGCCGAACTCGCCGATCGCGGCTGCCAGATCCTCGTCGCCACCCACTCCCCGATCCTGCTCGCCCTGCCCGGCGCCACCATCTGCGAAATCGCCGACGACGGTCACCTCGGCCGGGTCGACTTCGATGACGCCCTCCCGGTGCGGTTGACCCGCGGCTTCCTCTCGAACCCCGACAGATTCCTACGCCACCTGTTCACCGAGGACTAGTCGAGGCCCATCCACCACGCTTCGAGCTCATCGTCCTCGGAGTACTCCGGCGGCGGCCGATACCCTGTCGGCAGCTCCACCGTCGTGGCGGCGGTCCGCAACGCGATCGCGCGAATCTCCGCCATGGCGAAATCTCCCACGGCTCCTCGATGTGGAACTCCGGCAGCGGGATTCGAGGACCGAGCGCATGCCACACGGCGATCACCTCGACCTCGCCCTCGGCTTCGGCGGCAAGCGCCACCTCGCGAACGACGTCGGCCAGCGGGACTCGCCGCAATGGCTCGGCACCGCTGCCCCCGATCATCCCGTGGTCGGAGCGAAACGCTCACCACCGATGCGCCGGGGCGGGCGTTGACGGTCGGCGAGATCGTGCTGATTGCCGCGGTGTTCACCGAGGTGATTCGGGCAGCCCTGCGCTCGCGCCGGTGAATCAGCGAATCTTGTTCTCCTGCTGCGCTTTACGTTTGGCACGCGCCATCCGCAGCAGATAGGCCGGGGTCGGCGGAACCCAGCCGAGCTGTTGCGCCTGCCCGAGATCATCCCGATCGGCCCAGTGCTCGATCACCTTGCCGTCCGCGATCCGCACCCAATGCGACTGCGTGACAGCGAAAGTCCGGCCGGTCGGCGGGAAGACCTGATCCACCTGCCCGTCCTCGTCGTACACCACGAACGGTCCGACATGGCGGCCGGACATGGTGGTGCGCAGCGCCACCAGATCATCGTTCACGATCGCGGCCTCGATGGTGTGGCGCAGTTCCGCGTACGCCGCGCGCAACCAGAGCGCCGTGGCGAAATACGCGGCCGGGCCGCGATCCCGGGCCGCGGGCGGCTCGGACTTGGCCTCCCGATTGATCGCATCGGGGTGGATGATCGCGTCGAAATCGGCGCGCTCACCCTCGGCCATGAGATGCACCGAACGAATGGCCAGTGCACGGGCGGTCTCGGCCGCGGTCGGAGCTGTGCTGTCCATGAAAGACCTCGCAATCGGGGGACGAACCAACGTGTCTCCACTATGTATCGACCGCGAGCAGGTTCGCGTTCACCGCCGCATCCCGATTGTGTGGACGAACGTAACCGAGCTTTGCTGAAAAGTAGCCAACCTTGCTCAGCGTAACGTCACAGCACGCGCCAGGTCATCACCGTCCACAGGCTGAGTGAACGCGAACAGTGGTTGTTGCGTTGCCGCACAAGGCAATTCGGAAAAACGCCTCAGCGCCGGATAAATAGCCCGTCCCTCGAATTCCGCGGAGTTAACCAATCTCTTCGAGACCGACTGAACGGCGTAGGTACGCTGCCGTAATGGCTTGGGAGCGGCCGTCGGATCGCATCTGCGAATTGTTGCGCCGTGGTGCGGAGGCGGTGCTGGGCGCGCCTCGCGGGTGGTTCGACTATGTGGACGCGGCGGTGCTGGCGGCCCCGAGTATGGCCGCGGTCGCTGATGATCCGGTGTTGCGGGAGGGTATCCCGCGAACGAATCGGGCGAACATGCCGCACTGGGCGGCGGCAAACGTCCGGGATCCCGGGGTATCGCGGCAGCGTTCAGTTCACCGGAGCCACCTGCCCGTCGCCGCCGGGGTGCGGCAGGGTGGCGGCGAGCCCGGCCAGCAGCAGGTCCAAGCCGCGTTCCAGCTCAGCCGCACCGTCATAGGAAGCCAGCACCGGCGCCAGCGCACGCAGCTGCGGGAACTCCCCGATCGGCAGCCGGTGCAGCCCGAGGCGGAGCACGTCGTCGGTCTCGTCGGGTCGCTCGATCAGTTCCTGCAACTCGTTGAGGACATGCCCGTAGAGGAATCCGAACAACGCGCGGTAGATGTGCAGCGCATCAGCGCCGGAGAAGCCCGCGCGGGTCAGCAACGCGAGGATGTCCTCGACAGGTCGCACCACGGCCTGCGGCCGCTGACCGAGCGGGGTCGCCAACGGCCGTGTCACCAACAACGGCACCACTCGCGGATGGGTCAGCGATAGTTCCCGGAAGGCTCGGGCGACCGCGCGCAGCTGACCGGACCAGTCCGGATCCGTGGGATCGACCTTCAGTTCGGCGAATACGATCTCGGCGATGCCATCAAGTACAGCGGCCTTGTTCGGCACGTGCCGGTATATCACCATCGGATCCCGGCCCACCGCCTCGGCCAAGCGGCGCATGGACAATCGGTCGACACCGTCACGATCGACGATCGACAGCGCAGCCGCCAGCACACCCGCACGGGTCACCTGGCCGCTGCCCGCGCCGTCGGCGGTCCGCACGGCCCCCGACGTCGTGGAATCCGGCTTGTCGGAAGGCAATTCGGCCATCATGGCGGCTCCCTCGGATCGGGACGAAGAATCAGTGCGCCACTAGTGTAGACCTACAACGTTGACATGGTGCTCTGTGCGGTGTCTACTGGGAAGTACCAACAGATCCGAGGATTCCCATGATCATTACCTTCGGTCTTGTTCTCCTGGCCGCCCTCGTGATCATCGCGGTCACGGGCGTGTCGTCGATTTCCGTGCAGGTCAAAGACCTGCGGCGATCCCTCGGGCGATTCTTCGCCCGCGTCACCGGACGAACACCGCCGTCCGCGCATATACCCGGACGCCTCGATCATTCGGTCGGCGAAACCGAACAGGGAACTCGCAAGGAGGGCGAAGCCTTCGAATACTGACCCGCACTATCTACCGGTACTCGCCGGGACAGGAGCGTCATCATCACATCGTCACCGGTTCACCAGCCGACGTACCGCGGCCCTCCTGAGCCGCCGCGACTGAACTTGAATCCACAGATCCTGCATTCCGATTACATCGACGGCGCCTGGTGGCCCCGAACGGCCGATCTCACCGTCGAACTTCCAGATCTCCTGGCCGCCTTGCGGATTCGAGTCGGCGCGGTGAATCGGATCGTTTATGACCAGCACACCTGGTCCTCGCCGCCATGGCAGACGATCGTGGCGGGCCGGGAGATTCGGCTCGAACCGTACCCATTCCGTTTGCCCAACACGCTGTATGTCATCGGCGCCGACGCCACGGTGATCGTGTTGCGCGTGATCGCGTCATCCACCGATGAGGCCACCGCGAACACCGAACTGACGGCCGCCACCGGGCCGGCGGTCTAGATCATGCCTGGCATGCCGGGGCGACGACGCCCGATCACCAACCATCACGCGATGGGCGAGAACTCCGGTTCTACCACCGACACTCGTCAGCCCTTCCGGTCTCCGACCCGCACACCGCGTCTGATGCTCCGAGCGCCGGGCACCCGCGGGGGAACCGTCGACGGCGCGTGGTGGCCGTGGACCACCAACCTCACCACCGAACTGCACGACCTGATCAGCGCCGTCACCCCGCGCCTGGGCCCCACGGTGCGTGTCGGCTTCGAATGGAACGCCACCAGCCTCGCCCAGCGACGCATCGACGGCGGTGACGACGACATCGGCATACACGGCCCTGCCGGCGACCAGCCACCCGATGTCATGCGCCTCTACGGAACTCACGACACCGCACTCGCCCTACGCGTCATCCCCCCGGACGCCACACCCCGGGAAGCCGACGAGCAAATGCGGCTGGCAGCAGGAAGACCCGCTTCCCCCGACGCAAGCGACCCTCCATAAGCAGTGGATCCCGGTGGTGGAACTCGGGGCGATCGTCCTACGTGATCGAGCGTCAGTCGCCCGACACCGACGGGTAGTCGAAGGCCGCGACGGCCGCCGGAAACCCCGCCTACATCAGACCCGGGTTCATGATCTTCGAAGGGCGGCTTGTGATCTCACGTGTCGGACTACCGTTGAGGGTGCGAACGCGGTCAAGTATCGACCCGTCGTGATCTCTACGGCGTTGTGGCGCCACCGAGAGGACAGTCTGCAACCGCGGCACCGAGGCGGCACGGCATGGTCAGGAGGCTCTCGTGACCCGAATCGTTCATCCCCAATGGGATTCGCGCGCGGGTTCCGTCTCCAGAATCGGAGCGCAGGCGGTTCGCGGGCGGTGGCGGTCGTGAACGCCTTCGACGCGGTGGGTTCGGAGCGGTTTCTGGCGGCATTGACCGCGGTGCCGCGCGATATCGGCGGTCCGCCGCGGCTCTGTGCGGCGTGTCTAAGGGTGTTGAAGGTGCAGCGTGTCGCGATCGCGATCACGGTCGACTTCGCCGAGACCGGATGGGAGGTGCTGTGCGCCAGCGATCCTATCGCCGACCGGTTCGAGGCATTGCAGGCCACCGCGGGCCAGGGTCCGGGTTTCGACGCCGCCGCGCGAGGGGAACCGGTGAATGTCGAGAGCCTGGCGTTGATTCATCACCGATGGCCACTGCTGGGCGCGGCGATGGACCCCGCCGAATCCGGTGCGGTGTATTCGATCCCGTTACAGGCGGGCGCGGCGCGGTTGGGGGTACTGGATCTGTTCTGCGACGCGCCTGGCCCCCTGGACGGCGCGCAGTGGGCGGCCGCGACCTCGGTCGCCACGATGGTGACGATGATCCTGCTGTCGGACCAGCGCGCCGAATCCGACCGGGCCGAGATGGTGTTGGGGCAGTGGTGGAATTCCGCGCCGCGCACCCGCGAAATCCATCAGGCCAGTGGGATGGTCGCCGCGCAACTCGGCGTCCCCGTGCGCGATGCCTACGCGCGCCTACAGGGCCATGCCTTCGCCCACGGACACACCCTGGCCGAGGTCGCCTCCGACGTGGTCGCACGTCGATTGCGGTTGTCCCCCGACCCAGACGGGCCCTGAACACACAGACGACAACAGGAGGATGAGGTCATGAAGGAGCGAGAAGGCCCATTGATGCGGGCGTTCGTGGAGCTCGTGGACACACTCGTCGACGACTACGATCTGATCGAGCTGGCGCAGCGTCTCGTAGACGACTGCGCACGATTGCTGGCCGTCGATGCCGCGGGGATTCTGCTGGCCGCCCCCGGCGGCGGGTTGCAGGTGCTGGCCTCCACCACCGAGCAGGCGCGATTGTTGGAGCTGTTCCAGGTACAGGCCGAGGCCGGTCCGTGCCTGCTCGCCTACCGCAGTGGCGCCGCGGTGCTGGTCGAAGATCTCACCGTCGACCGACAACGCTGGCCCGCGTTCGCGCAGCGCGCCCTCGACGACGGATTCCTCGCCGTGTGTGCACTGCCGATGCGCTTGCGCGATGAGCGGATCGGCGCACTGAATCTGTTCACCAGAACCGCCGCGGCGCTGTCGGGTCAAGACCTACGCGTGGGACAGGCGCTGGCCGATGTCGCCACCATCGGTATCCTGCACCAGCGCGCGGTGACCCGCTCCGACGTCGTCCACAGGCAATTACAGGGAGCATTGAACTCGCGCATCATCATCGAACAAGCCAAGGGCATGCTCGCCGAACGAGGCGGCCTCGACATGGACCAGGCCTTCGCGCGGCTACGCGGCCACGCCCGCAGCCACAACGTGCGCCTGACCGATCTGGCCCGCACCCTCGTCGAAGGCACCACCGAAACCGCGGCGTTGCTGAACACCGCGCCCTGATCCCGAAGATCCGTACAGAATGCCTTTCGAGCGGCGGGAGCGCAGCGATACCCGCGCGGCCGGGGACTGCTGCACCACGGAACCCCCAACCTCGTCCCCCATACGGCTGAACGCTCGGCACTCGGGGCCGGCCGCGGCGAGGACGTAACAGCCAGTATTTTCGAGGGCACCGGTCTGCGTTGGCCAGCGCGCCGGCGGCGGACGGGAAATCCAGCGGTCGGATGTCAACTCGCCGGACTGGGCGCTACACCGCATAGCCCCGTGCACTGAGGGAACGAGCACCGAGATCCCTGGGCGTTGGACCCTGGGCATTCGAGCACGACGGCTGCCGGTCAGTAGAATCGCCCGCGGCCGCCGACAGTGTGTCGGCGACCTATTCCGTGAACGGTCATGTCGCACAATGAAGATGCCGTTGCCCGTGGTCCCTCGTCAGCGTATTTTCTCTGGGATCGTATCGAGTGCGTGCAGCACCTGCACGGCGAGTTCGGTCGCGGCATTGTCGTCGAGTTCGGAGTATTTCCGCACGACGTCTCGCACACGAATCACTCGATGCTCGTAGGGCGTATTCATTGCCGTCGTCTTGTTCATCGTCATTGTGATGCTTCCTATCGGTAGTAGGTCTCCGCGTGGGCGGCCGGACGGGTACAGGCGCATCCTCGATCCAGTCCGCGCGCCACCGTGGCAGAGCAGTACCTGACTGCCGTCGGGTCGTGGGATTCCCAAGTATGCGGGCATGTCGCACAGAGGAATTCGATGTGCGCGGCGGTCGGCGGGGGCGCGTCCAGAACGATCCTCATGATGCTTCGTGTCCGATCTCGAGGTGGCTTTCGGTCACCAGGTTGGAGAATCCGCTGTAGTCATCAACTGTATACCTACACTGTTGACACGCGCTGTGCCGAGGCCATCACTGCCGTTCCTCTACAGCCTCGCGGTCGGTGGCATCGGGCTCGCCGGGCTGCGCGCTCAGGCGATCCGAACGGCCGCATCGATGCGGCTGACCTGCTCGACATCCGGAAGCGGCTCTGCGCTACAGCGCCCGTCTACAGCGTAGAATTACATTGTGGTTGGTCTTGTTCACCCGCACCACAAGTACCGGCCGCAACACGATCGAGACAGGAGCGCCCACCATGACACCGATCGAAACCGTCTCGAGCCGAACAATGCCGTCGGCCCGCAACCCACGGCTCGAGCTCGACGCGGTCGGCACAGCAGGCGCTGACATTTGGCGGCCGCGCAGCCGTGACCTCGCCGAAGAGCTTCCGGCCCTGCTCACGACGCTTGCGCGACTCGGCCCGATCCTGCGGGTGATCTACAACCTTGACGAATGGGCCGCAGCCCCCCGGAAGCTCGACTTCGATGGGCATCGGGTACGGCTGGACGGCTATCGGCAGCTGCCCGCGCACACCCTCGAAGTCCTCGGAGTCCGCGTCGGCACCCAGCTGACCCTGCAGATCATCCCACCGCTCACCGACACCGAAATGACTACCGCACAGCAGCGTTGGGACTCCGAGGGCGGCGCCGGCGCCGACACCTGACCGCCGTTGGCACCTCCGTGCACGGAAGGACCCCGGCACCACCTGCCACCGGGGCTCCGAGGGGTATCGATGCTAACGGAACGCAGTCCAATGCGTGGTGTAACCGGGTGGTCGCCGCTTGATCGGCAATGGGGGCAGACGGGAGTTCTGCCGGGGATGGATTTTCCTATTCACCGGCGGGTGTGAGCCCGCGCGAGCGGGCCAGGACACCGTCACGGTGCCTACGCCGGTCGTCACCGATGGCAGGATGCCACATTGAACCGTCACGGGTAAGGGACCGGCTTCGGTTTCAGACCGGCACCGGTCGGCGTGGCGATTGTTGAGAGTAGTACGCGGCTTCGTATTCGGCGGGGGTCAGGTAGTCATCATCAACGCGCAGGCTAAACGCCCGCGCAGGTGTCGGCAAGAAGCGCACGGCTGTAACGGCAGAACGCGCACACAACTTGCGGCAGAACGCGCATTAATGTTGCGGCAGAAGG
>NZ_BDAW01000088.1 GCF_001625085.1 Nocardia acidivorans NBRC 108247
GGCGGGGCCGGGGCCGGGGGCGGCGGTCCCGCGCTCGCGGGCTGGTGGGTGGTCGCTGAGGTCGCTGAGGTCGTGGAGGTGGCGGCCGGAGCGGCCGGGTTATCGGCGTCCGCACCCGTGCCCGCGAAACTGCCGCGCAGACTGCCCCCGACCAATGCCAGTGCCACTCCCAGCCCGAGCACGATCATGAGTGCCAGCACCCGGGTGGACATCTCACCGGTCTCCACCACGCCGGGTGTGCCGTCGTCCGCGCTCCCCGCTGATTTCTCATGCATCGTGCCGAGTGCCACCGGAAGCTCCTTCGATCTGCGACCCCAGGCCGCCTGCCGATCCGAAAAGCTCGTCTTCCAGGACGGTACACAAGTTTGCCAGTGAGATGAACCTCCCATCGAGAACATAATTGTTCCAGCTCAATATCTATTTTCAGAGATTGCCGGATGATCGCCCGATGGATGGTCGAATCAGGCGGCGGATCAGGCGACGGAGATGACGACCTTCCCGAAGGGATCGCCCTCGGTGTAATACCGGTACGCCTCGGCGGCCTGCTCGAACGGGAACACCCGATCGATGAGCGGGCGCATACCGTGCTCGGAGATGGTGCGGTTCATGGCCTCGAAATCGGCGCGGCTGCCGACGGCGATGCGGCGCACGCCGAGATATTTGTAGCCCGTGGGATCGCCCGGCTGCTCACCCGCCTCGGCGGGGAACGCGCCGATCAGGGTGATCATCGCGTTGTAGGCCCCCGAGGCCAGTGATTTGGGCAGCGTCGGCATGCCGACCGCGTCGATCACATGCTGCACGCCGTCCCCGCCGGTGAGATCGAGCACCGCGTGCTCCCAGTCCGGGGTCTGCTTGCGGTCGAAGACCTCGTCCGCGCCGAGCTTGCGCAGCCGTTCCGCCTTGTCCGGTGAGGAGGTAATCGAGATAACCCGCGCCCCAAGCATTTTGGCGTGCTGGACGGCGAAGAGGCCGACCACGCCGGTGCCGACCGTGAGCACCGTGTCACCCGGCCCGGCGGGCACCGGCTTGGTCAGCGCCGACCACGCCACCAGACCCGCGGCGGTCAGCGAGGCGGCCTCCGCATCGGTCAGGTGCGCCGGTACCTGCACCACCGAATCCTCTTCCAGCAGAATATAATTCGCCAGCCAGCCGTGATGATTGGCGCCGTACTGCTCGAACGAGGATTTCTGCGTCTGCGGCCCGTCGTTCCAGGCCACGAAGTAGGTTCCGGTGACGCGGTCGCCGAGTGCGGCGCGAGATACCCCCTCGCCCACCGCGATCACCTCGCCGACCCCGTCGACCAGGGGCGTGATGCCCGGGGTCATCGGCACCGGATACTGCCCCTCGTACAGCAGGATGTCGCGCCGATTCAGCGAGGCGGCACGCACCTGCACCACGACCTGGTGCGGCCCCGGCACCGGGACCTGCTGTGCGCGGGTGCTGAGTCCGTCCAGGCCGCGCAGCGGATCCATCTGGTACGCAATGGCATTCATGATTCTTCTCCTGAGATGTGATGCTGGTGCGCCGGTCCGGTGACCGGCGCGGGCCCGACGATCGCGCGAATCGTCACGCGGGACCGATGTACTGGTGATCGCTGCGGATCCGGCCGTCCTGGTCGAGTGCGAGCACGTCGTAGCCGGTGCCGCCCTCGGAGCCGTCGGCGATGGACACCATCGACCAGCCCAGGCCGACCAGACCACCTGCCAAGCGCTGGGCCACCCCGCGCGGTGCGAAGGTGTATTCGCCGGGGGCGATGAACATTTCGTAGGCCCGGGTCACCCGGGCGTCGAGCTCGCGGTGCCCGCGCACCGTCAGATGGGGAATGGGAAAGGCGAGCGCGGCGGCGGCCTCGCGGATCTCCTGCGGCGGATCGGTCAGCACCTGGGCGCCGTCGGGCGACCAGAGTTCGGCGATCAGCTTGGTGCGGGCCGCCGGATCCGCCTCGTTCCACAGGGCGATGTACTGCTCGGTGAGGGTTGTCAGGGCGGTGATGTCGAGGTCGTTGGTCATGCCACAGAGTCTGTTCGGCCGTGCTGCTGAGCGCGATTCCCCGCAGGGAATGATCATGTGGCCGCGCTTGTCATTCCCTGCGGGGAATCGCCCGCGGGCGGGCGGGTCCGGACAGTGGAGGTATGACGATCATGGCGGTGGCAGCCCCGGCGAGCCCGTTCGCGCAACAGTTGAAGCATTGGCGCACCCGGCGCCGAATCAGCCAGTTGGACCTGGCGATCAGCGCCGAGACCAGCCAGCGGTATCTGAGTTTTCTGGAACAGGGGCGTTCGCATCCGGGCCGGACCATGGTGGTACGGCTGGCCGAATCGCTGGGACTCTCACTGCGCGAACGCAATACGCTGCTGCTGGCCGCCGGCTACGCGCCCGCGTTTCCCGAATCCGCTTTGGATGCACCGGAACTGGGACCGGTACGGCATGCGCTGGACACCATTTTGCAGGGGCATCTGCCGTATCCGGCGGTGGTGACCCGCCCGTACGGGGTGCTGGTGGCCGCCAATCCCGCCTTCGAAATGCTCGCCGAGGGGTGCGCGCCGGAGCTGTTCGAGGCGCCGCTGAATGTGCTGCGACTGGCGCTGCATCCGGACGGGCTGGCGCGGCGGGTGATCAATCTGCCCGAGTGGGGGCGGCATATCACCGACAGTCTGCGCAATCGAGCGGCGCGCAGTCCGGATCCGACGTTGGACGCGCTCATCGCGGAGCTGGACGGCTACCTGCCGCCGGTCGATCCCGGACCGCATCATCTCGGCTTCGCGGTACCGCTGCGATTGCGCCGTCCCGGCGGCGAATTGCGACTGATCACCACGCTCACCTCGTTCGCGACGGCCACCGACATCACCCTGGCCGAACTGCATCTGGAGGCGTTTCTGCCCGCCGACCAGGCCACCTCGGATTATCTGCACTCGCGGTTCGCCACCTCCTGAGCGGCACCTCCCACCACGCCCCGCGCGGCCACCGCCGCCCGGGGCGTTCTCGTTTCCCGGACAGCCTTGTGGCCGAGTACTCGTAGACGTATATTCGTTGACGAGTAAGGAGGTGCCGGGATGGCCCGCAAACGCAAAGTCGGAAATCTGATGGCGCTGGCCGTACTGTCCGTCCTGGCCATCGCGCCCATGCATCGCTACGAGATCGCCGCGCGGTTGCGGGAGTTCGGCAAGGACCATGACATGGGCGTCAAATGGGGTTCGCTGTACACCGTGGTCGACAACCTCACCAAACACGGATTCCTCGAGATCACCGGCAGCGAACGCGACGGCGCCCGCCCCGAACGCACCATCTACCGGATCACCGACGCCGGTCGGGCCGAACTCACCGACTGGACCCGCGAACTCATCGCCAGCCCGCAGCCCGAGCAGCGCCCCTTCATGGCCGGCCTCTCGGTGGTTTCGGTGCTGCCGCCGGATGAGGTCATCGAACTGCTCGCCGATCGAATCACCAAGTTGGAGAGCGCGATCGACGCCGCCGCGGCCCAATTGGCCGCTCTGGAAGGCTCACTGCCGCGCCTTTTCCTGATCGAAGACGATTATGAGCTGGCCATGCTGACAGCCGAGGCGAATTGGGCTCGCGCACTGCGTGATTCACTCGCCGACGGCAGTTTCCCGCAGGTCGAGATGTGGCGGAGCTGGCATCGCGACGGGTTCACCCCCGCCGACGTCGGCACCATGGTGGAGGGAGGACTACTCGGCGAGCAGCGGCCGCCGGACTGAGTATCGGAACCGAATATCGAACCGGGCCCCGACGAAGGTGCTGCAACACCATCGCCGAGACCCGGGAACACACCTTCCCGATCCGTGCTCGTGCAGGCGAACTCGTACCGAGTTTGGCAACTACAGGATAACTGGGTTCTCCGCGCGCGCTCGGATTCGGGGTTATCGCCCACCTTCGAACATTCAGGGAGACAACCCATGTCCACCACCAATCCACGCGCCATACGGTCGGCCCTCGTCATCGGCGGCGGCATCTCCGGACCGGTCACCGCGACCGCGCTGACCAAGGCCGGCATCGAGGCCCGCGTCTTCGAGGCGTATCCGGGGCCCGCCTACGGCATCGGCTCCAATCTGGCGCTCGCACCCAACGGGGTGGCCGCGCTCGACATCATTGACGCGGGCGATGCGGTGCGCGCGATCGCCGCACCGATCCACACCAGCTCGATGTCCGTCAACAGCAAGAACGTCCCCATGCCCGTACTGACCGGGGTGGAACCGCTGCGACTGGTCGATCGGCCGGATCTGCATGTGGCACTGCATGATACGGCGGTCGCCAACGGCGTGCGGTTCGAGTACAACCGGAAACTGGTCGATGTCCAGGAGCACGCGGACGGCGTCACCGCGCACTTCGCCGACGGCAGCAGCGCCACCGGGGATGTGCTCATCGGCGCGGACGGCATCCGCTCCACGGTGCGCACCCTCATCGACCCCGAGGCCCCCGGACCGACCTACCTGGGCATGCTGGGCTTCGGCGCGTACACCGAGATCACCGACCCCATCCCCCCGGGGAATATGACCTTCGCCTTCGGCAAACGCGGCTACTACCTGTACTGGACCATGCCCGACGGGCGGGCCGCGTGGGGTGCGAATCTGCCGCACGAGAAGTACATGTCGCTCTCGGAGGCGCGGACCGTGCCCAATGCGGAGTGGTTGCGCATCCTGCGCGAGGTCTACGTCGATGACACCCCCGGTGCGGAACTGGCTCGCAATACCAAGCCGGAGGAGTTGATGGTGGTGGGCGCGCTGCACATCATGCCGAAGGTGCCGCACTGGTACCGCGGGCGCATGGTGCTCACCGGCGATGCCGTGCACGCGCCCAGCAATACCTCCGGGCAGGGCGGGTCCATGGCCATCGAGAGCGCCATCGAGCTCGCGCGCTGTCTGCGCGATATCGAGGATCCGGCAACGGCTTTCGCCACCTACGAGGCGCTGCGGCGGCCTCGGGTGGAGGCGGTAGCGAACCGGGTGAAGCGGATGAACCACACCAAGGCGGCCGGGCCGATCACCCGGGCGGCCATGGGGTTGATAATGCCGATGATGCTCAAGCGGATGGATCCGGAGAAGACGCTCGGGCACGAGCAGCGCTTCCGGATCGACTGGGATGCCCCCGTGCGACCGGTGCGCGCGGCCGCCTGAGATACGAAACACAGTGCCCCCCGCCGCGAATCGACGCGGTGGGGGCACTCGCTGGGACTGCTCAGCCCCGGGCGGGCAGGGCGTTAGGGCGGTCGGCCTCGTCCAGCAGTTTGGTGGCGATATTGTCGATGCTCTGGTCGAACAGAGCGCGCTCGGTGGGATCGGTGAGATCCCAGTCGCCGAGCTGACTTTCGAGCCAGCGCTTCCAGGCCACCTGCACGGTGTCGACCTCGCGCAACCCGCGCTCGGTGAGGGTCAATTCCCCGCCGTCGAGCCGGACCAGGCCGTCGCGCTGCGCCTTCTCGAAGACCGGTTGCACCAATTGCGGTGGCACCCAATGGGTTTTGGCGATATCGGCGACCGTCACCGAACCGCGCAGGCGCTGATACAGCCGGACCTGGCCCAGCGCCCACGCCTCATCCTTGTCCAGCGAACTGCCCGCCGCCGCAAGGATTCCCGGTTCCGGCACGGCATTGTCGCGCAGTTTGCGCAGCACCCGCACAATGGCCCGCTCCATCTGGACCCCGCGATCCGGGGAATCCGGGACCGCCCAGCCCTCGCCGACATCCATGGCCTCCCCGCGCGCACTGTCGCGCAGCGGCACCTCCTTCAAGAGCCAGGCGATCAGGAAGCCCAGCACCGCGACCGGCACCACCCAGCGGAACACGTAATCGATGGAGGTGGCGTACGCGTCGATGATGGGCCTGGCCTGCTCCGGCGGCAGTGCGCGCAGGGCCTGCGGATTCTGCGCCACCCCCGGCGGCACCTTGGCTTGCACCAGCGCCGAACCCAGATGCGGGCCGAGCTGATTGGTGTACAGCGTGCCGAAGACGGTGGTGCCGAAGGCGCTGCCGATGGTGCGGAAGAAGGTCACCCCGGAGGTCGCGGTGCCCAGATCCGAGTACGGCACGCTGTTCTGCACCGCGATGGTGAGCACCTGCATGGCCAGGCCGATGCCCAGACCCAGGATCAGCATGTACAGCGACTGCACCCAGAAACCGGTGCTCGCGTCCATGGTGGACATGAGGAATAGGCCCACCGCCATGACGGCGGTACCGGCGATCGGGAAGAACTTGTACCGGCCGGTCCGGCCCACGATGGTGCCGGAAAGTATTGAGGTGGTGAACAATCCGACGACCAGCGGCAGGGTCTGCACCCCCGACGCGGTCGCTGAGACGCCCTTGACGTACTGCAGGAACGCGGGCAGATAGGTCATCGCGCCGAGCATGGCGAAACCGACGATGAAGCTCAGGATCGAGCAGATGGTGAAGACATTGCTGCGGAACAACCGCATGGGCAGCATGGGCTCCCGGGCCCGCAATTCCACCGCCACGAAGGCCGCGAGCGCGACCGCGGCGGCGATGAACAGGCCCAGGATCGTGGCCGAACCCCACGCGTACTCCTGGCCGCCCCACTCCAATCCGAGGATCAGACAGGTGACGCCGATGGCGATGAGCGCGATGCCCAGATAGTCGACCAGCGGTTTGACCGAGTTGCGCACCACCGGAATCGTCCGTGCCGCAACGACGATCATGATGACGGCGATCGGCACGTTCACGTAGAAGCACCAGCGCCAGCTCAGATGATCGGTGAACAGTCCGCCCAGGGTCGGCCCGACCACCGTGGTCACACCGAAGACCGCGCCCAGCGCGCCCTGGTATTGACCGCGTTCGCGCAGCGGGATCACATCGGCGATGAGTGCCATGGAGGTCACCATGAGCCCGCCCGCGCCGAGCCCCTGCACGGCCCTGGCAATGATCAGCAACTCCATTCCGTGCGCCATGCCGGCGACGATGGAGCCGAGAATGAAAATGGCTCCGCTGAGTTGGAAGATCAGTTTGCGGCCGAACAGATCACCGAACTTCCCGGCCAGCGCGGTGGCGATGGCCTCCGCGACCAGATAGGCGGTGACCACCCACGCCATATGACCGGCACCGCCCAGATCGGCGACGATGGTCGGCAGGGCGGTGGAGACGATGGTCGAGTCGAGTGCCGCCATGAGCATCCCGAGCACCACGGTGCCGAAGATGACATTGATCCTGGCCCGGCTCAGAGGCTGGGGCACGGGAGGGGCGGCGGCCGCGCTGGCACCGGTCATCGGCCCAGTATGTTTCGCTCATTAGCCGATGAACAGCAACGACACGGCTAACCGCGAATGGCGTAGTCGCCGAGCGCCGGTTCGAGGGTCGCGAAAGCCTCGACGACATATCCGGTCAGGGCCGCGGCGATGACATCGTCGGATTCACCCGCCACAATGCGGCGCAGCGCCTCTTCGAAGAGCGCGCGGTGCACACCGGCGAACAGCGCGGCGGCGATGCGCGGCGTGAAATCGCCCGGGGCAGCGGATGTCTCAACCGCCAGCGCCTCGGCCAGGAGGCGTTCGCGCTCATCGTGGAACTCCCGCAAACGGGCCACCAATGCCGGACTCCCGGTGATCAGCCGGGCGAACTCCGGACCGGAGAATCCGGCCGTGGCGTCCTTCGCCGCCACCGCGGCGAGTGCGGCGTCGCGCAGCGCCGTCAGCGCGGACGCACCGCGCGGCCGCTCCCCGACACTGCGCGCGAGGCTCGTCACGAAGACATCGCGCACGTCCAGCACCAGGTCTTCCTTGCGCGGAAAGTAGTTGGTGACGGTCATCTTCGCGACATCCGCGGCGACCGCGATATCGGCGATGGTGACATGGTCGTAGCCGCGTTCGAGGAACAGCAGGGTCGCGGTATCGGAGATGTGCTGCCGAGTCTGCTGTTTCTTCCGCTCCCGCAGTCCCAGCGGCCGGGTGTCGGCGGTCCGTGCGCTCATATCCGGCACTATAACCGCTCCGGTCATAAATTCGTTTCTGACACATTTTTAGGTCTGCCATATGTTCAACGCCATGAGCGGGATGGCCGCCCGAGTCGGCCTACCACTGGAACTTACTCTGAAGTAAGGTCAGAGGACCGTGTGCGACGAGGCACATCGAAAGCCGAACCTGTGAGGTCAACAGCCATGGCATGGAAGCCAAGCGAAATCTCGGACCAGTCCGGGCGCACCTTCGTGATCACCGGAGCCAATGGCGGAATCGGCGAGCAGACCACCAGGGTGCTCGCGAGCAAGGGCGCGACCGTCATTATGGCCTGCCGCAACACCGCCAAGGCACAGCAGGTCGCCGACGCCATCGAAGGCGATGTGCGGGTCGCGGCGCTGGACCTGGCCAGCCTCGCCTCGGTACGCGAATTCGCGGACAGCACAGGCGAATTCGATGTGCTCATCAATAACGCCGGATTGATGAACATCCCGTTCTCGCGCACCGAGGACGGGTTCGAAACCCAGTGGGGCGTCAACCATCTCGGCCACTACGCGCTCACCGGACTGCTGCTGGACAAGATCGGCGACCGGGTCGTCACCCTGGCCTCCATCGCGCACAAGCAGACCCCCAAGCTGTGGATCGACGATCTGAACTACGAGAACCGCAGGTATCAGCGCAATCTCGCGTACGCCCAGTCCAAACTCTCCAATCTGATGTTCGCGCGTGAGCTGCAGCGCCGCCTCACCGCCGCCGGTTCGAGCAAGCGCTCCTACGGCGTGCACCCCGGCGTCTCGGCGACCGATCTCTTCGCGCGCACCGAAACCCCTCTGGACAAGATTTCCAAGCCGTTCGTCCGCCTGATCGGCCACTCCCCCGCCAAGGCCGCGCACTCCTCCCTCTTCGCGGCCACCATGCCCGACGCCGACCCCACCATCTACTGGGGTCCGGCCCGCCTGATGGGCAACAAGGGCCCGGTCGAACCCTCCCCCTCGAGCAAACTCTCCCAAAACCAGGACCTGTGGCGGCGACTCTGGGAAGAGTCCGAGCGCCTCACCGGCGTCACCTACAAGTTCTAGCGAGGAATGCGGCGGACCTCCCTACTACGTCGGCCGTAGTAGGGAGGTACCGTGGTGGCGTGTCCGCTCCCCACCGCCGTCCGGCCCTGATCGTATTCGTGGTCGTGGCGTTCGTGGCCTGCCTGGGCCTGGGGTGGTGGCAGTGGGGGCGCTACGAATCCGGTAGCGGTACCGGTCAGAATCTCGGGTACGCCCTGCAATGGCCGCTGTTCGCGGGCTTCGTGGTGTGGGCGTACTTCCGATTCGTGCGGCTGGAGAAGGACGCCCGGGAGGCGGAATCCCAAAGCTCGGCTCCCGAAGGGACACCGGTCGCCGAGAGCGCAACGCCGCTGCGACCCAAGCGGCCCAAGCGGGTCGCGCCGCGCGAGATTCCCGCCGGGCTACTGCCCGAGCGCCCCAGGGCGGTCACCGAGAATGATCCACAGACCACCGAATACAACAGGTACCTGGCCGATCTGCACGCCAGCGATCTGGATCAGCAGATTCAGGACGCCGGGCTGCGCAACCACCCCGAAAGGAGCGCCGGGTGACCGCGCGCGACAACTCCCAGGCCCCCGTCGCCAGCGGTGCGGACACCCTCGCGCCCCGGCCGCTCGGCGCGGCCGCGCCCGAGAAGATCCGCGGCGCACTGCTGCGGTACCGAATTCTGGCCTGGATCACCGGTCTGTGGCTGCTCGTGCTCACCGGTGAGGTGATCTACAAGTATCTGCTGCTGGACGACAGCAGCACCGCACCGCACTGGCTGTTCTACGTCGGACAGGTGCACGGGATCTTCTACATGCTATACCTGGTGATGACCATCGACCTGGGGATCAAGGCGCGGTGGAAGCCTGTCACCACGGCGCTGACCTGCCTGGCGGGCACGATTCCGTTCCTGTCCTTCGTGTTCGAGCATATGCGGACCAAGGAAGTGAAGACCGCCTTCGGGCTCTGAGCCGGGTGCGAATCCCGGCCGAAAGCATGCCGGGATGACGAGACTCCCAGGCGGAGGATCCATTACATCCCCTGAACCAGCGCGCTCCCGTCCACACGGACGGGAGCGCGCTGTCGTTGACCGGCGAAATCAGTTGGCGGCGAGGGCTTTCAGGGCCGGGAGCAGCTGACGCAGGGCACGGCCGCGATGCGAGACCGCATCCTTCTCCGCGGGGGTGAGCTGGGCCGCCGAGACGGTGCCGCCCTCCGGGACGAAGAGTGGGTCGTAGCCGAAACCGCCGTCGCCCACCGGCTTCCGGGCGATGACGCCGGGCCATTCCCCGCGCACCACCTCCTCGACACCGTCTGCGACCAGCGCGCACGCGGAGACGAAACTGCCGCCGCGCCGCTCATCGGGGACATCGCCGAGCTGGGCCAGCAGCAGGGCGTTATTGGCCTCGTCATTGCCGTGCGTGCCGGACCAGCGGGCCGAGAGCACACCCGGCATACCGTTGAGCGCATCCACCGCGATACCGGAATCGTCTGCGACACAGGGCAATCCGGTGGCGGCGAATCCGTCGCGCGCCTTGGCGAGGGCATTCTCCTCGAAGGTCGCGCCGGTTTCGGGGGCCTCCTCGTATTCGGGCACATCGTTCAGCCCGACGATCTCGACGCCCGCGATACCGGCCTCATCGAGAATGCGGCGTAATTCGTTCAGTTTCTTGGCATTTCGGCTGGCCACCAGGACGCGGCGGGACATCAGGACTTCTTCTTCCCCTCGGAGGGCTCCGGCAGCACGCCCGGGTACGGCAGGGCGAGCGCCTCCTTCTGCACCTGGAAGATCTGCTCGCACCCCGCGAGCGCGGAGTCCAGCAGCTTGTCCAGGGTCGAGCGCGGGAAGGTCGCGCCCTCACCGGTGCCCTGGATCTCGACCAGGGTGCCGGTATCGGTGGCGACCACATTCATATCGACCTCGGCGCGCGAATCCTCCTCGTACGGCAGGTCCAGGCGCACCCGGCCGTCCACCACACCGACGCTCACCGCGGCGATGGCGCAGGAGATGGGCTGCGGATCGGTCAGCTGTCCGGCCGCGCCCAGGTAGGTGATGGCATCCGAAAGCGCCACGTACGCACCGGTGATGGCAGCGGTGCGGGTGCCGCCGTCGGCCTGCAGCACATCACAATCCACCGCGATGGTGTTCTCGCCGATGGTCGACAGGTCGATGCAGGCGCGCAGCGAGCGCCCGATCAGCCGGGAGATCTCCTGGGTGCGACCGCCGACCTTGCCCTTGACCGACTCACGCCCGGAGCGGGTATGGGTGGCGGCGGGCAGCATGGCGTATTCGGCCGTCAGCCAGCCCAATCCGGAGTCGCGCCGCCACGGCGGCACCCCGTCGGTGACGCTCGCGGTACACATGACCCGGGTCCCGCCGAACTCCACCAGCACCGATCCCGCCGGATGCGTGGTGAACCCACGGGTGATCCTTACCTCGCGGAGTTCGTCATCCGCCCTGCCATCGGCTCGTTTAGACACGGGCCCAGCCTAACGGCGCACCGAGCGAACATGTCCGCGACCCTTACGGGTCGCGGACATGGCGGTGATGGGGGTGGGAGGCCGTAGCGGCCGCGGTCAGATTTCGAAGACCTCGCCGGGGGAAACCGCGTGCACCGGACCGCTGAAGACCGCCTTCGCCTCGGCGATCACATCCTCGCGGGAAGTCCACGGCGGAATGTGGGTGAGCAGCAGTTCGCCGACGCCCGCCTCGGCGGCGATCATGCCCGCCTCGGTGCCCGAGAGATGGATGCCCGGGGGACGATTCGCCGGATCGTGCGTCCAGGAGGCTTCGGCCAGCAGCACATCCGCACCGCGTGCCAGGTCGTATACCTCGGGGCAGATGGCGGTGTCACCGGTATAGACGAAGGTCTTGCCCGCGGCGGTGTTGATGCGCAGACCGTAGGACTCCGGCGGGTGGTACATGCGCCGCGCCTCGACGGTATGGCCGGGGCCGAACGGAGTCGGCTCGCCCACCGCCCACTGCCGCATATCGATCACATCGGACCAGTCGTCGGTCTCGCCGCCGATCTCGGCGGAGGCATTGCCGATCCGCAGCGAGGTGTCGGACGGGCCGTGCACGACGGCCTTACCGGTCGGCGGATTCGGATGGTAGCGCCGCCACACCAGCAGTCCCGGCAGATCCAAGCAGTGATCGGCGTGCAGATGGGTGAGGAAGATATCCACCTCGCCCGGATCCAGATAGCGCTGCAGCGCACCGAGAACGCCGGGACCGAAATCAATGACGGTGGGAGTCATATCCGGGCCGGTGAGCAGGTATCCCGACGCCGGGGAATCCGGGCCGGACACACTGCCCGAGCACCCGATCACGGTGAGGCGCATTCCCCCATGCTGCCACGCTGCTGTCTCAGTCAAGGAGGGATCCCCCAAATCGCCGGCCGGGTTCACCGTCACCCCTACGACACGAGACGGCCGACACTGGCCCCGCGACGATGACGAAGTTCATTGGCCGAGAGTACCCATCCCGCAACCAAGCCACCCACCGCCCCGAAAAGATGTCCTTGCCAAGAGATTCCGGGTTGGCCAGGCAGTACGCCCCACAGAATCGACCCATACAGCAACCCCACCACCAGGCCAATGGCGATCTGCAACACATTGCGGGCGAAGATCCCGCGCGAGATCAGATAGGTGAGCCAGCCGAAAACCAGCACCGACGCACCGATGTGCACCGAATGCGATTGACCCGTCAACCAGGTGCCGGACTCACCGATCACCCAGATGATCGCGGTGGCCGCGAGCCCCCGCCCGATACCGGTGAGCAGCGTCAGCAGACCCAGGACCAATACCGGAACGGTATTACCGATCAAATGCTCCCAATTGGCATGCAGCACAGGGCCGAAGAGAATGCCGTCCAAACCGTCCGCCTGACGCGGCTTCACGCCGCCCGCGGCGTCCAAACTGTGATCGGTCACCGAGTCGGCGCCCTCTACCCCGTAGAGCAGCGCGGTAAACGCGAGAATGATCGCAATCGCGCGCTGCCACAGCAGCTTCAGCGCACCGCCCCCCTGCGCCGCGACCCCCGGATTCGTCACCCGCCCGCGTAACCGGGCGATCCGATCGGGATCGAATGACGCACCCACGCCGCCGCTGCCGCTCATAGCCGGTACCTCCTATGGCCAAGCTCAACCCCGAGCGTACCGCCGCCCCGACGACGGCCGTGTCCGGAACATAGATGCGGCAACCGGCTCCGCCATCCCGGC
>NZ_BDAW01000089.1 GCF_001625085.1 Nocardia acidivorans NBRC 108247
CCCGGCCAAAAGCGTGCCGGGATGACGGAAGGGGTGCGGGAGGGGAGGGGTGCAGGGGGCGGGGGCGCAGAAGGTCAGGCCCAGAGTTGGCCGTCGAGGCGGTCTTCGGCTTCTTCAAGGGTGCCGTCGTAGGCGCCGGTGGAGAGGTATTTCCAGCCGCCGTCGGCCACTACGAAGGCGATGTCGGCGGGGCGGCCCGCTTTCTGGGCCTTCTTCGCGACGCCGAGGGCGGCATGCAGGATCGCGCCGGTGGAGATGCCCGCGAAGATGCCCTCCTCGAGGACCAGTTCGCGGGTGCGGCGGACCGCGTCGTACGGGCCGACCGAGAAGCGCGAGGTCAGCACCGACTCGTCGTAGAGTTCGGGGACGAAACCCTCGTCGAGATTGCGCAGGCCGTAGACGAGTTCGCCGTAGCGGGGTTCGGCGGCGACGATATCGATGGACGGAACCTTCTCGCGCAGGAAGCGGCCGGTGCCCATGAGCGTGCCGGTGGTGCCCAGCCCCGCGACGAAATGGGTGATCTCGGGCAGGTCGGCCAGGATCTCCGGACCGGTGGTCTCATAGTGCGCGAGCGCGTTGGCGGGATTGCCGTACTGGTAGAGCATCACCCAGTCCGGATTCTCCGCGGCGATCTGCTTGGCCAGCGCCACCGCCTGATTGGAGCCGCCCGCCGCGGGCGAGTCGATGATCCGCGCGCCGAACATGGTCAGCAGCTGCCGCCGCTCCACCGAGGTGTTCTCCGGCATGACGCAGACCAGTTGATAACCCTTGAGTTTCGCGGCCATAGCCAGCGAGATGCCGGTATTGCCGCTGGTGGGCTCGAGAATGGTGCAGCCGGGGGTGAGCTTGCCGTCGGCCTCGGCCTGTTCGATCATGCGCAGCGCGGGCCGGTCCTTGATGGAGCCGGTCGGGTTGCGGTCCTCGAGCTTGGCCCACAGCCGAATGTGGTTGTCGCCGTCCCACTGTGGGGACAGGTTCTTCAACCCCACCAGCGGGGTGTTGCCGAGCGTCGCGATCAGCGACTCATAGCGTGCCATCTAGCGGACGCCGCCGACGGTGTCCGATGCGCCTCCGGCGACCGCCGGAAGAATGGTGACGGTGCCGCCCTCGGGCACCTCGGCCTCGAGTCCGCCGGAGAACCGCACATCCTCGTCGTCGACGTAGATGTTCACGTAGCGGTTGAGCTTGCCGTCCTTGAGGAGCTTGTCCTTGAGACCGGTGTGGTTGGCGTCCAGATCGTCGATGATCGCGGCCAGGGTCGCGCCCCGGGCCTGGACGCGCTTCTCACCACCGGTGAGGGTGCGCATGATGGTGGGAATGGAGACGGTGACCGCCATGGTGGACTCCTTAATAGGTGGGGACTATCTCGACCGGCTCCTCGGTGACCACGCCGTCGAGAATGCGGTAGCTGCGCAGTTCGTGCTGATCGGCGTCGCGGGTGGAGATCAGCACGTAGTGGGCATTGGGTTCGGAGGCATAGGAGATATCGGTGCGGCTCGGGTACGCCTCGGTGGCGGTATGCGAGTGGTAGACCACCACCGGCTCCTCGTCGGCGGCGTCCATCTCGCGCCAGACGCGCAGCTGTTCCCCGGAGTCGAAGCGATAGAAGGTGGGTGAGCGCTCGGCGTTCACCATGGCGACGAAGCGTTCGGGGCGGTCGGAGCCTTCGGGACCGGCGATGATGCCGCATGCCTCGTCGGGATGATCGGCGCGCGCGTGCGCGACCATCGCCTCGACCAGATCGGCCCTGATCACCAGCACAGTTCGAATCCTTCCGCTCACCGCTCCACGCGGCGCAGGGATGCTGACCGCCGAAACGCTGTCGTCAACGGGTCAGACTATTCGCCTATTCCCGGCGGCCGAGATCACACCCCCGGGCGACGGGGCGGGTTACCCGCGTGTTGCGCCGTTTATTCACCGAAGAGCTCTGTGTAAGAAGGGATTTCGGCTACCGAGATGGCGTCGACTATGGCGCGTTCCACACACACCGCCGCCGCGGTGCAGAGTTGATCGAGCAGGAGCAGGTCGGCGGGGAAGGCCGGGGGCAGCGGGAAACCCGGGGCCGGTGCGGTGGCTCCGGTGGCCAGGGCGAAGAGGGTGTCCCCGTCCAGTGGCGAATGCGCCGGGCGGATGGCGCGGGCCAGACCGTCGTGGGCGGTGGTGGCCAGGCGACGGCAGGCCGCCGGATCGAGCGCCGCGTCCGTGGCCACCACGCCGATGGTGGTGTTCAGGACGGTGCCCTTCACCGGTAGCGCGTTCGCGGCCGCGAGCCGGTCGGCGGCGGCCGGTCGCAGACCGAAGTGTTCCGGACCGTCCGTGCCCGCACCCCAGGGCAATCCGGTGCGCGGGTCGAAGACCGAGCCGACCGGATTGGCGATTATCAAGGCCCCCACCGTGATTCCCGCGGCGGGACCGTCGGTGTAGCGCACCGAGGCGGTACCGACCCCGCCTTTGATGGAACCCGCCCGCGCGCCCGCCCCGGCTCCCACCGAACCGCGGGCGAAGTCGACCGCGGCCGCCTCCGCGGCGAGGAAACCGAAGTCCGCGGTGGGCCGAATGTTCCACGCGCCCACCGGAAGATCGAAGATCACCGCGCCCGGGACGATCGGCACCACCCGGGCCGGATCGGCGGGATCCATCGGAATGCCTTCCCCGTGCTCCTCCAGCCAGCGCATCACGCCGTCGGCGGCGGCGAGGCCGTAAGCGCTTCCGCCGGTGAGCAATACGGCATTCACCTGGCGCACGGTATTGCCGGGATCGAGCAGATCGGTCTCGCGGGTGCCGGGGCCGCCGCCGCGCACATCCACCGAGGCGGTCGCGCCGCCGGGGACGCGGACCACGGTGCAACCGGTCACGGCGCCGGAGCCTAGGGTGGCGTTCGGGTCGATCTCATGATGGTGACCGACCAGCACACCCGCCACATCGGTAATCGAATTGTTCGGTCCCGCACTGTCGTTCACGGCATGCACCTCCGTGGGCGAGGGTAATCCGGGCGGCTACGGCATGAGCGCTTGCAGCAGCGAATCCTGCATCCAGGTGAGCCAGTGGTAGACGTCCAGGCTGGGCGCGCGGGGATCGTCCTCGTCCAGATGGTCGGGCGTGTCGGCATTGATGTCCAGGGCCGTGCCGAGGGCCAGGCGGACATCGTTGAGGGCATTGAGCCAGTGATCGGCCTGTTCGGGGGTGAGCACGATCTTGCCGCCCTGCGGCGGCAGGGTCTCCAGGATGACCAGTCCGGCGGCCACCTTGGTCTCGATGATGTCGGGTTCGTGCAGGCCGCGCAGGGCGCTGTTGAGATCGGCGCGGTCGGCGTCGGGCGAGCCGGGTTCGCTGCGGTGGAAATCGGGCAGCAGGCGGGCGAGTCGCGGATCATCGGGCGGGGTGGTGTTGCCCGGCTGTAACCCGGTGAGGGCGGCCAGATCGTCCTCGGGGGCCGAACGGGCCCGGTCGGTGAGTAGTCCGGTCACCGCGCCCACCAGTGAGCGCAGCACCTCCGCCTCGTGGGCGTCCATTTCCGAACGGAGTTTCAGCCCGCCCAGGGAGTTCTTTCTGCTCCACTTCCGCACGGGTTCACCGTAGCCGCCCGGGTCACTGGTCACGCTGCATGGTCGCCCATAGTCCGGCCGCGTGCAGGCGCTGCACATCGTGTTCCATCTTGTCCCGGGAGCCGGAGGAGACCACGGCCTTGCCCTCGTTGTGCACCTTGAGCATGAGTTCGGTTGCCTTGGCTTTGCTATAGCCGAAGAGCTTTTGGAAGATGTACGTCACGTAATGCATGAGGTTGACCGGATCGTCCCATACGACCGTGACCCACGGACGGTCCTCCGCCTCCAGGATCTCGGTGTACTCGACCGCCTCCGGCATGGCCTGCGAGGCCCCCAGTACCACCTGTGCCGCCGATACCATCCCGTTCCCGCCGACCGGACCGGCGGCAATCCGGACAGCATCTTCTGTGCACAGACCCATAACGTCCAGGGTACGACTCGACCCCGAAGAAACAACAGCCACACGACACGCCCGACGGACACCAGGTCCCGTGCGGCCGAGACCAGCCCGAAGGGTCGCGGCCGTCCGGGTTCTGGACCGAGTGGAGCCCAGGAGCGGAGGGAAGGAAAGTTCCGGACTCCCGGGGCCGCGAACCCGGCCGGAGCGAAGCGCAGGGCAAGATAGGCCAAGATAGGCACTGTGACGATCGCCGACGGGCTGACGAGTACCGCATTGCTCACCGACCAGTACGAGCTGACCATGCTCGCCGCGGCGCTGGCCGACGGATCCGGGCAACGGCAGTGCACGTTCGAGGTATTCGCCCGCAGGTTGCCACACGGGCGCAGGTACGGCGTGGTGGCCGGGACCGGGCGGCTGCTCGACGCGCTGCGCGAATTCCGTTTCGGCGAGCCCGAACTCGCGATCGTCGGGAAATTCCTGGACGCGGACACCGTGGCGTGGCTGCGCGACTATCGGTTCAGCGGGGATATCGACGGATACCGCGAGGGTGAGCTCTACTTCCCCGGATCGCCGATCCTGACCGTGCGCGGCACCTTCGCCGAATGCGTCCTGCTGGAGACGCTCGCGCTCTCGATCTACAACCACGACAGCGCGATCGCCGCCGCGGCCGCGCGCATGGTGAGCGCCGCCGCCGGGCGTCGCATGATCGAAATGGGTTCGCGCCGAACGCACGAGCTCGCCGCGCCGTCCGCCTCGCGCGCGGCGTACCTGGCGGGCCTGGACGCCACCTCCAATCTGGAGGCGGTGCGCAGCTTCGGGGTTCCCGGCGCGGGCACCAGCGCGCACGCGTTCACCCTGCTGCACAGCGGATCCGACGGCGAGCACGAGGCCGAGGCGTTCCGCAGCCAGATCGCCGCGCTCGGTGTGGGCACCACACTGCTGGTGGACACTTTCGACATCACCCGCGGCGTGGCTACCGCCATCGAGGTGGCCGGACCCGAATTGGGCGGTGTGCGCATCGATTCCGGCGATCTGGGCGTCCTGGCGCGCCAGGTCCGGGATCAGTTGGACTCGCTGGGCGCGACCGGCACCAAGATCGTCGTCTCCGGCGATCTCGACGAATACGCCATCGCCGCCCTGCGCGCGGAGCCTGTCGACGCCTACGGTGTCGGCACCTCCCTGGTCACCGGTTCGGGCGCGCCGACCGCCGGAATGGTCTACAAACTCGTCGAGGTCGAAGGCGTTCCGGTCGCGAAACGCAGCTCCCACAAGGAGTCTCGCGGCGGCACCAAGAAGGCCGTGCGACTGTCCCGCGGCACCGGGACGCTCATCGAGGAGATCGTCTACCCGGCGTCGGGCACCCGGCCGGAGCCGAACGGCTATGAGGTCCGCGACCTCCAGGTCCCGCTGGTGCGCGGGGGCAAGGTGCTCGACGATCAGCCGACGCTGCGGGAGAGTCGGGCACTCGTCGCGCGGGGATTGGTCAGCCTGCCGTGGGAGGGCCTGAAACTCTCCGCCGGTGAGCCCGCCATTCCCACCACCTTCGTCAGCTAGCCGAACCGGCCGGACCTGCGGCCGAGCGCCGTCGAACCGCAGGACGCCGACTCCACCGGATGGCAGGCTCGGCAGGTCAGGCTGCACAATGCATTACGAGCGCGAACCGGCACGGTTCGCCCCGGCCGCCCGGGAGGTCATCATGAGCCGAGCCCTGATCGTCGTCGACGTGCAGAACGATTTCTGCGAAGGCGGGTCGCTGGCCGTCGCGGGCGGGGCCGCGGTGGCCGAGCGGATCACCGACTACCTCGGGGTCTCCGACTACACGGCCGTGGTGGCGACACGCGATTTCCACATCGACCCCGGCGCGCACTTCTCCGACCACCCGGACTACGTCGACACCTGGCCGCCGCACTGCCGGGTCGGCACCCCCGGCGCGGATTTCCACCCCCACCTCGACACCGCCCCGATCCAGGAGATCTTCTCCAAGGGCGCGTACACCGCCGCCTACTCCGGCTTCGAGGGCACCGCCTCGGACGGCGCCACCACCCTCGCCGACTGGCTGCACGCCCGCGCCATCGACGCCGTCGACGTCTGCGGTATAGCCACCGATCACTGCGTCCGCGCCACCGCCCTGGACGCCCGCGCCGCCGGGTTCGACACCCGCGTGCTGCTCGGCCTCACCGCCGCCGTCTCCCCCGCCACCCTGGAAACCGCCCTCGACACCCTCCGCACGTCGGGCGTCGAGCTCGCGGGAACGATGGAGAGCTGAGCACTTCCCGGCCGTCATAACCGCGCGCCGGTGAGGAGACCCAGCCGGTGATGTGACGGGTGGATGCCGGCCGAAAGCATGCCGGGATGACGAGTGGGTGGCATGCACGCCGGGATGACGAGCGGGTGGCATGCACGCCGGGATGACGGACGGGTGCTGCGCGAGCGGTCGGGCAACGGGTTGCCGGGGGGCGAGGCGGGCTTCATGCCCTCGCCGAGCGGGCGCGGCGGGTTTCATGCCCTCGCCGGGCGGCCGGGGCGGGTTTCATGCCCTCGCCGAGCGGGCGCGGCAGGCTTCATGCCCTCGCCGGGCGGCCGGGGCAGGTTTCATGCCGTCGCAGGGCGGGCGGGGCAGGCTTCATGCCCTCGCCGAGCGGGCGGGGCAGGCTTCATGCCCTCGCCGGGCGGCCGGGGCAGGGTTTCATGCCAGGGCGGGCGGGGCAGGCTTCATGCCGTCGCAGGGCGGGCGCGGCGAGGTTTGCGCGCGGGTTGTCGGCGACGCGCAGTAACCTGGCCGTCGTGCCCGAACTCCCTCCAGTCCCGAAGCTATTGGCCACTGCCGTCCAGGCCCTCGGGGGTAAGGAGCGCAAGGGGCAGCAGACCATGGCCGCGGCCGTGGCGCATTCGATCGACACCGGCGAGCATCTCGCGGTGCAGGCGGGGACGGGGACGGGGAAGTCGCTGGCCTACCTCGTGCCGAGCCTGCGGCATGCGGTGCGGACGGGGCGGACCGTGGTGGTGTCGACGGCGACCATCGCTTTGCAGCGGCAGCTGGTGGATCGCGATCTGCCGCGGTTGAGTCAGGCGCTGGCGGAGCCGCTGGGGCGGGTGGCGCAGTTCGCGATTCTCAAGGGGCGCAACAACTATCTGTGCTTGAACAAGATCAATAGCGCGATTCCGGACGACCCCGGCGAGGCGGAGCTGTTCGACGCCTTCGCCATTTCGCGGCTCGGTCGCGAGGTACAGCGGCTGCACGAATGGGTCTCCGATACCGAGACCGGGGATCGCGATGAGTTGACACCGGGTGTGAGCGATCGCGCCTGGCGGCAGGTGAGCGTGAGTTCCCGTGAGTGCCTTGGCAAATCGCGCTGCCCGTTCGGTCAGGATTGCTTCGCGGAGAAGGCCCGCGCCGAATCCGGGGCCGCGGATGTGGTGGTCACCAATCACGCGCTGCTGGCCATCGACGCCATCAGCGGCATCCAGGTGCTGCCCGAACACGATGTGGTCGTCATCGACGAGGCGCACGAACTTGTCGACCGCGTCACCGGCGTCGCCACGGCGGAGCTGTCCACGGCCTCGATCAGCGCCGCCGCCAAACGCTGCGCCAAACTCATCGACGAGCAGGAGGTGGATCGGCTCGAGGGTACGGCCGAAGCCTGGCACACCCTGCTCGACGAGCTCTCCCCCGGCCGCTGGGATCGGCTACCCGACGGCGCCGCACCGGTTTTGGCGCTCATTCGCGATGCCGCCTGGAATGCCCGCACCGCCCTGGCCCCGCAGGGCGGGGTGAACAACGCGCAGGCCGATCCCGAGGGCGCGGCCGCCCGCAATCAGGCCGTGGCCGCCGTCGAGGAGGTGCACGATGCCGCGGTGCGGGTGCTCACCACCTACGAGGAGCCCGATCCGGCGGCGCACCGCGATGTCATCTGGCTCGCGGTGGACGAGATGCGCGGCATCGCGCGGCGCACCCTGCATATGGCGCCGCTGTCGGTGGGCGGACTGCTGCGCAGCCGTCTCTTCGCCACCGCCACAGTGATTTTGACTTCGGCGACGCTTCAGGTCGGCGGTTCGTTCGACAATCTCGCGGTCACCTGGGGGCTCCCGCCGAAATCCTCCGCCAAGGTCGATCCGGCCTTGGCCAGCGGGATCGAGGCCCCGGCCGACGATGCCAAGATGCGCTGGAATTCGGTCGACGTGGGTTCCCCGTTCGATCACGCGAAATCCGGAATTCTCTATGTGGCAAAGCATTTGCCCGCTCCCGGCCGTGACGGCCTGCCGACGGCCTATCTCGACGAGATCGAGCGGCTGATCACCGCCGCCAATGGCCGCACCCTCGGGTTGTTCTCCTCGATGCGAGCGGCCAAGGCGGCCACCGAAATTCTGCGCGAGCGCCTGGACACCCCGGTGCTGTGCCAGGGTGATGACGCCACCGGCGCACTGGTGAGGAAATTCGCCGAGGATCCGGAAACCTCACTCTTCGGCACACTTTCGCTGTGGCAGGGCGTGGATGTGCCGGGTCCGTCGCTGAGTCTGGTGATCCTGGACCGGATTCCGTTCCCGCGCCCGGACGATCCGCTGCTCATCGCGCGCCAGCGGGCGGTGGAATCACGGGGCGGCAATGGTTTTCTCGCGGTGGCGGCGAATCACGCGGCGCTGTTGCTGGCGCAGGGCACCGGTCGACTGCTGCGCAGTGTGGATGATCGCGGTGTAATCGCTATTCTGGATTCACGTCTCGCGACAGCCAGATATGGCGGATATTTGCGCGCGTCACTACCGCCCTATTGGGAAACTTCCGATCCGCAGGTGGTGACAAAGGCTTTGGAGCGTTTGACCCAAAGTGTTTCGCAGAACAAAACAACCGTGTGAGAACTCTCACAGGGGTGGTCCATACTTCCGAACAGAAGTAAATTGGCTTGCGATACTCCGGTGACCCCCCAATTCCCACATCGGATGTGTCATAGTCCCCGCGCCAAGCCCTGCACGCGGCGCGGGGACCCGAAACCTCTCCGGCCCTATTCGGCCAGGAACCAGAAGTACGACAGGAAGACCAGCATCAGCACCCACATCACCGGGTGCACTTCGCGGGCGCGCTTCTTGGCGACCATGACGATCGGGTAGAACAGCAGCCCCATGGCGAGGCCGTTCGCGATCGAATAGGTCAGCGGCATCATGATCACGGTGATGAACGCCGGGATCGCGTATTCCAAACGGCTCCAGTCGATATCGCCGAGCGCACGGGACATGAGCACGCCGACCACGATGAGCGCGGGCGCGGTCACCGAGGGCACATCCGCGACCACCGCGAAGAGCGGGAACAGGAACATGGCGAGCAGGAACCAGCCCGCCGTGGAGACCGCCGTCAGACCGGTGCGACCGCCCGCCGAAACACCCGCGGTGGATTCGACATACGCGGTGGTGGTGGAGGTTCCGATGATCGCGCCCGCGGCGGTACCGACCGAGTCGGCGGCCAGCGCCTGTCCGGCGCGCTCGAGCTTGCCCTCCTTGGTGAGCAGCCCGGCCTGATTGGCCACCCCGATCAAGGTGCCCGAGGCGTCGAAGAAGTCGACGAACAGCATGGTGAGCACCACGATGATCATCTGCCCGGTGAAGGCGTCCGGCAGATGGATGACGGCCTGGCCGAAGGTCTTGTCCAGACCGTGCGGCAGCGCCGCGAACGAGTTCGGCAGCTCCACCAGACCGCAGACGATGCCCAGCACCGTGGTCGAGAGAATGCCGTAGAGCACCGCGCCGTGCCAGCCCAGCACCAGGAAGACGACCGTGACCAGCAGGCCGAACAGCGCGAGCAGCGTTGTGCCCTTGTGGAAGTTGCCCAGATGCACGAAGGTCGCGTCGCTGGCGACCACGATGCCGGCGTTCTTCAGGCCCAGGAAGGCCACGAACATGCCGATGCCCGCGCCGACCGCCAGCTTCATCTGCAGCGGGATGGCGTCGATGATCTTCTCGCGCACCTTGGTGATGGCCAGGACGAAAAAGATGATGCCCGAGAGCAAGGTGCCTGAGAGCGCCTCCTGCCACGGGATGCCCATATTGAGGATGACCGTGTACGCGAAGAAGGCGTTGAGCCCCATACCGGGCGCGAGCGCCACCGGGTACTTGGCCCAGATGCCCATCACCAGCGTGCCGACCACCGCCGCGACCGCGGTCGCGGTGAAGACCGCCTGCGTCGGCATACCCTTGTCGCCGAGAATGCCATGGTCGCCGAGGATGGCCGGGTTGACCGCCAGCACATAGGACATGGCCAGGAACGTGACGGTTCCGGCCATGAGTTCGCGTTTGACGGTGGAACCGTGCTGGCTGATGCCGAAGTACGCGTCGACGCGTCCCTTGGTGCGCGACAGGACGTCGGTGCTCATGTGTGGTGGTCTCCAGTCGGCGGGAGGTCAGAAGGATGCCCTGGGCACCGTACTTGTCCCGTTCGCCGGGTGTTCATCCGACCCGGCGAATCGTGAGCTACCGCACCGGCCTCACCCGCGGATTTATATCCACACCTGCGCAATTACCGCGCAAATAAACGTATCACTCACCGGTAATTGGAAAGCCTTGCGCGCCACTGTCTGGGACGTTACAAATACGTAATCCGGGGGTGGAGGATTCGAACCGGCCGACGAGAATTGCACACGCGTGGTTACCGATGTCATCGATGCGATCGCCGAGTTCGCGATCAGCCGCCAAGCACTCTGGGATGTGCTCGTCGAGCCCCAGTCCTATACTCGGCTCTTCCGTGGCATCGGCGCCTGTGAGGAACGCGACGCGGCCGACGAATTTCCCACCCTGAATCTGCGTGTCGGCGACGCGGGCGGTGACGTGCGCACGCTCACGGTGCAACTGCGGATCGGACGCGAATGCGAAAGCCTGGAACTGCACTGCGCGGGCACCGGCAGCTTCGCCGTGCTCCGCCTGCGCGAGATCGGCGACAAGACCCGGGTCACGGTCACCTACTTCAAAGCCGCGCTGATCCATCCGCTGGTCGCGCAGCTGCCCAACTCGGCGGCGGTGGCCTGGACGGTGGCCGGGCTCAAACGCGCCGCCGAAATGATCACCGGCGCGCCGACGGCCGTCATCGTCAACGGCGAGGATTCGCCGATGAAGCTGCAGGCCGGTGTGGCCAGGCAGATGGTGGCCTCCGGGGTGGTGCGCACCTACCGGCCCGATGTGGGGCTGAAACAGCTTGGCAGCCTGGCCAAATGGGGGTTCAGCCTGGCGGGCGGCTATGCGGCCGCCGCGGCGCACTCACCGCATCGGCTCGCGGTGGTGGACGACCGCTACTCCAGCACCTTCGACCAATTGCACGCGCGCAGTACCGCTCTCGCGGGCGCGATGAGCGCGCTCGGCTTCGGTCCGGACACCGCCGTGGGCCTGCTGTGCCGCAATCACACCGGCATGGTCGAGGCGATGGTGGCCGCGGGCAAGGCGGGTGCGGACGCGGTGCTGCTCAATACCGGACTGCCCGCCCGGCAGATCGAGGAAATCGTGCACCGGCACGACATCGCGGCGCTGTTCGTGGACGCAGAATTCGAGCATCTGGTGCGGTACCTCCCGGCCGATCTGCCGCGCTTCGCCACCGATGATCAACCCTCGGCCGCCGGGCACACCACCATCGAGGACCTCATCGCCATGCGCGAGCTGACGGCCAAGAAGCCCGCGCGCCCGGGAAGGCTCATCGTGCTCACCTCCGGAACCAGTGGCACACCCAAGGGCGCGCGGCGACCGCATCCCAAGGGTTTCGGCACGGTGGCGGCGCTGCTGTCGCGAATACCGTTCGGCGTCAACGAGACCATGCTGATTCCGGCACCGCTGTTCCACACCTGGGGGCTGGCGGCGTTGCAGATCTCGACGGCCATTCGCGCCACCCTCGTGCTCAATGACCGGTTCGATGCCGAGGATTGCCTGCGGCGCATCGCCGAGCACAGGGTGACGGCGCTGATCGTGGTGCCGGTCATGGTGAACCGCATTCTCGATCTGCCCACCGCGGTGCGGGCGCGCTATGACCTGTCCAGTCTGAAAGTGGTCGCCAGCTGCGGCGCTCCGCTGGCCGGGGCGACCGTGCTGAAGTTCCTGGACACCTTCGGCGACATCCTCTACAACGTGTACGGCTCCACCGAGGTGTCCTGGGCCAGCATTGCCGATCCGGCCGATCTGCGCATGTCCCCCACCACCGCCGGGCGGCCGCCGCTGGGGACCAGAATCGGTGTGCTGGGCGCGGATCAGCGAATTCTTCCGGTCGGCGCGACCGGGCGGATCTTCGTCGGCAATCACATGCTCTTCGACGGGTACACCGATGCCACCCCGCCGGAGGAGGCGCACGGCATGCTCGACACCGGCGATGTGGGTTATCTGGATGCCTCGGGCAAGCTCTTCGTGGCCGGACGCGATGACGAGATGATCATCTCCGGTGGTGAGAACGTCTTCCCGCGCTCGGTCGAGGAGGCGCTCTCGCATCTGCCGCAGGTGAGCGAGGTGGCGGTGGTGGGCGTGCCGGATCACGAGTTCGGCCAGCGGCTGGCGGCTTTCGTGGTGAAACGCCCCGGCTCCGGACTGGATTCGGAGATGGTGCGCAATTACATCCGGCATCGGGTGAGCCGGTTCTCGGTGCCCCGGGATGTGACCTTCCTGGACGCGCTGCCGCGCAACGCGACCGGGAAGATCCTCAAACGCACACTGGGACAACCGGGTTAGGGACTGGGCGTCGCGACCAGACCGAACTCGGCCGCCGAGGCGAGCAGCGGATGACTCGGGAGCACGCGAATGGTGTAGCCGACCGCGCCGGAAAGGGGGACCGGTGTCTCGACGGTGAAAACCTCTGTGCCCGAGTCGGTTCCGGCATGCACCATGGTGACGGTGTGCACATCCGAGAGGTCGTCGGCCGTGGACACCCGGCCCAGCACCGCCTGCACGCTGACATCGGCCGGGCTCAGCCCGCCCAGATCGATGCGGGCGCGCAGCGCCAGATTCGCGCCGATGACCGGGGTGTCCGGCAGACCCGAGCTGTCCACCTGGACGACTTTGACCGCGGGCCAGGCGGATTCGATCCGGCGGCGATACTCCGACAGATCCCGCGCGCCCTTGAAATCGTGCTGCGAGACCGCGGCGAAGGCCGCGGCGGCGGGCACGTAGTAGTCGACCGCGTAGTCCCGAACCATGCGCGAGGCCAGCACTTTCGGCCCCAGGGTTCGCAGGGTGTGCCGCACCATCTCCATCCAGCGCACCGGCAGACCATCGTGATCGCGGTCGTAGAAGCGCGGCAGCACAGCGCGTTCCAGCAGTTCGTACAGTGCGGAAGCTTCCAGATCATCGCGCCGATGGTCATCGCGCACGCCGTCGGCGGTCGGGATGGCCCAGCCGTTCTCGCCGTCGTACATCTCATCCCACCAGCCGTCGCGAATGGAGAGATTGAGGCCGCCGTTGAGCGCGGACTTCATCCCCGAGGTGCCGCACGCTTCCAGTGGCCGCAGCGGATTGTTCAGCCACACATCGCAACCCCAGTACAGGTAGCGGGCCATGGACATGTCGTAGTTGGGCAGGAAGACGATGCGATGCCGGACCTCCGGATCGTCGGCGAAGCGCACCACCTGCTGGATGAGTGCCTTCCCGCCGTCATCGGCCGGATGCGATTTGCCCGCGACCACCAGTTGCACCGGGCGTTCGGGATCGAGCAGCAGCGCGCGCAGGCGTTCGGGATCGCGCAGCATGAGGGTCAGGCGCTTGTAGGTCGGCACGCGGCGGGCGAAACCGACGGTCAGCACCCGCGGATCGAAGACCTCGTCGATCCAGCCGAGTTCGGCCGGGGCCGCACCGCGCTCCAGCCAGGAGGCGTGCACCCGGCGGCGCACCTCGTCGACGAGTATGCCGCGCAAGGTATTTCGGGTGGACCACAACTCGCGCAGATCCACATCGCAGAGCCGTTCCCAGCCGCGCGCCTCCTCCACCAGCTCATCGCCGATGAGTTCGCGGGCCTTGTCGATCCATTCGCGCGCCGCCCAGCTGGGTGCGTGCACCCCATTGGTGACCGAACCGATCGGCACCTCCGAGGCATCGAATCCGGGCCACAGCGGCGCGAACATCTCGCGGCTGACCTCGCCGTGCAGCTTGGATACGCCGTTGGCGCGCTGGGCCAGTCGCAGCCCCAGATGCGCCATATTGAAGACCGACGGATCGGCCTCCCGGCCCATGGCCAGAATTCGATCCACCGAAACACCGGGCAGCACCGGCGATTCCCGCTCCCCGTGCGCGCCACCGAAATAGCGGCGCACCAGCGCGCCCGCGAAGCGGTCGATGCCCGCCGGGACCGGGGTGTGCGTGGTGAAGACGGTGCCGGCCCGCACCGCGGTCAGCGCGGCGTCGAAATCCATTCCGCCGACCATGAATTCACGAATGCGCTCGATGCCGAGGAAGCCCGCGTGGCCCTCGTTCATATGGAAGACATCGGGATCGGGCAGGCCGTGCGCGCGGGTGTAGGCGCGCACCGCGCGCACCCCGCCGATTCCGGCCAGGATCTCCTGTTTGATGCGGTGATCCTGATCGCCGCCGTACAACCGGTCGGTGACCGCGCGCAGCTCCGGATCGTTCTCGGCGATATCGGAGTCCAAGAGCAGCAGCGGAATTCGGCCCACCTGGGCGATCCACACCCGCGCCCGCAGCACCCGGCCCTCGGGCATGGCGACATGGATCAGCACCGGCGCGCCGCCGTCGGTGAGCAGCCGCAGCGGCAGGCCCTGCGGATCCAGCGCCGGATAGTGCTCGGACTGCCAGCCATCGGCGGTGAGCGACTGCCGGAAGTAGCCGGACCGGTACAGCAGGCCCACGCCGATGAGCGGCAGCCCCAGATCCGAGGCGGCCTTCAAATGGTCGCCCGCCAGAATGCCCAGTCCGCCGGAGTAATTCGGCAGGACCTCGGTGACACCGAACTCCATCGAGAAATACGCGATCCCGCGCGGCCCCCGCTGCTGCCGCTGGAACCAGCGCGGCCGGGCCAGATAGTCCGCCAGATCCGCCGCGGCGGCATCCACCCGCCGCGCGTACGCCTCATCCACCGCGACCTGATCGAGCCGCTCCGCGGGCACCTCCCCCAGCATGCGCACGGGATCCCGCCCGACCTCCACCCACAGGGCGGGATCGAGCTCGGCGAACACATCCTGCGTAGGCCCATGCCAGGACCAGCGCAGATTGGTCGCCAACTCGGTCAGCGCGGAGAGCCGCTCGGGCAAATGGGCGCGGACGGTGAAACGACGCAATGCCTTCACGCTGCTTATTCTGCCTGCGCTTCGCGGCGGCGGGTTCACGGCCCCCTGAGCCCCATTTCTTCCCTCCCTCCGCTCCACTCAGTCCAGAAACGGGGCGGGCCGCGAACATTGATCGGTATGTATCACGCACAACCCGCGCACGAGCATTCCGGCGGCAACCGATAACGTGTTCTCATGAGCGAGCAGCAGGTCGAGGCACTTCCGCCCCAGGAGCATCACGAGGGCGGGTTCCGACCGATCGCCGAACTCGGCCGGGACAACACCAAGGGTGGACCGCACTACGGCGAGTTCATCGAACAGGTCCGCGGTCTGATGGACCGCGTCCGATTGGCCAGTCCGACCGACGAGATCGCCCTCGAGGCCATCGCGGAGTTGAAGAAACTCAACGACCGGCTCGATGAGGTGGTCACCGACGAGTGGTCCGCGCCCAGCTGGCACCGCACCGATCTGCCCTCCCGCGGCAATATCACGCTGCCGCCGTTCGAGGTGGATCAGGCGAACGCCGAGGGCGTGCACGCGCGAATCACGTTCCGCACCTTCCATCTCGGTGGCAATGGCGCGGCGCACGGCGGGCATATCGCGCTCGGCTTCGACGATCTGCTCGGCATGACCGCGGCCGTGCACACCCGCGCTGTCACCCGCACCGCGTTCCTGCACGTCGACTACCGATCCATCACACCGCTCAATACCGAACTCCAGCTGCACGGCTGGGTCGAGCGCGTGGAGGGCCGCAAGGTGTTCGTGCGCGCGACCCTGCACGACGGCGACCGGCTGTGCTGCGAGGCGCACGGACTGTTCCTCATGCTCAAGCCCGGCCAGCAGTAATCCGACCGGAATACGACTCCCACGACGGCGGGACATCGGTGAGCGGGCGCACCCGGTAAGTTCGGACGGGTGACCGGCCGCATCGCCATCGATGACACCGCCCCCTCGATACCCGGCGGTCGGCCCGCCAAGGCCGTCGTGGGAGAGGTCTTCCCGGTGCGCGCCGTGGTGTGGCGCGAAGGCCATGACGCGGTGGCCGCCACCCTCGCGGTGAAAGCGCCCGGGTCCACACGCACGCAGCGGATCCGAATGTCGCCGGACTATCAGCCGGACGTCTTCAACGCCACCTTCACGCCCGGGAAACCGGGGCTGTGGACGTACCGGATCGAAGGGTGGAGCGATCCGCTCGCCAGCTGGCGCTCCGCGGTGGAGGCGAAACTCTCGGTCGGGCAGAGCGCGGTCGACCTGGCCAACGATCTGGAGATCGGCGCGCGACTGCTGGAGCGGGCCGCGCAGGCCGTGCCCAAGAAGCAGTGGGAGGTATTGCGCGCCGCGGCCACGGCCCTGCGCGGGGACGCGCAATTGCCCGCGCGGGTGGGTCCGGCCTTCAGCGCCGAGGTGAGTGAAATCCTGCGCGCCACACCGCTTCGCGAGTTCGTGACCCAGGGGCCGCAGTTCTCGGTGCTGGTGGAGCGCCAGCGCGCGCTGTACGGCGCGTGGTACGAATTCTTCCCGCGCTCCACCGGTGGCTGGGATGCCGACGGAAAACCCGTGCACGGCACCTTCGTCACCGCCGCGAAAGAGCTGCCGCGCATCGCCGCCATGGGATTCGAGGTGGTGTACCTGCCGCCCATCCATCCGATCGGCACGGTGAATCGTAAGGGGCGCAACAACTCTCTGACCGCCGAGCCCGGCGATGTGGGTTCACCGTGGGCCATCGGCTCGGCCGAGGGCGGGCACGACGCCATCCACCCGGCCCTGGGCACCGAGGCCGACTTCACCGAATTCGTGGAGACCGCACGGGAATTGGGTATGGAGGTGGCCCTGGACCTGGCATTGCAGTGCGCGCCCGATCATCCGTGGGTGGCCGCGCATCCGGAGTGGTTCACCACCCTGCCGGACGGCACCATCGCCTTCGCCGAGAACCCGCCCAAGAAGTACCAGGACATCTACCCGGTCAATTTCGACAACGACCCGGACGGGCTGTACGCCGAGGTGCTGCGGGTGGTGCGGCACTGGATCGCACTGGGCGTCACCATCTTCCGCGTCGACAATCCGCACACCAAGCCCGCCGACTTCTGGGAGTGGCTGATCGCCCAGGTGCATCGCGACCATCCGGAGATCATCTTCCTCTCCGAGGCGTTCACCCGGCCCGCCCGGCTCTACGGCCTCGCGCGACGCGGATTCACCCAGTCGTACACGTACTTCACCTGGCGGGTGTTCAAACACGAATTCGAGGAATTCGGCAGGGAATTGGCCGCCAAGGCGGATGAGGCGCGGCCCAACCTGTTCGTGAACACCCCCGACATCCTGCACGAAACCCTGCAACACGGCGGACCGGGCATGTTCGCCATTCGCGCGACGCTGGCCGCCACCCTCGGCCCCGCCTGGGGCGTGTACTCCGGCTTCGAACTCTTCGAACATCAAGCGGCACAACCCGGTAACGAGGAGTACCTCAACTCCGAGAAGTATGAGCTGCGGCCCCGCCCGTACGCCGAGGCCGCCGCGCGCGGGGAATCCCTGGAGCCGTGGATCACCCGGCTCAATGAGATCCGGCGCGCGCATCCGGCGCTGCAACAGCTGCGCTGCATCCACTTCCATCACACCGACAGCGATGCGCTGCTCGCGTTCTCGAAGTTCGATCCGACCACCGGCGATGCGGTGCTGGTGGTGGTGAATCTCAACCCGTACGGTCCGGAACAGGGCCACGTCTCGCTCGATCTGCCCGCCATCGGCCGCGAATGGCATGACCGGCCGGTGGTCTACGATGAGGTCAGCGGTGAGGAATACCACTGGGGGCAGAGCAATTACGTGCGGCTGGACCCCGCCCGCGCGGTCGCGCACATTCTGGTGCTGCCGCCCGTACCCGCCGCCGCCCGCGCCGAACTCTCCTATCGGAGCACATTCTGATGCATCGGCGTGATCTGCTGCTGCTTGCCGCGGGCACGCATCCCGATCCGCACACCGTGCTCGGCGCACACCCGCATCCGGACGGGACCGTCATCCGGGTGCTGCGACCGCACGCGGAGACCGTATCCGCGCGCATCGGCGGGGACGATCACGCACTCGAACACGCCGGGCACGGGATATTCGAAGGGACGGCGCCGTTTCCGGACCTGTGGGACTACCGGATCGTCACCTCGTATCCGGGCGGGCGGACCGTCGTCGATGCCGACGGGTACCGATTCCTGCCCACGCTCGGCGAACTCGATCTGCACCTGCTCGGCGAGGGGCGGCACGAGCGGCTGTGGGATGTGCTCGGCGCGCATCCACGGCGGTACGCCACCCTCGACGGAGAGGTGACCGGGACGGCGTTCGCGGTCTGGGCTCCGAACGCGCGCGGGGTGGCGGTGATCGGGGATTTCGACGGGTGGAGCGGTCATACCGCACCCATGCGGCGACTCGGCGACTCCGGCGTATGGGAGGTGTTCCTGCCCGGAATCGGCGCGGGGGCCACCTACAAGTACCGGGTGCACGGGGCCGACGGACGCACGGTCGATCACGCCGATCCTTTCGCCTTCGCCACCGAAATCCCGCCTGCGACTGCCTCCGTCGTCACCGAGACCGCACACGACTGGGGTGACGGGGCGTGGCTGCGCAAACGTGCCGAACGCGATCCCACCCGCTCACCCATGAGCGTCTACGAGGTGCACCTCGGTTCCTGGCGGCTCGGCCTCGGCTATCGCGAACTGGCCGAACAGCTCGCCGACTATGTTGCCGGACAGGGCTTCACGCATATCGAACTGCTGCCCATCGCCGAACATCCCTTCGGCGGCTCCTGGGGCTATCAGGTCACCTCCTACTACGCCCCCACCGCCCGCTTCGGCACCCCGGACGAATTCCGCTGGTTCGTGGATCACCTGCACCGCAAGGGAATCGGCGTACTGCTGGACTGGGTGCCCGCGCACTTCCCGCGCGACGAATGGGCCCTGGCCCGCTTCGACGGGACCGCGCTCTACGAACATCCGGACCCCCGCCGCGGTGAGCAACTCGACTGGGGCACCTACGTTTTCGACTTCGGCCGGCACGAGGTGCGCAACTTCCTGGTCGCCAATGCCCGCTACTGGATCGAGGAGTTCCACATCGACGGCCTGCGCGTGGACGCGGTGGCCTCCATGCTCTATCTCGACTACTCCCGGCCCGACTGGGAGCCCAATATCCATGGCGGCCGGGAGAATCTGGAGGCCGTGGCGTTCCTGCAGGAAATGAACGCGACCGTGCACAAGCACCATCCGGGCGTCGTCACCATTGCCGAGGAGTCCACCACCTGGCCCGGCGTCACCCGGCCCACCGAGGTCGGCGGGCTCGGCTTCACCATGAAATGGAATATGGGGTGGATGCACGACACCCTCGGATATCTCGGCCACGATCCGGTGCACCGCAGCTGGCACCACAATGAGATCACCTTCTCGCTCACCTACGCCTGGAGCGAGAACTACGTCCTGCCGATCAGCCACGACGAGGTCGTGCACGGTAAGGGCACGCTGTGGACGCGAATGCCCGGTGATGATTTCACCAAGGCCAGCGGGGTGCGCGCCCTGCTCGCCTACATGTGGGCGCATCCGGGCAAGCAACTGCTGTTCATGGGACAGGAGTTCGGCCAGTTCCGGGAATGGGACCACGATCGCGGCCTGGACTGGTACGAGCTGGAAAACCCACTGCACCAAGGGATTCACACCCTGGTGCGGGATCTGAACCTGCGCTACACCGCGACGCCCGCGCTCTGGAGCCAGGACACCTCACCCGGGGGCTACTCCTGGATCGACGCCGACGATCGCGGCAGCAATGTGCTGTCCTTCCTGCGCTACGGGGTGGACGGATCGATGCTGGCCTGCGTCTACAACTTCTCCGGATCCGAGCATCGCGATCATCGGATCGGATTGCCCGCCGTCGGCGAATGGCGGGAGGTGCTCAATACCGACGCTATCGCCTACGGCGGCAACGGTATCGGGAATCTGGGCGCGGTCACCGCCACCGCCGAGACCTGGCACGGCCGGCCGGCCTCGGCGCTCGTCACCCTGCCGCCCAGCAGCGGACTGTGGCTGGTGCCGTCGGTGCTGCCCGGCGAATCAGTGCGGCCAACTCGGCGAGCGGCCCAGCAGCGCGAGCACCTGATCGAGCCCTGAACCGTCCGCCAGGAGCACCTCCGGGGCGAAGGACGCACCCGGCAGCGTCCGGACATCACCGCCCGGCACCGCCTGCGCGACCAGCAGCGCGGCCGCGATCACGTCCTCGTCGAACTCGACCGGCAGGCCCAAAGTCCTTGCCACATCCCAGGAGTGCACCACGTAGTCCACGAAGTGGAAGCTGATCGCCAGCGGTGCGGGAATGACGATGCCGCCGCGGACCTCCGGCAGCGGGAAGTCCCGCTCCAGCACCCCGTCCACGGCGAAGGCCGACAGCACATGGGTGGCCGCGGCCCGGTACTCGGCGATCGGATCCGGGCTCAGCGGGCTCGGCTTCCAGAGCGCGAGGGCATCCTCGCCGCGCGAGGCCGCGGCGAAGCCGTAGTGCTGAATGATCAAGTGTTCCAGCAGATCCCGGAGATTCCAGCCCGCACAGGGGGTGGGGGTGTCCAGATCCGCGTGGGTCAGCCGGGACACCAGGTCGATGCTGGTGCGCACCGCGCGTTCGTCCAGGGCGATCAGGGCCGGTCCGTCGGCGAGGAGTTGGTCGTACGTCGGTGAATTCATAAGCACGAGCTTACTAATTTTTCCGGAATTGGCCACCCTCGATTCCCTCCGCGACGGCGCTAGCGAACCCGGAGCCGGAGATCAACCCCCGAGAAGTGGGGTCGTTTGGACCGCGTTACAAATCTAAATGCCCCGAACTCTTCGGGCTGCCGAATTGTATTGCGCTGTAGTGCACTTGGCGAGACGGCCGTCAAATAAACGAAACCTGTAGAAGAGGATTGAATCTGTATGAAGAAGCTCGGAACTGCCATGTTCATCGGTGCCGCAGCGGCCGCCATCGTCGGCACCGGAGCGGGCGTGGCCGCGGCTGAGGTCCCCGTGACCTCCGCCGATCCCGTGGTCGCCGTCGGCGAGCCGGACCCGACCGGCACCGGCTCCACCTCGGCGCTGCCGAAGCTGCTCGAGACACTGACCGGCAGCCTCGGCACCAAGACCGCGCCGACCACCAACTAGTAGCTCGGCTCCTCGGCGACCCTACGGCCGGAGAGCCGGCGCACCGGTGAAAAAGACTGCGCCCCTGCCACACTCGTGGCAGGGGCGCAGCGCGTTGGATAGGTGTCAGTACAGGGCGGCGGCCAGCTTGCGGCGCGCGGCGACAATGATCGGCTCCGCCGGATCGAACAGCTCGAACAACTCCAGCAGATGCGTGCGCACCCGGGTGCGATCATCACCGGCGGTGCGCTTGATCAGCGCGATCAACCGGTCGAACGCCGCCTGCGGCTCCTGATTGAACATCTCCAGATCCGAGGCCGCCAGCGCGGCATCCAGATCGGCCGGATCGGCGTCGGCCTTGGCGATCGTGGCCGGATCGATCTCTTGCACGCGGGCGATGAACTGCACCTGCCGCAGCGCCGCCTTGGCCTCCGCATTCGCCGGCTCGGCATTCAGGATGGCCTTGTACGCGGCCTCGGCGGTGGCGAAATCGCCACGCTCCAAAGCTTCCTCGGCCGCGACGAAGCGCGGATCCTCCGGCGCCTCCGCCTCGCCCTCGGCCTCGCCGACACCGGGCAGCTTGCCGCGCACCGCGTCCACCACCGCGGACAGCCACTGCCGCACCTGCGCCTCGGGCTGATTACCGGTGAAATCCGCCAGCGGCTGGCCGGCCGCCACCGCCACCACCGTGGGAATGCCCTGCACACCGAAGGCCTGGGCGATACGCATATTCTGCTCGGCCTCGATGGTGGCCAGCTCCCACTCGCCGCCGTTGTCCTGGGACAACTGCTCGAGCAGCTTCACCAATTCGATGCTGCCCGGGCTGCGCTGCGAATACAGCGCCACCACCACCGGCACCTGGGTGGAACGGCGCAGCACCTTGGTCTCGAAATCGGCCTCGGTGACCGCATGGTCGCCGGGCACATCCGTCACCGGCTGCTGCTTCAGGCTGGACAGGTCCACCGCGCCGGACATTGCGGCGGCAGCGGCGGCTGAGGGGCGTCGCGCGGGTCGAGTCACGATTTCCAGTCTGTCACGAACGGGCGGCGGCGGGAGCCGCGGCCTCACTCAATTCGCCGAGTTGACCGCTGCGGATGACCCAGCGCTCGAAGAACACCGACGCGAAAGGCACCACCGTGGAGAACAATCCGAGCAGGGTGGTCTTGCCGGGCCACTCGAACTCACGCGAAGCCAGCAGCACGCTGAACGCGTACGCCAGGAAAATCACGCCGTGCAGCATGCCGAAAACCATGACCGGCCACTTGATCGGCTGATCGGCGATACCCAGCGCATCCGCGCGCTTGAGCACCGAACCCAGCAGCAGCAGCGCCCAGCTGGGGGCCTCCAGAATGCCGAAGAACCGAACCCGCCGCGCGACCGTACTCAGGTCGAAGAAGTCACCCATGCCCACCATTCTGCCGGATGGTCTACGACACACTGTCGTGGATCCGGTCACACGCGCCCTTCGAGCGCGCGGAGAAGGTTGCCGGGGCGTTCCCCCGCAAACCACCAGAAGGAGGGAAAGACTTCGGGTGCGAGCGGGAGACCCTTCCCGTCATCCCGGCATGCTTTTGGCCGGGATCCACACCTTCGGGTGGGAACCCGGCCACTTGCCGAAGGCGCTCAGGCGACGCGGATGATCAGGGCGTCACCCTGACCGCCGCCGCCGCACAGCGCGGCCGCGCCGACACCGCCGCCGCGGCGCTTCAGCTCGAGCGCTAGGTGCAGCAGGATGCGGGCGCCGGACATACCCAGCGGGTGGCCGATGGCGATGGCGCCGCCATTGACATTCACCTTCTCCGGGTCGATGCCGAGCTTGCGGGTGGAGGCGATGCCGACCGCGGCGAACGCCTCGTTGATCTCCACCAGATCCAAATCTGCGGGCGAGATGCCTTCGCGGGCACAGGCTTTGGCGATCGCATTGGCGGGCTGATCCTGCAGGGTGGAGTCCGGACCGGCGACCACGCCGGCCGCGCCGATCTCGGCGATCCACGAAAGGCCAAGGGACTCGGCCTTTTCCTTGCTCATCACGACCACCGCGGCGGCGCCGTCGGAGATCTGCGAGGCCGAACCCGCGGTGATGGTGCCGTCCTTGCGGAACGCCGGGCGCAGCTTGCCGAGCGATTCGACGGTGGTGTCGGCGCGAATGCCCTCATCGGCGTTGAAGTACACCGGATCACCCTTGCGCTGCGGAATCGCCACGGGCACAACCTCTTCGTCGAAGACGCCGTTCTTCCACGCGGCGGCGGCCTTCTGATGCGAGGCGGCCGCGAAGGCGTCCTGCTCCTCGCGGCTGACCGTCTCGGTGTCGTTCTTCTGCTCGGTGAGCAGGCCCATGGCCTGATCGGTGAAGACATCGTGCAGACCGTCGTACGCCATATGGTCGCGCAGCGTCACATCGCCGTACTTGAAGCCCTCGCGACTCTTCTCCAGCATATGCGGCGCGCGGGTCATGGATTCCTGGCCACCGGCCACCACGATCTCGTACTCACCGGCGCGAATCAGCTGATCCGCCAAGGCAATCGCGTTGATGCCGGACAGGCAGACCTTGTTCAGCGTGAGCGCCGGGACATCCATCGGGATACCCGCGGCGGCCGCGGCCTGCCGGGCCGGGATCTGCCCCGCGCCCGCGGTGAGCACCTGGCCCATGATCACGTAGTCGACCTGGTCCGGGGCGACGCCACCCTTCTCCAGAGCCGCCTTGATGGCGATACCGCCCAGATCGGAGCCGCTGAAATCCTTCAGCGATCCCAGCAGCCGCCCCACCGGGGTGCGCGCACCGGAGACGATCACGGTGGTCGTCACGATTGACCTCACTTACGTCGAATGTCGTGGCCCCGCCAACCATCGGAGCCCCTACCCGAGGGTAACCCGACCGACCTCTGCGCCCTTGCGCAGGTGCGCGCTACCGTTCGAAGGGTGAGCAACACCGAGAACACCGAATTCATCCCCGCCGAATACATCACCGCCATCGACCATGTCGGTATCGCCGTCCCCGATCTCGATACGGCTGTCGCTTGGTACCGGGACAATCTCGGGATGGTGGAGGCACATCGCGAGATCAATGAGGCGCAGGCCGTGCACGAGGCCATGCTGTCCTATGCGGGCGCTCCGGCGGGCACCGTTGCCCTGCAGTTGCTGGCTCCGTTGAACGAAACCTCCACCATCGCAAAGTTCATCGACCGAAACGGGCCTGGCCTGCAGCAGCTCGCCTACCGGGTCACCGATATCGAGGCGGTCTCCGCGTTTCTGCGTTCACGGGGCTTGCGTTTGCTGTACGACGCCCCCCGCACCGGAACAGCGAGTTCGCGCATCAACTTCATCCACCCGAAGGATGCTGGCGGTGTGCTGGTCGAACTCGTCGAACCGGCCGCGAAAACTACCCACTAGTACCGAGATCAGCGACCCTAAAGAGGCTGTAACAACATTCGCGGTCGGGTCACCATCAGTGGTCACCAGGCTGTAGTTTGTGTGCCATGTCGTCCACTGAGCCCGATCGTAATCGCTTCGTTGCACTGCCCTTTACCGTCGTGCGGAAGGGCTATGACCGTGACGAGGTGCGTAACTACTTCGACCGTTTCGATGCCGAGCTAAGGGTCACCGCGACCGATCGCGATGCCGCCGCGGCCCAGGCGCGCAACCTGGCGGCCCAGTTGGAGGACGCCCGCGACGAGATCGACGAGCTCCGTAAGGAGGTCGACCGCCTCTCCGTGCCGCCGACCACCGCGGAAGGCATGTCGGACCGCATCTCTCGCATGCTGCGCCTGGCCTCCGACGAAGCATCCGAGGTCCGCGCGCAGGCCCAGGCCGAGGCCGCCGAAATGATCTCGATCGCCGAACAGCAGGCGACCGAGATGCGCGGTAAGTACGAATCGCTCCTCTCGGAAACCAAGGAGAAGCGCGAGGCGCTCGAAATCGAATTCGAGCAGACCCTCGCCAACGCCCGCTCCGAAGCCAACAAGATCGTCGAGGCCGCCAACGCCGAAGCCGATCGCCTCACCAAGGAGTCCGAGGCCAAGCGCAAGGCCGCGCAGCAGGACTTCGAGGTCACCATGGCCGAGCGCCGCACCAAGCTCACCCGCGCCATGGAGGAGCTGGAGGCCACCTCGCGCGCCGAGGCCGCCCAGCGCATCAAGGACGCCACGGACGAGGCCAACCGCCTCATCTCCTCGGCGACCAACACCGCCGATCGAAAGATCGCACACGCCAAGGAACTCGCCGAGGAAATGCGGGTCCTGCGCGGTCGCGTGCTGGCCCAGCTGCTCGGCATCCGCGGTCAGCTCGATTCGGTGCCGGCCATGCTCGCCGCCGTCAACCGCGAAAGCGAACTCCTCGACGGCGCGCCCGAACAGCGCTCGCTCAACAAGAGCAACCGCAAGGCCATCGACACCCGTGAAGACGACGCCGTCGACGAAGAGCGCGAGAACGCCGACATCTCCGGCTAGCACCCACCCGGGCGACACCCGCACACCTGAAGGCCGCTCCCATTCCGGGAGCGGCCTTCCCTATTGATCGGCCTCGTCATCCCGGCATGCTCGCGGCCGGGATCCGCCGTCTACCGATGGATCCCGGCCAAAAGCGCGCCGGGACGACGGGGCAGTCCTATGACCAGCGGCGGGTGATGCCCCGGGTGTGACGGCCCTTCCAGCAGCCCGTGTGCCAGTGGCGGCGGTCTTCCTCACCACCGTGCGCGGGCCACGCCACGACATGGGCTACGCCGGGCGGGATTTCGTGATCGCAGCCGGGACACCGGTAGTACTTGGTGGCCCGGGTGCCCGCGATGGCGCGAACCATGTACGTTTCGCCGCCGGGGCCGTCCTCGGTACGACCGAAGACGTCACCGATCGGGCGCTGGCCCGGCTGGGACCGCGCCTGAGAGCCCTTGGGGCGAGGTTTCCGGCGGGGCATGACCCACCACCCTAGAACAGCCGGAATTCGTCGCTGTCGGTGCCGCGTAGGGCGTTGTAGTCCAGTGTCAGGCAGCGGATTCCACGGTCGTTGGCGAGCACCTTGGCCTGCGGCTTGATCTGCTGAGCCGCGAAGACGCCCGCGACCGGAGCCAGTAGCGGATCGCGATTGAGCAGTTCGAGATAGCGGGTCAACTGCTCCACACCGTCGATCTCACCGCGGCGCTTGATCTCCACCGCCACGGTCGCACCGTCCGCATCACGGCACAGGATGTCCACCGGGCCGATCGCGGTCATGTACTCGCGGCGGATGAGCGAATAACCCGCGCCGAGGGTTTCGATGTGTTCGGCCAGCAACTCCTGCAGATGCGCCTCGACACCGTCCTTCACCAGACCCGGATCAATGCCCAGCTCATGCTTGGAATCGTGCTCGATCTCCTCGACGGTGATCCGCAATTCCTCACCGGCTTTATTCGTGACCACCCAAAGCTGTTGTGCCGTCTCCGATTCCGGGGCACGCTCCGCCAACCAGCAGGGCGGGCTCATCCAGTTCAACGGCTTGTAGGAACCGCCGTCGGAATGCACCAGCACCGACCCATCCGCCTTCACCATGAGCAGGCGACGGGCCATGGGGAGATGGGCAGTCAGACGACCGACGTAATCGACCTGGCAACGAGCAATCACAAGGCGCACCCAAGCACTCTAGGGGACGGCCGAATTCGCGGATTAACCGACCAGCATGATGTAACCGAGCGCGGAGGCCGCGGCCAGCAGGACGCCCTCCCAGGTATTCAGCTTCGGCAATTCGGTCCGGCCACGGCGCAGCACCCGATAACCGGCCAGCAGACCGATCGAAAACGCGACCAGGTGACCGACATTGGTGAAGGTGCGGCCCATCGCCACCCCGGCCACCGCGACCATCAGCCAGGTGATCGCCCAGGTGGGCTTCCACCGGGACGGAACCAGGGCGATGAACGCGCCGATCAAAGCCATTGCGCCATAACTGACACCGACATCGGAGACCTTGGTGACCTCCTGCGGCAGCCAATTCGCCGACACCGCCACCCACAGGCCCAGCGCCACCAAGACGGTCGCGCCGAGATGACCGACGATGAAGATGCGCAGCAGGCGCAGCGCACCGAATTTCAGCTCCGCGAGCGCCAGCAGACAGGCCAGCAGCGGAATGATCACCGCGGCGCTCCGCAGATCATCGATGACGAAGGCGCTGGAGAAGAGCGTGCCGAGATGACCGCGCAGCAGATTGCTCAGATTCGTACTGGCGTGCAGGACCACCCGTGTCTGGGTGGCCTCGGAGAGAATCGACAGCAGCACCGTCACCGAAATCAGCAGGGCCGCATATCCGTAGGTGACCGGCAGGAACAGGCGGCGCCAACCGGTGCGAGTGGCCGCGGTCTGCTCAACGATCACCATCAATGCTCTCCTGTCCGTCGGTGCCCACCTTCCATGATCCACGGCACCGCTCCGTACAGACTACGAGTTCCTCGAGAACATGCTGTTAAACGGCGAAAATCACCGGGAAACGAAGAAGGCCCCCAGCTTGCGCTGGGGGCCTTCGC
>NZ_BDAW01000090.1 GCF_001625085.1 Nocardia acidivorans NBRC 108247
TTCGGGCGCGCACCGCCTGAACATCAAGCCCCAGGTCGACCTGTGGACCTTCCCCGACACCGGCCGCGCGATCATCGTGCTGTCCGAAGGCCGCCTGCTGAACCTGGGCAACGCCACGGGCCACCCCTCGTTCGTCATGTCGAACTCGTTCTCCAACCAGGTGATCGCCCAGATCGAACTCTGGACCAAGCCGCAGGAGTACGACAACGAGGTCTACCGCCTCCCCAAGCACCTCGACGAAAAGGTCGCCCGCATCCACGTCGAGGCCCTCGGCGGCACCCTGACCAAGCTCACCAAGGACCAGGCCGAATACATCGGCGTGGACGTGGAGGGGCCGTACAAGCCCGAGCACTACCGCTACTGAGCTCTAATAACCTGTAGCACAACCAGATCGGGCCGGTCGCAGACGCGACCGGCCCGTTTCTGTCGTCGAGAGGCAGCCTCGACTACAGGCAGATGTCCAGGACGGGAATCCACTTGCCGCCCTTGAGGGTGCAGAGGGCGGCGTTGATGAGTTCGCTTGCGCTGGAACCGGTTCCGCCGACATTGCTGGAGCCCGAGCCGCCGGAGCCGGAGTCGGCCGAGCCGGAGGGGGAGGAGGTGGCTACGGGGTCGAGGGTGACGGGGGCCGCGGCGGTGGTGCCGGCGGTGGCGATCGCCGCGGCGATCGCGAACGCGCCGACGGCGGCACGCGGGAGGTGGTGCGCAAGACGGGAATTCATCAGGTGTGCTCCTTGCAGGGGGACCGGTGCGTCGCACCCTACAAGAGATGAATCACCCGTGTTTCAGTTTTGCTCACTTATGGAAGGACGGGGGGAGGGGGTAGCCCTCGTCGTTCATCACCTCGCGGGCTCGATTCGGGTAGTCGGTGATGATGCCGTCCACGCCCTGGTCGAGGACCGAGCCGATGGTCTGCTTGTCGTTGACCGTCCAGGGGATGACCCGCAAGCCCAGGGCGTGGGCTCGGGCCACGTACGCCGCCGTGGTGGTGAGTGTGAAGTGGGGGTCGCCGACCTTGGCTTCGCTGTCCCAGGGGTTCACGTAGGCGGGGGAGGAGATGTCCGCGCCGAGGGCTTTGATGGCGGATAGTGGGTCGCCGGGGTGATCGGCGTAGCGGATGGGGGTTAGCCACATGCTGTCCGGTTTGAATGTGGAGTCGTCATAGAGGGCGACGGTGGGGATGGTCGGGTTCTTGGCTTTCACCAGGGGGAGGCTGCGCCAGTCGAAGCTTTGGATCTCGACCCTGTCGGTGGCACCGGCCTCGCTGATCGCGCCCAGGATGACATCCACGAATGCCTCGGGAGTGGCGGACTGTTCGGGATGTTCGGCCTCGAGTTTGGTTTCGATGTTGTAGCGCAGCTTCTCGAAGGCTCCGGGATAGGTCTTCACCAGATCGAAGAGTTCGGGTAGGCGGGCGATCCTATTGCCTGGAAGTTCTTGTGCGTCAGGGAAACCCGCGAGCTGCTTACCGCAATCCAGGGTTCGGATCTGGCTGTAGTCGAGATCGTGTACCAGTTTGCCGACATACGGGAAGTCCGGATCGTTCGGGATCGCGGGCACGGTGTCGGCGCATTTCTCGGCCAGGATCTTGGGGTCGTGCCAGATGGCAGGCACATTGTCCCGCGTCAGCACGATATCGAGTTCGAGCGTGCTCACACCCAGTTCGATGGCCTTGGCGAACCCGGGCAGCGACTCCTCGATGGTCATACCGCGCCCGCCGCGATGCGCCTGTAGATCGAAGGTGCGCTGCGGATCGGCGTGGACACCGGAGGTCGCCGAGGTCGAACCGGAGTCCTGCGAACTCGCGCAGGCGGTCAATCCGGCGGCGGCAACGGCCACTCCGAAGACCGCGAAAGTGCGCTTGAGCTGCGTTGACTTAACCTTTCCGAAAGTCATGGCCGGACTATAGCGACATTCGAGCGGTTACCACGGGAGCCCCACCCGGGCGCATTCGGTACGCTCGCGGCCATGGGTGTGCTGGTTCCGGTGGAAGGGCTCGACGGTGCGGGTAAACGCACGCTGACCGATGCCGTCATCTCGGATCTGCGCGCCCGCGGTCTACGCGTGGCGACACTGGCGTTTCCGCGCTACGGGGTCTCGGTCTACGCTGATCTGGCGGCCGAGGCGCTGCGCGGCCGGCACGGCGATCTCGCCGATTCGGTGAACGCCATGGCATTGCTGTTCGCCCGCGATCGCGCCGACGCGCGCGATGAACTCTCGAAATTGCTGGCGGACAATGACATTGTGCTGCTGGATCGCTATGTGGCCTCCAACGCCGCCTATTCGGCGGCCCGGTTGACAGAGGATGCCGACGGCGAAATCGTGGCCTGGGTAGCCGAATTGGAGTTTGCGAGGTTTGCCATGCCTGTCCCGGATGTCCAGATCCTTTTGGATGTCCCGGTGGAAATCGCCGAGGAACGCGCCCGGCAGCGTGGTGCGCAGGACGCGACGCGCGCACTCGACGCGTACGAAAAAGATGGTGGGCTGCAACGCCGGACCGGAACCGTCTACCGTGAGCTTGCCGAAACCAACTGGCACGGAACGTGGTGGGTGCATCGGAGCGGTGACGATCCGGCAACACTTGCCGCGCGGCTCGCGGAAATCGTTGGCGGATAGGGTTGGATGTGCGCCGACAGGTCACGAGTGTAGGCGTGGCGGCCTGATTGGAGCCGGAGAGGTGACAACATAGTCTTATGAAGCCCAAGATTCTGGTCGTCGACGACGATATGGCTCTCGCTGAGATGCTCACGATCGTCTTGCGGGGTGAGGGATTCGACCCTCACGTCGTCGGTGACGGCACGCAGGCGCTGACCGCGGTCCGGGAGCTGCGCCCGGATCTCGTGTTGCTGGATCTCATGCTGCCCGGCATGAACGGTATCGATGTATGCCGGGTGCTGCGAGCCGATTCGGGAGTGCCCATCGTGATGCTGACGGCGAAGACCGATACGGTCGACGTCGTCCTGGGGTTGGAGTCTGGCGCCGACGATTACATCGTCAAGCCGTTCAAGCCGAAGGAACTCGTTGCTCGTGTGCGGGCCCGCCTGCGCCGCACCGAGGAAGAGCCACAGGAACTGCTGTCCATCGCGGACATCGTCATCGACGTGCCGGCGCACAAGGTGACCCGCGGCGGTACGCAGATCTCGCTCACTCCACTGGAATTCGATCTGCTGGTGGCGCTCGCTCGTAAGCCCCGCCAGGTGTTCACCCGTGAGGTGCTGCTCGAACAGGTCTGGGGTTACCGGCACGCCGCCGATACCCGCCTGGTCAATGTGCACGTCCAGCGGTTGCGCGCCAAGGTGGAGAAGGATCCCGAGAATCCGGAGATCGTACTGACCGTGCGCGGGGTGGGTTACAAGGCCGGACCGCCGTGATCGCTGGCTCCAGAAACCGCGTTCAGCGGTGGCTGGCGGTAGTGGTGGCCTGGTTTCGCACCGTAGGTGAGCGACTGGGCCACGTCTGGCGTGGTTCGCTGCAACTGCGCGTTGTCGTGTCCACCCTCACCCTGTCACTGATCGTGATCACGATTCTCGGAGTCGTGCTCACCTCGCAGATCACCGACAGGCTGTTGGACGCGAAGATCAATGCGGCCGTCGAGGAGATGAGTCGCGCCCGGAATACGGTGCAGGCCACCCTCACCGGCGTGCACGACTCCAGCACCCAGCTGGCTCGATTGGAGGATGCCCGCCGCGCCCTGGCCGGGGGCGGCGGCTCCCAATCCGGCGGCGCGGCAGGCAGTTACGACTCCGCGCTGGCCATGGTCGGCGACAGCCAATCCGAGCTGTCCGCCGGACCCATTCAGGAAATCCCGCCCGAGCTACGGCATTTCGTGCAGGAGCGCCAGGTCAGCTATCAGTTCGCGACGGTCTCCGATCCGGACGGCTATCGCGGCTCGGCGCTGGTCATCGGCAGCCCCGCCGCCGATATCCCGACCCTCGAGATCTACCTGATCTTCCCGCTCACCAATGAGAAGCGATCGCTCGACCTCATGCGCGGCACCATGCTCATCGGCGGCATCGTGCTGCTGGTGCTGCTGGCCGCCATCACCGCCCTGGTGACGCGACAGGTGGTGCTGCCCATTCGATCCGCCGCCCGGATCGCCTCCCGCTTCGCCGACGGACGACTGAAAGAGCGAATGCTCGTCAGAGGGGAGGACGACATGGCCAGGCTGGCCATGTCGTTCAACGAGATGGCCGAAAGCCTCTCCAACCAGATCACCCAGCTCGAGGAATTCGGAAACCTACAGCGCCGCTTCACCTCCGACGTCAGCCATGAGCTGCGCACACCGCTGACCACCGTCCGCATGGCCGCCGATCTCATCCACGGCTCCAGCGACGATCTCGATCCCGCCCTCGCCCGCTCGGCGGAATTGCTTGTGAACGAACTGGATCGGTTCGAGGGACTGCTCAACGATCTGCTCGAGATCAGCCGCCACGACGCGGGTGTGGCCGAGCTGCAGGTGGAATCGCTCGATGTGCGCATGTGCGCGCGGGCCGCGGTCTCCACCGTGCGGCACCTGGCCAAGGAATCCGGTGTCGAACTCGTCGTCGACATGCCCCAGGAACCCCTTGTGGCAGAGGTCGATCCGCGCCGCGTCGAGCGGGTGCTGCGCAATCTGCTCGCCAATGCCATCGACCACAGCGAGGGCAAACCCGTGCTCATGCGCATGCGCGGTGACGGCGACGCCAATGCCGTCGCCATCGTGGTGCGTGATCAGGGCGTGGGTCTGCGGCCCGGCGAGGAGAAACTGGTCTTCAACCGCTTCTGGCGTTCGGATCCCTCGCGCATGCGGCGTTCCGGCGGAACCGGTTTGGGCCTGTCCATCAGCGTCGAGGACGCCAACCTGCACGAGGGCAAACTCGAGGCATGGGGTGAGATCGGCGTCGGCGCGAGCTTCCGCCTCACCCTGCCGCTGGTGCGCAGCAAGAAACTCGGCGTCAGCCCGCTGCCGCTGGAACCGGCCAAATCCCGCGGCGGCATCACCCCCGAACAACTCGCCCTCGATATCGGCAAGGCGGACGCGACCGACCACACCGACGTCACCCCAACCGAATTCGAGCTCGCCGCAGCCGACCCCATCGACCCGGCCACCGGCGAACCCTACGAACTGGCCACCGCCGAACCCTACGAACAACCGGTGGCCGAACCCGAAACCGCCCCCGCCGCATCGGAATCCGACCCACCTCACGATCCGCACACCGCGCTACCGCTCACCCCCGACGGCGATGGCTCACCGAAGACCGGCACCACCGATGGCACCGTGCTCGCGGATTCTGGGGATGGAGAAAAATGAGGGAACGTGACCCACTGATCTCGCGAGATGTGGGTAACTTCCCAACCATCCCGAACCGCAGCCGAGGACGTAACCGCCGGTCCGGGATCGGAGTCTCGCCGCGCCCGGCGACCGGCGAAAGTCGCGGGGAAGCGGGTTCGCAGTCGCGCCTCGCAAGGGCGCTGGTGGTTGTCGCATGCCTGGTGGGCCTCACCGCGTGCGCGAACCTACCCGATTCCTCCGCCCCGCAAGCGCTGGGAACGCTGGACCGGCAACCCACCAGTGCCGGTCCCACCCCGCCGATTTCGGGTCGCGAACCCGATCAGCTGCTGCGCGACTTCCTCCAGGCCACCGCCGACCCCACCAACCGGCATCAGGCGGCCCGGCAATTCCTCTCGCCCGCGGCCAATGTGCGCTGGGACGACGCCGCCGGAACCACCATCGTGGACCGGCCCGACACCCTGCGCGAATCCCGCACCGCCGACTCCGCCACCTATGTGATCCGCGCCCGCAAGATCGGTGAACTCGCCGCCGACGGCGCCTACCGGGCCGGCGACGGCACGCTGGAGAACAAGGTCGAGATGGTGAAGGTCGACGGCGAATGGCGGGTCGACGAACTCCCGCCCGGGGTCATCATCGAGCAGACCGCCTTCGCCAAGTCCTACAAGCGGTACTCGCTGTTCTTCCCGAATCTCTCCGGGATGGCCATGGTTCCGGACCTGCGCTGGATCTCCGCGCGCAAGGACCAACTGCCGCAACGACTCATGGGCCTGCTCGCCGAGGGCTCGCAGCAGGCGCTCGCACCCGCGGTGCGCAATCCGCTCTCGGGCGGGGTGACCCTGCGCGGACCCATCACCAAGCCCAATGGCGAGACCGACAATGTCGGCGTCGGCTCGGGCGGGGTGCAGATCGACTTCGCCGGCGCCGCCGCCCTCGACCCGAAGGCCAAGGAGCTCTTGGCAACCCAGGTCGTGCTCACCCTCGCCGGGGCCGAGGTGCTCGGACCGTATCTGCTGCTCGCCGACGGCAAACCGCTCGACGACCGCTACGCCGCCACCGGCTGGAACCGCGCCGACGTGGAGTCCATGAGCCCGGATGCCATCGCGCACAATCGCGCCGGACTGCACGCCGTGCGCGACGGCTCACTGGTCGCGGTCACCGAGAACGGCATCACCGCCGCACCCGGCTTCTTCGGCACCACGCACACCCTGCAATCGGTGGCGCTCTCCCCGGACGGGCAGCTCGTCGCGGCCGTCGCCAATTCCGGCCGCCCCGAACCGGAACCGGGCCGCACGCTGATCATCGGGACCTACGACGGCCAGGGTTTCCCGGTCGCCACCGGCGGCACCTTCACCCGCCCGTCCTGGCCTTCGGACGGCACCTCGGCCTGGGCCGTCGTGGACGGCGACCGGGTGATCCGCGCCGTGCACGACCGCAGCACCGGCAATGTCTCGGTCCAGGACGTCGGCATCACCGAATTGACCGCCGCCACCGCCAATTCCAACTCCCCGCGCGGACCCATCACCGAATTGCGCATCTCGCCCTCGGGCGCACGCGCGGCCCTGATCGCCAACGGCAAGGTGTACGTCGCGGTGGTCGCACCGCAGTCCGGCGGCAAGTTCGCGCTCACCTCCCCGCTGCCCCTGGCGGTCGGTTTGAGCACCAACGCGGTCTCGGTGGACTGGCAGAGCGATGAACGTGTCATTGTCACGCGAGAGGGCAATGTGGACCCCGTTGCGGGGGTGCTGGTGGACGGCTCCGGATTCCAGCCGCAGACCACCCAGAACCTCACCCCGCCGGTGCGCGTGGTCAGCGTCTCGCCCGACCACGAATACGTCGCCGACTCCCGTGCCGTCCTCGAACTGACCCGCAATCCCGAAGGCGGCGAATACTACTGGCGCGAAGTTCCGGGTCTCGGCGGCAATGCGGTCCCGGTGCTGCCGGGCTAGGCGCACACTGGGGGCATGGGGGAGCTGCTGGATCTGATCCTGCCGCGCGCCTGCGGCGGTTGCGGGGTGAGCGGCACCGCGTGGTGCGCGCGCTGCGCGGTGGCGCTCTCCGGACCACCGATCCGCCTGCGCCCCAGGGCCGATCCCGGTGTGCCGTGCTGGGCGCTCGCGCCCTACCGGGGTGCGGCCCGGCGCGCGGTACTCGCTGCCAAGGAGGAGCGACGCGCCGATCTGGCGCACTCGCTGGGGGTGGCCCTGGCCAGGGGGCTGGATCATTTGCGGGACGGCGCGCGGCCCCTGATTCTGGTCCCCGCGCCCACGCGCCGGGTGGCCGCCCGGCGTCGCGGCGGTGATCCGGTACTGCGTTCCGCGCACGTCGCGGCGAGTTGGCTGCCCGATTGCCGAATGGTCCGGGCACTGCGCATGCGCCCGGGTGTGCGGGATTCGGTCGGCCTGAATCGCAGCGATCGCCAGCGCAATCTACGAGGGCGGATCATCGTAGCCCCCGGCTGCGCCGGCAGCGCCCGATTTCCGGCAAATGCCGAGGTAGTGCTTATCGATGACGTGCTGACCACGGGAGCCACGGTGTGCGAATCGACCCGTGCGCTACACGAGGCCGGAGTGACCCTTCGTGCCGCGCTGGTTACCTGCCACGCTTGATTCTTCGAAATTTGCGTGAACACTGGCGGACAGGTCGCTGGCGAACTAGCGTGGCGATCAGACACCCGAACTCGAAGTTTGGAGGTGGCGCCTCGGACATGATGTGCCGGGCGATTTCGATCGGCACACGCTTCAATCCCGCCGCGTGAGCGATTTGTGCGGCCAGATCCGGGAGGTACGCGTGACGACATCTTCACGACCTTCAGCCAAGAACGCAGACACCGCGGTGCTGCTGGACGATTTCATCCCCGACGACGACCAATCCACCGGGGCCACCCAGGCGGAAATCGTCGTCAAGGGCCGCACCCTAGGTGAGGGCGGCGTCCCCGAACATTTCCGAATCCACGTCGCGGACAAGCTCTCTCGGCTCGAGCGCTTCGATCCCACCATCTATCTGTTCGACGTGGAGCTCACGCACGAGCGCAACCGTCGTCAGCGTAAGAACTGCCAGCGAATAGAGATCACCGCCCGCGGCAAGGGACCCGTCGTCCGGGCCGAAGCCTGCGCGGACAGCTTCTACGCCGCCCTGGAACTGGCGGTGGAGCGGCTGGAGGGCCGGTTGCGCCGGCTCAAGGACCGCCGTCGCGTACATCATGGGGACAAGACACCGATCTCGGTGTCCCAGGCGACGGCCGGGCTGATCGACGAATCGCTGTTCATGGCGCCGAACGGGTCGTCCGGGGCACATGATCACGCGGGTGAGGACCTCGACGGCGAAGCCGGTCCGGGGCATGTCGTCCGCACCAAGACCCATCCCGCCATCCCCATGACGGTTGACGACGCCCTCTACCAGATGGAGCTCGTCGGCCACGATTTCTTCCTGTTCCAGGACAAGGAGACCGACCGACCGTCGGTCGTCTACCGCCGCCACGCCTTCGACTACGGCATCATCCGACTGTCTTAGCGGCAGGTGAACACTCCGTTCGACCGGGGCTTCACCAGAGCCCCGGTCGCTTGCTGTTACATCCCGTATCAGATACAAATGAGGCGTGAGTAACAAAGGCGCTCGTCGCGCGGTAATCGTGTCCGGAGTGCGGACCCCGTTCGTTCGGGCGTTCGGCGACTACACCCGGATGGACTCCATCGACCTCGCGGATACCGCCGTGCGCGGGCTCCTCGAACGGACCGGACTGCCCAAGGGCGAAGTGCAGGCGATCGTGTGGGGCGGGGTGATTCTGCCCAGTGCCGCACCGAATATCGCGCGCGAGATCGCATTGGATCTCCAATTGGACCCGGGCTGTGAGGGTTACACCGTGACGCGGGCCTGTGCCTCGGGACTGCAGGCGGTGACGTCCGCTGCCGCGGCCATCGAGCGCGGCGAATACGACATCATGATCGCCGGGGGGAGTGACTCCACCAGTAATGCCGAGGTGAAACTGCCGCAGAAGGTGGTGCACGCCGCCGCACCGCTCGCGCTGGGCAAGCCCAAGGCCAAGGATTACCTCACGGCCGCAGCGCAATTGGCGCCGTTCATCGATCTGGTGCCGCGACGGCCCAAGATTCAGGAGCGCACCACCGGCGAGGTCATGGGCGAATCCGCCGAGAAAATGGCCCGCATCCACGGGATTTCGCGGGCGGCGCAGGACGAGTTCGCCGCGCGGTCACACCATCGGGCGGCCGCGGCCATCGAATCGGGACGGTTCGACAGCGAAGTGCTGTCGGTGACCACGCCCGAGGGCAGGACCATCACCCGTGACGGCCTGGTGCGGCCGGGTACCAGCGTGGAGAAGTTGTCCACGCTCGCACCGGTTTTCGCCAAGGGCGGCACCGTCACCGCGGGCAATGCCAGCCCGCTGACCGACGGCGCGTCCGCCGTGCTGCTCATGAGCGAGGAGAAGGCCCGCGCGCTCGGTTTCGAACCCCTCGCCGCCTTCCGCTCCTGGAGTTACGTCTCGGTCGACCCCCGCGACCAGGTCCTCATCGGCCCGGCCATCTCCATGCCGCGCGCCCTCGACAAGGCCGGATTGTCCTTGGCCGATATCGATTTCGTGGACATCCACGAAGCCTTCGCCGCCCAAACCCTCTCCGTCGTCTCGGCCCTGGCCAGCGCCGACTGGGCCAAACAGCGCCTCGACCGCGACACCGCCGTCGGCGATATCGACCCCGCCACCCTGAATATCCACGGCGGCTCGGTCTCCCTCGGCCATCCCTTCGGCGCCACCGGCGCGCGCATGGTCACCACCATGGCCAATGAACTCGCCCGCTCCGGCAAATCCACCGCCCTGCTCGGCATCTGCGCCGCCGGTGGCATCGGAGCCTCCGCGGTCCTCGAACGCATCTGACCCGAACGCAAGTCCCCGCCGACCCGAAGCCGCCCGTCGACCGCACCCCCGCCCATTCGGCGGGCGAGGCGATTCCGGTGGCCGCCGATGCCGCAGGCGGCGTCGCTCCTCGGCGCGGGCTCGCCCGGCAGCGCCGGAGCGCACTGAGCCGCAATCGAATCCAGGCTCGATGTGCATGTACTCACGCGGGGAGTCACTCGACGTTCACCCGCGTCATTACATGCACGTCGACGCTCGGCTACCGGGGGGTGAAGTGTTCCCAGTGGATGGCGTCTTCGAGGGGGCGGCGGGTGCGCCAGCCGAAGCGCTCCAGGTCGGGGATCTGCTGGAATTCGGTGACGGGACCCACACAGAGCCAGGCGACCGGTTTGATGTGGTCGGGGAGATTCAGGAGATCGGCCAGCACGGGGGTGTCGTAGAAGCTGACCCAGCCGACGCCCACGCCCTCGGCGGTGGCCGCCAGCCACAGGTTCTGGATGGCGAGAATCGTCGAGTAGATACCGGTTTCGGGGACGGTCGCGCGGCCCAGCACATGCGTGCCGCCGCGGGCCTGATTGTGGGTGACCACGATTCCGGTGCCGGACTCGACGATTCCCTCGATCTTGATCGGATTGAAGGTCTCCGAGCGATCGGCGGGCAGGGCGGCACCGAACTCCCGGCGCTTGTCCGCGACATGATCGGCGAACTTGCCCAGCATCGCCGGATCGCGAATCACGATGAAATCCCACGGCATCGAATTGCCGACGCTCGGCGCGCGATGCGCCGCCTCCAGAATCCGCAGCAGGGTGCTGTCGTCCACGACCTCCCCGGTGAACTCCGAGCGCACATCGCGGCGCAGACGGATGGCGTCGTAGACGCTCAGACATTCTTCGGGGGCAACCGGACCTTCAGCACACACACCGACCAGTGAACCAGGCTCCCGCAGCCCCCTTCCTGGCAGCCCGCCCACTCCCGGCATGCCGCCCGCCCCCGTGACCAGGTATGCCCGCCCCCGTTGTCCGATATGCCCGCCACCGTCATCCGGCGTGCGGCGTGCCCGTAACGCGGCGTGCGGCGTACCCCGTCATCCGGCGTGCGCCGCGCCCGTCACCCGGCGTGCGCCGCGCACCCCGTCATCCCGGCATGCTTTTGGCCGGGATCCACACCGGCCGGTGAATCCGACTCCGGATACGACCGCGCCCCCGCCGGATCGGCAGGGGCGCGGTGACTATGTCGCCGATCGGGCTCAGCCCACCAGGGCGGGCTCGCGGCGGGTCAGGCGCTTGCGGCCCTGTGCGAGGGCGGTGCGCAGACCGGTACGGCGGCCGGTGGCCGGGTCGATGCTCGCCACGCCGCCGAATGCCTTCTCCGACTTGGTTTCCGGGGCGTCATCGGTGCCGCGGCGCAGGTACTTGTTGGGCAGCGACAGCTTCATGATGGTGCGCCAGGACTTGAAGTACTGCACCGGCAGCGAACCGGTGGTGTACGGCAGGTCGTACTTGTCGCACATGGCCCGCACCCGCACCGCGATATCGGCCAACCGGTTGGAGGGCAGATCCGGGAAGAGGTGGTGCTCGATCTGATGGCTCAGATTGCCGGACATGAAGTGCAGCAGCTTGCCGCCGGAGATATTGGCGCTGCCCAGCATCTGGCGCAGATACCACTCGCCCTGCGTCTCATTCGCCACATCACCCTTGGTGAACTTCTCCGCACCATCGGGGAAGTGCCCGCAGAAGATGATGGCGTTGGTCCACACATTGCGCATGATGTTCGCGGCCAGGTTCGCGGTCAGCGTGCCGAAGAACGCCGGACCGGTGAGCAGCGGGAACAGCAGGTAATCCTTGCCGGCCTGCTTACCGATCTTCTTGAGCACCAGCGCGCGGTCGGCCTCGAACTGCTTCCACTCCGGGGAGTCCTTGGCCCACTTCTTCTTCGCGACCTTGCCGAGCTCCAAATGCTGGATGGCGACGCCGTATTCGAAGAAGCTCTGCAGCAGCAGGTTGTAGATGGGCTGGCCGAGATAGAACGGGCTCCAGCGCTGATCGCGGGTGACGCGCAGCAGGCCGTAGCCGATATCGTCGTCCATGCCGAGCACATTGGTGTACTTGTGGTGCAGGAAATTGTGCGTGATCTTCCAGTGCTCGGAGGGACCGGCGTTGTCCCATTCCCACGAGGTGGAGTGGATCTCGGGATCGTTCATCCAATCCCATTGGCCGTGCATGACGTTATGGCCGATCTCCATATTCTCGATGATCTTGGCCGTACCGAGCAGTGCCGTGCCCGCGATCCACGCCGGCGGGAAGAGACTGAAGAAAAGCACACCGCGCCCGCTGATTTCGAGGGCGCGCTGTAGCCGGATCACCCGGCGGATGTATCGGGCATCGCTGTCGCCCCGGTCGGATTCGATTTCGCGGCGGATGGCGTCGAGCTCCGCACCGATAGCTTCGACATCCTCCGGGGTGAGGTGTGCGTATTCCTTGACATCCGAGATCGCCATGCAGGTTACAGTACCGTAGGTTACGGCTCCGTAGGTTCCGGGCAAGTGAATCCGTAACGTGTCGAACGCCGCATTGCGTTCGATATCCTAACCTGCTAGCGGCTGCGGCGCAGAATATCCTTCAGCGACCGCCGGCGTCCGGCCTTCTCGGTGAACAAAGCCTTTTCATGCCTTGCCTTTTCCTGCAGCGACACCTTCGCCTCGCGCAGTACTTCCTGTTCGTGGCGGGCCTTCTCCTTGAGCGCGATCTTGGCCTCCTGCATGGCCGAACGCAGGCCGCGCCGCTTACCCGTCACCGGGTCCACGCCGGTCCAATTGTGCTCGGCCAGCCACTCCTGACCATCCTGCAGGGAGGGCATGGACGGCAGCGGCGGCAAAGTGACACCCGCGAATTTGCGTTCGGAAGAGGTCTCCGGCGCGTCATCGGACGTGCGCTTGAGCCACTGATCCGGCAGCGCCAGTTTGTGAATGGTGCGGAATGCCAGCAGATACTGCTTACCCATCGAGCCGGTGGTGTACGGCAGATCGTATTTGTCGCACAGCTCCTTGACCTTCACCGAGACCTCGGCGTACCGGTTGCTCGGCAGATCCGGGAACAGGTGATGCTCGATCTGGAAGCTGAGGTTGCCGCTCATCAACGCCATGGCCGGACCCGCCTCGAAATTGGCGCTGCCCAGCATCTGCCGCAGGTACCACTCGCCCTGCGTCTCGTTGTCGAATTGCTCCACGGTGAATTTCTGGGCGCCGTCCGGGAAATGTCCGCAGAAAATAACCGCGTACTCCCACAGATTCGCGATGAGACGCGCGGACGCGTTCGCCTTCAGCGTCTGCTTCCACGCCGGACCCGTGATCGCCGGGTAGATCACGAAGTCCTTGGCCACCTGCTTGCCGGCCTTGCGGAGAAACGCCTTGGTCGGCTCGGAGAACCACTGATCCTGCGGAATCCCGAGCTGCTTCTTCGCCGCATCGAGATCATGCAGAGCGATTCCCCACTCGAACAGCGCCGCCAAGACGAGATTGGCGAACGGCTGAGCGAGATTGATGGGCCGCCACTCCTCGTCCCGGGTCATCCGCAGAATGCCGAAGCCCAGATCCTCATCCATATCGAGGATGTTGGTGTAGGTGTGATGGGAGTAGTTGTGCGCCGTCTTCCACTGCTCCGACGTACCGGTCATATCCCACTCCCACGTGGTGGAGTGGATCTCCGGGTCGTTCATCCAATCCCATTGCCCGTGGCTGATGTTGTGCCCGAGCTCCATGTTCTCGATGATCTTGGCAACCGACAGGAGCGCGGTACCGCCGAGCCACGCCCAGCGGTTCTTGCTCGCGAATAGCGTCGCGCGGCCCGCGGCCTCCAGCACCCGCTGAGCGCGAATGACACGACGGATGTACTTCGCATCCCGTTCGCCCAGCGACAGTTCCACATTCCTGCGGATGGTGTCGAGTTCCTGACCCAGAGTCTCGATATCCGCCTCGGTGAGGTGGGCGAACGTCTTGATGTCGGTGATAGCCACCGGCGATCCTTCCGTGTTTAATTGCCCTTCGCTTCGCTACGGGCGGGTTCGCGGCCCTGGGAGTCTCGGTTCTTCCCTGCCTCCGATCCTCCGCTTCGCTCCCCCGCTCCACTCGGTCCAGAACCGAGACGGGCCGCGAACTTAGGGGGAATCGTGAGGAAGGTGCTATCGGAGGCGAGGGCTGTCATCGAGCGTAGCTGTTACAGGGCGGCCATGGGGTGGCTGGTGTGTGCGTTACACGTCAAGAGTGCAATCGCCCGCGGCGGCCGAGATGCAGGTCTGCACCTTGTCGCCCGCGCGGCGCTCGTTTCCATTGCGCAGATCGCGCACATGACCGTCGGTGATGGTCACCACACAGGTTTGGCAGATGCCCATGCGGCAGCCGAACGGCATCTGCACGCCCGCACCCTCACCGGCCTGCAGCAGGGTGGTGGCGCCGTCGATTTCGACGGACTTGCCGGTGCGCGCGAAGGTGACGGTGCCGCCCTCGCCGGTGGCCGAACGCTCGATCTCGAAGCGCTCCACATGCAGCTTCTCGATGATATCGGCCGTCGCCCAATGCTTTTCGATCTCGTCGAGCATACCCAGCGGGCCGCACGCCCAGGTGTCGCGCTCACGCCAGTCGGGCACGAGCTCATCCAGATCGGCGAGCGCGAACTTGCCGTTCTCGCCCGTGTAATGCAGGTTCGCGGTGAAACTCGGGTGCTTGTCATGCAATTCGCGCAGGTCGCTGCCGAACATGACATCGTCCGGCGTGCGCGCGGAGTGCACATGCACCACATCCGGGACCACACCGCGCCGATCCATGGTGCGCAGCATGGCCATCACGGGGGTGATTCCGGAACCCGCGGTCAGGAACAGCACCTTCGATGGCGGCGGCTCGGGCAGGACGAATCCGCCCTGCGGCGCGGCCAGCCGCACCACACTGCCCACGGCGACGCCGTTGACCAGATGGCTCGACAGGAACCCCTCCGGCATGGCCTTCACCGCGATCGAGATGAGCCGCTTGCTCTTGTGCTCGGGATCGGTCCAATCCGGCGGGCAGGTCAGCGAATACGACCGCCAATGCCAGCGGCCCTGCACCAGCACGCCGATGCCGATGTACTGACCCGGGGCGAATTTGAAATCGAAACCCCAGCCCGGCTTGATCACCAGCGTGACCGAATCCGCGGTCTCCTTGCGGACCTCCACGATGCGCCCGCGCAACTCGCGCGCGGACCACAGCGGATTAACCAGATGCAGATAGTCATCGGGCAGCAGGGGAGTGGTGACCCGTGCGGCCGCACCACGCAGCGCATTCAACTTCGTGCGTCCCGCGGTCGCGCCCTCGGAGACCGGAGCCTCCAGCCACTCCCGGAGTCCCCGCGCGGAGAATCCGCCACTCTTCGATGCCATTGTCCCGAACGTTCCTGTCGGTCGTGCGCTCAGAGCGCAGTGTCGTCATACGCGACCCCGAACGGGTCGCAGGCGCTGTCACCGCAGCGGTGACAGTCAGCCGCACAGGGCAGCATCATCGCTGCTCACCATGCCCGCGCGCCACGACCGAACGCCCTCGGGGACCTCGATCGCACGCTGTCACAACAAGGTTACGGCATCGTAGGTTACGACGCCGCCGTCAGACAGGAAAGAGGGTCGCCTAGAGGAGATCGAGCAGGAATGGTAGTTCCTGCGCCGCGTACCAGGCCAACTGGTGGTCTTCGGCATCGCCGAGGACGAACTCGGCGTCCGTGTCACCCATATCGGCGGCGTCGATGACATCCACGGCCTTGGCCACCGTGGGCTCGGCCTCGGCCAGATCCACGTGCACCGAGGCGATCGCGGAGTACGGGATGGCCGCGGAGAGCCGCACCACCGCATCGTCGAGATCGGGACGCAGGGTGGTCCCGTCGACATCGGCCGCGATGACCGCCCGGCGGAAGATCGGCCCGCGCGCGGGGCTCGCATCGTCGTCCGAATCGTCCTTGGCGTCGAGCGCGGAGTCCTCGGCCAGCAGCCGCAGCGACGCCCGCGCGGCCTCCGCCATGGCGACCTCGGCGAGTTCGTCGTCATCCCCGGAGACGTACGCCTCGCGCAGTGCGGGCGTGACGGCGAACGCGGTGTCGTTGATGGCTCGGATCTCCCGGTCGGTGACCAGTTCCCGCAGCATCGGCACGGTGGCCGGGACGTACACGCGTAGCTTCTTCGCCACGCCGGACGACTCACTGGACGCAGGCACCGAGCATCTCCTCCATCGACTCGTGCACCGAAGCGGTCAGCACCGCGATATCGGCCATTGCGTCGCGATCGGCGGTGAGCCCGTAGTAGACCCGCCCGTCATAGGAGGTGAGTCCGATACTCAAAGCCTGATTGCGCAGCAGCGGCGACACCGGGTACATCTCCAGCATCCGCGCTCCGCCGATGTACATCGGCTGCTGCGGACCCGGCGCATTGGTGATCACCAGATTGAACGTGTGCTCGGCAAAGGTACTCGCTGATCGCACACTCATGGCATGCAGGCTCGCCGGAGCGAATCCGGCCATATGGACCAGCGTGCGCGCCCGCACCCCCAATTGATGCCGGGCGTGCGCCTCGGTGGCGTGCTTGATATGCGACATCCGGATCACCGGATTGGGTTCGCCCACCGGCAGATCCACCAGCAGGGACGTGACCTCGCCCGCGGGTTTCAATTCCGCGCCATCCGAATACACGGACATCGGGACCACCGCGCGCAAGGTGTCGGCCTCGGTGAGCACCTGCCCGCGCGAGAGCAGCCAATTGCGCAGCGCGCCCGTCACCACGGCCAGGATCACATCATTGATGGAGCAGTCGAAGCGCTTGCGGATCTTGCGGTAGTCCTCCAGATCGGTGCGCACCACCTCCACCCGCCGATTGCGTGAGGTGCGGGTATTGAGCGGACTGTCCGGTGCGCCCAGCGCCGCGGCGCGCAGCATGGAGACCATCTTCTGCACGGCCTTGCCGGTGGCGTCGACCACCGCGAACGCCTCCGCGCCGTGATGCCGCATCACCTCGAGTGCCTCGCGCGGTTGCGTCGCCAGATGCAGGACCGCTCCCACCAGCAGTTCCAGATCGGCGGGTTCGCGATGCGCGATCCAGGCATCGTCGGCGACCTCGCGCGGGGCGGCGGAGGTGTCCAGGATCACATGGCCGATCTCCAGCGCCGAATCCCCGTCCACCAGTGCCGAATGCGTTTTGGTGAAGACCGCCGACCGCCCGTCCGAGAGCCCCTCGACGAAGTACATCTCCCACAGCGGCCGGGTGCTGTCCAGCGGCCTGGACGCCAGCCGTGCGACCAGGTCGAGCAGCTGTTCATCGGTGCCCGGTTCCGGCAGCGCGGAGCGGCGAATGTGATAGGTGATGTCGAAATGCGCATCGTCCACCCACACCGGGCGGCCCAGCGCGAACGGGATCTCCCGCACCTTGCGCCGGTACAGCGGCACCAGCGGCAAACGCGATTCGACGAGCGCGATCAGGCTGTCGTAATCCAGCGGCACATGCCCGGAATTCCCGGTGGGCACCGCATTGCGCAGGATGGCGAGGGAGCCGATATGCATCGGATTACTACTGGATTCGAGCCGGTGGAACGACGCGTCCTGCGGTGTCAGTCTGGTGATCACGCTGCCCGCTACTCCCTAGTTCTGCCGTGCCCCCGCATAAAGTCCCCCGCCGAGGCGTCGGCGGCGCGCGCCGGTGTTGGTGGCAAGCTATCGCAATCCGATCACCTGGGGGAACGGTCCGGGCGCCACTGCCCGATATTTCACGTCGTAGCCGACGCCCCCGGTTCGGGCATCGCGCCCCGAACCTTCGTACATGGTACGCCCGGGGCGTTGAAACAGCCTCGGACACAAAGTCATTCGGTAGCGGATCGCCGGGGTTCCGGACTCGCGGGGCCGCGAACCCGCCCGGAGCGAAGCGCAGGGCAAATAGGCACGGTTACCATGGCAGTGATTGCGCGCTCGCGCGCACCGCTCCCTGCCTTGGTGGGGGCTACCGACAACACCGACCAGAGGACTACAAGACCCGTGCCTGCGCTGACGCTTTCGAGGTTGCTACGGATTGGTGAAGGTCGCACGGTCAAGCGGCTTGCGAACCTGGCGGATGAAGTCATCGCCTTGGACGAGGAGTTCACGGCGCTGTCCGACGCCGAGTTGCAAGCCAAGACCGAGGAGTTCCGCGAGCGCTACGCCGAGGGTGAATCCCTCGACGAACTGCTGCTGGAGGCCTTCGCGACCGCTCGGGAAGCCTCCTGGCGGGTGCTGAACCAGAAGCACTACAAGGTGCAGATCATGGGTGGCGCGGCCCTGCACATCGGCAATGTGTCGGAGATGAAGACCGGTGAAGGCAAGACCCTGACCTGTGTGCTGCCCGCCTACCTGAACGCCATCAGCGGCGACGGCGTGCACGTGGTCACCGTCAACGACTACCTCGCCAAGCGCGATGCCGAGTGGATGGGCCGCGTGCACCGCTTCCTCGGTCTCGAGGTCGGTGTGATCCTGGGCGGTATGACCCCGGCCGAGCGCCGCGTGGCCTACGGCGCGGATATCACCTACGGCACGAACAACGAGTTCGGCTTCGATTACCTGCGCGACAATATGACGCACTCGCTGGACGATCTGGTGCAGCGCGGCCATAACTTCGCCATCGTCGACGAGGTCGACTCGATTCTGATCGACGAGGCACGCACGCCGTTGATCATCTCGGGTCCGGCCGACGCCTCCTCGAAGTGGTACGCCGAGTTCGCGCGGATCGCGCCGCTGTTGAAGAAGGACCTGCACTACGAGGTCGACATCAAGAAGCGCACCATCGGCGTGCACGAGGCGGGCGTCGAATTCGTCGAGGATCAGCTCGGTATCGACAATCTGTACGAGGCCGCGAACTCCCCGCTGGTCAGCTACCTGAACAACGCCATCAAGGCGAAGGAGCTGTACACCCGCGACAAGGATTACATCGTCCGCGACGGCGAGGTCATCATCGTCGACGAGTTCACCGGCCGAATCCTGGTGGGCCGCCGCTACAACGAGGGCATGCATCAGGCGATCGAGGCCAAGGAAGCGGTCGAGATCCAGCCGGAGAACCAGACGCTGGCGACCATCACGCTGCAGAACTACTTCCGCCTCTACGACAAGCTGTCCGGTATGACCGGTACCGCCGAGACCGAGGCGGCGGAGCTGCACCAGACCTACGGTCTGGGCGTGGTGCCGATCCCGACCAACAAGCCGATGATCCGCGCCGACCAGTCGGACCTGATCTACAAGACCGAAGAGGCCAAGTACGCCGCGGTCGCCGACGATATCGTCGAGCGGCACGAGAAGGGCCAGCCGGTGCTGATCGGCACCACCTCGGTCGAGCGTTCGGAGTACCTGTCCAAGCAGCTCACCAAGCGCGGTATCCCGCATTCGGTGCTGAACGCCAAGTTCCACGAGCAGGAAGCCCAGATCATCGCCGAGGCCGGTCGGCCCGGCGCGGTCACCGTCGCCACCAATATGGCCGGTCGCGGTACCGATATCGTGCTCGGCGGCAATGCCGACATCATCGCCGACATCCTGCTGCGCCGGCAGGGCCTGGATCCGGTCGAGACCCCGGCCGAGTACGAGGCGGCCTGGCTGCCCGCGCTCGAGCGCGTCAAGGAGCAGACCGAGGCCGACGCCGAGGCGGTGCGCGAGGCCGGTGGCCTGTACGTGCTCGGCACCGAACGGCATGAATCGCGTCGTATCGACAATCAGCTGCGCGGTCGTTCCGGCCGTCAGGGTGATCCGGGCGAGTCCCGCTTCTACCTGTCCCTGGGCGATGAGCTCATGCGGCGTTTCAACGGCGCGGCGCTCGAGTCGATCATGACCCGGCTGAACCTGCCGGACGATGTGCCGATCGAGGCCAAGATGGTCTCGCGCGCCATCAAGTCCGCGCAGACCCAGGTCGAGCAGCAGAACTTCGAGATCCGCAAGAACGTCCTCAAGTACGACGAGGTGATGAACCAGCAGCGCACGGTCATCTACGCCGAGCGTGCCCGCATCCTCAACGGTGAGGATATGGAAGGCCAGGTCCAGGAGATGATCACCGATGTGATCACCGCCTACGTCAACGGCGCCACCGCCGAGGGCTATGTGGAGGACTGGGATCTGGCCAAGCTGTGGACCGCGCTCAAGACGCTGTACCCGATCGGCATCGACTACAGGGACCTCACCGGCGAGAACGCCGACGGCGAGGTCGGTGAGCTCTCCCGCGAGGAGCTGCTGGAAGCCGTTCTCGATGACGCGCACGCCTCCTACGAGAACCGCGAAGCCGAGATCGACGGCCTGGCGGGCGAGGGCAGCATGCGCAACCTGGAACGGCAGATCCTGCTGTCTGTGCTGGACCGTAAGTGGCGTGAGCACCTCTACGAGATGGATTACCTCAAGGAGGGCATCGGCCTGCGCGCCATGGCCCAGCGCGATCCGCTGGTCGAATATCAGCGCGAGGGCTTCGATATGTTCGCCGCCATGCTGGAGGGTTTGAAGGAGGAGTCGGTCGGCTTCCTGTTCAACCTCCAGGTCGAGGTGCAGCAGCCCCAGCCCGCCGGTGTCTCGGTCGGCGCGGGCCTGCAGTCCCCGGTCGGCAACCGCCCGCTGCCCACCCAGGAGGCCACCCCGGTCGCCAACGGTGCTCCGGCGGCATTGCGCGCCAAGGGCATCGACGAGCCCGCCCCGCGCGCCCTGAGCTACTCGGGTCCGGACGAGGGTGGCCACCGTGCCGTGCACTCCGATGCCGAGGAGTACGGCGACGGCAACTCCGACTCCGGCACCCGCCGCGAGCGCCGCGAGGCCGCCCGCGCCCAGGGCAAGCTGGACAAGGCCCCGAAGTCCAAGCGCCGCCGCTGATTTCGGCTGTGTGAGGTTCGGCTGGATGCTGGAGCAGCGCCCCGGGTGGAGACGCCTGGGGCGCTGTTATTTCCGGTGCGACGCGGGCGGGGTGTTCAGTCGAGGTTGACCGATTCGCCCCAGTGCCGGGGATCCCAGTTGATCAGGATCATGCCCGCTACGCTGCCGGTGCAGGGGCCGCAGGCGTTCACCTGAATCATCTTGTCCACGTCGGTGTCTCCGCTGAGGACCGCGCGCATGGACAGCCATACCGCGCGCACGTACAGTGCCGCCGGTCGACCGCAGCGCACGCATTCGGGCAGGCCCGCGCTCTCGTCATTGCGCCCGACCCGCACCTCCGGGGTTACCGGTGCGCCGGGGCCCAGGTCTTCATCTAGGAGCGGCGAGTATTCGCCCCGCTCATGGTCATCCACTCCGGCAATCTAGCGAGTTCGGGCAGCGCGCGCATCCCATACCGAGACAACGCTGTTCGCCGCCGAGCTAACGCCGGGCGTTCAGGCCCTGGTGAGTTCGAAGAGCCGGAATGTCCGGGTTCCGGCGAGCCGCTGCTCCATCACATAGCCGGGCCAGAAGGCGACGGCGCGCGCCCAGGCGCGTTCGCGGTCGACCCCGTGCAGCTGTCGCACATGTACGGTGAATCGCTCACCGTCGACGTGTAATTCGGCGTGATCGGCGGCGGCCAGATTGGCCGACCACGACGGATGTTCGCGCTGACCCCAATTGGATCCGATCAGCAGAAACGCCTTGCGATCCACCGGATCCGGTATGTAGAGCAGCGATACCGTACGCGGCTGTCCCGTTTTACGACCCGCGACGGTCAATTCCAATGCGGGTAATCCGGCCAGATCCAGTACTCCGCGCCGCCCCCGGGTGAGCCGTCGCGTCACCTTCTCCAGCACTCGCACCGCGGGTGCGGTCCGCATGACAATCGGTCGCCGCGCGAGCGCCCGCCCGACGGCCGGAAGCGGATTACGCGGCCGTAGTCCGCGCCGCCCGATATCAGGTCCCTCCTGCTGATCATTCGCCATGTCTATCAAGGGTAGACCGAATCATGGGATCAATGGGATGCCACGTCGATCGGTGGACTCGGTGTCGCGGCGGTGACAGACCGCCCGCCTGTCGATCACGCTGCGGAAGAACGCTTTTCGGACCGCAGCCCGTACGGGGGAGCGAGAGCGGCGTTCCCCAGGGTGATGCCGAACGTCATCTCCTTCGCGACGATCGAGGGGATCGCGGCGCTATTCCACCGGAGGGGGGACAGATGCGGCAGACGGTGTACGTATCGGCAGCCCGCGCCGCGCAACTCGGCGAGCTGACGGCCAGTGACCCGCCCGGTCGGGTATCGGCTTCCGCCGGAACGGATCTCGACACACCGCCGCTGTCCTGGCGGATCTTCCCCTGATGTCGGGCCGCACCGTCTGCGCCCGTTTCGGTGACTGGTTCGCCTACCTCGCGGTCGTAGTGTTCGCTTCGACCGCCGATGGCCGCGATCAGACGGTCGGCTGTACGCCCTTGAACCACGGATCATTGGTATTGAGCGCGGTGAGCAGCAGTCGGATGGCGGCCACCCGGGCTTGTTTACCGGGCAGATTGTCCAGCGCGCATTCGGGATCGGCGGGCGGGCCCAGGTGGGTGCAGCCGCGCGGGCAGTCCTCGATGGCATCGGCCAGATCGGAGAAGGCGCCGATGACATCGTCGGGGGTGATGTGCGCCAGTCCGAAGGAACGGATGCCGGGGGTGTCCACGACCCAGCCGCCCACCTCCAGGGGCAGAGCCACCGACTGGGTGGAGGTGTGCCTGCCCTTGCCCACCCCGGAGACCACGCCCACGGCCCGATCCGCATCGGGCACAAGACGATTCACCAGGGTGGACTTCCCGACCCCGGAGTGCCCGATCAGCGCGGTGAGCCTGCCGTTCAATATCTCCAGGACCGGTTCGAGCGGATCCTCGATCCCGCCGTACACGATGGTCAGATCCAAATCCTCGAAGAGCGCGGCGAATTCGGAGTCCGCGGCCAGATCGTGTTTGGTCAGGCACAGAATCGGTTGCAGCCCACCGACATACGCGGCCACCATGGCGCGCTCCACGAATCCGGAGCGCGGCGGAGGGTCGGCCAGGGCGACCACGATGAACAGTTGTTCGGCATTGGCGACCACGATCCGTTCGAACGGATCGGTGTCATCGGCGGTGCGGCGCAGTACGGTTCGGCGTTCGGCCACCCGGACGATGCGCGCGAGCGTATCGGGTTTACCTGAGAGATCGCCGACCAGATCCACCTGATCGCCGACCACGATCGGGGTGCGCCCGAGCTCGCGGGCGCGCATGGCGACGATCCGATGCTCCGGATCGTCGTCGAGCACACAACCCCAGCGGCCGCGGTCGACGGCGACCACCATGGCCGCCTCCGCATCCAGATGCTGCGGGCGGGTTTTGGTGCGCGGACGAGAGCTCTTGCCCGGACGGATCCGGACATCGGACTCGTCGTACTCGCGGCGCTTCAGTGGCCCTGCCCATCGATCATGGCTTCCCACAGACCGGCGAAGTTCGGCAGGGTCTTGGCGGTGGTGCCGATGTCCTCGATCTCGATGCCGGGCACCGCCAGGCCGAGAATCGCACCGGCGGTGGCCATTCGGTGATCGGCGTAGGAATGCCACTGCCCGCCCGAGAGCGGCGCCGGGGTGATGGCCAGCCCGTCCTCGGTCTCGGTGACCTTGCCGCCGAGCCGGTTGATCTCGGTGGACAGCGCCGCCAGTCGATCGGTCTCGTGCCCGCGCAGGTGCGCGATCCCACGCAGTCGCGACGGCGAATCCGCAAGCGCCGCAAGGGCCGCCACGGTCGGGGTCAGCTCACCCACATCGTGCAGGTCGATATCGATGCCCGCCAGGCGGTCCGGGCCGTGCACGGTCAGAATCCCGTCGAAGATGCGACATTCCGCGCCCATGCGCACCAGGATCTCGCGAATCACATCGCCGGGCTGGGTGGTGTAGCGCGGCCAGTGCGGAATGCTCACCTCACCGCCGGTGATGGCGGCCGCGGCCAGGAACGGAGTGGCATTGGAGAGATCGGGTTCGATCTCCCAGTCCACCGCCCGGATCGGGCCGGGGGAGACGGTCCAGGTCTGCGCCTTGCGCGGGTCGGCGGGCGCGTCCACCCGCACATCGGCCTCGCGCAGCATCTGCACGGTCATCTCGATATGCGGCATCGAAGGCAGCGGTGCGCCATCGTGATTCACGGTGATGCCCTGTTCGAACCGGGCCGCGGACAGCAGCAGTCCGGAGACGAACTGCGAGGATCCGGACGCGTCGATGGTGACCGGTCCGCCTCGCAGCCCGCCCATACCGTGCACCACGAAAGGCAGTGCGTTGCCGTCGATATCGACGCCGAGGCCGCGCAGCGCGTCCAGAATGGTGTCGAGCGGCCGGATCCGCGCCTGCTCATCGCCGTCGAAGGCGACATCGCCGGTGGCCAGTGCCGCGACCGACGGCAGGAAGCGCATGACCGTTCCGGCGAGTCCGCAATCCACCACCGCGGAGGTGAATTCCTTCGGGGGAGTGACGGCGAGGGTGTCCCCGTCGCCGTCGATATCCGTGCCCATGGCCCGCAGCGCGTCGATCATGAGGTTGGTGTCGCGGCTGCGCAGCGCACCGGTGAGGGTGGACGGGCCATCGGCCAGGGCGGCGAGGATGAGAGCCCGATTGGTAATGGATTTGGACCCGGGCAGGGTCACACTGGCGTGGACGGGAGTGCGGACATGGGGCGCGGGCCAGAAAGTCACCGCTCCATCTTCCCAAATGATCGCCACCGCGCGGGGCTCCCCGCCCCTTTCGTCCGGTGAGGGGGGTGGAAATGTGTGAATGTCCCGGCTTCGCGCCCGTCGAGCGGCCAATATCGGCTGCCGCGCTGGCGATATACGTATATAGCTACGTATACTGGCGGGGTGATCGATCCCCTCAGCCTTCTCATCGGTGCGGGACTCGTCGGTGGCGGCTGGGTCCTGGGCCGCTTCGGCTCCCGCCCCGCCAAGAAGGCCGCCCAAGCCACCGCGCTCTGCGGCTGCGGCCACGATCTCGCCGTTCACGATCGAGACGCGGGTGCCTGCCACGGCGAGACCTTCCGCAAGATCGGCAACGGTCTCAAGGCCTGGGTGCCCTGCCCTTGCCGCCGCTACACCGGCCCGATCCCGCTCGAGGAGTTCTTCACGCCCCCGAGCCTTCCCCCGACTCCATAACCCCGAAATGCCGGTTCCCGCAAGGGAACCGGCATTCGAACTGCCCGCGCGACTCCTACTTGGCGCGCCCGTGCAGGAACGGCACGATCTTGCGGAGCAGTTTCATGGTCCTGTCGGTCCGCGAGTACGACAGCAGTGCCATCCCCGGAATCGTGAAGCGCTGCACCGCGATCGAATGCGGCCGCGAGAATTCCAGCAGGCCCGGCGCACCGTGGATCCGCCCGATTCCGGAATCCCCGACCCCGCCGAACGGCAGTCCGGAGATCGCGGCATAGCTGAGCACCGAATTCACCGATGTACAACCGACATTCAGCCGCCGCGCGATCTCCAGCCCGTGCTTGGCGGAGTACACCGCCGACCCCAGCCCGTACTTGCTGCGATTGGTGAGCTCGACCGCCTCGTCTATCCCGTTCACGGTGCGAATGGTGACGGTCGGCCCGAAGGTCTCCTCGCACACCGCATCCGAGGATTCATCGGTGTCGACCAGGATTACCGGTTCGATGAAAGGGCCCTTGATGGATTCGGGTCCGCCCAGGACGGCCGTTCCGCCGTTCTTGATGGCGTCCTCGATATGCCGTCGCACGATATCGATCTGGCTGGGCATGGTCATCGGACCGTACGAGGCCTTGGCATCGGAGCCCGGCTTGATATCGGTGAGAATCCGCTTGACCTCGGCGATGAACGGTTCGGCGATCGACTTGTCGACGTATACCCGCTCCACACCCGCGCAGGTCTGCCCGGAGTTGGCGGTCGCGCCCCACGCCACGGCGTCGGCGGCGGCCTTGATATCGGCGTCCGCGGCCACGATCACCGCATCCTTGCCGCCGCACTCCAGCAACACCGGGGTGAGCGAATCGGCGGCCGAGGCCATGATCTTCTTCCCGGTCGCGGTGGACCCGGTGAAGGCCAGTTTGTCCACGCCCGCGCGCACCAGCGCCGCACCGGTCGCCCCGAACCCGTTGATGGTGGCGAAGACGCCGTCGGGCAGTTCGGGATTGGCTTCGGCGAATGCCGCGGCCACGAAATTGCCTATGCCGGTGGAGAATTCGCTCGGCTTGAAGACCACGGCATTACCGGCGGCGAGCGCGTAGGCAATGGACCCGTTGGGCGTGTACACCGGGTAGTTCCACGGTCCGATGATGCCGACGACTCCGAGCGGTCGCTGTTCCAGGTGCGCCGCGAAATTGGCCATCAGCGCGCCGGGCGCGACCTTCTTGGGCTTGAGCACCTTCTCGGCATTCGAGGCGGCCCATTTGATGTGCTCGAGCGCGAGCATGAGCTCGAGGTAGGCGTCGTCGAGGGGCTTGCCGTTCTCGGCGTGGATGAGTGCGCAGAGTTCATCGGATTTGGCGACGAGCTTGCTGCTCCAGCGCAGCAGATGCCGTTTGCGCTCGGCGTAGGTCAGTGCGCCCCAGGTGGCGGCGGCGGTGCGGGCCTTGGCGACGGCGGCGTGCACCGCGGCCTCGTCATCGATGCGGTAGGTGGCGAGGGTTTCGCCGGTGGCGGGGTTGACGGAGGTCAGTGTGGCGTCCCGATCGATCGAGGCGGTGTCGGTAGCAGACATGGGACGAACGTCTCATAGGTCACAACTGAAGTCAATCGCCATCACATGATGGACGGGTGTTTGTCGGTGCGCGGTGGCAGCATGGTCCACATGTGCGGCAGATACGCGACAACGACGAATCCCGCCAAGCTGGCCGTCGAACTGGATGCGCTCGACGAGACCGGTGACACCGGGTTCAACCCGAACTACAACGTAGCGCCGACCAATCAGGTGCTCACCGTGGTGGAGCGGCACGATCGTGACCATCCCGAGGATCCGGCGACGCTCCGCCTGCGTGCCATGCGCTGGGGTCTGATCCCGCCGTGGAGCAAGGCGTCCGAACCGGGCATTCCGGCCAAGGGCAAGCCGCTCTTCAACGCTCGCGCCGATAAGGCCGCCACCACCGCGTCCTTCCGTGAGGCGGTGAAGAAGCGCCGCTGCCTGGTCCTCATGGACGGCTGGTACGAGTGGGTCACCGAACCCGGCAGTACCGGAAAAGCGGTCAAACAGCCATTTTTCATGTCCAGGGCCGATGGCGGCCGCCTCTACATGGCGGGCCTGTGGTCGGTCTGGCGCGATCGCAGCCTGGGCGACGAGGCCAAACCCCTGCTCTCCTGCACCATCCTGACCACCGACGCGGTGGGCGAGCTGACCAAGGTGCACGACCGCATGCCCCTGCCCATGCCCCGCGAACACTGGGACGCCTGGCTGGACCCCGATCACCCCGCCCCCGCGGAACTCCTGGAAACCCCCGGCGCGGAAGCGGTTTCCGACATCCTCATCCGCCCGGTCCCCTCCCTGGTGAACAGCGTCCGCAACAACGGCCCGGACCTATTGGCCGCAGTCGACGAAAAAGCCGGTCAGATCAGCCTGATCTGACCGGCCCTCCAAGAGCGGTTGTTCTTTCGGGGGGTTCGGGGGCGGACCCCGAGAGCTAAGAGAGTTGTTATAAATCGCATTTCACGGACGGCAGGGCGATATTCAGCCCGCACTTGATGACGCCGGTGGCGAGGTCGATGACCTTGGTCGTCACACTGCCACCGAGTTTGCTCGCCTTCTCCGGCTTCTCGTCTTTCTGTTGCTGGCCGGGTGCGCTCGGATCGGGCGCGAGCGGATAGTTGGGGTTGACGGGTGCGGCGGTAGCGGTGGCCACGGTCAGCGGGCCGGACGCCAGCGCCAGGAGCAGCGCGCCGGAGATGGCCACTACGCCGGTGCGAAAACGCTGGTTGGGGGACATAACCACATCACATCCTCGGGTCGAAACGAACCTGGCGAGATGGGAAACGCACACACAAGTAACGCACACATCCGGCCGCTTCCGCGGGAATGCGACCGGATGTGTGCGTGTCAAACTGCTGGTCGGTTGCTACCGCAGCGAGATTGCTGCCGCTAGCCGATGGCCTCGACCGCGGCCTCCTCGACCTTCTGCGCTCGCGCCTGGATACCGCCCGCGGTGCGCAGCGGCACCTCCTTCCAGAACAGCACCAGGATCAGCGCGATGAGCGCCACCCCCGCCGCCGCCAGGAATACGGTGTCCATGGCATTGGCGAAGCCGACCTTGAACGGATGCGCCAGTGTCGGATTCAGCTGCTGGATGACCGAGCTGTCGTCGAGCACCTTCGCCGCGGCCGAATGATCGCCGGTGGCAAGACCATTGGTGAGCGCGGATTCGGCCGGGTTGTCGCTGTGCATACCCTGTGCGACCGCGGTCTTGAACTCCTGCGTGGTCGCCGCCGACTGCAGTTCGGTGCTGATATTCGGCCCGACCTGCGAGAACATAATCGACAGGAACACCGCCACACCGAGCGTGCCGCCGATCTGCCGGAAGAAGGTCGCGGCCGCGGTGGAGACGCCCATATCCTGCGGCGGCAGCGCGTTCTGAATGGCCAGGGTGAGCGGCTGCATCAGATTGCCCAGGCCGAAGCCGACGATGAGCATGAACAGCATGGGCACGTACAGCGGGGTGTCCGCGCCGATGAAGTGCAGCAGGAACAGGCCCAGCACCAGCAGGCTCGCGCCCAGCGGCGGGAAGACCTTGTACCGCCCGGTGCGAGAAATGGTCTGACCGGCGAAGATCGAGGCCACCATCATGCCGACCACCAGCGGCAGCATCTGCATACCGGCCAGCGTCGGACTGGAGCCGCGCACCACCTGCAGGTACTGCGGCAGCAGGGTCATACCGCCGAACATGGCCGAACCGACCACGATCGAAATGGCAACGCCGAGTGCGAAAGTGGAGTTCTTGAACATGCGCAGGGGAATCAGCGCGGCATCACCGAGTTTGGCCTGGACCGCGACGAAGCCGATCAGTCCGAGCACGCCCACGACGTAGCAGATGATGGCGTTGGTGCTGCTCCAGCCCCAGATGCGGCCCTGTTCGGCCACGACCAGCAGCGGCACCAGGCCGACGGCCATGGTGAGCACGCCGAACCAGTCGACGGTGGCCTCGGAGCGTTCCACCTTGGGCAGCTTCAGCACTCGGGATACGACGGCCAGCGCGATGATGCCCAGCGGCACGTTCACCAGGAACACCCAGCGCCAGCCGGTGATGCCCAGGATCTCGTTCTGTCCGGAGATGATGCCGCCCAGCACCGGCCCGGCCACGCTGGAGGTGCCGAACACGGCCAGGAAGTAACCCTGGTAGCGGGCACGCTCACGCGGTCCGACCATATCGCCGAGGATGGTCAGCGCCAGCGACATCAGACCGCCCGCGCCCAGACCCTGGAAGGCCCGGAAGGCCGCCAGCTCGTACATGGAGGTGGAGAAGGCGCACAGCAGCGAGCCGGCCACGAAGATGGTGATGGCCGCGAGATAGAACGGCTTGCGGCCGTACATGTCCGAGAGCTTGCCGTACAGCGGGGTGGAGAGCGTGGCGGTGATCAGGTACGCCGTGGTGACCCACGCCTGCATCGAATAACCCTGCAGGTCATCGGCGATGGTGCGGATCGAGGTGGAGACGATGGTCTGATCGAGTGCGCCCAGCAGCATGCCGAGCAATAGGCCGCTGAGCACGACCATGATCTGCTTGTGAGTGAAGCCCGCGGGGGACGCGTTCTCCTTCTCGACTGTTGTGGTCACGAATTACCTTCTGCGGAATCGATTTTCGGAAGAATTTTGGAGCCGCCCTTGGGGTAGAGGGCGGCGACCTTGGTATTGCGGGTGTGCTCGTAGCCGTCGACGAACCGGGTCAGCAGGGTCGCGAAGACGTCCTGCTCGCCGGGGGTCCAGTCGGCCATGATCTCGCGCAACGTCTCATTGCGGCGGACGCGGATCTCGGCGGCGACCTCATGCCCCTGGGCGGTGATCGCCAGTACGCTGGCGCGGCCGTCGGCGGGATCGGCGCGGCGTTCGATGAAACCGCGTTTCACCAGGTTCGCGGCCTGCCTGCTGATGGTGGAGGCATCGGAGAAGAGTGCCTCGGCGAGTGCCCCGGAGCGCATGGGCCCGTTGTGGATCAGCTTGAACAGGATGGCGAATGCCGCGGGCTCGACCTCACCGTTGGTGGCGGCGGCGATCTGCGCGTTGGCGCGGTCGCGGAGCCGGTTGAGGCGGATGATCTGGGTGGCCACGGCGTCGGCCACGTCGTCTGTGACGGGGCGGCCGGGTTGCGCGGGGTCTGCGGCCACGTCACACCTCCTTGCGTCGAGCAACTGCTTGCATCAGTCAACTAGTTGTACTCAGCAAGTATGTGGAGATAGTTGTGTCTTGGCAAGTTATTTCCGGGAGGGTGTCTCAGCTCACGGTGTGCGGGGTGTTCACCCCGCGGTGACCGCGGCCGTCACCGCACCGGTGAGTCGCACCAGATCGGCGGGCGCGAGTTCGATCTCCAGCCCGCGCTTACCCGCACTGCACAGCACCCGATCGAACCCCAGCGCCGATTCGTCGATCACCGTCGGCAGCCGCTTCTTCTGCCCGAGCGGTGAAATCCCGCCCAGTACATAGCCGGTGCTGCGCTCGGCCTTCGCCTTGTCCGCCATGGCGGCCTTCCCGCAGCCCAGCGCACCCGCCGCCGCCTTCAGCGAGAGCTTCGCCGGAACCGGCAGCACCGCCACCGCCAGCCCGCCCGAGGCGAGCTCGATCACCAGCGTCTTGAAAATCTGCCCCGCAACCAGACCCAGTTCGCCGGCGAGCGCGTCCACGGCTTCCGCCCCATACGAGTCACTGCGCGGGTCATGTGAATACGCGTGCACCCGATGCTCCACCTTCGCCTGCACCAGTGCCTTGATCGCCGGAGTGGAAGCAGAAGCCATGCTCGCCACCCTATTTGTGCCGGGGATCTGAACGCGAATGCTATTGGGGATTCGGGGGCGGAGCCCCCGAGACCTGGCTTCAGCGCCCCTTCTTTCCTCCCTCGGGAACAGGTCGATCAATCGGCCTGTTGCACGCCATACGCGTCACTCGAAAGCGGAAAGCTCGCGGTGCGCTGAGGTAATCATCACGAAGGAGGAGTCGGTGACCGTTCTGGTCGAAGAACGCCCGGTGCGGATGCTGATGCACATCCCCGCTGATCTCGCAGGCGTCCCTGTGGACGTCGCTCGCCCTGCCGGTTTCCCGGCGCTCGCCCCGCTCGCGGTAGATTCAACTGCTACGGCGATCGAAGGGAACAGCGTGACGAGCGACGACGATATGGTCGATCGCCTGCCCGATGACGACTCGGACACTGACGAGGCCATCGACGGCGGCGACACCAACGACGGCGAGAGCCGTGTGCGCAGCACGGAAACCACCGAGGAACTTGGCCGCCGATTCGAGCGCGACGCACTGCCGCTGCTCGATCAGCTGTACGGCGCGGCGCTGCGCATGACCCGCAATCCGGCCGATGCCGAGGATCTGGTGCAGGAGACCTTCGCCAAGGCGTACCAGGGCTTCCGCTCCTTCCGCGAGGGCACCAACCTGCGCGCCTGGCTGTACCGCATCCTGACCAACACCTACATCAACTCGTATCGGAAGAAGCAGCGCCAGCCCGCGCAGTATCCGACCGACGAGATCACCGACTGGCAGCTCGCCGCCACCGCCGAACACACCTCGCAGGGGTTGCGCTCGGCCGAGATGGAGGCCCTGGAAGCGCTGCCGGACGATGACATCAAGCGCGCTCTACAGGAACTTCCCGAGGAATTCCGGATGGCGGTGTACTACGCCGACGTGGAGGGCTTCCCCTACAAGGAAATCGCCGAGATCATGGGAACCCCCATCGGCACCGTCATGTCCCGCTTGCACCGCGGCCGTAAGCAGCTCAAGGGGCTGCTCGCGGATGTGGCGCGGGAACGCGGATTCAACCGGTCGGGCAATGACGCGCGTCAGGAGGTCACCCAGTGAGCGACGAGATGGAGATGGACTGCACGGCGGTACTCGCCGACGTCTGGCTGCTCCTGGACAACGAATGCGATGAGACCATCAAGGCGCGGCTCCGAGAGCACATCAACCGCTGCTCGCCGTGCATCGAGGCATACGGCCTCGAGGAGAAGCTCAAATCCCTGCTGAACCGCAAGTGCGGCGGCGAACGCGCCCCCGACTCCCTGCGCGCCCGGCTCACCATGGAAATCCGGACGACCTTCACCCAGGTGGAGACCCGAATCGAACCGGTCGAGTAGCTCCCCAGGAAACAGCATGAGCGGCACACTTCTTTGAGAAGTGGTGCCGCTCAGTGCTTTTCGAGCTAGTAAGCCAGCTCAGGCGTTCGGACGCTTGCCGTGGTTGGCTGCGTTCTTCTTCCGGCCGCGCTTCTTACGTCCACGCTTACCCATGGTGGTCTCCCTTCTGATTGAAGACCATTCTTTCATGTGTGGTTGGCTGTACCTTCATCGGATACAGGTCGCCGATACGGCTCAACCCAAGCAAGGAGTCCCATGGCCGAGGAAGTGCTCGCGGAGATGGTGTCCACCGTCTACCAGATCGTCGCCAGCGTGGGCGATCAGGTGAAGGAGGGCGACACCCTGGTGATCCTCGAGTCGATGAAGATGGAGATCCCGGTCGTGGCCGAGGCCGACGGCACCGTGGCGTCCATCAACGTCAAGCCCGGCGATGTGATTCAGAAGGACGACCTGATCGCCGTCATCAGCTCTGTCTGATCGCCCACCGATTCGCGGCGGGCGGGATTCGCGGCCCTGGAGTCCCGGTTCTTCCCTCCCGCCGCTGCGCTCCCCCGCTCCACTCGGTCCAGAACCGGGACGGCCGCGAACCTTTGGGCGTGGGAACATACACCCGAGGTTGGGATCTGAGGAGCGTGGGTGAATGTCGACACTGAGCGATCTACTGGCTGAGCACACCGATCTACCGGGTGCGGCCGTCGATCATCTGCAGCGGGTGGTGGGGGACTGGCAGCTGCTGGCGGATCTGTCCTTCGCGGACCTGCACCTGTGGGTGGGTACCGGTCCGATCAACGATGGTGCGGATGTGGTGTGCGTCGCGCAGTGCCGCCCGACCACCGCGCCCACGGTGCATCCGGAGGATCTGGTCGGTTCGCTGGCCAATAAGGATGCCTTCCCGCAGATTTTCGAGGCGCTGCTCACCAGCGATATCGTGCGGGTGGACACCGATGCCGAGGTGTCGGGGGTCTATCACCCGCATCCGGTGCACGCGATTCGCGAGGCCATTCCGGTCCGCGTCGGCGACGACGTGATCGCCATTCTGGGTCGCGATACCGATGTGCAGCGCCGAAAGATGCGCTCCAGCTTGGAGATCGCGTACATGGCCTGCGCCGATGATCTCTGCCAGATGGTCGCCGACGGCACCTTCCCGGCGCTGGAGGATCGCACCGGCGCGCATTCGAGTCCGCGCGCGGGTGACGGTTTCATTCGCCTCGATACCGATGGAATCGTGGTGTACGCCAGTCCGAATGCGCTCTCCGCCTATCACCGGATGGGTTTGCAGAACGATCTGGTCGGCCAGGATCTGGCTTTGACCACCCGGTCACTGATCACCGATCCCTTTGACGCACAAGAGGTTGTCGGCGATATCCAGGCCGCGCTGGCCGGAAAGGCCGGGCGCAGAATGGAAGTCGAGGCGCGCGGCGCGACCGTTCTGTTGCGCACCCTGGTGCTGCGGCCCAATGGCGAACTCGCCGGGGCGGCCGTGCTGGTGCGCGATGTGACCGAGGTGAAGCGCCGCGATCGCGCGCTGCTGTCCAAGGACGCGACCATTCGCGAGATCCACCATCGGGTGAAGAACAACCTGCAAACGGTTGCCGCACTGTTGCGGTTGCAGGCCCGTCGCACCGAGAACGAAGAGGCCAGATTGGCGCTCACCGAATCGGTTCGGCGCGTGACTTCCATTGCCTCGGTACATGAAATGCTTTCGATGTCCGTGGACGAAGAGGTCGATCTCGATGAAGTCGTGGATCGCCTCTTGCCGATAATGGCCGATGTCGCTACGGTGCACACCGCTCGCATAAAGGTCCGGCGCGCAGGCTCTTTGGGCGTCTTCTCGGCGGAACGCGCGACCCCCCTTGTCATGGTTCTCACCGAATTGGTCCAGAACGCCATCGAACACGCCTTCGACGCCGGTGAGAACGGAACGGTCACCATCCGCTCCGAACGTTCGGCCCGCTGGCTCGATGTGATCATCAGCGATGACGGCCGCGGCCTGCCCGACGGTTTCAGTCTGGAAGCCTCCGACCGCCTCGGCCTCCAAATCGTCCGCACCCTGGTGACCGCCGAATTGGGCGGTTCCATCGGCCTGCACCCCGGCGCGGACATCGGCACGGACGCCGTACTCCGCGTCCCCCTGGGCCGTCGTTCAGCCCGCTAGAAAGCTCCCCCGCCTCTCTCCGCGCCTTCAGCGCGCGGCTGAGAGCCGTTGGCGGTATGCACGCGCACCGCCGGTTGGGTGGGGGATCTATTTTGGACGTACCCGACGAGTTACCCCGGTCCCGCGAGATCAGTCATCCGGTTCCCATACAAGAGCCATTCCCAGTGAATGGGTATGTTTTATCCCGGCCCTTTTACACACTTAAGCCCGGCACCATGCGGTGCCGGGCTGAATTGCGCTACGGCCGTAAAGGCTGCGGCCTTAGCGCTTATGTCGTCTACGTGCGGTTAGACGACGGTGCGGGTACGCGTGCGAGCGTTGCGACGCTTCAGCGCACGACGTTCGTCTTCGCTCATACCACCCCACACGCCTGCATCCTGACCGGACTTCAGGGCCCAGGACAGGCAATCGGCGGTGACAGGGCAGCGAGCGCAGACCAGCTTGGCATCGGCAATCTGCGCGAGCGCAGGACCACTGTTACCCACCGGGAAGAACAGCTCGGGGTCCTCGTCGCGACAGATGGCCTTGTGGCGCCAGTCCATTCCTCTGCTCCTTTGCTAGGGCGAGCGCATGGCTCTGCCCCTCGGGTTTGTGGTCCGTTCACTTGTGCGACTCGAATGTTTCCGCACGGTTGCTTGTGAATGCTTTCACGAACACCGTAGATGTCAATAGATACCTGGTGCACCGTGGGGAAGCTCACGCTGTAAGGCCCCTACTAGGCGGGCCTGCCGAACCATTTCTACTCGGTCGAGCGGGTTTTCGCAGCGCAACCGCAAGGTTTCTCAGTTGTGTCCCGCCGGTTAGGGCTTCGGCGCGACCACATCGAGGATATCCGGTGCGGCTGTGAAATTCACCATGTTGCGCCGACCAATGAAGTCACCATCGATTTGCAGTCCGATGGGCTCGGTGGCCTCGACCCGTACGGAGGGGACGTCGTCTTCGCGAAACAATTTGTGTCCCTTGGGATTTCCATCGCTTGCCAGCAACTGGCGGGCAATCAGAAGGGTGGGCACGATCCCCATGGTTCGCATGGCAAACACCCCGAGACCGGATTCGAAGGTGGTGCCCGGGTTGGTCCGGACCGGCGTGTTGTCGAGATACGTCCACGGACTGGTGTTGGTCACGAATGCGTAATGGACATCCGTGACCGGTTCGTGACCCGGAATCTCCAAGCGCACCTGGGGAAGACTGCGCGCGGCCTTGAAGAACTGTTTGACGGTGGTGCGCAGATACCGTGCGGGCGTAGCGGCTTTGCCGTTGGCGCGCTTGGCGTCGATGGCCTCGCACACATCGGCGTCCAGACCCACGCCCGCGCTGAAGCAGAACCAGTGGTCGTCGGCCAAGCCGAGTCCGATGCGCCGATCCGCCTCCGCCGTCAGCAGATCGATCAACTGATTGGTGGCGGTCACCGGATCCTGTTCGATGCCCAGCGAGCGCGCGAACACATTCGCCGAACCGCCGGGGATGACGCCGAGCCGCGGCAGCCATTCGCGCTGCGGCTCATGCGGGAGCGGGAGAAAACCGTTGACGGTCTCGTTCACGGTGCCGTCGCCACCGTGCACCACGATCAGATCCATCCGGGTGTCCGCGGCCCAGCGCGCGAGCTCGGCGGCGTGGCCACGGCGTTCGGTGTGCACGACGGTCAGCTGGGTGCGGCTCTCGAGTGCGTGGGCGAGCAGATCGCGAGTGGCCGGGGTGGTGGAGGTGGCATTGGGATTCACGATCAGCAGCGTCCGCACACATGCAGCCTAGAGCCATCGGATGATCCAGCGACACACACCAGTTCGTTCGCGGCCCGGCTCGGTTCCGGAGCGACTGAACGCAGGAGTGAAGAACCGAGCCTTCAGGGGCCGCGAACCGCGCCGCGACGAAGGAGCGGCGCAAAACGGTCACAGTAGGCTGGGCGGGTGGCTGAGCAGAAACCCGGCGGGAACGAGGCGGCGAGCACCGGCGAGGCGGTGCCGAATACGGTGCGCGGAGCGGGTGCGCTGGTGACGCTCGAGGGCGCGCTGGGCATGGTCGCGGTGGTCGTCCTGCTGGTGATGGGACTGAACGGGTCCGCGCAGAGCGCCAAGAACAGTTATCTCACCGCGGGGTACGGGGTGATCGTCGGTGGCGCGGTGCTCGCGGCGGGGATCGGGCTGCTGCGCGGGCGGCGCTGGGGCCGGGCCATCGCGGTGATCACGCAGCTGCTGCTGCTCGGCGTGGCCTGGTACATGATCACCTCCGATCGCTGGGATCTGGCGGTGCCGTTCGGCGCGGTGGCGCTGGGAACCCTGGTGTTGCTGTTCGCGCCGGCCTCCAATCGCTGGATGGCGGCGGGGTACGCCATCTCGCCGGAGTAGGCGTGTTCAGCCGGGCCTCATTCCCGGCTGAATGCCTCGTAGAGCGTCTTCTGGTCGCTTGACCCAGGTCGATTCCGAATGCGGTCAGTCGTCCGCGTGTGCGGCCAATCGGGTGAGCGCGCCACCTGCCAGGCGGTAGCCGGTCCACTCGTCCTGCGCCACGGCGCCGATGGACTTGTAGAAATTGATGGACGGCTCATTCCAGTCCAGTACCGACCAGTCGACTCGGGAGTAACCGTGTTCGACCGCCTCGCGCGCCAGCGCCGCGAGCAGATCGCGGCCGAAGCCGAGTCCGCGGTTCTCCGGCTTGACGTACAGGTCCTCCAGGTAGATCCCGTGCACACCGGTCCAGGTGCTGTAGTTCAGGAACCAGATCGCGCAGCCGACCACGCCCGCATCGCCGGGTCCGTCGGCCACATGCGCGAACACCGCGGGGCTGGGACCGAAGAGCGCGGTCTCCAACTGCTCTTCGGTGAGCGTGCACTCCTCGCGCAGCTTCTCGTATTCGGCGAGGTCGTAGACGAGTCCGACCAGGGCCGGGATATCCGCGGGCGTGGCGCGGCGAATCATCGATCATTCCCTTCGAGCTGCGGAACCAGGTTGTGCGCGAGCACGGTTCGAGCCTGGTAGTCGTACCCCAGCACGGTAATGGCGGCGGTGGACAGAAAGAAGCGCCGCCCCTCGACCACGTTGAACTCGGCCCAGCGGGCGATCAGCACCCGGGAGAAATGACCGTGCCCGACCAGCACCACATCGCGGGTGGACAGTTCGGGAATGACCGTGGCCAGTACGTGATCCGCGCGTTTGCGGACCTGCCCGGCGGTCTCGCCCTCGGGGGTGACGCCGGTCCAGATGGTCCAGTCCGGGGATATGCGCTGGATTTCCAGGGTGGTGAGGCCCTCGTATTCGCCGTAATCCCATTCGACCAGATCGTCATCGATATGGACGTCGGTCAAACCGGCCAATTCGGCGGTGCGCAGGGCACGGCGGCGGGGACTGCTGAATACCAGTGGATCGCGCAGGCCGAGCCCGGCCAGCAATTTCCCGGCGGCCAGCGCCTGATCCTCCCCGGCGGGGGTGAGTGGGATATCGGTGCGCCCGGTGTGGCGGCGCGAGGCCGACCACTCCGTCTCACCGTGTCGTAGCAATATCAGCCGATTCTCGGGTGCGGACACGTACTCGATCATGCCCGACAATCCGCGCGACCCGGGCGGCGGCACACGGAATTCCGCTCGCGGCCGGGTCCGTTCCGGGGGAGCGATACCGCGTGAGACACGGCGCGGCCGCGCCGGGAAGGAGCCGGGCTATCCCGTGCCGAGGGCGTAGAGCTTGCCGCCGCGCAATTCCAGCACGGTGCCGCCGATGGCCGCGAGGGAGATGGGCTCATTGTGATAGTCGCTGCGCTGCACCGTGATTCGACCGGTCGCCGCACCCGTGGTGGGATCCAGGGCGCGCAGCCCGTCTGGGGAGGGGACCAGCAGCTGACCGGACATCAGGGTGGGGGTGCCGAGCACATTTCCGGCGACCCACAGGACATCGAAGGTGGTGGCGTTCAGGGCGATCAGGGTGTCGCCGGTGAAGACGAACCACTCCGAGCTCAGATGACTCACCAGGGCGTTGTCCGGCAGCGGGGCCGGAAGCTGGTGGATGGCAAGGGAATTGCCGGAGATGTCGTAGACCGCGAACTGCGGTGGGCTGCTGCCGATTCCGGGCAGGTAGAGCGCGATTCGACTGTCCGACACCGCGATCACCCGGGCGCTCTCGGAGCCGCCACCGGGTTCGGTGAGCACATGGGTGCTGTACTCCTCCGGCGTGGTGCCGTCCTTCGGGGCCGGATTCAGCACGGTGAGGCGGTCGGCGGTGTCCTTGGGGCAGCGTTCCAGTACCGCGATCCGGCTGGGGGCCGAGGCCGCCGATAGCAGGCGGCAGTCGCTGCGCGGCTGGGTGCGCGGATTCACCGGGGCGTCGACCTTGCCGTACTCCAGGGTGCGCACCAGATCCGAACGCCACACCTCGAGCCGGTGCGGCCCCTGGGCGAGGGTGTAGGTGCCGTCCACCGAGAGGGCGACGGTGTCGTCCATATAGCTGGAGCGGGCGGTGACGCGCGCCCCGGTCTCGGCATTGAGCAGGGTGGTCTGACTGCATCCGCGCTGATCGCGATAGGTGGCGATGACGGTGCCGAATTGGGACTCGATCCCGCACAGCGGGATATCGCGCTGGTACTTCCACACCTGTGCACCGGTGCGCGGATCGCGCCCGGTGACGGTGCCGCCGTCCGCGGTGACCGCCACCCCGCCGTTGGTGATCGCCCGTGCGCTCGCGGTGTCGGGCGAATTCCACAGTTCGCGCAGGGTAGCGGGCAACTGCTCGGGAGTCGGTGGCGCGGAGAGCGTCTGCTCGGTGGTCACCGATTCGGTGCCCCGCGCATCACTGGTCCAACACACCACCGCTGTCGCGATCACCAGCAGAATGGCGATCGCGACAGCGGTGAGAATATCGGCGCGCGTTCGCCGCTCGGGTGCGAGCACGACAGCGAGAGTAGCCGATCCGGACGGTTACGCCGAGGCGGCTACCTTCCGGGTGCGCTTCTTGGCTGCCGCCTTCGGGGCCTCCACCTCGACGACCCCGACCTTGCCGGTCTTGGCCTTCGCCTTCTTGGCCGGAGCCTCGACCGCCGCGGCCTTCGCGGTCTTCTTCTTGGCCGGAGCCTTGGCGGGTTCGGCCGAAACCTCAACCGTCGCAGCGGTCTTGGCGGTGCGCTTCCGAGCGGCCTGGACCGGCTCAGCGACCTCGACCGCCGAAGCGGTCTCGGCAGCGCCCTTACGGGTGCTCTTCACCGGTTCGGCGACAACCTCCGTAGCCGCCTTGGCGGCCCGTTTGCGCGCCGGAGCCTTGACCGGCTCGGCCGGAACCTCGGCGACCGCGGCCGCTTTGGGAGCCGCCTTGCGAGGGACCTTCACCGGTTCGGCCGCCGCAGCGGCATTCGAGCCGTTGGTGGCGGACGCCGCGGTCTTCTTACGGGCCGGGGCCTTGGCAGGCGCGGCCACCGCGACCTCATCGGAAACCTCGGCGGCCTTGGCGGCGCGCTTGCGGGTGCTCTTCACCGGTTCAGCCACTTCGGGGGCGGCCGAAACGGTGGTGGCGGCCTTATTGCGGGCGGGAGCCTTGGCGGGCTCGGCCACGGCGACCTCGGCGGTTGCGGGCACCTCGGTGGACTTGGTGGCCCGCTTGCGCGTGCTCTTCACCGGCTCGGCCGAAACCTCGACCGCCGCAGCGGTCTTGGCGGCGGATGTGCGAGCGGCCCGTACCGGCTCGACAGCCTTGCCGGCGGCATCTGATTCGGCGGCGGCCTTGGTGGCCCGCTTCCGTGCGGGAGCCTTGACCGGCTCGGCCACGGCGACCTCGATGGCTTCGGCGACCTCGGTGGCCTTGGCGGCACGCTTGCGCGCGGGAGCCTTGACCGCCTCGGTGGACTCGACAGCCTTTCCGGCGGTTGAGCCCGCGACCGCGCTCTTCGCGCGGCGGGTGCTCTTCACCGGCTCGGTGGTCGCCGTCGCGGCGCTCACCGGATCACCGGAAGCCGTTGCGGCGGTGGTGGAACCGTCCACCGTGAGGTCGGGGCTCGGGACCGGGCGGCCGGCCCGGCGACGGCCCGTGCTCTTGACCGGGCTGGTTGCACCATCCGCGGTGGCGGCCACGGCGATCGGATCGCCGGAAGCGCCTGCGGCAGCGGTGGATTCGCTCACCGCGTCACCGGGAGCCAGTGCCGGGCGGCTGGCCC
>NZ_BDAW01000091.1 GCF_001625085.1 Nocardia acidivorans NBRC 108247
CCCGATGGGGGAGCGAAAGCCGGGTACGGCAGACGAGGTAACCAGCACTGCCTGTTCTGCTTTGCAGCCCGGTTGAGCAAACGCAAAACCATTCCGCGAATCGACCAGACACATGGGTCGGCCACCTCTGTCCAGTAAGCCGACAGGGCAGGATTACGAGTAGATGGCCGCGACATCGGCGGCGTATTTGTCCAGGACTACGGCACGCTTGAGAGACAGTTTCGGAGTTAGTTCGCCGGTCTCTTGACTCCAGTCGGCTGCGAGAATGCGAATCTTCTTGATGGACTCGGCTTTTGAAACCTTCGCGTTCGAATCTGATACTGCGGCGTCGATTTCGGCGACCAGAGCCGGATGAGTCGTCAGATCTTCGATGGTCGCGTCGTCCGGGATATTGTTGCGAGCCCGCCACCCCGGAAGGGCATCGCGATCGAGGGTGATCAGCACGCCGACGAAGGGTTTGTTGTCGCCGACGATCATGCATTGGCCAATCAGGGGATGGGCGCGGAGGGTGTCTTCCATCGGGGCCGGGGAGACGTTCTTGCCCGCGGCGGTGACGATTACTTCCTTCTTGCGGCCGGTGATGGAAAGGAAGCCGTCGGCGTCGAGGGCGCCCAGGTCGCCGGTGTGGAACCAGCCGTCGGTGATCGCCTCGGCGGTGGCGGCCTCGTTCTTCCAGTAACCGTTGAAGACGAGGTTGCCCTTGAGGAGTACTTCGCCGTCCTCGGCGATGCGGACGGCATTGCCCTCCAGGGGAACGCCGACGGTGCCGACCCGCATGCGGGGCACCGTGTTCACGGTGATGGCGGCGCTGGTTTCGGTGAGGCCGTAGCCCTCGAAGACCGGCACGCCGATACCGCGGAAGAAATGGCCGAGGCGGGCGCCGAGCGGGCCGCCGCCGGAGACCGCACCGATACACCGGCCACCAAGGGCCGCACGGAGTTTGGCGTAAACCAGCTTGTCGAAGACGGCGTGCTTGGCGCGCAGCAGCAGGCTCGCGCCGCCGGACTGCTGCGCCTGGCTCCAGGCGATGGCGGTGTCGGCGGCCAGGTCGAAGATCTTGCCCTTGCCGCTGTCGTGCGCCTGCTGCTTCGCGCCGTTGTAGACCTTCTCGAACACACGCGGGACCGCCAGGATGAAATCCGGCTTGTACGAAGCGAATTGGGTGGTCAGGGTGGTCCAGTCGGAGGTGTGCGCGACGGTCACCTTGGCGGCGAGCGAGCCGACCGCGATGGCGCGGGCGAAGACGTGCGCCAGCGGCAGGAACATCAGCGTGGTCTTGCCCTCGGCGAGCAGATGCCGCAGCGCCAGCTTGCCCGACAGCGATTCGGCGAGCAGGTTCTCGTGAGTGAGGACGACGCCTTTGGGTCGTCCGGTGGTGCCGGAGGTGTAGATGAGGGTGGCGGGGGTGGCCGCACCGACCCGGGCGCGCCGCTCGGCCAGCACTTCATCGGCTACCGCACTGCCGCGCGCGGTCAACGATTCCACCGCGCCCGCGTCCAGGCGCAGTGTCTCGATCAGATCGGGTGTCTCGATCTCGGCGACGGTCGCCGCATGCCGCTCGTTCTCGACGATCAGCAGTGTGGTCCCGGAGTCCTCGAGAATCCAGCGCGCCTGATCGGTGGCGGAGGAGTCGTAAATGGCGACCGTGCACGCGCCCGCGGTCCAGATTGCGTAGTCGATGAGCGTCCACTCGTAGCGGGTCGAGGACATCAGTGCCACCCGATCGCCCGCCCGTACGCCGGAGGCGATGAGCCCCTTGGCAATCGCGCGCACCTGCGCCGCGAATTCGGCGGCGGTCACATCAGCCCAGCCGCCGTCCACCGGCCGCCGGAAGGCCACGAATTCGGGAGAGGTCCGGTCCAGACCGTCGACGACATCGGTGAGCGAAGCACCCTCGGCAATGACGTACGACGCCTTCGCCTCGACCTCACGTCCGGCAACCGCGGTAAATCCCATCTGCGCTACGACCTCTCTCCAGACGCTGCCCGGACCCCGATGTCCGGTCTGCGGGCACACTCTCGCACGACCCGCGAAGCAGGGCCAATTCACAATGCTGGAGCCCTGCGCCGTGGATCACAATGTGCGAGCGAACATCGCGCACACCCGCGGAATGTGCCCCGGACCATTCCCTCAGCGGGTGCGAGCGGCCGCCACCATGGCATCGAGTCGGGCACCCAGGGCATTGACCCGGTCCCGCAGCGCCTCGATATCGGCGAGCGGCAGCCCGACCGATTCGAGGACGGCGTGGATCATGCGCTGGGCGGCGGGCTGCAATCGCGCGCTGGCGGCGGTGGCGTGCAGCACCACCGCCCGCCCGTCGCTCGCACTGCGCGCACTCTCGACCAAACCGCTTGCGGTCAACCGCTGTACCAGCGGAGACAGCGTTCCGTAGTCGAGGTGGACGTGTTCGCCCAGCTCCTTCATGGCGATTCCCGGTCGCTCCCACAGGGTCAGCAGCACCAGGTACTGCGGATAGGTGAGATTCATTTCTTCCAGGAAGGGACGGTAGGCAGCGGTCATGGACCGCGACGTGGAGTACAGCGCGAAACACAGCTGAGCGTTCAGCGACAGAAGCGCGTAGTCGATCTCCTCGTCCGCTCCGGCCCGGTGCCCATCGGGTGCGGAAGGCGGATTTTCTGACATTACTGCACTGTACTGCGCACGGTGGTGAGAACGGCGGCCGTGGCGTCCCCATCACCGACGGTGATGCGGATACCCGTCGGATAGCGTTTGACGTGGATCTCCGCGCCCGCCAGCACCGCCGCCACCCGATCGATATCCGGTTCGGGCAGCGTCAGATACGAGAAGTTGGCGTAGCTTTCCGGTACCGAGAGACCGAGTTCGCGCAGTCCGGCGGTGAGGCGCTGCCGGTGCCCGGCGATCATCTCCACCCGCGCCTCGATCTCGGCCTCGGCGGCATAGCAGGCGCGCACCGCGACCTCGGCGAGCGCGTTCATGCCGAAGGGCAACTGCCACCGCGCGATTCGATTGATCAGCTCCGGTGCGCCGACCGCGTACCCGACCCGCAGCGCCGCCAGCCCGTACGCCTTCGAGAAGGTGCGCAGCACAAGCAGATTCGCATGGGACTCGACCAATGCCAGTGCCTCGATGCGGTCTTCGTCCGCGACGAAGTCCACGTACGCCTCGTCGAGTACCACCGTGACGGTGGCGGGCACCCGGTGCAGGAACTTCTCGAATTCCCTGGGCGTGATCAGTGTTCCGGTCGGATTGTGCGGGCTGCAGAGCACCACGAGCCGGGTGCCCGGATCGATCGCATCGGCCAGTGCGTCCAGATCCTGGCGTCCGTCGGGGGTGAGCGGTACCGTCACCGGCCGCCCGCCGGCCATGGTGGTCAGAATCGGATACCCATCGAAGGTCGGCGTCGCCATGACGACACCCGCTCCGCCGGAACCGAACTCCTGCACGATATGCATGATCACGCCGGTGGCCCCGGCCCCGACCACAATGCGGTCGGCGCCGACCCCGAGCCGTTCGGCGATCAATCGGGGCAGCCGCCGCGGCAGGAATTCCGGATACCGATTCGCCGAGGAGAGCGCCCGCGACAGCGCTTCCCGCACCGAAGGCGGTGGCCCGTAAGGGTTTTCATTGAGCTGTAACTGATGCCCGAGCCGGGCCGGAGGTGACATCGTCTCGCCTCAGCGCCCGCCCCAGCGCACCGCGGCGGCAGCCGCGAAATCGCCCGCGTGCGCGAATCCGGCGAGCATCACCAGCGATCCGGCCGAGACCCGGCCCTCGTCGATGGCGCGGTCCAGCGTGACGGGAATGCCCGCGCCGAAGAGGTTTCCGCATTCGTCGAAGGTGTCGGGATGTTTTTCCCGCGGCAGTTGCAGGGCATCGCGCCAGTTGCGCAGGAAAGCGCGGTTGGGCTGATTGGTGACCAGCAGATCCAGTTCGGTGGAGGCGATCCCGAGCCGCTTGCATACCGTGGACGCCACCTCCGGCACGATCCGATTACCGCGCCCGAGCACCTTGGCGATCTTGGATTCGGTGAAGCCGACATGCATCTGGCCCGGCCCGGCCTCCCAGTACTTGCGGGGCGGATCGGCGAGCACGGTCATCTGCCCCGCGAATTCGGGCAGATGCCGGGTCTCGATATCGAGAATCGGGGAGACGTCGGATTTCACCAGCAGTCCCGCGCCCGCACCGTCACCGGGTATGGCGGCCTGAGGTTTTCCCCGCACCTGCTCCTGGGTGAACACCTGGCCGGCGGCGTTCTGAATATTCACGATGAGCGCGGCTTTGGCATCGGTGCTGATCAGAATCTGCCGGGCCAGCTTCATGGCGTGCACGAACGCCGCGCAGCCGCCATTGTGCAGATCGATGAGCCACTCCGGATTGATCCCCAGGCGCGCGGCGACCTCACCGCCATTGCCGACGATGGCGGTCTCCGGCAGCTGGGTGTGCACGATCAGAACATCGATATCGCGCAACACATCCCGGCCGTGCCGGTCCAGCAGCGGAGCCACCGCGCGCTCGGCCATATCCGCGGCCGACTCCCCCGGCGCGATGTGATGGCGGAACTTGGGCGATTTGAACATGATGTTCGAGGTGATGTCCTCCGCATCCGCGTACTGCGCGAAATAGTCTGCGGGAACCACGGTTTCGGGTAGATATCCGGCGACGTCGAGCAGGCTGACGGTGGTCATGTTCAGTCCATCCATTCCGGCTTGATCGGCAGGCCGCTGGCATGCCGGTGTTCGCAAATGGCTTTGAGATTGCGCAGTTCGAGCAGGTGTCCGGCGGCGAAGAGATGCCAGAAGTCACCGACCCACACCGGACGGCCCTCGGGGGCGGTTTCGGGATAGGCGTTCTCGTCGTAGAAGGGGTGGTGACAATTCGTCCACAGCACCACCGAACCCGGCTTGTTCAGGACTTTCTGCGCGTCCACGACCCGCATGAGGTAGATCATCCACAGGTGTTCGCTCTGATCCCAGGCGCAGTGATAGTCGACGGTGCGGGTCTCGCGGCTGGATTCGGTGCGGGTGTAGATGCGGGTGTTCGAGCCGATGCGGTCATCGGAGACCCACAGGTCCGGGGTGTCGGTGCGCTCGAAACCCCGCATGCTGTAGGTCCATTCGCACAGACTGCGGGTATCGGAGAGGTAGTCGAACACCTCGTCAGGCGGTGCGTCGATGTACTCGTTGACGGTGCAGTAGTCACCGAAGATCTCATCGTGCGGGTACACCGCGCGGGTCATGTCCAGGACCATGGGCATGCCCTCCTTGAGGGTCATGGTCTCGATGCGATACACGCCCGGGATGTCGAGATGCGGTACCTCGACCGGTTCGGCTTTGACGGTGTCGGTCATGCGACGGGCTCCTTCAGGAAGGGTGCGAAAGGCGGGAGTTCATCTGGATCGCAGAGGATTTCGATGAAGACCGGACCCGCGTCATCGCGGGTCTTGTCCAGCGCGTTCTCGAATTCTTCGAGGGTGGTCGCGGCGTGGGCGGGCAGCTGCGGGAACATGGCCGCCACGCCCGCGCCGATCTGCGCGGGACGGAACCGGTTGTAGCTGTAATCGCCGGTGTAATAGAGCTGTTCGCGGGTAACGCACATGGCGTGTGCGTTGTTGTTGAAGATGACGAAGGTGACCGGGGCCTGATATTCGACAGCGGTGTGCACCTCGTGGCCGTGCATGAAATACGCACCGTCCCCGGCGATCACGAAGGTGCGCCGGGAGCGGCCGAGGGCGCTGCCGATCCCCGCGCCGAAGGAGTAGCCCATCCCGCCCATACCGAGGGCGATGAGGAAGCGGCCGCCATCGGGGACGGTGAGATGGTGCACTACGGCGGCACCGGTATTGCCCGCATCGACCACGACATCGGTGCCCGGCTCCAGGCGAGCCGAAATAGCCTGCACCGCCTCGCGATAGCGGATGCCGGGTCCGGACGCCGGAGGCGGTCGCAGTTCCGACAGTGGCTGTTCGCTCGTACGCGCCGTACCGAAACCCGGTCGCGGCGCGCGGGCCGACAATTCCAGCAGGCGTCGACGCAGCGAGCCGGGCACACGCACCCGGACAGGTACGAAGGGCTCGTCCATCCCCAGGTGCAGGATCCGGGGGCAGGCGGCCAGCGCGGCATCGAGCCCGGCCCGCGCGGTCATGGTCAGCGGTGTTCCGGCCAGGACGCAGACCGCCGCCGCCGCGATCAGGCCGGGTGCGTGCGGATGTCCCATGATGCCGGTGACTCCGGCGAAGCGCGGATGCCCGTTGGGAAACACGTCTTTCGCATCGGGGGTGACCAGTACCGTCGCATCCAGCGCCACGGCCAGGGCCGCGAGTTCGGCGCGGGCGTCGGCACGGGCGATCTCGGGTCCGGCGATGATCACCGCGGGCCCCTGCCCCGCGGCCGCGGCGAGCAGTTCGGCGGCCTCGGCGAGCTGGCCCGCCGCGCGCACATCGACCTGCCACGGCGTAGGCACGGGATCGCTCTCGCGGTGCACCGGCCAGGATCCGCCCGGCGCGATGGCCGACTGAATATCCTTGGGCAGCAACAGCACCGCCGGTCCACCGCCCAACGCCGCCTCGATGGCCTGCTCCAGCTCGGCGTGAATATCCTGCGGGCGAGTCACTTTCGCGCAGTAGCGGCTGACCGCGCCGAAGATCCGCTGGGCGTCCAGGCGGCCCGGGCCACCGCCGGTATCCTGGAACGCGCCGTGCCCCTCCAGCCCGGTCGGCGGCTGGCCGACCAGCGCCAGCACCGGGATACGGGCATCGAACGATTCCGTCAGTGCCGCAAGCAAATTCATGGCCCCACCACCCGAGGTCGCCGCCACCACGCCGAGCCGATTGGTGGCGCGGGCATAGCCGTCGGCCATGGTGGCGGCCCCGAATTCGTGTTTGGCGACAATGCCGGTGAGCAGATCCGGGCGGCGCTGCACCGCGTCGTAAAGGTCTTCGATATTCGCCCCGCCCACCCCGAAGAGATGATCGGCGTAGGTCCCGAGTCGCGTGACGATGACGTCCGCGACGGCGTGTCCGGCTGCTCCGCGTTCTCGCACGATCCCCCGTTTCGAAATACATTGCCCGCGATACATCGTCCACAATGTATCCAGGGCGACCCGTCCCAGACAATGTGGCACAAGTCACAGGAGTGGCCGAAAAGTGCTGCTACTCAGCGATTTTGGCCGCGAAAAAGGTCCGCCGGGCGAACCCGGCGGCACTCCGACTCGATGCGGCGATCCGGCATGCGGCATCTGTCCCGCAAACCCGGATCGCTATCAACTCATCAGGTTCAACGAAGCGGGGGCCGGATGGGTTCAATCGTTCCCGAATGGGGATTCGCGCGGCCAGCACGCTAGGCGATCCGGCGTGCCCCGGACGCCGAAGGGGATATGTCCCACCGGCGCTGCGTTCGGGACCAGCAGTCTGCCCATACGTTTGAGGGCACGCAGGGTTAGCCGGCGCTCGGTAATGTGCAGCTTCGGAAAAACTTGCAGCAGACGGTTTTCCAGGAGGACGCATTCGTGCTGCGAGCGAAGCCAGGCGATGACCAGCACATTACTGGCACCGGTAGCGGCGGCGCGGAGCCGGATCTCGGGCCAGTGCGCCGAGTTCACGCACCGCCAGATCATCCAGTGCGGCAGCGTCTTCGGCGGCCACCGACAGATCCAGCTGATAGTCCCCGCCGATGCGCTGCACCGAGAAGACGCACGCCATGGCACAGACCTGTGCGGAGATCGCCGCCACCGCATCGCCCCGGCAGTGCAGCCGCGGATAGCCGATGACCGCGAGTCCGGGCGGATACGCGGTGATCCAGGCCAGTCCGGTATCGGTGAGCCGCTGCCACCGTCGTGCCGCCGTCGTGGCGTCCACGCCGAGCGAGGCCCCGATCCTGGTCCGGGACGCGCGCGGATCGATCTGCAGCGCGTTCACCAGGTCCAGATCATGCTCACCGAATCCGCCGCAGCGGCGGCGGAATCCGGCATGAGTCCATTCGAAATGGCGATATCCAGCGATTTCGCCATATTCTCGGCCATGGGGGTCATGGTGGCACTTCGCCACGCCTCCACGTTGTGAAGGGGCAGGAATGCCACGCACCACCCGGATAACCGTCATGCTGTTGTTCGCGGCCTGGGTCGTCGATTACGTCGACCGGACCGTGATCAACTTCGCGCTGCCCGATATCGGCGGCGATCTGGGGCTGGACCATACCCAGCAGGGCCTGCTGATCTCGGTGTTCTTCCTGGCGTACGCGATCGTGCAGGTGCCCGGCGGACTGCTGGCGGATCGCTACGGTGCGTTGCGGGTCGGCACCATCGGGCTGATCGCCTGGTCGGTCTTCACCGGATTAACCGCTGTCGCATGGTCTTTCGCGGTGCTGCTGAGCGTGCGTTTCCTGTTCGGGCTGGTGCAGGGCGTCTTCCCGGCCGCCGCCATCAAGGCGCTGGCCGAGCGCTCGGAGCCGGAGCAGCGCACCACCGCGACCGGCTGGACCAACTCCTCCAATGCGGTCGGCATTCTGGCGGCCGCGATCATCTCCGGGATTCTGCTGCCGACGGTGGGCTGGCGCATGATGTTCGCGCTCATCTCCGTTCTCGGCGTGGCGGTGATCCTGGCGTGGCGGCGGTGGATGCCGGAGCCGCTGCCGCAGGACCGGACCCCGGTCGATGCCCAGGCGGAGGCGGCCGATCGGCGCGCGGTACTGCTCTCCCCCGCCCTGCTCGGGTATGCCGCCATCTTCTTCGGCTACGACGTGCTGGTGTGGGGTGTGACCGCGTGGACGCCGACCTTCCTACAGGAGGAGCGCGGGCTGTCCCAAACGATGGTCGCCATTGCCGCGGTGCCGTCCACCCTGGCGGCCGCCGCCGGGGTGGTGCTGGGCGCACGGTTCTCCGACCGCCTGGGCGGGCGGCCCCGGGTGATCGTGGTGCCCGCCATGGCCTTCACCGCGATCATGCTGTTCGTCCTGCCGCGGGTGCAGCCGTTCCCGCTGTTCGTACTGGTCGGCACGGTGATGAGCCTGGCCGCCGGAATGGCCTTCATGCCCGCGTTCGCGGTGCCGCTGCGGGCGTTGTGCAGCGCGTATATGGGCGCGGCGAGTGGTGTGATCATCTTCGGCGGTCAGTTGGCCGGCGTGCTGAGCCCGCTGGTCTTCGGCGTCGTGACCGATCATGTTTCCTACACAACGGCTTTCGAAACCATGGCCGTCGGCCCGCTGCTGAGTATCGCGGCGGCGCTGCTGGTCCCACAGACCGCCGAGGCATTCCGGGCGAAGGTGGCCCGGCGCGCCGGTGCGGTCGTACTCACGAAGGAGAGTCTCGCGTGACCACCACCGATACCGCTGCGGCACCTGCGATGTCCGAGCATTGGCAGCAGGTCTACCGGCAGCTGCACAGTCATCCGGAGCTGTCCGGCCAGGAGCACGGCACCGCGAGCCTGGTGGGCGCGGAGTTGCGCGCGCTGGAGGGCTGGGAGGTGACCACGGGGGTCGGCGGGACCGGTGTGGTCGGGGTGCTCCAGGGCGGCCCGGGACCCGTGGTCTGGCTGCGCGCGGATATGGACGGGCTGCCCGTACAGGAGGACACCGGGCTCGAATATGCCTCGCGCACAGCCGGAGTCATGCATGCCTGCGGGCACGATACGCATGTGACGGCGCTGCTCGGAGCGTGCGCACAGCTCTCGGAGGATCGGCCCGCCGGGACGGTGGTCGCGATCTTCCAGCCCGCCGAGGAGACCGGCGCGGGTGCGCAGCGCATGCTGGATGACCGTCTGCTGGAGCGCTTTCCGAAGCCTGCGATCGTGCTCGGGCAGCATGTCGCGCCGTTGCCCGCCGGATTGGCGATCAGCAAGAGCGGGCCGCTCATGGCGGCCTCGGACTCCATTCGGGTGCGGTTCACCGGGAGTGGCGGGCACGGATCGCAACCGCATCTGGCGGTGGATCCGCTGCTCATGGCCGCCTCGTTCGTGGTGCGCATGCAATCGCTGACCGCACGGCAGGCGGCCGTGCCGTCCGGACCGGTGCTGGTGGCGGGATCGCTGCATGCGGGGAGTCGGCCGAATATCATTTCCGAGAGCGCGGAATTGCTGCTCACCCTGCGGACTTTCAGTGATTCGCAGCGCGACGGCATGCTCGATGCCATCGCGCGCCTGGCGCGGACCGAAGCCGAGGCCGCGGGCGCGCCGGTGCCGCCGGAGTTCGCGCCCTACGACCATTTCCCGGTCACGGTGAATACCGAGGGCGATACCGAACGGATCATGGCGACGCTGACCGACGGTGGAGTTCCGGTCCTGCCGATGACCCATCCCCTCACCGGCAGTGAGGATTTCGGCACCTTCGGCACGGCGGCGGGGTGTCCGTCGGTGTTCTGGCATATCGGCGGGATCGATCCGACCCGGTTCACCGAGGCGGATCAGGCGCTCATGCTGACCGAGCATACGATTCCGCCGCGGTTCCCGTCGAATCATTCACCGCGCTTCGCGCCGGACCCGGAAAAGACGCTGCCCGCGATGATTACGGCGATGGTGACGGCGGCTCGGGCGGAGTTGGCGCGTACCAGTTGACGGTACGACGGTGGGTCAGGCCGCGCGGGTTGCCCTTTCGGCTCCCCGCGCGGCGGCAGCGCTGGTGATCGAGGGCAACAGCAGGGACATGAGGGTCATGTCCAGGGGCAGGCGGACCAGGTCGAGGCGGTTGTGGACGAAGCCGACCGAGAGACCGGAGTCCGGATCGGCCCAGCCGCCGGAGCCGCCCAGACCCATATGACCCAGCGCGCGGGGCGCGCCGACCGTGGGGAACGGGTGGTAGCCGAGGTGCCAGAAGGTCAGGCGGTTCGGGTCGGGGCTGGTATTGGTGGAGCGAATGAGGGCGCGCGAGGTGGCCGGGGAGAGCAGGCGGGTGTTGCCGCGACTGCCGTCATTGGCGAGCACCGAGTAGACGCTCGCAATGGCTTCGGCGGTGAATACGCCGGTGGCAGCGCCATTCTCGGAGTACGAGAGCTTCGGGACCGGTCCACTCAGGGCTCGCTCGCCTTCGGTGAAATGCATGGAGCTGATCACCTTGCCCACGAAGGGAACTCGCACGGCCGCGGCGGTAATCGGTTTGCCCAGCCGGGTTCCGGTGAGATCCAGGCTCGGTCCGACGAGGTCGGCCACGAGGGCGTCGTCGGCGGGGCGGCCCAGGCTCAATCCCGTAATGCCCAGTGGTTCAGCGAGTTCGGTGCGGTAGAGCTCGGCCATGGTCTGCCCGGTGACCGCGCGGCAGAGTCCGCCGAGCAGCCAGCCGAAGGTCACCGCGTGATAGATGGGCAGGCCGCGAGTCCAGTCCGGGGTGGCCGCGGCCATCCGATGCTCCATCAGCACGTGGTCGAGCACATCGCCCGGTTCCTCGAGGACCCTGCGCAGATCGGAGAGTCCGGCGCGGTGCGCGAGCAGATCGCGCACGGTGATGGAATGCTTTCCACCGGCGGTGAATTCGGGCCAGTACTCCGCGACCGGAGCGTCGTAGTCCAGCAGTCCGCGGTCCGCCAGCCGGTGCACGACCATCGAGGTGATGCCCTTGGTGGTGGAGAAGGTGAGCGCGCTGGTCTCCTGGGTCCAGGGGATCTCCCCCGCCGCATCGGCGGTTCCGGTCCAGATCCGCATCACCGGTTCACCTCTCAGATGCACCGAGAGCGCGCCGCCGGTGCGGACGTACCGGGCGAAGAGGCGGGCGAAGGCGCGGACGGGGCCGGTGAAGCGCGGGTCCGCGGTACCGCGGATTCCTTCGGGCAGAGTGAGCATGGCGGGCAACCTCATTGTCGGGCCGGTTCGGGCGGTTACTGATCGAAGGTGATGTGCAGGTCGTCGGATTCGGGCAGGGTCTGGCAGGCCAGGGTGAGTCCCCGGGCGAGTTCCTCGTCGATGAGGGCCTCATTCATCAGCATGCGCGTTCGACCCCGTTCCACGCGACAAACACATGTCCCGCAGGCGGATTCCCGGCAGACGTAGGGTGCGTCGATGCCGTGTGCGAGCAGCAGATCCAGCAGCTTCGCACCGCGCGGCCACGACAGCCGATGGGTATGGCCGTCGATCTCGACCCGCACGCTGGCGATATCCCCGGCGGGCCGTACGGCGGTCGTGACCACCGGTGCGGGCTGCTCGAACGGGTTCTCCGTGAGTGAGCGGTACTCCTCCTGGCGGATATCGCGCGCGGATATCCGTGATTGTGCCAGGGCCTGCTTGGCGACCAGGGCGAAACCGGTTGGCCCGCAGAGGTATACCTCGTGGCCTCGATACGGTTTGACCAGGCCCGCGAGCCCGCGTGCGCTCGGAATCCCGCGCTCGGACTCCAGCCAGTGCAGGACCGTGAGCCGGCGTGGATTGCGCCGCACCAACTCCCGCAGCTGGCGGGCGAAGATGATCGAGCCGGGATCGCGATTGGCATACAGCAGCACCACTTTCGACCGGCCCACGCACAGGGCCGATTTGAGTATGGACATGATCGGGGTGATACCGCTGCCCGCCGCGCAAAGCAGCAGATCGCGATTCCAGCTGCGCGGCACGAAGCTTCCCGCGGGCTCGAGCACGGTGAGGATCGATCCCGCCGCGATGTTGTCACAGAGCCAGTGGGAGGCGTATCCGCCGGGTGTGCGTTTGACCGTCACCGTCGGCCGGTCGTCACAGTGCGGGCTGCTGGAGAGCGAATAGCAGCGCGCCACCGATCCGGTGCGGTCACTGGGCACCTGAATGGTCAGGAATTGCCCCGGGGCGTAGGCGAATCGGCGGGTGAGATCGTCTGGAATATCGAAGACCAGCGAGAGGGCCTCAGCGGTCTCGCTGACGACCTCGCGCACCTTGATCCGGTGGGCGCGTGCGTTCATCCGGCTCTCCCCGGACCCGTGGCCACTTCACGGGGTACCTCGTAGCCGATCCGCCGCAGCAGCCACGCGCCGCCCGATTCGATGCGCTCCATCGAAATCGGCTGGGCGATACGGCGATTGAGACCCGGCGCGATGCGCAGCAGGAAGTATCCCAGCCACGCCTCGGTGCGCACCGGCACCACCGCCAGATCCAAGCGCACCGCGCGCACCACGGCCCGCGCCACCAGATCCGGGCTCATCGGCGAGAACGGCAGCCGCTCGGCGAATTCCTGTACCTGCCGGGCGATTTCCTTGCCGCGTTCGACCAGCGCCGGATCGACGCCGACGGCGGTGGCGTGGTCGCCGATATCGGTATTGATCACCCCGGGGCAGATTGCGCTCACCCCGACGCCTTTCGGCGCGAGTTCGAGCCGCAGGCATTCGGTGAGCATCTTCACCCCGGCCTTGGAGACCGAGTAGGCCGACATGACCGGTGTCGGGGTGAAGGCCGCCGCCGAGGCGATATTGACGATGTGACCACGCTTGCCCTCCTCGATCATCTGCCGGCCGAAGGTCCGGCAGCCGTAGACCACGCCCAGCAGATTGACCCCGAGCTGATGCTCCCAATCCCGCGGTTCCAGGTCCAAAAACGCTCCGCTGACCAGGATTCCGGCATTGTTGACCAGAATGTCGGGCACCCCGAGATCGGCGTGCACATCGCGGGCGAACGATTCCCAGGCCCCCGGATCGGTCACATCCAGTCGCATGGCCACGGCGCGGCGGCCTTCGGCGTGGATCTTGGCGACCGTGGCCAGGGCGGCATCCTTGTCGATATCGGAGACCACGACCTGCGCGCCGCCGCGGGCGAAGCGCAGCGCGACCGCCCGTCCGATCCCGGTACCGGCACCGGTGACCACGACCAGTCCGGGTCGAATGTCATTGATCTTCACGAGACCTCCTCGGACAGGGCGTCCACCTGGAGCGGGCGCGACGCGCCCGCGCTGTACCGGTACACATCGAGATCGAAATGCCTGTTCTGCCAATACATCTCGCCGTGCGTGGACGGCCGGAACGGGGAATCACCCTTATCGTCGATGTAGTAGGTGTTCGAGCCCGCGCAGACCGGGGTGAACAGGAAGTTCTTCTCCTGCCGTCGCAGGCATTTCTCGAAGTAGGCGTCGTGCGCCTGCTGCCGTATCTCGGCCTCGGTGACGCCCCGGCGCTTGGCCTCCGCGATGACACGGCTCAGGTGCGCGGCGGTGGCCTCGATCATCCAGATATAGGAGCCGAGCACGAATCCGTAGGGCCCGGTGATGGTGAAGGCGTTCGGGAATCCGGGCACCGAGACGCCCTGATAGGACTGGTAGCGGTGCTCATCCCAGAATCGCTCCAGGTCCAGGCCGTTGCGGCCGCGCACCGGGAAGGGCGGTATCGCGCCCTTGTCCCAGAGCTTGAATCCGGTGGCGCAGACCAGGATATCGATCTCGTGCTCGGTGCCGTCCGCGGTGACCACGCCGCGTTCGGTGATGCGTTCGATCGACTCGGTGACCAGGCTGACGTCCTGGCGATTGAACGTCTTCAGATAGTCATTGGACATGGACGGCCGTTTGCAGCCGAGTCCGTACCGGGGCGTGAGTTTCTCGCGCAGCACCGGATCGTCGATCTGCGAGCGCATCCACCGCCGGATCGGGCCTTGCGCCAAGCGGCGAGCGGATTCGGTGAGCCAGGGCGGCCCGACCACCATTGCGCTCATGGCGACCTCGGTGCCGAGATTCCCTGCCACGCGCAAGGCAGAGCGAATCCGCTTGCGGCCCAATACCTGTCGGCCCAGCCAGCCAATCTCGGCGTCGTTCTTCGGGAACACCCAGATCGGGGTGCGCTGGAAGACCGTCAGATGCGCGGTCTCCTCGACGATCGCCGGAATCAATTGCAGTGCGGTCGCGCCGGTACCGATCACCGCCACCCGCTTGCCCGTCAGACAGACATCGTGATCCCACATGGCGGTGTGCACGAGGGTGCCGCCGAAATCGTCCAGCCCCTCGATATCGGGCATCCTGGGCCGCTCCAGGCCGCCGATGGCGAGCACGATATGGCGTGCGGTGAGTTCGCGCCCACCGTCGGTGCGCAACCGCCACAGGCTGTTTCGATCGTCGAACGCCGCATCCACGACCGTGGTGTTCATCCGGAGCTTGTCGCGCAGCCCATACTTGTCGACCATGCTCTCGGCGTAGTCGCGCAGTTCGCTGCCGGGCGGGAAGATCCGCGACCAGTCACCGCGCTGTTCGTAGGAGAAGCTGTAGATGAACGAGGGAATGTCCACCGCCACACCGGGATAGGTGTTGGCATGCCAGGTGCCGCCGACCCGATCCCATTTGTCGACAATGACGAAGTCGTGAATACCCTTGCGCTGGAGTGCGATTCCGGTTCCTATGCCGCCGAAACCGGCCCCGACCACGATGACCTCGTGATCGGGACGGGCTTCGTCCGGCGCACCGCTGTCGCCGAGACTGTTCATGTGGTTGTCCTCAGCCGATGCGATCTACGAGTTCGCCCTGGGCGCCGAATAATTCGACCCGCCAGCGCTCGAGCAGCTCATTGGTGTCGATATCGTCCGGATGGAAGCCGGGCCGCATATACGGCCGCATCTCCCTGAGCAGGCCCTTCACAATCGGGCCGCGTACCAGTCGCACCGACTGCCGGGCCACCCTGATCGGCCGCCGGCTGCGCGGATCGCTCAGGATCGAGGCGAACACCCCGAGCCCGACCACCGGAATGGTGAGGGCGTAGCTGCCCGCCATGAGTCCGATGCGGACCAGCTCCGAACCGCCGGTGGCGCGGTAGACGTCGAAGGCGACGGATTTGTGCTCGAGCTCCTCGAAGGCATGCCAGTTCAGCAGCTTCATGACCTCGGGATCTGCTGGGAGCGCTTGGATTTCGGGCGTGCCCAGCACCCGCTTGGCCAGCGTGGCGGTGTAGTGCTCGGCCAGTGCGGTGACGGCCAGATGCACATGGCGGGGCACCATGTTCTCGACGCCGATCAGTGCGCGTTCGCGGAGTGCGCCGGGTTCGAAGGTGAAGATCCGCACGATCGGAAAGCCGAGCGCGATCAGCTGATCGTTGAGTACGCGATGCTGCTGCCCGTGGACGGCCTCCTGGCCGATGAATCCGGCGATCCGCTTCTTGAGCACGGGATCGGTGATCTCACCGGAGAATTTGCGCACCGAGCGGATGAAGGATTCCTCGCCGGGCGGAAAGGCGCCGGAGAGTACGGCGATCAGATGGGTGAGCGGAATATCGCCCTCGGCGAAGATGTGCGTCATGGGTTCGGGCTGGCCGAACCGGAAGCGCATGCGCCGGACCTTGGGGTAGGGGGTGAGGGACTTGACGTCCTGACCGATCGTCATTGGTCGGTCCTTTCTCGATGGAGTTGTGTTTATCTCAGGTGGTCGACCAGCACGCCGTCATCGCCGAAAAGCTCACGCTGCCAACGGTTCAGCAGGGCGGTGGTGTCGATATCGTCGGGATGGAAGCCGGGGCGCAGATATTTGGCCAGCTCCGCCATGAGACCGCGGAAGATCGGTCCGCGGAACAGGTCGTACGCCTCCCGCGCCACCCGCACCGGCTGCTGCCGGGCGACCGGATCGCGGGCCAGCGCGACCGCGAGACTGCCGAAGGTGAACGGCAGCGTCAAGGCGTACATACCCACCATGACGCCGATTCGCACCGGTTCGGTGCCGCCGACCGCGCGGAAGACATCGAAGGCCACCGACTTGTGTTCCAGCTCTTCCAGGGCGTGCCAGTTGAGCAGGTTCCAGAACTCGGGAGCGGCCGGTATGGACTGGATTTCATCACTGGAGAGCACGCGTTCGGCCAGCACGGCGGTGTAGTGCTCAGCCGCCGCGGTGGCGGCCAGATGCACCAGCGGGGAGAGCCGATCCTCGATGGCGAGCATGCGCTCACGCGCCTTCTCGGAATCGATCCACGCGATGGGATAACCCATTTCGATGAGTTTGTCATTGAGTTTGCGGTGCTCCCGGCCGTGCGTGGCCTCCTGACCGACGAAACCCCTGACCCGCTTCTCGAGCAGTGGATCGGTGACGCGCTCGGCCACTCGGCGCACCGAGCGAATGAAGGATTCCTCACCGAGCGGGAATCCGCCGGACAGTCCGGCGACGAAGTGGCTGAAGACCATATCGCCGTCGACGAAGTATTTGTCGTTCGAATCATGTTGGTCGAAGCGGAATTTGATCCGTCTGGCCTTCGGATAGGTACTGACCGCCGGGGCAGTTGTCATCTTGACCATCCTTGGTGCAACACCGAGTACCTGGTACTGAGTGTTCGATGTGAAGCCAGTGTAGGATTGTCCCAGACAGTAGGCAAGGGGTGCGCCGGAGAGCACACCCGGTTCGTGGTGGACGCGCTACCGGGCGCGGTCGGCCTCGGCGTCCTGCGCTGGTTGAACGATCCGGTAGTCGACGGTAAGGAACTGCCCGAACAGTTCACCCACTTCGCCTGGGGCGCAGTGTCTTCCACCGCGCAGGCGCGGGGGGGTTGACGCTCGATCCGGACGAACCGCTGCTCGGCTGATCAGAGCGCAACCTCGGACATTCGATCAGGGCGATTACAACCATGGTTCGGGACCGTTCCCACCCCCATAGTGCAGGTCTGCGGCCCAACGGGGTCCACCCGCAGTGTTTTCGGAGGTAGTGGTGACAAGTCCCAATTCAAGACTGGACGCTCTCGGGCGGCTGGGGGCCGACTGGTGGTCCGTGATCGTGGCGGGCGCGGCGACCGTACTCGCCGTGTTCGACGCCCTGCCGAAGATTCCGTGGTGAGGTCATGAGTGATACCGCGGTCGAATTGAACAGGACCGGCGACGAGCCGGAGGAGACCACCGAGGGGCCGCTCACGCTGGGCCGGGTGGTGGGCTATCTGCCCGGCATCGCATTGCTCGTCGCGGTCGGCGTGCTCGGCAAGTACGCCCAGATCTGGTGGAATTCCCTTGCCAAGCACCAGCATTGGACCGTACCCGATATCGAGTATGTGCTCTGGGCCATTCTGATCGGACTGGTCATCACCAATACCGTTGGGCTGCACCGCATTTTTCGGCCCGGCGTGGGCACCTACGAATTCTGGCTAAAGATCGGCATCGTGGCGCTGGGCTCGCGCTTCCTGCTCGGGGATGTGGCGAAGCTGGGCGGTACCAGCTTCATTCAGATCCTGGTGGATATGACGGTCTCCGGGGCCATCATCCTGGGCGTGGCGCGGTTGCTGGGGCTCTCCGGCAAGCTCGGCTCGCTCCTGGCCATCGGCACCGCCATCTGCGGCGTGTCCGCGATCATCGCCGGTAAGGGCGCGATCCGGGCGCGAAATTCCGATGTCAGCTATGCCATCGCCGCGATTCTGGCGCTGGGCGCGGTCGCATTGTTCGCGCTGCCGCCGCTGGGTCACGCGATCGGATTGAGCGATCACGAGTTCGGGCTGTGGGCCGGTCTGGCGGTGGACAACACCGCGGAGACCACCGCCACCGGCTACCTGTACTCCGACACCGCCGGCAAGATCGCGGTGCTGGTGAAGTCGACCCGCAACGCGCTCATCGGATTCGTGGTGCTCGGCTTCGCGGCCTACTGGGCCGCGCGCGGTCAAGCCGACGCGATCGCACCGGGTGTGCGCGCCAAGGCGGCATTCGTCTGGGCCAAGTTCCCCAAGTTCGTGCTCGGCTTCCTGGCCGTATCGGCGGTGGCGACCGCGCACTGGCTGACCAAGCAGCAGACCACCAACCTGGCGAATCTGTCGCGCTGGGCGTTCCTGCTCACCTTCGCGGGCGTCGGACTGAATGTGAATATTCGCGAACTGGCCCGCACCGGCTGGCGGCCACTGGTGGTGGCCGTCGTCGGTCTGGTGACGGTCGCGGTGGTCTCACTCGGCCTGGTGCTGTTCACCTCTCGCGTCCTGCACTGGAGCGTGGGGGTCTAGGCGCCGCGGCGCAGGGCGACCCGGCTGGACTCGGCGAACCGATGCGCCAGGAAGCCCAGTGCCGGACGCGCGAAAGACAGTGCGCCGGTGATGTGTTCGCGCCGGGGCAGGGAGAGCATGGTGACATCCACCCCGAGTGCCTTCCAGTCCTCGGCCAGGCGCACGGCCTGCGGATACGGAATGATCTGCTCGGCCGTGCCGCCCGCGACCAGCACCGGCGCGGCGGGCGCGATATGCCCGAGTTTGTTCTCCCGCAGGCGTTCCCGCACCTCCGGCACCTCGAACGGCATGCGATGGCAGTAGGTGGAGACGCTCTTGGGCACGAACGCGCCCAGACCGATTCCGGCCACCGCGGCGGCCAAGGCGTGCGTGCGGCGCAAGACTGCCGCCAGCGCGCGGCCCTGCGGCTTGAGGTATTGCAGCACATCGAGTTCCGGGTACGCGGCGTCCAATCCGATGACGCCGTAGAAGAGTAGGAAGGCGTATGGGCTGCCGTCCAGGAAGGTGATCATATCCTCCAGATCGGCGGGCGCGGAGCCGACCACGCCACCGGCCAGGGGTAGATCCGGGGCATAGCTCGGCTGCAATTGCAGTGCCCAGCCCGCGGCACAACCGCCTTCGGAGTAGCCGTAGATGCCGAGCGGACCGTTCGGGTCCAGCCCCGCGGCGGGCAGGCGGCGCGCGGCGCGCATGCTGTCCAGCACCGCCGGGCCGAGTGAGCGACCCATGACGTACGGGTGCGTGCCCGAATTGCCCAGTCCCGGATAGTCGGTGATGGCCAGGGCCCAGCCGCGACGCAGAGCCGCGGTGATGAAGACCGATTCGTATTCGAGGCCGAAACGCAGCTGCCAGGAGGCGGCGGCCACGGTATCGGCCAGACCCTGGGTACCCACGGCGTATCCGATGAGTGGCCGTGAGCCCTCACCCCGCCAGGGCCCGCGCGGGACCAGCACGGTACCGGTGACCTGTGTCGGCTCACCCGAGCCGGTGGTCGTGGTGTAGCCGATCCGCCAGGCGCGGGCGGGCAGTTTCACCCCGGGCAGCAGGTACGCCGTCATCGGCTCCGCCGCCAGCAGTCGGCCGGGACCGAGCCCGCCGTATGCCGCCGTGGAGCCTCCGGCACCGACCGCCGCCTCGTCGAAGCGGTTGGTGAACGCAGTCATCGTCGCCTGCCCTTCTCGCGCAAACATCGCTATGCAGTTGTCGCACAATCGAATCCGAACGTTAACACTGTCCCGGACAGTGCGGCATCCCGCCAACGATACCGAAAAAGAAGGAAAGTGCCAGGGGATGCCGCAAGGGCTCCCACTCGGTGGGACTGCGCGCTTCGCCGCGAAATACCCGCCCGCCGCGCAGCGTTGCCCGCAGGGTGACGACTCCCCTGCGCATCCTGCTGATCTCGGGCAGCACCCGGGACAGCTCCACCAATACCGCCGCCCTGCGCACCATTGCCGCGGAGGCGCCCGGCGATATCATCGCCACGCTCTACGACGGGTTGGTCGATCTGCCGCAGTTCGTCCCCGGCCTCGAGCCGGAACCCGCGAATGCCGAGGCGCTGCACAGGCAGCTGGCCGCCTCCGATGCGGTGCTCATCTGCACGCCGGAGTACGCGGGGATGATTCCGGGCAGCCTGAAGAATCTGCTCGAATGGACCGTCGGCACCGGGGATCTGGTGGACAAGCCGGTGGCGTGGATCAATGTGGCGTATCCGGGGCGCGGGGACGCCGCGGTCGAAACCCTCCGCACGGTACTGGGTTACGTCAGCGCCGATATCGCCGAGACGGCCTGCGGCCGCATTACGGTGCTGCGCGAACAGGTCGGCGCGGACGGGCTGGTCGAGGATGGCGAGGCGCGACAGCGGCTGAGCCTGGTACTGCCCGCGATTGCCGCGCATGTGCGCGAGAAGACCGCCTGACCACACGAAATACGCTCCCCGAGGGCATGACACGGTGCGGCCCCCGTAATCGGGTGGCCGCATTTTTCATACCCCCTCTGGGTATGAAATGAATCACGGCTCGACCACTTCCTTCTGCATACCCCCCATGGGTATACAGGTAGCCATCGACTTTCCAGAAGGAGTGAGACCGTGCCCATCGATACTCAGGCGCCACCGTCCTCGCGACGGTGGACCGCCCTCGCACTCATTGCCCTGGCCCAGTTCATGGTCATCATGGACACCTCGATCATCGGGGTCGCACTGCCGAAAATGCAGGGCGCACTGGGGTTCTCACAGGAGAACCTGAGCTGGGTCTTCAACGCCTACGTGGTGGTCTTCGGCGGACTGCTGCTGCTCGGCGGCAAACTCTCCGACATGCTGGGCGCTCGGCGGATATTCCAGACCGGATGGGCCATCCTCGGAATCGGCTCACTGATCGCGGGGATCGCCTCCTCCGCGACCGTCGAATTGATCGGCCGCGGGGTGCAGGGGGCCGGTGCGGCGCTCATCGCACCCTCGGCGCTGACCCTGCTCATGATGCTGTTCGGCTCGAACCCGCGTGAGCTGACCAAGGCGTTCGCCGTCTACGGCGCGGCCGCTCCGGCGGGCGGCACCGCCGGTGTCTTCCTCGGCGGGCTGATTACCGAATATGCCTCGTGGCCTTGGGTTTTCTATATCAATATCCCACTGGCCGTGCTGGCGCTGGTCGCCGCGCCCGCGCTGGTGCCCGGCGGCGCGCTCGCCCCGCACGGTTCGGTCGATCTGCTCGGCGCGGTCACCGCCACCCTCGGGCTCGGCGCGACGGTCTTCGCCGTGGTGCGAGCGCCGGAGGCGGGCTGGTTCTCCGGATCCACCTGGGGCACACTCGCCGTGGCGGCGGTACTGCTGATCGCGTTCCTGGTCCTCCAGATTCGCCGCCGGGAACCGCTCATGCCGCTCTCGGTCTTCCGTTCGCCGAATCTGGGCGCGGCCAACCTGTCCCAATTGCTGCTGGGCGCGGCCTGGGTGCCGATGTGGTTCTTCCTGAACCTCTACCTGCAGCAGGTGCTCGGCTATTCGGCATTCCCGTCGGGTGCGGCGCTGCTGCCCATGACCGCGCTCATCATGGCGGGCATGGTGGCGCTGTCGCCGAAGCTGTTCGCGCGCTTCGGAGCTCGGACCATGATCATCGCCGGATTGCTCATTCTGGCGGCAGGACTGGTGTGGCTGGCGTTCATTCGCGCCGACGGCACCTTCTGGGTGGATGTGCTGCCCGGTTCGCTGGTCGCGGCGCTGGGCATGTCCCTGGCGTTCGTCCCCTCCCTGCAAACCGCCATCTCGGCGGCTCCGCCGGAGGAGGGCGGCCTGGCCTCGGGCATCGTGAACACCGGCTACCAGATCGGCTCCGCCCTCGGGTTGGCCGCGGTCACCGCCATCGCCTCCGCCGCCGGAGCCGAAAAGCTCGGTGACACACTGGCTCTCACCGACGGCTTCAGCGCCGCCTTCCGCGCCGCCGCGGTGATCGCCGCCGGAGCCGCCGTGGTCGCGGTGGCGACCTTCCGGAGGCAGGGGCCGGCGACCAGGTGATCGCGCCTAGTCCTTACGAGCGAGGCCGCCGTACGCACCCGAACGCTCGGGCGCTTCGACGGCCTCGTCCGGGTTCTCCGGACGCCACAGCGGCAGTTGCACCAGGCCCGGCTCCAACAGGGTCCAGTCACCGAAGTAGGTGGCGATCTCGTCGTGGCCGCGCAGCACGATCTCGGTGGAGGTGCGACCCGAAAGCTTCTGCGCCTCCAGCACTTCCGCGGGCTGACCGTCCGCGGTGGCATGGGTGATGGCCACATAGCTGCCCGGTGCGCACACCTCGAGCAGGCGCGCCACCGCACCGGCGGGATCGGCCTCGTCGGGGACGAAATGCAGTACGCCCAGCAGCAATACGGCGATCGGTCGCTCGAAGTCGAGCAGCCGCTTGACCTCCGGATCATCGAGAATCGAATCCGGTTGCGCCATATCGGCGTGAATGACCGTGGCGAGCGGATTGCCGTCCAGAATGGCCTGGCTGTGCGCCACCGCCACCGGATCGATATCCACGTAAACCACCCGGGCCCGCGGGTTTCGGGCCTGCGCCACCTCGTGCACATTGCCGACCGTCGGGATGCCCGAGCCCAGATCCAGGAACTGGTCGATACCCGCGTCGGTCAGGATGCGGACGCACCGGCGCAACAGATCCCGATTGGCGCGCATGGTCTCGGCGACATTGGGGGTGAACTTCTCGATCATCTGCGCGAGTTCGCGATCGATCTCGAAATTGTGCATACCGCCGACAAAGTAGTCGTAGACGCGGGAGGCACTGGGCCGATCCAGATCGATACCCTCCGGTGCCCAACTCGGTCTGGTCATCGATTCACTGCCCCTCTCGAAACCACTACCAATCGTGAAGCGCCGCAATGGTATCCCACCTTCGGTCGCGGGGGCGGCGTTCGCGGGCACCGACCGGTCGGGCTACCATCGACCCTCATGGCGTCGGATCCCGGGGGTGGGCCGGAGCAGGGTGGCCCGCACGCCGAGTTGGTCGATCAGTGGGTAGCCGCGCTCGCCGGCGGAACCCGCGATCACGTCGTGCCCCTGAGCCGCGCCGAGACCGTCGCCCTGATCGCCCGGTTGGCGCGGGGAGTGGACCAGGCCGCGCGGAACGGGGACGCGGCGGATCAGGTGGCCGAACTCGGCGCGGAATTGGCGCGCGCGCACTTCGTCGGGGATGAGGTGCTCGGCCGCAGTATCGCGGTGCTGGACGCGCATTTCACCCGGGAGACCACCATTGCCGCGGCGCGTGCCGCGGAGTTGCTGGGCGCCTTCACCGCCGGTTACGTGCGCGCCTTCCGGCAGTGGCTGCTGGCCGAGCAGGAGAGTGTGCGGGCCGCCGAGATGACCGCCCGATTACAAATGCAGGAGCAGCTGCGGGCCAGTGAGGCGCGTTTCCGGGCGGTCTTCGCCCAGGCCGGAATCGGTACCGGATTGTCCGATATGACCGGACGCATCATCGAGGTGAACGCCGCCTTCGCGAATATGCTCGGCTACTCCCCCGCCGAGATGTGCGCCCTCGAGGTCACCGATCTCACCCATCCCGAGGATGACCCGGACATGTGGCCGCTGTACGCCCAGGTGGTGCGCGGGGAGGTGGAGAACGTGCAGATGGAGAAGGCCTATCCGCATCGGGACGGGCGCACGGTGTGGACCAATATCAATGTCTCGCTCATTCGCGATGACCGCGGCGATCCGCGCTACACGCTGATCCTGGTGGAGGACATCTCCGAACGGCGCGCGCTGCGCGAGCGGCTGCAATATCGCGCACACCACGATCAGCTCACCGGATTGGCCAATCGCAGCCGCTTCTTCGACGCGCTCACCGCGGCGTTCACCGATCCGGACAGTCGAATCGGACTCTGTTATATCGACCTCGACCATTTCAAGGCCGTCAACGACACCTTCGGTCACGCCGTCGGCGATGAACTGCTGATTCAGGCCGCCGCCCGGCTGGATGCTTGCGCGGACGGCTTCGGCCAGTTGGTGGCGCGCATCGGCGGTGACGAATTCGTGGTCCTGGTACCGAACTCCACCGCCGATGTGGACGAGATCGCCCGCTGCGTGCGCCGCGCCTTCACGCGCCCCTTCGAGGTGCAGGGCCATCACCTGACGGTCACCGCGAGCGTCGGCATCGCCGAGGAGTACGCGGCCCACACCACCGCCGACGACCTGCTACAGGCGGCCGACTACAGCATGTACTGGGCCAAAGCGGCGGGTCACGGCCCCCGGACCGATACCGCCACAGGGTGATTCGACACCGCTAGAGGGCGTGTATGTCCGCCAGGACCTCGAAGGCGATGTCGGCCGCATCGGAGAGGGTATGGATTTCCAGGGCGGTCGGATCGCGCAGGGCGGGGTCCTGCAGGGCGAGGCCGTTGCCGAAGATGACCACATTCGCGCCGAGGTCCGCCAGCACCAGCAGGGGTTTGGTGGCTACGCCCCTGCCCACCAGCAGGTCCAAACCCTCGCCGACGAAGTAGAAGCGCCACAGCGGGCCGAGGTCCGCGTGGTAGACCTCCCCGGTGCGGTCGATGATGACATCGCCCGCGCCCGCGATGGCGGCCACGATCTTGAAGTAGTCCGGGGCGTTCTCGGGGCGGGTGCCGATGGCGGCGATGGAGTACGCGAGGTCCACCGCGAGGTGCGCGTTGTACCCCGTCATGGCCACGCGCGCGCCGGAGAGTTCACACCGCTCGGCCTGGGCGAAGTAACGGGCCCAATGCCATTCGACCGTGCCACCGGTGAATTCGGCGTGCACGTTGTTCAGGTAGCGACTCAGTAGCTCGAGGCTGATGCGGTGCGCGTATTCGCGGTCCTGGAAGGCGGTCGGATCCTCCTGCAGCGGCATGACGGCGACCTGCTCGACGCCGTCCAGGCCGATGCCGAACAGCCCCCGGCGATCCCGATGCGCCACCAGTATCTCGGTGATCCGATGGTTGTTCCGCACGGCGGTCTCCAACCGCCGCAGGGTATCCCCGGTGAGGTCTGAAATGTCCGATAGCTCACCGATCGTCGTGATTTCCTCGTCGGAGAGCGGCGTACCGCAGACCGCCGGAGCGACCTGTGCCGCCCCGGCCGACGGCATTGCGAAGCAGGTCAGTACGGCAGCGGTCATCGCGACTATGAGCCCGATTCGGGCGGAATTCCCCACGGCGGGAAAGTGTACGGACCGGTCTGCCCGTCCGCCGATCACACGCCCGCGCGCCAAGCCCCCTCGACAGAAAAACGGCCCGCGTGCACTGCGCACGCGGGCCGGGCCACTGATCTCAGGGCGGTTCGGGACCTACTCCACCACGTCCGGGAAAGCCTGCTGGCGATATCCGCCGCGCAGGGTGCCCTCCACGTACGCCGTCTTACAGGCGCGCCGCGCGATCTTCCCGCTGGAGGTGCGCGGAATCGAACCCGCGGGCACCAGCAGCAGATCGCGCACCGTCACCCCGTGCCGCTTGGCGATCGCCGCGCGCACCGCCTCGGCGATCGGCTCGGGCTCCAGTTTCGCCGCGCCCGTACCGCGTTCGGCTACTATCACCAGTTGCTCGGCATTGTCGCCGGGATCCAGGGTGAGCTTCACGCCATTGGGCGCGACCGCCTCCGCGGGCATCTGATTCGCCGAAACCGAGAAGGCCGCAACGAATCCCGGGCGCAGTGCGGTGCTGGACTCCTGTGCGGAGTACTCCAGATCCTGCGGATAGTGATTGCGCCCGTCCACGATCACCAGATCCTTGACGCGGCCGGTGATGTAGAGCTCGCCGTCCAGGTACGCGCCGAAGTCACCGGTGCGCATCCAGTCCGCGTCCTCGTCCGCGCCCTCGGCGTGACTGCCTTGCGGCAGACGGGTTTTCAGCCGGTTGCGGAAGGTGGCCTCGGATTCCTCGGGGCGGCCCCAGTAGCCGATGCCCATATTCTTGCCGTGCAGCCAGATCTCACCGACCTCGCCCTCGGGCTTCTCGGCGCCGGTCTCGGGATCGACGATGACGGCCCACTGCGAGAGCGCGACATAGCCGCAGGACACTTGGGACACAGCGTTTTCCGCGTCCGGACTCACCTCGATCATCCGGCCGGCATTGAGTTCGGTGCGGTCCACGTAGACCACCCGCGCCTCGTCCTCGCGCCGGGTCGCCGAGACGAACAGCGTCGCCTCCGCCATGCCGTAGCAGGGTTTGATCGCGGTCTTGGGCAGACCGTACGGGGCGAAGGCATCGTTGAACTTCTTCATCGACGTCACCGACACCGGTTCGCTGCCGTTGATCAAGCCGATCACATTGGACAGATCGAGTTCCTCACCCGGTTTGGGCAGACCCCGCGCCGCCGCGTGTTCGAAGGCGAAATTCGGTGCGGCGGCGAAGATCTCGGCGCCGTCCTCCTGCGCCGCGAGCTCCTTGATCCAGCGGTACGGTCGGCGCACGAAGGCACTGGGCGACATGATGGTGATGAACTTGCCGCCGATGGTCGGCAGGATGACCGTCAACAGGCCCATATCGTGGAACAGCGGCAGCCAGGTGACGCCGCGCGCCTTCTCGGTGATGCCGACGGTCGTAATCACCTGCAGCAGATTGGTTCCCACCGCGCGATGGGTGATCTCCACGCCCGCCGGGGTGCGCGTGGAGCCGGAGGTGTACTGCAGGTAGGCGACGCTGTCGATATTGATGTCCGGGCGCACCCAGGCCGAGCCCACGCTGTCCGGAATCGCCTCCACCGCAATGATTCGCGGTCGCTGCGGCGCCGGTAGATCCCGGAAGATCTCGCGCACCCCGGGGGCCGACGGCCCGACCGTCAGAATCGCCGCGGGCCGGCAATCGTTCAGCACCGCGTGCAGCCGGTCGGAATGGCCCTGCTCATCCGGATCGAACAGTGGCACAGCGATACAGCCGGCATAGACCGCCGCGTACATCGCCACGATGTAGTCGAGTCCCTGCGGTGCCAGGATGGCGACCCGATCGCCCGGCTGCGTCACCTGCTGCAGCCGGGCCGCCACCGCGCGCAAGCGGACGCCGAACTGGTTCCAGGTCAGCTCGAAGTACTCACCATCGCGCTCCCGGGAGTAGTCGACATAGCGGTAGGCGAGCTCATCCCCTTGCGCCGCAGAGTGCTTGTCGACCAAGTCGATCATCGTCTGGTTGTCGGGCATCGTGATGTTGCCGCGCTCGTCCAGATAGTCATCAAAGGTCTCGCCGATCATTCCCTATCCTTTTTCAACTCACAGAAATGACTGTGCAGTGACACCGAACAAGAATCGACACCGAAGCCCGAGAAGTAGCTGGGGCTGGGGAAGACTAGCAGGTGCCGATGATCCTCGTCACTCAGTACCGGCCGAAGGCCAGGGCCACGTTGTGACCGCCGAAACCGAACGAGTTGTTCAGGGCGTATTCGTAGTTGCCGCTGCGCGCTGCGCCGCACACCACGTCAAGGTCGATTTCGGGGTCCAGATTGTCCAAATTCAAGGTGGGCGGGATGATTCCGTCACGCACGCTGAGCACGGTGAGGACCGATTCCAGCGCGCCCACGGCGCCGATGGAATGCCCCAGCGCGGACTTGGGAGCGTAGACCGCTGCGTGGTTGCCGACGGCCTGATAGATGGCATTCGCCTCCGCGGTATCGCCGATCGGCGTGGCGGTGGCATGCGCATTGATATGGGACACATCGGCTTTGGAGATTCCGGCGTGTTCCATGGCACGGGACATGGCGCGCGCGGCGCCGGTGCCCTCGGGATCCGGTGCGACAAGGTGGAATCCGTCGGATGTGATGCCCGCGCCCATGATTCGCGCGTGGATCCGCGCCCCGCGCGCCAGTGCGTGCTCCTCGGTCTCGATGACCATGAGCGCACCCGCCTCACCGAAGACGAAACCGTCACGATCGCGGTCGAAGGGGCGCGAGGCGGCCTTGGGATCGTGGTTGCGCGTGCTCATGGCGCGCATCATCGAGAAGCCCGCGATGGGCAGGGCCTGGATCGAACCCTCGACACCACCGGTGATCATCATGTCGGCATCGCCCATGACAATGCGCTGCCAGGCATTGGCGATCGCCTCGGAACCGGACGAACAAGCCGAAACAGGCGTTGACACACCGGCCCTCGCGCCCAGCTCCACACTCACCACCGCCGCCGGACCATTCGGCATGATGGTCTGCACGGTCAGCGGCGACACCTTGCGGTAGCCACCGCTGGACATCTTGTCGCGCGCGATGATGAGCATCTCCGCGCCGCCGAGACCGGTGCCGATGGAGACGCCGAGGCGGTCACCGTCCACCTCCGGACTACCGGCATTGCGCCAGACCTCGCGACCCAGCACCAGCGCCATCTGCTCGACATAGGAGGTGCGGCGGCATTCCTCGCGCGAGAGCACCGAGGTCGGAGTCACCTTGAGGTGGCCGCCGATGCGCACCGGAAGACCGAAGTCGTCGAGGAAACTGTCCTCGAGCACATCGATTCCGCTCTCGCCGTTGAGTAGTCCCTTCCAGGTCGAATCGACATCCCCCGCAATGGATGTGGTGGCCGCGAGGGCCGTCACCACTACGTTCGGAAACTTCCTTCGGTTGGGCGTCTGCATGATCGTTCACTCTCCGTAGCAATGCTCCGGCGAACCCGTTTCGATCCGCGTGGGCTGTCAAGGACTGGTATGCAACTAGCGAACGCCCCGCCCGTTGGACACATCGGCGGGGATGAAGCCAATCTCCGGCGAACTGGGCTAGATTATCCGAGGCGAAGCCGACCAGTTTTGTTGACCGACACGCGGACATCCCCGGACCTTCTGCCGGTGGCCTCTTCCCCGCGGCGGCGATCGCCATGTCTCGCGCTCTTTCCACTGCATCATTCCGCAGCGCACAGCCATTTCGAGGGAGGCACACGACCGTGGCCAGGAATCTCACACAGCTCGAGTTGCTGATCGAGTTGGAGCCGATTGCCGAAGCGAATGTGAATAGGCATCTATCCATGGCCAAGGACTGGCACCCGCATGACTATGTACCGTGGGACGCCGGTCGCAACTTCGCAGCAATGGGTGGCGACGATTGGGATCCGGAACAGTCCCAACTCAGCGAGGTCGCCAAGGCTGCCATGATCACCAATCTTCTCACCGAGGACAATTTGCCCAGCTATCACCGGGAGATCTCGGAGAACTTCTCCCAGGACGGCCCCTGGGGCACCTGGGTCGGGCGCTGGACGGCCGAGGAGAACCGGCACGGGATCGTGCTGCGGGACTATCTGGTGGTGACGCGCGGGGTCGATCCGGTGGCGCTGGAGCAGGCCCGGATGATCCATATGACCAATGGGTACAACGCGACCCGGATCGCGCGGAAAAAGATAGGCACCCGGGCGATTCCGGCTTCCTCCGGATTCATGGTGTCTGTCGCCTATGTGACATTTCAGGAATTGGCGACTCGCGTTTCTCATCGCAATACCGGCAAAGTGTGCAATGACCCCATAGCGGACAAAATGCTGCAACGTATTGCGGCCGACGAGAATTTGCACATGATCTTCTATCGGAATCTCTGTGCCGCGGCGCTGGATCTCGCTCCGGATCAGGCCATGGAGGCCATCACCCATATGATTCGAGAATTCCAGATGCCCGGCGCCGGAATGCCCGACTTCCGGCGCAACGGGGTGATCATGGCCAAGCATGGCATCTACGACCTGCGTCAGCATCTGGAGGAGGTCATCATGCCGGTGCTGAAGAAGTGGAATATCTTCGAGCGCACCGACTTCGGGGCCTATGGTGATCAGCTCCGCAATGAGCTCGGCGACTTCCTGGAGCAGCTGCGCAAGGATGTGGCGAAGTTCGAGGAGCAGCGGGATCGCTCATTGGCCCGCGAGGCCGAGCGGGCCGAGCGGCAGGCGCTGCCGGTGGGCTAGGTCGCGGAACCTCGGCGCTGCATCGGATCACCTTCCGGTGCGGCGCTTTTCGCTTCCTCAGAACAGCGTCATGGGATCGGTCGGGATCGGATCGGGCAGCGGCTCCAGCTCCGGCAGTCGCGCGCGAACCTCGGCGTGGAAGCGGCGCGACAGCGTGCGCGAGGAGGCGTTGTCCGGGGTGTGGATGAAGATCGTGGGCGAACGGCCTTCGCGCAACCACGCCACGGTCTGCTCCACCCACGGCTGCCAGCCCGCGACGGTGGCCTCGGGATCATCGCGCCCGTGATAGCGGACGATGGGGAATTCGGTGAGCGCCCTGGTGCGGCGGCGCACCCGCGGCTTCTTGGATTGCGCCTCGCGCTCGGCGGCCGAGCGGGGCTCGGCGGCGAAGAGCACGGTGGTGTCGAACGGAATCCACTCCGCGCCCGCCGCTTCCAGCAGCGCCTCCAATTGGGCTATGGCCCTGGAGTTTTCGAAGAAGGCCGGATGCCGGACCTCCACCGCGGCGCGATAGTGCGGCGGCAGGCCCTCGAGCAGATTGGCCAGCGCGGCCAGATCGGTGAACGAGCCGGGCAGCTGTATCCACAGCGCGTGCAGGCGGCGGCCGAGCGGTTCGACGGCGTCGAGGAAGGCGTTCATCTCATTGTCGATGCCGGTCAGCCGCCGCTCGTGAGTCACGGTGCGCGGCAACTTGATCACGAAGCGGAAGTCGGGATCGGTTTGGCGGACCCAGGATTCGACGGTGCGGCGCTGCGGGGTGGCGTAGAAGGTGGTGTTGCCCTCCACCGCATTGCACCAGGAAGCATAGGTGCGCAGGCGTTTCGCGGGCGGAAGTGGGCGTTCCTGCCAGTCCGGATGTGTCCACATTGCGCACCCCACGTACAACCGCATAACTGCCACGTTAGGTCAAGGGCTTCTTGGGCCGCAGCCAACCGAAGGTAAGCTCCACCGCACGCCGCCAGTTGTCGTACTCCTGTGCACGCAATACCGGATCCATGCGCGGCACCCACTGCGCCGCGACCCGCCAGTTGTGCCGCAGCCCTTCGAGATCCGGCCAATAACCGACCGCGAGCCCCGCTGCGTAGGCCGCGCCGAGCGAGACCGTCTCCGAGACGATGGGGCGCATGACCGGTATGTCGAGCACATCGGCGACGATCTGCATGAGCAGGTTGTCCGAGGTCATCCCGCCGGCCACGCGCAGCGAATCGGCGCGCAATCCGGCATCGGCGTTCATGGCCTCGACCACATCGCGGGTCTGCCAGGCGGTGGCCTCGAGCACGGCTCGGGCGATGTGCCCCTTGGTGATATACGAGGTGAGACCGATCAGCAGGCCGCGCGCGTCACCGCGCCAATGCGGGGCGTACAGGCCCGAGAAGGCGGGCACCAGATAGCAGCCGCCATTGTCTTCGACTGTGCCCGCAAGGGTTTCGATCTCCGGAGCGCTCGCGATGAGACCGATATTGTCGCGCAGCCACTGCACGAGCGAACCGGTCACCGCGATGGGGCCCTCCAGGGCGTACACCGGGTCCGGGCCGACCTGATAGCCGATCGTGGTCAGCAGGCCGTGTTCGGAGCGCACCAGTTCCCGGCCGGTGTTCATGAGCAGGAATCCGCCTGTGCCATAGGTGCATTCGGTCTCACCGGGCGCGAAACAGGTCTGACCGAACAGGGCGGCGTGCTGATCGCCGAGCGCGGCGGCAATCCGCACCCCGGGGATCACCCGGCGGGCGATGCCGAATTCACCGGTGGAGGGTTCGATGCGCGGCAGCATGGCCTTCGGTATGCCGAAGAAGCTCAGCAGGTCGTCATCCCAGGCCAGCGTGGCGAGATTCATCAGCAGGGTGCGCCCGGCATTGGTCACATCGGTGACGTGCACGCCGTGATCCGCGCCGCCGGTGAGATTCCAGATGAGCCAGGTCTCCATGGTCCCGAACAGCACCTCACCGCGTTCGGCGCGCTCGGCCAGCCCCGGCACCGTATCGAGCATCCAGCGCAGTCGCGGCGCCGCGAAATAGGTCTCCAGCGGTAACCCGCAGAGTTCCCGAATCCGTTCCGCCCCCGGCATTTCCCGCAGCCGCGCCACCAATTCCTCGGAGCGCACATCCTGCCAGACGATGGCCCGCCCGATCGGCGTCCCGGTGCCGCGATCCCACACCACCGTGGTTTCCCGCTGATTGGCGATCCCGACGGCCGCCACCTGTTCGACGGTGATCCCCGAATCCCTCAGTGCCGCGGGCACGATCCGCTCCACCGTGCGCCAGATCTCCAGCGCGTCCTGCTCCACCCAGCCCGGGCGCGGATAGTGCTGCCGATGCTCGCGCTGCGCCACTCCGGCCAGCCGCGCGCGCTGATCGAACAGCATGCAGCGGGTCGACGTGGTGCCCTGATCGATCGCCAGGACATAGCGCTGCGTCATCGGCACTCCCCCGCATCCCATTCGAAAATCATTGTGCACCACCGAGATCCCGCGATACCGCGTGGGCGGCATCGCGCACCTGGGCGATGAGGGCGGGGCGGAAGTTGAGTTGGCCGTCGCAGAGGCGGTCGACGGGGCCGCTGATGCCGATCGCGCCGACGACCAGACCACCGCGGGCGCGGAGGGGGGCCGCTATCGCGGCCTCGGCCGCGCGGTACTCCCCTATCTCACCCGCCCAGCCGGTGCGGCGGACCTCGGCCAGCGCGCGGGCGAGGGCCGGGCGATCGACGAGGGTGCGGTGGGTGAGGGCGGGCAGGTCGCCGTCCCGCACCGTAGCCGCGATTTCGGAGTCGTAGGCCAGCAACACTTTTCCGAGGGCGGTGGCATAGGGCGGGAGGATTTCGCCGACCTCGAGGGCCTGGGTGGTGTTGTCGGGGCGAAATACGTGGTGCACCACCGTGACCGCGTGGTGCGCCGATGCCGCGATGCGGACCGATTCGCCGGTGCGCGCGGCCAGCGCGTCGGCGCGATTGATGGCACGCGAGCGCAACTCGTTGGCGTCCAGGTAGCCCGAGCCCAGCTCGCCCAGTGCGGACCCGAGGTGGTACTTGCCGCTCGCCGGGTCCTGCTCCACGAAGCCGACGCCCTGCAGGGTCTTGAGAATGCCGTGCGCGGTGGGTTTGGCCAGGCCCAGCGCCGCCGCGATCTCGCCGACGCCCATGCGTCCGGAGCCGCGTGCGAGCAGGCGCAACATGGCCGCCGCACGCTCGATCGACTGAATCGGGCCGGGCATATAGGTAATCTATCAGCAAACCGTTCGGCATTGTCGAACGGGAACCCTGTCCGCGAGACCCTCCACTTCGTAACGTGGTCCCCGGGCCCGGCCGCGACCGGCCCTACCAGGGCGAACGGACTCAATGACGAGTATCCGGAAAGGACCGCGATGACGCAGTACGTCGGAGCCATCGATCAAGGCACGACCTCCACGCGATTCATGGTGTTCGACCACGGCGGCAATGTGGTTGCCCGCCATCAACTCGAACATGAGCAGATCATGCCGCATGCCGGTTGGGTGGAACACAATCCGGACGAGATCTGGGAGCGCACCCGCACCGTCATCAAGAGCGCCCTCGCGGGCGCCCGGCTCACCGCGAGCGATCTGACCGCCGTCGGCGTCACCAATCAGCGCGAGACCACCATTGTCTGGAACCGCCGCACCGGACGCCCGTATTACAACGCCATCGTCTGGCAGGACACCCGCACCGATCGCATCATCGCCGAGTTGAACAAGGCCGGGCACGGCGATCTCATCCGCCGCAAGGCCGGACTGCCGCCCGCACCGTACTTCTCCGGCGGCAAACTGAAGTGGATCCTGGAGAATGTGCCCGGCGTGCGCGAAGACGCCGAAAAGGGCGACGCGCTCTTCGGCACCCCCGACTCCTGGCTGATCTGGAATCTCACCGGCGGCGCGCGCGGCGGGGTGCACATCACCGATCCCACCAATGCCTCGCGGACCATGCTCATGGACCTGGAAACCCTGGACTGGGACGAGGAACTGTTGCGGGTCTTCGGAATTCCGCGCGCCATGCTGCCCGCCATCGCGCCGTCGTCCAATCCGGCCGGGTTCGGCACCACCAATCCGGACGGGCCGTTCAAGGGTGCGGTCACCATCGCGGGCGTCCTCGGCGATCAGCAGGCCGCCACCGTCGGGCAGGTGTGCTTCCGCCCGGGTGAGGCCAAGAACACCTACGGCACAGGGAATTTCCTGATGCTCAATACCGGTACCGATATTGTGCACTCCGAGCACGGACTGTTGACCACCGTCGCCTACCAGTTCGGCGACGAGAAGCCGGTGTACGCGCTCGAAGGATCGATCGCGGTCACCGGATCGGCCGTGCAGTGGCTGCGCGATCAACTCGGAATCATCTCCGGCGCTTCCCAAATGGAGCGCCTGGCGAGCCAGGTCAAGGATACCGGCGGGGTGTACTTCGTCCCCGCGTTCTCCGGACTCTTCGCACCGTACTGGCGGCCGGACGCGCGCGGCGCGATCATCGGGCTCTCCCGGTACAGCAATAATGCCCACTTGGCCAGGGCCACACTGGAATCCATCTGCTACCAGACCCGCGATGTGGTCGAGGCCATGCAACGCGATTCTGGGGTGAAACTGGCGACCCTGCGGGTGGACGGCGGCGTCACCGCCAATGAACTCGCCATGCAGATCCAGGCCGATTTCCTCGGCGTACCGGTTTCGCGGCCCATGGTGCCCGAGACCACCGCGCTCGGGGCCGCGTACGCCGCGGGCCTGGCCGTCGGATTCTGGAACAACACGGACGAACTCGTCGCCAACTGGCACGAGGACAAACGCTGGCAGCCGACCTGGAGCGAGGAACAGCGCGAGCGCGGGTACACCCGCTGGCTCAAAGCGGTGTCACGAACCCTCGACTGGGTCGATATCGACGACTGACGCCGCTGCCACCCCCGACTGAAAACACCGATAACAAGGAGATTTTCGTGTCCGCACAACTGGATCCCGCCTACCGCACCCGGGCCATCGATGCGCTCGGCGACACCGAGATCGATGTCCTCGTCATCGGTGGCGGTGTCACCGGCGCGGGGGCCGCCCTGGATGCCGCCTCGCGCGGGCTGTCCGTCACCCTGGTGGAGGCGCGCGACTTCGCCGCGGGCACCTCGAGCCGATCGTCCAAACTCATCCACGGCGGTCTGCGCTATCTCGAACAGCTCGACTTCGCCTTGGTGCGTGAGGCTTTGAAGGAACGCGGGCTGCTGCTGAACAAGCTGGCGCCGCATCTGGTGCACCCGGTGCCATTCCTGTTCCCCCTGCAGCATCGGGTGTGGGAGCGCGCGTACATCGGCGCGGGCGTGGCGCTGTACGACACGCTCGGCGGAGCGCGCGCGGTGCCCATGCACCGGCACCTGACCCGCACCGGCGCACTGGAATTGGCCCCCGCGCTGAAGGACGACGCCATGACCGGCGCGATCAAGTACTACGACGCGCAGGTCGATGACGCCCGGCACACCATGACCCTGGCGCGCACCGCCGCCCGGCACGGTGCGACCGTGCTGACCCGGACCAAGGTCACCGGACTGCTGCGCGACGGCGAACAGGTCGTGGGCGCGAAGGTGATGGACCTGGAAACCGGTCTGGAACATACGATTCGGGCGCGCACGGTGATCAGCGCGACCGGCGTGTGGACCGACGACATGATCAAGATGACCGGGGTGGAGTTCCCGTTCCACGTGCGCATGTCCAAGGGCGTGCACATCATGGTGCCGCGCGAACGACTGAATATGAACACCGGTCTGATCATGCGCACCGAGAAATCCGTGCTGTTCGTCATTCCGTGGGCCGAGCACTGGATCATCGGCACCACCGATACCGACTGGTCGCTGGACAAGAACCATCCGACCGCCAGCGCCGCGGATGTGCAGTACATCCTCGATCACGTGAATTCGCTACTGCGCGAACCGCTTACGCGCGCCGATATCGTCGGTACCTACGCCGGACTGCGGCCGCTCATGACCGGGGCCTCCAAGGAGACCTCCAAGCTGTCGCGCGAACACGCGGTCGCCGAACCGGCTCCGGGCCTGTTCGTCATCGCGGGCGGCAAGTACACCACCTATCGGGTGATGGCCGCCGATGTGGTCGATGCCGCCGCCGCCCGCCTGGGCAGTGACGCACCGCCCTCGGTGACCGCGGATCTGCCGCTGCTCGGCGCGGTCGGCTACCAGGACATGCTGGACGATGCCCGCGGGGTGGCGGCCCGCGCCGATCTGCCGCTGGAGACCGTGCACCATCTGCTCGGGCGCTACGGTTCGCTCACCGAGGCTGTCTTCGACCTCATCGCGGCCGTTCCCGAACTGCGCGAACCGATTCCGGGTGCGGAGGACTACCTGGCCGCCGAGGCCGTGTACGCCGCCACCCACGAGGGCGCACTGCACCTGGACGATGTGCTGACCCGCCGCACCCGCATCTCCATCGAGGTGCCGGACCGCGGGCTGAAGGCGGCCCCGGAGATCGCGCGACTCATCGCACCGCATCTGGGCTGGGACGCCGACCGCACCAATGCCGAGATCAACCAGTACTACGACCGGGTGCACGCCGAACTCGCCGCCAACGAGGCGAACGACGACGAAGCGGCCAACGCCGCGCGCCTGCTCGCCGCCGGCTAGGTCCGCAAGTGCACGTGGGGTGTCATCTCTCGGAAGGTGACACCCCACTTCACGTTCGACACCACCGTGGCCGACGATGGGGTCATATTGGTCAGCACTTCCGAAGCCGATCTGTTCGAGCGATCCCGGGGACGCCTGGAGGCGATCGCCTATCGGCTGCTGGCGGGCTTAAGCGCGTGTTTCCAGAGATTTGCCGAAGTCACAACCGTAGAGTCTGATTAGGTATGGCCGCGATAGCGGACCGGACCCTGATCGGAGGCTAACCATGGGCTTCAGCTCGATATTCGTAAGTGAGGCGCTCGGCACAGGAATACTCATCCTGCTCGGCGCCGGAGTCGTAGCCAATGCATTGCTCGCCAAATCCAAGGGTTTCGACGGCGGCTGGCTGCTCATTACGTTCGGCTGGGGTCTGGGTGTTTTCGCGGGCGTGTACGTCGCGTACAAGACCGGCGGGCATCTCAATCCCGCTGTCACCATCGGCAATCTCTTCGCGGGGGCCGAGGAGTACGCGCCGGGCGTGCCGGTCACCTTCGGCAATACCGTCGCCTACCTGACCGGTCAGCTGGTCGGCGCGTTCCTCGGCGCGTGCGCGGCCTTCGCTGCCTACAAGCGGCATTTCGACGCCGAGCCGGATGAGGCCAAGAAACTGGCCGTCTTCTCCACCGGCCCGGCCATCCGCTCGTACCAATGGAATTTCCTGACCGAGGTGATCGCCACCTTCGCGCTGGTGTTCGTGATTCTCGCCTTCGGTCACACCCCGAGCGGGCTGGGCCCGCTGGCGGCGGCGCTGCTGGTCGTCGGGATCGGCGCCTCGCTGGGCGGACCCACCGGATACGCCATCAATCCGGCCCGCGATCTGGGTCCGCGCATCGCCTATGCGCTGCTGCCCACCGGTCACACGGGCAGTGTTCTTCCCGAACGGGTTCCGGCCGAGCGCGGCGCGGGCGGTATGGCCGAGCGCGTCGAGGAGCAGTTGCCCGCACAGGCCGGCGCACAGCATAAGAACGCCGACTGGGCCTACGCCTGGGTACCGGTGCTCGGACCGCTGGTCGGCGGTGCGCTCGCGGGCCTGGTGGCGCAGCTCTACCTGTGATCGCACGCCGTCGGGCAGCGAATGTCAGTGTGCCTTGCTAGCTTTCGCGGCGTAAATCGTTGACGGAAGCTTGGAGCGCGGCGCATGACCACCGGGGAAACCACCTATCTCGAACTGTCGCATGACAGCGGTTCGGCACATAAGTTCTATGAGGTCGTCGTCGCGGGCACGCAGGTGACCATTCGCTACGGCCGGATCGGGGAGTCCGGACAGGTCAAGGTGAGTTCCTTTGCCAGCGTGGACAAAGCGCGCGCGGCGGCGGCCAGGAAGGTCGGCGAGAAAGTGCGCAAGGGCTACACGCCCGCCGTCATGGGTGCGCGCGGCAAGCGCCCGGTCACCCGGCGCGCCATCGTCTCCCAGCGCTCCACCGCGAAATCGGCCCCGGTGCTGTGGACCTTCGATTCCGGTGCGGCCGCGTTCGGCATCTTCGTGGACGAGCGGCGCTGCTGGGTCGGCAATGAGAGCGGGGATGTCTTCACCCTCACCCCCGACGGCGCGGTGACCGGCCGGTTCCGGCTCCCCGATGCGGTGAAATGCATTGTGGCCGATGACTTCTGGATCTATGCGGGCTGTGACGACGGCCGCGTCTACGATCTGTCCGGCAAGGTGCCGCGCGCCGCCTACGACATCGCGGCCAATGTCGACATCTACTGGCTCGATATCCACGACGGCATTCTCGGGGTCTCCGATCGCGAGGGCGGCCTCACCGTCATCGACCACGAGGAGGAGTCGCTGTGGACGCGGCGCAGCACCGGCAATTCCGGCTGGATGGTGCGCATCGACAATGACGGTGTGTACCACGGTCATTCGGACGGCGTCACCAAATACGACCTGGACAGCGGCGTCAACGAGTGGCAGGTGCGGACCGGCGGCGCGGTGCTGTTCGGCTGGCAGGAAGCCGATTCGGTCTACGCGGGCACCAGTCACAACCAGGTGCGCATGGTCGCCAAGAACGGCCAGGCCGATCGCGCCTACCAGTGCGATGCGTCGGTATTCTCCTGCGCCACTTCACCGGACGGCCGCTATGTCTTCGCGGGCGACAACTACTCCTCGGTGTACTGCTTCGATTCTCAGGGGCAGCGACTGTGGAAGCTCGGCACGGGCTGCGGTTCGGCGTACTCCATGCAGTACCACGATGAGAAGCTATACCTGGTCACCACCAGCGGCTCCCTGGCCTGCCTGGATGTGAGCGAGGCCGCAATCCACAATGCCGAACAGGGCGTGCTGCCGCAGACGCTGTCGGTGAAGGCTCCGGAGATGTCCGCCGTAACCCCCAGTGCCACGGTCGAAGTGGCGGTGGACGCGGGCGACGGCATTGTCGTGGAATGCGTCAACGACGGCGGCAACCTGCGCGTGCACGTGGTCTCCCCCGGCTATCAGCGCGGCTGGAATGTGCAGTTCCCGCGCGAGATCCGCCAGGCGGGCGCGCGCTACGTGGTCGACGCGGTATCGGAATCGGCGCGCGGGGGCTTCTACCGCGTACGCGGTGATATCCGCCGACTGCGCTGAACCGCGTCGAATTCCCTTGCGGCCCAGCGGGCAGCGGCCCGATCAGATGCCGATGCTGAACAGCTCGCCCGGGGTCGCGCCGAGCGCCACGAAATGCTGCTGCGGAACCTCTACGAAGATGGCGCGACTGGTGGCGATGACGGTATCGCCGTCGGTCAGCACGGCATCGATGAAGAGTTTGCGGCCCTCCCGCGCACTGAGCTGAGATGTGACGATCAATTCACGCCCCAGTCGGGCCGGGGCCGCGAAGTTCACGTCGAGCTTCACCGTGACGGCAGGCCGCCGCAGCGGCATCAGAATGGATCCGGAGGCTTCATCCAGCGCGGCGGCGACAATACCGCCGTGCGCCACCCCGGGCGCGCCCTGATGTCGCTCATCCATGGTGAAGGTGCCGCGCACGGTATCGCCGCGGCGTTCGAACACAATGCGCGGCGACGCCGGATTCGAGGGTCCGCAGCCGAAACACCCCGGGTGGTGCGGTGGGAACGACCCCTGCGCGAAGAGCTCCCCGAGCGGCAGCGGCGCCGATGCGCGATCGTGTTCCATCTCCCGAAGTTAACCCACATTCGCCCGCAAAGCGAGAAATGGGAGGGTCGCGGCAAAAGCGCCGCGCCGGTCATGGACCCGGCGCGGCGCTGTCTCGGGGCGG
>NZ_BDAW01000092.1 GCF_001625085.1 Nocardia acidivorans NBRC 108247
GCGGCGCGGGCGGTGGCGGTGGCCACGGCGGTGGTGGAGGAGGCGGTGGCGGCGGTCGTCACTGACCGCCGTCCGAGCAGTTCTCCCACTGATCACATCCCGCAATACAAGTCGTCGGCGTCGGTGGGGTGATCCCCCTCGAACCCCCCACCGGGACGCCGAACGCGACCGGCCCACCCCCGCGCTGCAAGTGCCCAGGCGCGGAGGTGGGCCACGTCGCGTCAGCGGGTGGTGAAGCCGCCGTCGGAGGTGAGGGCGGCGCCGGTGATGAAGCTGGCCTCATCGCTGAGGAGGAAGGCGCAGAAGGCGGCGATCTCCTCGGGCCGGGCGATGCGGCCCATGGGGTGCAGCGAGGCGACCATGGCCTCGCCTTCAGGGGTGGCGCCCATGGAATTACGGTAGGCGGGGGTGTCGACCGCACCGGAGACCATGGCATTGACGCGGATGCCCTGATCGGCGTTCTCCAGGGCCACGGCCCGGGTGAGGCCGATGACGCCGTGCTTGGCGGCCACGTACGGGGCGACCGAGGCCATGCCGACCACGCCGAGCTGGGAGGCATTGTTCAGGATCGCGCCGCCGCCGGAGGCCGCCAGTGCCGGAACCTGGTGCCGCAGTCCGTAATACACGGCGGTGAGGTTCAGTTCCAGATCCGCCCGCCAACCCGCGGCGTCGATATCCTGCACCGAGCCGAAGGCGTTGATCGCGCCCGCATTGTTGAAAGCGCCGTCCAGGCGGCCGAATTCGGTGACGGCCGCATCGGTCAGGCGCGCCACATCCTCCTCGACGGTGACATCGGTGGGCACGAAGAGCGCGCGGCCGCCGGCGGTCCGGATCTCCTCGGCGATCCGGTCACCGGCCTCCTTGCCGCGTGCCCCGAGCACCACCGCGCCGCCCTCGGCCGCGATCCGGCGGGCTACCGCGGCGCCGACTCCCGAGGTCGCGCCGGTGATCAGGACGACCTTGGAAGCGAAGCGTGAATCCATCATGACCATTCCCCTTGCGGTTGAACCGTTTTCGTTGACATGTCTAGTAAACGAGAAACGGACCGCCGGAGCTGGCGGGAATCGGCCTTTGAGTTGATACGTCATGTATCTCGGATCGGCCGTGGGGTTCAGGCGGGTGCGAGCAGCTCCGCGAGTTCGTCGAGGCTGTTGATCACCACGCCGTACGAGGTCTGCGGCAGTTCCGAATGCAGATACCCCCACGGTCCGCGGCGGATGAGCACCGGGATCATGCCCACGCCATTGGCGGGCAGCACATCATTGTCGACCCGATCGCCCACGTAGCAGACCTCGCCGACCTCGACGCCCGCTACCTCGGCGCATTTATGGAAGAACATGGGATCGGGCTTCTCCAGATCCCATTCGGCGGAGGTGTAGATCCCATCCACCGGCAGGTTCATCTTCTCCAGCGCCGATTTGGCCTGCGGCGGTTGGTTGCCCGCGATGATCACCTTCAACCCGCGCTCGCGCAGCAGTCCCAGCGCGCGCCGCACATCCGGGTACAGATCATCGGCGTCGAAGTTGTTGCGCAGACTCTCGGGCTCGTCCATGGCCCAGCTGACCTGTTCCTTGTCGAGGTCGACCCCCGGCAGCAGTAGTTCGAACGCATCGGTGAGGGGTCGTCCCGTGGCCGCCATACCGCCGATCACCCCGAGTAGCGCGAATCGCGGAATCCCCAACCGGTCGGCCCATCGGCTCCAGATCCGGGTCTCGTCGATCAGCGTCTCGCCCACATCGAACACCACTGCCTTGATCATTCGCCCAGCCTATCGGGCGCGCCGAGGCCCGATCAGCGGAACTCAGCCCTGTGCGTTGACCACCCCGATCACGGTCGCGGTCCACCAGCACACCTGCGATACCAGCCCGGTGGCCACGCTCCACGCCAGCAGCCCCGGCGTGAGCCGCGCATCCCCGCGACCGCGCAGTCGCCGGCTCAGCGCGGCGGCCTGAATCCCATTGAGCGTCAACGCCAGCACCATCACCAGCTTGGTCCGGGTCATCATCGAGGACAGATTCGGCTCCAGCACACACCCGCTCGCGACCAGTCCCGCCAGTCCGAGCCAGATCGGCGTATGCAGCCTTCCGATCGCGCGTAGCGTCGCACTCAACGACGCCCGCCCCGCAACCCACCGCAGGGCAAGCGAATCCGCGAGCAGCACCCCGCCGAATCCCACCGCGAGCGAAGTCAGGTGTAGCGCCAGCCCCCCGATATGCACCGCCGGACTGATATGCCGCGCATGCCCCGCGATCCACACGGCCCCCGCGAGTGCCCCCGTCGCCAACACCGCGTACCCGAGGAAAATCCGCCACGAATCGCGTACGCCCGGCGTCACCGCCGTCCCCGCACCAGACTCACCGAGCATGTTTAAACCCTCCGCTAACTTAGGAAAGCCTAAACTATTCACAGGCGGTAGTGAAATTCGGCCCGATGACCATTCGGCCACGGCCCGAACGACGAGCGCCATATCTGTCGCGGGCGTATCCGGCCGAGGAGCAGGTGATCGGCCGTTATGGAATCGCCCCACCACGAATCCCGCCCCGATCAGCAGCGACGACTGCGCCTGTGCCCCAAGTCCTCCGCCGCGGCGGGCCACTTCCCCGCCTGTATGTAGCGGTTTCCGCGGTCTCGCCGAGTTGAGCGGGCGAATCAGGCCGTGCGGGTGAGGGTGGTGGTGGCGGCCGCGTCGTAGCGGTCCCACACGATCTCGGTGAGGGCGGGATGCGCGCCGATCACCTCGGCGTGGGTCAGGTCGGTGGCCGCGGCCGAGAGGCGGTCGGTGAGTAGGCCGGGGGCGAGGAACCAAGGTGCTACCAGTATCCGGTCGGCCCCGCGTGCGCGTAGCCGGGCCGCCGCCGCGACGATGGTGGGTTCGATTGTGGCGAAGCAGATTTCGGTATCCCAGCCGGTAAGGGTGGTTAGTCGCCGGGCCACCTCGGCGGTGCGCGCGTTCGCCGCTGGCGAGGAGGAGCCCACCGCCGCGACCGCAATGCCCAGTCGCGGTGCGTAATCGAATGGCGTGCCCGCGACCCGCGCGGTGGGATGTGCTGCGCCGGAGTCGAAGCCCGCGCCCGGCGCCTCGTGGACCCGGTCCCGCAGGGCGGTGACCAGGCGCGGGTCGACGCCCAGAACATCGGCCTGGGTCAGGTACAGGCGCGGATGCCGTGTTCGTGCGGCCGCCAGCAAGCCTGGCAGGTCCACGCGTGCGTGAAAAGCGCTGCCCAGCAGGAGGGGGACGACTACCGCATGCGAATGGCCTGCGGCGGCAACGGCATCCACGACCTGGTCGACCGAGGGCGCACTCAGGTCCAAGAACGCCAGGCGCACATCGAGATCCGGTCGGGCCGCGGCGAGTTGTTCGACGACGGCGTACATGGTCGCGGCCGAGCGGGGGTCGCGGCTGCCGTGGGCCACAGCGATCAAGGCCGGGCGGCGGGCGTCGAATGCCCAGGCTGCTCGGGTGGTCGGGTGAACTCCGGGAACTGTTGCGGCACCGGTGTTTCGAGTCGCCCGCGGGCCGCTGCCGCTCATGCCGCTGCCGCTCATGCCGCTGCCGCTCATGCCGCGCGCGTCACTGTCGTGGCGGAGGGCGACCGGCAGCGGGGCGGTCGGGAATGCGCCGCTGCCGGGCGAACTCATGTCAGGCTCCGACTTCCGTGCCGACCTCGACCTTGGTCAGGGCGTCCCCGACCAGGCCCGCGGCGAGGGTATTGCCGCCCGCCGGGTCGATGAGCAGGAAACTGCCGGTGTAGCGGTTGACGCTGTAGTCGTCGGCCGCGATGGGTTCGGCGACGCGCACCGAGATGCGCCCGATGTCGTTGAGCGCCAGCGATTCCGGGGCCGGGTCGGCCGACAGATGCTGTTCGTCGAAGCGTTCGATGAGCGCGCCCACGATGGCCTGGGTGGTGCGGGTGCCGTGCTTGAGCAGCAGGCGCGCGCCGGGGCGCAGCGGCTTGTCGCCGAGCCAGCAGACCGTGGCGTCGAAGGCTTCGATCGGCTCGGGCGCGTCATCGGCGGCGACAATGGTGTCACCGCGCGAGACGTCCACGTCATCGGCCAGGATCAGGGTGACGCTGCGACCCGGCTGCGCCGAGGTCAGTTCACCATTGGGGGTGTCGATGCGCTCGACGGTGGTGCGGGTGCCGGACGGCAGCACCACGACCTCGTCGCCCTTGCGCACGGTGCCCGCCGCGACCTGACCGGCGTACCCGCGGTAATCCGGGTAATCGGTTGTGCGCGGGCGAATTACGTACTGCACGGGGAAGCGCAGGCCCACCTCGTGGCGGGTGCTGTCGGCATCCACCGGCACCGATTCCAGATGCTCGATGAGCGAGGGCCCGGTGTAGTACGGGGTGTTCGCCGACCGCGAGGCCACATTGTCGCCGTGCAGCGCGGAGACCGGAATCTCCACCACATCCTCGGCGGCCCAGCCCAATTTGGCTGTCAGCTCGGAGAATTCGGCGACGATGCGCGCGAACACACCGGCCGGATCGTCGACCAGGTCGATCTTGTTCACGGCCAGCACCAGCTTCGGCACACCCAGCAGCGCCATTACCGCGGCATGGCGGCGGGTCTGCTCGATGACACCCTTGCGGGCGTCCACGAGCAGGATCACCAGCTGCGCGGTGGACGCGCCGGACACCGTGTTGCGGGTGTACTGCACATGCCCGGGCGTATCGGCGAGCACGAAAGACCGTGCGGGCGTAGCGAAGTAGCGGTACGCCACATCGATGGTGATGCCCTGTTCCCGCTCGGCGCGCAGGCCGTCCACCAGCAGCGACAGGTCCGGCGTGGCCAGTCCCTTGTCGACCGAGGCGCGGGTCACCGCGTCGATCTGGTCGGCGAGAACGGATTTCGTGTCGTACAGCAGGCGTCCGACCAGGGTGGACTTGCCGTCGTCGACCGATCCGGCGGTGGCCAGTCTCAATAGGTCGGCCATCAGAAGTAACCCTCTCGCTTGCGATCTTCCATGGCGGCTTCGGAGACGCGATCGTCGCCTCGGGTCGCGCCGCGTTCGGTGAGCCTGGAGGCGGCGACCTCGGCGAGAATCGCCGCATTGTCGGCCGCATCGGAAATGATTGCGCCGGTGGTGGATCCGTCGCCGACGGTGCGATAGCGCACCGACTTGACCGAGAGCTCCTCACCCTCGGCCGGGCCGCCCCACACGCCCGGGGTCATCCACATGCCGTCGCGCTGGTACACCGGCCGCTCGTGCGCGTAGTAGATATTCGCCAGCTCCACGTTCTCGCGGGCGATGTACCGCCAGATATCCAGCTCGGTCCAGTTGGAGATGGGGAATACGCGCACATGCTCACCCGGAGCGTGCTTGCCGTTGTACAGGTTCCACAGTTCGGGCCGCTGCCGTTTGGGATCCCAGCGCCCGAAGGCATCACGCAGCGAGAAGATGCGCTCCTTGGCGCGCGAACGCTCCTCATCGCGGCGGCCGCCGCCGAAGACCGCGTCGAAGCGGTTCTCATTGATGGCGTCCAGCAGCGGCACCGTCTGCAGCGGGTTGCGGATGCCGTCCGGCCGCTCGGTGAGCCGCCCATCGGCGAGGTACTCCTCGACCGAGGCGATATGCAAACGCAGCCCGTACTTCTCGACCACGTGATCGCGGAATTCGAGCACCTCGGGCAGGTTGTGCCCGGTGTCCACGTGCAGCAGCGCGAAGGGCAGCGGTGCGGGCCAGAAGGCCTTGAGCGCCAGGTGCAGCAGCACCGTGGAGTCCTTACCGCCGGAGAACAGGATCACCGGCCGTTCGAACTCGCCCGCTACCTCGCGGAAGATGTGGATCGATTCGCTCTCGAGCGCGGCGAGAGTGTCGAATTCGCCATCGGCGAGAGTGGTGGATTCAGCAGTAGGAGCGCTCATGAGGCGTGCAACCCGCATTCGGTCTTGGCGAGGCCGGCCCAGCGGCCGCTTCGCGGATCGGATCCCGGTTCCGGCTTCCGTGTGCACGGAGCGCAACCGATGGACGGATATCCCTCCTCCACAAGGGGATTGACGAGAATGCCATTGGCCTCGATGTACTCGGCCATATCCGCATCGGACCAGGCGGCGATCGGATTGATCTTCACCAGCCCGAAGCCCTCGTCGAAGGAGATCAGGGGCGCGTTGGCGCGCGTGGGCGCCTCGACCCGGCGGATGCCGGTGACCCAGGCGTTGTACGGCCGGAGCGACTTCTGCAGCGGCACCACCTTGCGCAGGCGGCAGCATTCGGCGGCATCGCGGGCGAACAGATCCTTGCCGAGCAGCTGATCCTGTTCCGCCACGGTGTTTTCCGGCTGTACGTTCACGATGTTCACGCCGTAGACGAGTTCGACGGCGTCGCGGGTGCCGATGGTCTCGGCGAAGTGGTAGCCGGTATCGAGGAACAGCACATCCACACCGGGACGGACCTGCGACGCCAGTTGCACCAGCACCGCGTCCTGCATATTCGAGGCGACAATGTAATTGGAGCCGAAGTTCTTCTCGGTCCACTCCAGCAGTTCCTGTGCGGTGGCGTTCGGACCGAGGTCCCTATTGCCCTGCTCCGCGAGTGCGCGCAGGTCTGCTTCGGCGAGTTTGGTTGTGGTCATTGCTGTTTCCTCCAACTACCGCAGGTCTGCCTCTTCGGCGCGGACAGCCCACACCGCGAAACGCTCACCCTCGTCACGGTTCTTGACGAAATTGCGTACGACGCGCTCGATGTAATCGCCGAGTTCGGTGCTGGTCACCTTGTGCTGGCGCAGCTTTCGGCCGAAGCCGCTGTCGAGCCCGAGGCTGCCACCGAGGTGAACCTGGAAGCCCTCGATCTGATTCCCCTCGCCGTCGTCGACGAGCATGCCCTTGAAACCGATATCCGCGATCTGCGATCGACCGCACGAATTGGGGCAGCCGTTGATATTCACGGTGATGGGCACATCGAGATCGGCATTGATATCGGCCAGGCGCGTCTCCAGCTCGGGAGCCAGCACCTGGGACCGCTTGCGGGTCTCGGTGAACGACAGCTTGCAGAACTCGATACCACTGCACGCCAGCAGGTTTCGCCGCCAATGCGACGGACGGCCGTGCAGGCCCAGCGGCTTCAGTTCGTCGATGAGCCATTCGACCTTGTCGTCGGGCACATCCAGGACGATCAGCTTCTGGTACGGGGTGAACCGAACGCGGTCCGAGCCAATGGATGCCACGGCGTCGGCGACCTTCTGCAGGATGGTGCCCGAGACGCGACCGGCGATGGGGGAGAAGCCGATGGCGTTCAAGCCATTGCGCAGCTTCTGCACACCGATGTGGTCGATCGGGCGCTCCGGCTGCACCGGCGCGGGACCGTCGATCAGCTTCCGTTTCAGGTACTCGGTCTCGAGGACCTCGCGGAACTTCTCGATGCCCCAGTCCTTGACCAGGAACTTGATGCGCGCCTTGGTGCGCAGTCGCCGATAGCCGTAATCGCGGTACAGCGATACGACCGCTTCCCACACATCGGGCACCTCGTCCAGGGGCACCCACGCGCCCAGACGCTGTGCGAGCATCGGGTTGGTGGACAGGCCGCCGCCTACCCAAACATCAAGTCCCGGACCGTGTTCGGGATGATCCACGCCGATGAACGCGATGTCGTTGATCTCGTGCACCACATCCTGCTGGCCCGAGATGGCGGTCTTGAACTTGCGCGGCAGGTTGGAGTATTCCTTCTTGCCGATGTACCGCTTGACGATCTCGTCGATGGCGGGCGTCGGGTCCAGGACCTCGCCGAAGGATTCACCGGCGAGCGGGGAACCCAGCACCACGCGCGGGCAGTCGCCGCACGCCTCGGTGGTCTGCAGGCCGACCTCTTCGAGCCGCCGCCAGATCTCCGGCACGTTCTCGATCTCGATCCAGTGGTACTGCACGTTCTCGCGATCGGACAGATCCGCGGTGTCCCGGCCGAATTCGGTGGAGATCTCACCGAGGGTGCGCAACTGGCGCACATTGAGCGCGCCGCCATCGCAGCGCACCCGCATCATGAAGTACTTGGCCTCGAGGATGTCGATGTTCTCATCGCCGGTCCAGGTGCCGTCGTAGCCCTGCTCACGCTGGGTGTAGAGCCCCCACCAGCGCATGCGGCCGCGCAGATCGCTCTTGTCGATGGAGTCGAAACCCTGCTTCGAGTAGATGTTCTCGATGCGCGCGCGCACGTTGAGCGGGTTGTCGTCCTTCTTGCTCTGCTCGTTCGCGTTCAGCGGCTCCCGATAACCGAGCGCCCACTGGCCTTCGGACTTGCGCCGCACCGGCTTACCGGTGCGCTCGCGCGGCGCGACGGGCGCGTCCGAGCGCGGGCGGTCCGGGCGCACCCGTCGTTCGGCCGCGGGGCGTTCGGGCCGGGCGGGACGAGCGGATTCGGAACTGTCGGCGTCGGTGCTCGACGTCATGAGGGTCGCTCCTGAAGGTCTTACGGGCAGGCGGGAGGGGCTGACTCACGCCTCCGATATCAGCGAACCGGGGAATTCGGCGCCGCGGAATTGGCGTCGATCCGGGAAGAGGGGGAGCCGATCTACCGGAGGCTTCCGGACAGACAGCTCGCGCTGCAGACACGCTTGAAGTCGACATGGCGTCGCGCCACGAGTCGTACTCCAAGTCCGGTCATGGAGCTTATTGTGCCATGTCAGGCGGGTTGTTCCGACCGTCCGCCGATATTTTCCGGACTTTCGAGGGAAATCCCCTGGTAAGCGCACCCGGTGTGTGACAACAGTCATAGATCGCCGCACGGTTGATCTTGGACAGTTGACCTTCACCCCACTCGAGGTTCGAGGATGAGCCCATGAGCACCGTAGAACTCGACACCGCCGCCGACACCGCCGCCATCCACGCCGTCGTCGCCGAAGTCGCCAAGGCGCAGCGCGCCGAGGACGCCGACGCCTTCCTCGCGCTCTTCCACCCCGAGGCCATCTGGACCACCGGCGGCGGCAAGTTCCTGAACGGCCTGGAGGAGATCGCCGAATTCACCCGCGCGGTGCTGCCCGGTGCGACCAAGGACGGCTACGCCACCTACGAGCCCTTCCTCATCCGCTTCATCCGCCCCGACGTGGCCGCGGTCAAGGTCCGCCAGCAGTACTTCACCCACGCGGGCGAACTCACCTCCGAAGGCTCGCCCCTCTACGGCATGACCAAGGAGAACGGCCGCTGGCTACTCACCTTCTGCCAGAACACCCCCGTCGTGAATCACTGACCCGCGTGCCGCCGGATCGGTTTCAAGGCCGTACCGAATCTCGATACGCGGGGGAATCAGGCGAATGATCACTTCGTCGCCAGGCCGTGCGTTATGTCTCGTGACCAGCAGCCTCACCGACGAATAGATGAAGATCAGAACCGCGATGGACAGGGCGACAAGAGCCCACGCCGATAACCCGGACAGGACTGTCCACACGATGAACCATTCTGCATCCGGTCCGGGGCCGGTGCCTTGTCAGGTTGGCATCGGTGGGCTGAATGATGTTCGAGCAGAACCAATCCCGGAGCGGGGAGTGCGGTCCCCGCATTGACTCGCTCGGCTGGGCTTCCAGCTGAACGGTGTTTGACGCCACCCCTCAGCAAAAGGTCCAGGCTCCGTTCAGCTTACTGTTCGGCCGCTGTCGGCGGCCGAGGTTGGCCACGAAGGCGTGGTGGGCGTGAGGCGACTGTGGTGTGAGCTGGGATACCGGGCAGACTGGGGATGTGAATTCCGTAGGCATCGACGTCGCCGCCACCGCAGATCAGCCTTCGCTGGAGCTGCGGGACTTCGGGGGCGGGCCGTTCGGGATCTATGTCCATGTGCCGTTCTGTGCGACACGGTGCGGGTATTGCGATTTCAACACCTATACGGCGGGGGAGTTGGGTACCTCGGCTTCGCCGCAGTCCTGGTTCGAGGCGCTGCGCGGTGAGTTGGCCACTGCGGCAGAGCGATTCGCATCCTTCCCGAGTGCTCAGCCCGAGGTGGAGACGGTCTTCGTCGGTGGCGGCACGCCGTCGCTGCTCGGCGGTGACGGTCTCGCCGATGTGCTCACCGCCATCCGCGCGAACTTCACGCTGGCGGCCGATGCCGAGGTGACCACCGAGTCGAATCCGGAATCCACCTCGCCGGAGTTCTTCGGCAAGCTCTTGGACGGCGGGTTCACCCGGGTATCGCTGGGAATGCAGTCCGCGGCCGCGCATGTGCTGAAGGTGCTGGATCGCACCCATACGCCGGGCCGGGCCGTGGCTGCCGCTCAGGAGGCGCGTGCGGCGGGGTTCGAGCACGTCAATTTGGATCTGATCTACGGGACGCCGGAGGAGACCGACGCGGATCTCGATGCCAGCCTCGATGCGGTGCTGGCGGCCGGGGTCGATCATGTCTCGGCGTATTCGCTGATCGTGGAGGATGGCACCGCGCTGGCTCGCCGAGTGCGGCGCGGCGAACTGCCCGCCCCCGATGACGATGTGCTCGCCGCCCGCTACGAACGCATCGATTCGCGTCTGGAGGCGGCTGGGCTGGGCTGGTACGAGGTCTCCAACTGGGCCGCGAACGACCGCGCCCGGTGCCGCCACAACCTCGGCTACTGGGACGGCGGCGACTGGCTGGGCGCGGGCCCGGGCGCGCACAGTCACGTCGGTGGCGTCCGCTGGTGGAACGTGAAACACCCTGCGCGCTATGCGGATCGGGTCGCGCTCGGCGGCCTGCCCGCGGCCGGATGGGAGCAGCTCACCGATTCGGAGCGCTATACCGAACGCGTCATGCTCACCGCGCGCCTGCGCACCGGATTACCCCTCGGTGATCTGGACGCCGACGGCAGGGCGGCTGCCCGGCGGGTGGTCGCGGACGGCCTGGCGGAACTGCGCGGCGACCACCTGGTCCTGACCGCTCGCGGCCGACTGCTGGCCGATGCCGTGGTCCGCACCCTGCTCACCTGATCCGGTGTAATCGCCCACAGGCTGTGTGTAACGCGGGATTACGCTGCAACGCATCAGTACGTTCGACGAGGACATCTTCCATTCCGAGTTGAGATGTCGCAGGCGCGGGTGCGGGATCTCCGGCAGCGCCCGAGCCGAACCCGTGGCCTCCCGCTCGACCCCACCGCCGTAGCCAATTTCCACGGCGATCCCGCCGTCCGTCGCTACGCCGAACAACTCAACTCCATCGCCCACCGGACCGAATTCGACACCGGCGGCCACCTCGCGGCAAGGGGACCCCGGCGCTGCTCATCGCCGACCTCCGCGGCTTCTACGGCGACCTGCGCGGCTGACCGCCGACGTGCTCGGGCGACCGCACGCAGGTAATTTGCTCATTGCCACCTAAACTGGATCTCGAAGATCCGGGAATCACCTGTATACCCGCCCGGTGCGGCATGCACGGTGAGCCCGAAGGCGAGCGAGGAGGTGGGGCTGATGTCGACCACGGAGCAGCGGCGGCTCGAGGTCCTGCGAGCGATCGTCGCGGACTACATTTCGACCAAGGAGCCGATCGGGTCCAAGACGCTGGTGGAACGACACAATCTCGGCGTCTCCAGTGCGACGGTGCGCAATGACATGGCGGTGCTCGAGGCGGAGGGGTACATCACCCAGCCGCACACCAGTTCCGGGCGCATTCCGACAGATAAGGGCTATCGGCAGTTCGTCGATCACATCTCCGAGGTCAAGCCGCTCTCCAATGCCGAGCGGCGGGCCATCATGGAGTTTCTGGAGAGCGGCGTCGATCTCGACGACGTACTCCGCCGGGGTGTGCGGTTGCTCGCGCAGCTGACCCGGCAGGTGGCCATGGTGCAGTACCCGACCGTGAGCGCCTCCACCGTCCGGCATATCGAGGTCGTCGCGCTCAATCCCGCGCGCCTGCTGCTGGTGGTCATCACCGACTCCGGTCGCGTCGATCAGCGCCTGGTCGATCTGGGCAATGTGATCGCCGACGATGACCTGGGCGCGGTGCGCGCCATGCTCGGCAAGGCCATGGAGGGCAAACGCCTCGCCTCGGCCTCGGCCGCGGTGGCGGAACTACCCGAGCACTCCACCGGCAAGCTCCGCGATGTGCTCATCCGCGTCTCCACCGTGCTGGTGGAAACGCTCGTCGAACATCCCGAGGAGCGCCTGGTGCTGGGCGGCACCGCGAACCTCACCCGCAATGCCGGAGACTTCGCCGGGAACGGATTCCCCGGGTCGCTGCGTTCGGTACTGGAGGCCCTGGAAGAACAGGTCATCGTGCTGAAGCTGCTGGCAGCCTCACAGCAACCGGGTACCGTGACCGTGCAGATCGGGGAGGAAACCAAGGTCGAACAAATGCGCGGAACGGCGGTGGTGTCCACCGGATACGGGATGCCCGGTACCGTTCTTGGCGGCATGGGGGTGCTGGGCCCGACCCGCATGGACTATCCGGGGACCATCGCCTCGGTGGCGGCCGTGGCCCGGTACATCGGTGAGGTGCTCGCCGAACGGTGAGCAAGTGGAGAGACGAAACAGGACTAGAGAGCACAAGTGGCACGGGACTATTACGCACTGCTCGGCGTCGCACGCAACGCGACCGACCAGGAGATCAAGCGCGCCTATCGAAAGTTGGCGCGTGAACTGCATCCCGACGTCAACCCGGAACCGGAGGCGCAGGAGCGGTTCCGCGAGGTGTCGACGGCCTACGAGGTGCTGACCGACGCGGAGAAGCGCCGCATCGTCGACCTCGGTGGCGACCCCATGGAGAACGGCGGCGGAGCCGGCGGCGGATTCTCCGGCGCGGGTTTCGGTGGCCTCGGTGACGTCTTCGAAGCCTTCTTCGGCGGGATGAACACCTCCAATCCGCGTAAGCCGCGCGGCCGGGTGCAGCCCGGCGCCGATTCGCTGCTGCGCACGCGACTCTCGTTGCAGGAGTGCGCGGTCGGGGTCACCAAACACCTGACCGTCGACACCGCCATCCTCTGCGATGTCTGCGTGGGCGCGGGCACCAATGGCAACTCCAAGCCGGTGCGCTGTGAAACCTGCGGCGGCGCGGGTGAAGTGCAGACGGTGCAGCGGTCGTTCCTGGGTCAGGTCATGACCTCGCGGCCGTGCCCCACCTGCCGTGGCGCGGGCGAGACCATCCCGGATCCCTGCCGCAAGTGCGGCGGCGACGGACGGGTGCGTTCGCGCCGGGAGATCGCCGCGCCGATTCCGGCCGGTGTGGCCAGCGGTATGCGGGTGCGGCTGGCGGCTCAGGGTGAGGTCGGCCCGGGTGGCGGTCCCGCCGGTGATCTGTACGTGGAGATCGTGGAGCAGCCGCACGACACCTTCGTGCGCGACAGCGATGATCTGCACTGCACCATTCGGGTGCCCATGGTGGACGCGACGCTGGGCACCACGGTCGTCATCGACACCATCCTGGACGGTCCGGTGGAGCTCACCATTCCGGCGGGCACCCAGCCCGGTGAGGTCTCGGTGCTGCGCGGCCACGGAATGCCCAAGCTGCGCGCCAACTCTCGCGGTGATCTGATCGCGCACCTGGATATCGTGATTCCCACCAAAATGGACTCCAAACAGTCCGATCTGCTGCGCAAGTACAAGGCCATGCGCCCGAGCGAGCGCACCGAGGTGCTCTCCACCCAGTCCGAGCACAACAGCGGTCTGTTCGCCCGGCTGCGCGCCTCCTTCAGCGGACGCTGATCCGGTGGCCGCCACCGTCTTCTACCTCGACGAGATTCCGGAGCCGGGTGCCACCGCCGTCCTGGACGGCCCGGAGGGTCGCCATGCGGCGACCGTCCGGCGCATCCGCGTCGGCGAGCCGATCACGCTCTCCGATGGCAACGGGTTACTCGCCGACTCCGAAGTGGTTGCGGCCCAGAAAGATCGCCTGGAGCTGAAGGTTCTGGACCGGCGGGTGGCCCCGCCCGCCACCCCGCAGGTCACGGTGGTCCAGGCGCTGCCCAAATCCGAGCGCTCCGAACTCGCGGTCGAACTCATGACCGAGGCCGGGGCCGACGCCATCGTCCCCTGGCAGGCGCTTCGCTGCGTCTCCAAATGGGAGAACAAGGCGCACAAGGCGGTCGAGAAATGGCGCACCGCGGCCAAACAGGCCGCCCGCCAATCCCGCCGCCCCTACATCCCCGATATCGCCGACCTGCACACCACCCGCGATCTGCTGAACCTGGTGCGGGAGGCCACATCCCACGGGGCGATCGTCGCCGCCCTGCACGAATCCGGCGAAACCCGCCTCACCGACCTGTCTTTCGAGGGCGTCCCCGAAGTGGTCCTCATCGTCGGCCCCGAAGGCGGCCTCGACGACTCCGAACTGTCGGCCTTGGCCGAAGCGGGCGCGAATATCGTCCTGCTGGGCCCCACGGTCCTGCGCACCTCGACAGCCGCAGCCGTAGCCCTCGGCGCACTGGGCGCACTGACTCCCCGCTGGTAGCCCCCGATCCGGTGCTGTGCGTGTGATGACGCTCGAGAAGGCCCCTGCACCATTACATGGACGTGGGGTCAGGCCGTCTGGGGAGTGCGCGCGCGGGTGGTGAGGGTGGCGACGAGTGCGGTCGCCAGCGCGAGCAGGATCGCGACGTAGAGGACGAGGCCGGGCCAGTCGAAGTGTCCGAAGACCAGACCGGCGGCTCCGCCCGCGATCGAACTTCCCAGGTAGTAGGCGCACGTGTACAGCGCCGAAGCGGCGGCGCGGTTGCCGGTGGCGGCCGCGCCGACCCAGCCGCTGGCCACCGCGTGGACGGCGAAAAAGCCCGCGGTGCAGAGCAATACACCGAAGAGGATGACCGGAAGTACATCGGGCAGGGTCAGCAGCAGGCCGAGTCCCATGCCGGCCAGCCCGAGGATCAGCACGCGAGCTCGCCCGAGCCTGTTGGTAAGTCGCCCCGCATTCGCGGCCGTGGCCGTTCCGGCCAGGTAGAGCACGAACACCAAACCCACTGTGGCGGCGGATAATCCGAACGGTTCGCGGGTGAGTCGGTATCCCAGGAAGTTGTACATCGAGACGAATCCGCCCATCATCACCAATGCCAGGCCGTACAGCGGCAGCAGTGTGCGATCTCGCAGGTGACCCGCGAACCCGGCTGCGACAGAGCGGATTGCGAGTGGTCGCGGAGTGAATCGGCGCGAGGGCGGCAGCATCCGTACGAATATCCCCGCACACACCGCCGCGGCGAGCGCGATCGTGGCCAGCGCCCACCGCCAAGGCCCCACCTCCAGCGTGAACGCCGGTATGAGACGTCCGGTGAGCCCGCCCAAGCTGGTCCCCGCGATATAGACGCCCATCGCGGAGGGCAGCCCCGCCGCCCCGATCTCCTCCGCCAGATACCCCATCGCCACCGCGGGCACCCCGGCCAGCGCCACACCCTGTATCGCCCGCCCTGCCAAGAGGACGTCCAGCGTGGGACTGAACGGCAGCAGCAGCCCGATCACACCGGCCGCCACCGCCGACCCGATCATCACCCGGGTACGCCCGATCCGATCGGACAGCACGCTCATCGGCACAATCGCGACCGCCAGCAATCCGGTCGTCAGCGAAACCGCCAGCGCCGCTCGCGCCGGAGTCGCCCCGAACGCCGCCGACAAACTGGGCAGCAGCGCCTGCGCGCTGTACATGGATGCGAAGGTGGTCAGCCCGGCGGCGAAGAGCGCCACGGTAATTCGGCGCTCATGCACCGCGCTGTCTTCGGAAGCGAGCGCAACGGCGGTCATCACCCGAGCATGGGCGCGCCACCATTCGAAAGGAAATGCATAATCATCGGAAAGTTGATGCGCCAGCAGTATTAGCCGAGCTATCGACCGGGAGGCCGACCATGACGAGTGACAATCCGCACTCGTCCACGCCGCTCGCACCCGCGGTCGGCGAACCCCGCACCCACGCCGGACCGATGGCGGAATCTCGCGAGTGGCAGACCCGGTTCGCCACGTGCGCAATTGGACCGGGTAGCCCGAGCGCTCATTCTCGGGATCGGACCACCGCCGCGTCCGGTAATCGGGTTGTGGCCGCAGGCGAGCGGGTCGAACCGGGGTCGACTGTGCCGGTTGATCAGACGCACTCGTTCACGCGCCTCGCGCCCACCGTGGGCGAACCCCGCACCCAAGCAGGTCCTCGCGCCCGGGCGCGCCGGCGAACCCGGTCGGCCACCAACTCGATGGGACGCGGCGGCTCGAGTGCTGAATCTCAGGACCGGGCCACCGCAGAGTCCGGCGATCGAGGCGGGATCGCACCTGGGGTCCGAGAGGAGGCGCGTGACCATCCGTACTCGATCGTGCTGCGCACGCGGACTGGTCGCAGCGCTGTGTACCTCGGCCGGGCTGCGGTCGCGGGTGAGTCCGGGTGTTCGCCGGGGCGTGAGCTCCTTGGCCGAGGGGGCGATTGTGGCGAATGACGATTTGCATTGGTTTCTCACACTGGCCGAGCTCGAGCGGGTGGGGGTGGCCGCGGAGCGGCTGCATCTGACGCAGCCGACGCTGTCCCGCATGCTGGCTCGGTTGGAGGGTCGTTTGGGTGTGCGGCTGTTCGATCGGCATGGAAAACGGTTGACGCTCAATGAGTTCGGGCGGGTCTACTATGAGCACGCGCGCCGGGCGCAGGGTGAACTCGATTCCGCGGTCAGGGAACTCGCCGATCTCGCGCATCCCGCCAAGGGGGTGGTGCGGCTGGCGTTCCAGCATTCGCTCGGGGCGCGGGTGGTGCCCGAGCTGATCGCGGGTTTCCGCAGGGTCTCGGGGCGGATCACCTTCACCCTGCAGCAGGATGCCGCCGATGTGGTCACCCACACCGTGCTGGAGGGCCGTGCCGATCTGGGCCTGCTGTCGCCCCGGCCGACCGAGTCGGGGGTCGGGTGGCGACCGTTGTTGCGGCAGCGGCTCGCGCTGGCGGTGCCGCCGGATCATCGGCTGGCGGCGCGACGGCAGGTGCGGCTGAACGAGGTCGCCGAGGCCGAGTTCATCGCCATGCATCCCGGCTTCGGTATGCGCCGGGTGCTCGACGAGCTTTGTGCCGCAGCGGATTTCCGGCCGCGCATCGGGTTCGAATGCAGCAATCTCGGCACCATCGGGGGGCTGGTCGCGGTGGGGTTGGGGGTGTCGATTCTGCCGCTGGAACATCCGCTGGTCGGAGGTCCGCAGCCGGATCCGGCGCTGATTCCGCTCATCGATCCGGAGGCGATGCGCGAGGTCGGGTTGATCTGGCGGACGGGTGCGGCACCCTCGGCGGCGGTGCGGCGGTTCCGGGATTTCACCTTCGAATGGGCACATCCCCAGGTCGGTCCCGCATAACGCCGAGGCGGCGGCGGTGCGGCGTTCTCGCGTCACCCCTGCTGGTAGCGGCTTATTCACTGGGCGGTGTCGGTGGGCGGCGGTAAACTTCCATCAAAGATGTGAGGCTCGAGACCGGGAAGCAGGCTATAGCCACTTTTGAGTACACCAGGCAAAATCGGCAACCAGAGCACCCCTACGGTCGGTATCGGCACCGACGACAATGGGTCCGGACCGGCGGGTCGGACCGTTCGTTCCAGTATTGAATTGGCACCGGAGTCGGTGTTCGGATTCCTCGGTTCGGCTGACGAGAACCTGCGTGAACTCGAGCGCCTCCTCGATGCCGACATTCATGTCCGCGGCAACTCCGTCACCCTGACCGGTAAGCCCGCCGACGTGGCACTCGCTGAGCGCGTCATCGCTCAGCTGGTTGCCTTGACGGCGCGGAACCGCCAGGTCAGTCCCGAAGCGGTGCGGCACACCTATTCGATGCTCACCGAGGGCTCGTCGGATTCTCCGGCGGAGGTGCTGAGTTTGGACATCCTGTCCCGGCGCGGCAAGACCATCCGCCCGAAGACGTTGAACCAGAAGCGTTATGTCGATGCCATCGACAATCACACCATTGTGTTCGGCGTCGGCCCGGCCGGTACCGGTAAGACGTATCTGGCCATGGCCAAGGCCGTGCAGGCGTTGCAGGCCAAACAGGTCACCCGCATCATCCTGACGCGTCCGGCGGTCGAGGCGGGTGAGCGGTTGGGCTTCCTGCCCGGCACGCTCAACGAGAAGATCGACCCCTACCTACGCCCGCTCTACGACGCCCTGCACGACATGATGGATCCCGAGGCCATTCCCAAGCTCATGGCCGCGGGCGTGATCGAGGTCGCCCCGCTGGCCTATATGCGTGGCCGAAGCCTCAATGACGCGTTCATCATTCTGGACGAGGCGCAGAACACCACCGCCGAGCAGATGAAGATGTTCCTCACCCGCTTGGGCTTCGGCTCCAAGATGGTGGTGACCGGCGATGTCAGCCAGGTGGACCTGCCGACCGGCGCCCGCTCCGGATTGCGGGCGGCGACCGAGATTCTCACCGAGATCGACGATATCGAGATCTCCTATCTGACCAGCAGTGATGTCGTTCGTCACCGCCTGGTCGGCGAGATTGTCGATGCCTACGACCGGTACGAGAACGACAGCGGCCCGCAGGTGGCGCACTATCCGGGCAACCGCGCGCAGCGACGTGCCGCGAGCCGGGAGGGGCGCCGCTGAACTCGGCCGATAGGCTGAGCGGGTGAGTATCGAGATCGCCAACGAATCGGGTATCGAAGTATCCGAAGAGGAACTGGTCAGCGTCGCGCGCTTCGCGATCGGTCAGATGGATGTGCATCCGGCCGCCGAGCTGTCAATGGTGCTGGTCGATCTCGACACCATGGCCGATCTGCACATGCGCTGGATGGACCTGCCGGGTCCGACCGATGTCATGTCCTTCCCCATGGATGAACTGGAGCCGGGCGGGCGGCCCGATGCCGCCGAGCCCGGCCCGTCCATGCTCGGCGATATCGTGCTCTGCCCCGAATTCGCGGCCCAGCAGGCCGAGAAGGCCGGGCACTCCATGGATCACGAGCTCGCGCTGCTGACCGTGCACGGCGTCCTGCACCTCCTCGGCTACGACCATGCCGAGCCCGAGGAGGAGAAGGAGATGTTCGCGCTCCAGGCTTCGCTGCTGGAGGGCTGGTACGAGAGCCTGCGTGAGCAGCAGGTGCGCGAAGAGCTCGCCGAGCGGGATCGGCGACTGCTGGGTAAGACGGGTTTCACCGATTCCGGTGATCCGCTGGATCCGGCGTGAATTCGTTCGTCCTGCTACTGCTGGCCATAGTGCTGGTGCCGGCCGGTGGCGTCTTCGCCGCGCTGGATTCGGCCCTGAATACGATTTCCCCTGCGCGCGTTGATGATCTGATGCGCGCCGATCGCACCGGCGCGGCGCGACTCGCGCGGATCATCGCCGATCGCCCGCGCTATGTGAATCTCATGGTGCTGCTGCGCGTGTTGTGTGAGATCAGCTCGACGGTGCTGCTGGCGGCGGTACTGCTGGATTGGCTGCCCGAGGTGGCGGCGCTGGTCATCACCGCGGCGGTCATGGTGCTGGTCGACTATCTCGTGATCGGCGTCGGCCCGCGCACCCTGGGCCGCCAGCACGCGTATTCGCTGGCGCTGGGCGCGTCCCTGCCCCTACAGGCCATCGGCACGCTGCTCGGTCCGATCAGCCGCCTGCTGATTCTGGTCGGTAATGCGATCACCCCCGGTAGGGGATTCCGCAACGGCCCCTTCGCTTCCGAGATCGAACTGCGCGAGGTCGTGGATCTGGCCGGTGAGCGCGGCGTGGTGGACGATGAGGAACGCCGGATGATCCAGTCGGTCTTCGAACTCGGGGAGACCGCGGCCCGCGCGGTCATGGTGCCGCGCACCGAGATGGTCTGGATCGAGGCGGATAAGACCGCCGCGCAGGCGATGTCGCTCGCGGTGCGTTCCGGGCATTCGCGAATTCCGGTGGTGGGCGAGAACGTCGACGATATCCTCGGTGTCGTCTACCTGAAAGACCTTGTGCCGTACTCGGATCGGGCCAAGAAGGTCAAGGTGCGCGAGGTCATGCGCCCGGCCGTGTTCATGCCCGACTCCAAACCCCTGGACGCGCTGCTGGACGAAATGCAGCGCCGCAGAAACCATATGGCCGTCCTGGTCGATGAGTACGGCGGTATCGCCGGGCTGGTCACCATCGAGGATGTGCTGGAGGAGATCGTTGGTGAGATCGCCGACGAGTACGACACCGATGAGACCGCGCCCGTCGAGGAGATCGGTCCGGGCAAATACCGTGTCTCCGCGCGACTTCCGGTCGAGGACCTCGGTGACCTGTTCGGTATGGAGATCGACGACGAGGATGTCGACACCGTCGGCGGCCTGCTCGCGCACGCGCTGGGTCGTGTCCCGCTGCCGGGTTCCAAGGCCGTCATTCACGGCCTGCACCTGCGCGGCGAGGGCGGTTCCGATGCCCGCGGCCGGGTGCGCGTGCACACCGTAGTGGTGCGGCGACCCATCGAGAAGACCAAAAACGAAGCGGCCGAAGGGAAACCGGACGGCGCACATGAAGAGGGAGAAGCCGATGACTGAGTTGGACGCCGAGGACAACAAGCTGTTGATCCTCGCGCGCGGCGCGCTGGGCCGCACCGGAGGCGGTGCGGGCGCGGCCATCCGCGATACCGACGGACGCACCTACGCCGCGGGTGAGGTGGGGCTGGCCAGTCTGAAGCTGACCGCACTGCAGTCCGCGGTCGCGGCCGCGATCTCCAGTGGCGCAGAGGGTTTCGAGGCCGCGGTAGTGGTGGCGGGCCGGTTCTCCGATCCCGGTGTGGCCGCGGTGCGTGAGGTGTCGGCGACGGCGCGCATCGTATTCACCGATGCCAAGGGCGCGGTGTTCGAAGTGGTGGAGGGGCCGATCGAAGGCGATCCGGCCCAGCGGCCCGGTATTCCCGAGGGCTTTGATCTGGAAACCGAGTCGGAGGTGTTCGAATGAGCAAGAAGGACGAATTCCATTCGGGTTTCGTATGTTTCGTGGGCCGGCCCAATACCGGCAAGTCCACGCTGACCAATGCCATGGTGGGTCAGAAGATCGCGATCACCTCCTCGCGGCCGCAGACCACCCGGCATACCATTCGCGGTATCGTGCACCGCGAGCACGCGCAGCTCATCCTGGTCGACACCCCCGGTCTGCATCGCCCGCGCACACTGCTCGGACAGCGGCTCAATGACCTTGTGCGCGATACCTATTCCGAGGTCGATGTGATCGCCCTCTGCATTCCCGCGGATGAGAAGATCGGCCCGGGCGACCGCTGGATCGTCGAGCAGATCAAGCTCATGGCCCCCAAGACCACCCTGCTGGGCGTGGTCACCAAGATCGACAAGGTGAGCCGGGACGCCATCGCGCATCAGCTCATGGCGGTTTCGGCACTGCTCGGTCCCGAGGCCGAGATCGTGCCGGTCTCGGCGGTCAAGGGCGAACAGGTCGAGGTGCTCATCGATGTCATCGCCTCGAAAATGCCGGAGGGCCCGGCCTTCTACCCCGACGGCGATCTCACCGACGAGCCCGAGGAAACCCTCATGGCCGAGCTCATTCGCGAGGCCGCCCTCGAGGGCCTGGACAATGAGCTCCCGCACTCGCTCGCCGTCGTGATCGAGGATGTCCTCGAGCGCGAGGAGAACGACGACACCGCCACCGAGGGCACCCGCACCCACGAGGGCATGCTCGACGTGCACGCCCTGCTCTACGTGGAGCGCCCCAGCCAGAAGGCCATCATCATCGGCAAGGGCGGCGCTCGCCTCAAAGAGGTCGGCACCAACGCCCGGCATCAGATCGAAAAAATCCTCGGCACCCGCATCTACCTGCACCTGCACGTGAAGGTCGCCAAGGATTGGCAGCGCGACCCGAAACAGTTGGGCCGCCTGGGCTTCTGAGTTCGTTCACGCCGCGGCCTGCCCCCACCAGGGGGTAGGCCGTTCCCTGTGCCACTGGAGTTCGGACTCCAATTGTGCTGCGACGGAGATCAACAGCGGTTCGGCGTTGGCCGGGCCCATGAGTTGTGCGCCGACGGGCAGTCCGGCGGCGGTGAAACCGGCGGGGACGTTCACCGCGGGCCAGCCGAGCACATTCCACGGCCAGGTGTACGGGCAGGCCGTGGTGATCAGCTGATCGGTGGCCCAGGAACCGATCGCGTCGATCTCGTGCACGCCCGGCGGGGGAGTGGCGGTGGTGGGGGCCAGCACCAGATCGTAATTCTCGAACAAGCGCCCGATTCGCATGCGCAGCAACGGTTCCGCCTGCCGTGCGGCGAAGAGCGCGGGGCCCAGGATGCGTCCGGTGAGCGCGTTGCTCCGGGTGCGCGGATCGACCTTCGCATCGGGGAGGCGGTCCAATGCCTCGCGGATGCCGACCATGGAGCGCGGCAGGAAGGTCGTGCCGATCAGCACGCCGTAGTGCAGATCGGCAATGGTGACCGCATGGCCGAGGCGGCGCAGCGTGGTGGCGGTGGCGTGTACGCGCGCCTCCACCTCGCGATCGAGCCGAGTCCGGATGCCGGTGAACGGAGTTCGCAGGGAGAGCGCGATACGCAGTCGTCCGGGATCGCGACCGACCGCATCGGAGGCGCGGATGGGGCGCGGCGTGTGCAGATCTCCCGCATGCGGACCGGACGCCACATCCAGCAGCAGGGCGGCATCGGCGACCGTGCGCGCGATCGGACCGTTCACGGTGAGCCCGTAGAACGCTTCCGGCAGCGGCCAGGTCGAGATGCGCCCGCGCTGCGGTTTGATCCCGACGAGGTTGTTCCACGCCGAGGGGATGCGCACGGACCCCGCACCGTCGGAACCCAGTGCGGCGGGGATCAATCCGGCCGCGACCGCCGCCGCCGATCCACCCGAGGAACCACCGGGCGTGTGCTCGGCACTCCACGGATTCCTGGTGTACCCGAATGCGTCTCCGCTGGTGAACGGAAGTTGGCCCAGCTCACAGGTATTGGTCTTGCCGACGATCACCGCACCCGCGGCGCGCAGTCGCCGCACCGCTTCGGCATCCTCGGTCTTGGCCGGGAAATCCCCACCGCATCCGAAAGCCGTTGGGCTACCGGCGATATCGGTGTCGTCCTTGATGGCGATCGGCACCCCGAGCAGTGGTTCGCGCGCACCGGCGGCGAGTTGGCGGTCGGCCTCGGCGGCTTCGGCCAGCGCCGCCTCCCGCCGCACGATCCGAAACGCGTTCAGCGTGGACTGGCTGGCGTCGATCGCATCCAGCACGGCGGAGGTCGCCGCGACCGAGCTGATCTCGCCCCGTCCGAGCGCCGCCGCCAGCTCCGCCAACCCGAGTTCGTGTACCGACGCCGTCGTCATCCGTGAGTCCCGTCTCCCTGTCGCACGTGAAAACCTAGCGCGATTCTGGTCACACGTCCAACGATTCTGAATATTTGGGAACACGGGAGTTCTCTGGGATTCGCGCCGGTGGCGGAACTCCGATACGGCGACGAGTCCTCGTGCCGTCGATCCCGGCACGGCCCGGTGCCGACGATATCCTGGACGCTGCTGCAATCCCGGTGCTGCACAGACGGGCGATCGGATGCCGGGCACCGGGAGTTCCCGGCATTCGCGCCCGTACCAAACTTCCGCGGGCACGCGCGGCGACACGTCATCGCACCGTCGGTCCCGCATGCGAGACTGTTGCGGTGCAGTTGTACAGAGACAATGCCGTGGTGGTGCGCCAGCACAAGCTGGGCGAGGCCGACCGCATTGTCACGCTGCTGACCTACAAGCACGGATTGGTGCGCGCGGTCGCCAAGGGCGTGCGCCGCACCCGCTCCAAATTCGGTGCGCGCCTGGAGCCGTTCGCCTACGTGGACGTGCAGTTGCATCCCGGCCGCAGTCTCGATGTGGTCACCCAGGTGCACACCGTCGAATCGTTCGCCTCGGATATCGTCGCCGATTACGGCCGCTACACCACCGCCTGCGCGGTGCTGGAGACCGCCGAGCGGCTCGCCGGTGAAGAGCGCGCCCCGGCCCCGCGTCTGCACACCCTCACCGCCGGAGCGCTGCGCGCCATCGCCATGGGGCAGCGTCCCCACGAACTGATCCTCGACGCGTTCCTGTTGCGCGCCATGGGTTTCGCCGGTTGGGCCCCGGCCCTCGACGATTGCGCCCGCTGCGCCACCCCCGGCCCGCACCGCGCCTTCCACGTGGCCGCGGGCGGTGCCGTGTGTGTCCACTGCCGTCCCCCGGGCGCGGCCACCCCGATGGCCGGCGTCCTGGACCACCTGAGCGCCCTGCATCGCGGCGATTGGTCCGGCGTCAACGCCGTCCCCGACAATATGCGCCGCCAAGCCAGCGGCTTGGTCGCGGCGCACCTGCAATGGCACCTCGAACGCCAACTCCGCACACTCCCCCTCATCGAACGCACCCGCCCGCACGATTCCGTCGAATCCGCCGCGGTGGGTTGATCCCCCGGAGCTGCGACAAACCCTCGGTCGGCAGGTGCGGGATCGAATGTCGGTGATTCCGCTACATTTCGCGGAGCAGGTACGAATAAGCGAAATCAGGTGCGGTAGTGAGTTTTTCGGTATCGAGCGCTAGCGGCGAACATGATGTGCCGGAGCTGTTGATCTCCCCGCCGTGGCTGGCGCGCAAGCGCACGCGGCCCACGGTGGTCGAAGTGGCGGCGGTGCGGCGGCCGGTGGCGCTGCAATGGCTGCCGGGGGAGCGGCAGGAATGGGCCGAAATTCGGCTGGAGGACTTGGCCGGGGTGGTCGATTGGCAGGGTGAGATCGACAGGGCGGCGGTGGATCCGGACTTCCCGCTGATCGCGCTGATTTCCGGAGCGCCGGACGGAATCGCCCGGTCCGCGCTGCCGCTCCTGGACAAGGTCGCGATGCGGGACAGGTTCGGTTTGCATATCGGCTATTCGGCGAACGAAGCTCTGCCGCAGGATGAGCGGAATGCTCCACATCGGAAACTGCTGGGGCGGTTCGGCGCCGAGGCGCTGGGGTTCGTGCTGGATTCGGCGATATCTCAGGACTGGTACGGAGCAACCCTGTTCATGCCGATGGTCGGGTCCGACATCACCGAGCGGATGGTCGGCTGGCTCGAACGGGATGAGGAGTTGGCGGCGGCCGCCGGTGAATGGTTCGCGCGCCACACCGAGGCGGCCCTGCCCGATCTGATCCCCGCGGCGCTCGGAAAGGGCGTCAAGGCCCGGCGGCTGGCCGAGTCGCTGCTGTGGCGATTCGATGGCGTGGGCCGGCGGGAGCTTGTTCGCGCGGCCGCAGCGAGCTACGGGGCCGCGGCCGCGGCCGCGATCGATGCCCTGCTCGACCGTGATCGGTTGTCGCGCTTGCCTACTCGTATTCCCAAGGCTCCGGCCTGGCTGGACGTGAGTCTGCTGCCGCGGATCCGCCTGCGGGACAGCGCACAGGTGCTGCCGGAGACCGCGGTCGAGCATTTGATCAGCATGTTCATGATGTGCGCGCCGGATGCGGACTATGCCGGGGTGCCGGTCGTGGTGCGGGAGCTGGATCCGGTGTCGCTGGGCGAATTCGTCTGGGCGGTCTACCGGACATGGCAGTCCGCCAAGTACCCGGCCAAACGGAATATGTGGCCGATGCGGGCACTGGGACTGGCAGGCAATGACGAAACGGCGGCGCGGCTGCGGGTGATCGCGGAGCGCGATCGAGCGGTAAACAGGTCGCTGGAGGCGCTGGATATGCTGGTGCTGATCGGAACTCGCATCGCGCACATGCATATTCAGCTGGCCCGGGACAATACCGGTTGGCCCGCGGTGCGGCGGCGGGCCGATGAGATCATTCGGGAGCTCGCGCGAGAGCTGGGGATCACGCCGGTGGAGTTCGCCGATCGCGCGGTGCCGGATCTCGGTCTCTCCGCGCAGGGCACGCGCACCGTGGACTACGGTTCCAGGCGTTTCCGCATCGGTCTCGACGAGCAGCTGAAACCCGTTGTGCGCGAAGAGAGTGGCGAGATAAGGGCTACTCTGCCCAAACCGGGCAAGGGCGACGATCCGAGTGCGCTGAGCGCCTATACGGAATACGGCTTGTTCAAGAAGGCGTTGCAGGCCGCGATCGCCGATCAATCGACGCGGTTGGAGGCCGCGATGATCGCGCAGCGCCGCTGGACGGTCGCGGGTCAGCGGCGGCTGTTCATCGAACATCCGCTGCTGCGCCAACTCGCCCGGCGGCTGGTGTGGGCGAGCTTCGATACCACCGGCGCCGTGACCGGAACCTTCCGGATCGATATGGACGGCACCCTGGCCGATCCAGCCGATGACCTGCTGGAACTGCCCGATGAGATCCAGGTCGGCATCGCTCACCCGTTGCACCTGGGCGGAGCGCTGGCCGCCTGGGCCGGGGTCTTCGCGGGCTACGGGATAGCGCAGCCGTTCGCGCAGCTGGATCGGCCGAGTTTCGCGCCCGGCGCCCCGGAGGTGGCGGCGGGACTGGGGAAGTATCGGGACGCGGTGGTTTCCACCGGAACAGTGCTGGGGCTCAATCGTTTCGGCTGGGCCACAGGATATGGGGCCGAAGGTTCGGTGGTCCGTTTCACCCGCACCCTGGCGGCCCGGCACGAGGTGCGGTTGTACATCTCGCCCGGTATCGACGGCCGCAATCCGCTGGGTGTCGCCGAGCAGACCCTGCGCGATGTGGTGCTACCGGAGGGGCTCGCCCTTGCCGATCTGCCACCGATCGTCGTCTCCGAACTGCTCCGGGAACTGGAGACGCTGCGTTAGCCGGACGCGTGCGATCGCTGCCCCGGGTACCGGCGGGTCCGAGCCGGCGCATGTTTGCGGAGCGGTGGCGCGCGGGCTCCTGGGAGGGGGAAAGATATGCCGGAATTGTGGGGAGTGGGTGTGAAAGCCGTGGGCATGCTCGCGTAGTCCGAGGCGTCGGGCAGGATGGTGGGCGTGATCGGTACTCGCAAGCCTTCCGCGGCCCAGCGCACGGTGCGTCCGCCCTCGCCGCACCCCTCGGGGGCGACCCCGCCCGCCATTCCCATGGAGTTCGTGCCCAGGCATGTGGCCCTGGTGATGGATGGCAATGGCCGGTGGGCGCAGGAGCGCGGACTGCCGCGCACCGCCGGGCATGAGCGCGGTGAGGCGGTGCTCATGGACACCGTCGAGGGTTGTATCGAGCTCGGGGTGAAGTGGCTGTCGGCGTACGCCTTCTCCACCGAGAACTGGCGGCGCAGTCCCGATGAGGTGAAGTTCCTGATGGGCTTCAACCGCGATGTGATCCGCCGCCGTCGCGACGAGATGCACGAGATGGGTGTGCGGGTGCGCTGGGCGGGGCGGCGACCGCGCCTGTGGCGCAGCGTGATCAAGGAGTTGGAGATCGCGGAGGAGCTCACCCGGGACAATGACGTTATGACGCTGACCATGTGCGTCAACTACGGTGGTCGGGCCGAGATCGCCGATGCCGCAAGGGAAATCGCGCGCCGGGTGAAGTCCGGGGAGATCGATCCGGAGAAGGTGAACGAGGACACCGTAGCCCGCTTCCTGGATGAGCCGGATATGCCGGACGTGGACCTGTTCCTGCGCCCGTCGGGTGAGTTCCGCACCTCGAACTTCCTCATGTGGCAGTCCGCGTATGCCGAATTCGTGTTCCAGGAAACGCTTTTCCCGGATTTCGATCGCCGCAATCTGTGGGATGCCTGCCTGGAGTACGCCAAGCGGGACCGGCGCTTCGGTGGGGCGAAGTGAGCGACGAACTCTCCACCGCGGAGGCGTTGCAGGCCCGCGCCGGTGCGGCACTGGCCCGCTATGACGTGGCGGTGCGGGTGGAGGACGGCGGACTCGGCTTCGAGTTCGACGGTTCGCTCTGCTCGCTGCGCGGGGTGAATCTCTCGCCCGGTCTGGACGTGCTGACCCTGACCTGCGTTCTGGCCTGGGATCGCCCGCTGAAACCGCAGCTGCACAAGCGGGTTGCCGAACGCAATGCGGCGCTGCAGTTCGGCTCCATCACGATCGTCGGCCATGACAAGCTGGCCGACATCATCCTCCGCTACACCTTCCCGGCCGCCGGGCTCGAGGACGAACCACTCGCGACCATGCTGCTGCTGGTGCTCTCGGGTGCCGGTCGCGCGCGCCAGGGTCTGGTGCTGCCCTGAGGGTTTCACCCCCGGCGGGGTGAAACCTGTTCAGTTGGGCGAGGGTTCGGCCAGCGGCAGTCCGCGGTAGGCGGGCAGCAGCTGTTCGACTCCGCGCGTGAAGGATTCGGGATCGGTATCGCCCAGGATGAGGAATTGCAGAATGAAGCCGGGGAGCAGGCCGATGAACGCCTTGGCCACCGCCTCGGTATCGGCATCCGGTGGGAGCCAGCCGATATCGCGCATGCGCTCGGCGTAGTCGACCCAGAGTCGGCGGATGCCACCGATACTGGTGCGCACGTAGTCCGCGATATTGGGGTCGGTGAGCGCGAGCGCCCACGCCTGCGGAATGAGTCGGACCGGGCCGCCCGGACCGGAGAGTCGCACCACGGTTTCGGTGATGGCGCGCACCAGCTCCGGGGGAGTGGGCAGCGGATCGCTGTAGACCGCCTCGCTGAGGGCGGCGCGCAGATCGACGGTGGCCTCGGTGGTGAGGGCCGCGATAATGTCATCCTTGGACTTGAAGTAGCGGTAGACCGCACCCGCGGAGAGGCCGGATTCGGCGAAGACGTCCTGCATGGTGGTGGTGTGCAGACCCTTGCGGGCGAAGCACGTTTGCGCGGCGTCGAGGATCTGCTGCCTGCGGCGTTCCAGGTGTTCCTCGCTGACTCTGGGCATGAGACCCAAAGTAAAACGAATATCCGTTCTTGACAAGGTGACAGCTCGATGTCCGGGTTGTCCCGGTCGCGCTCGGCCTCGCCGCCGCCCTACTGCAAGCCGTCATGCCCATCGCCTTCGCGTGGCCGGCGACCAATATCAAACCGCGGGATCTGCCCACCGCGGTCACGGGTCCGCCGGCGGGGGCCGTCTCGCAGCGGCCGGCCGCATACGATGCCGACGCCTTCGATATCCGCACTGTCGCAGACGAATCCGCCGCTCGGCAGGCGGATCGGGATCGCCAGCTCACGAGCTTCTGTTCTCGCCACTCTGGCCGAACCGGTGCCTGCGGCTGGATAGCTGATCGAAGGCAATGCGCCCTTTACGGTCTCACCGCAAGGGGCGCATTGAGGTATATGCGGCCGGGTTCAGCTCTTGGCGGTGGCGCAGCCGCTGCAGCTGCCGAAGATCTCCATGGTGTGGCTGATATCGGTGAAACCGTGTTCCGCCGCAATGGAATCGGCCCAGGCTTCGACCGTCGGACCCTCCACCTCCACGGTGCACCCGCAGTGGCGGCACACCAGGTGGTGGTGATGTCCGGTGGAGCACTGCCGGTACACCGATTCGCCCGAGTCGGTGCGCAATACATCCACCAGTCCGGCTTCGGCGAGCGATTGCAGGGTGCGGTACACCGTGGTCAGGCCGATGCCCTCACCGCGTTTACGGAGTTCGTCGTGCAGCTCCTGGGCGGAGCGGAATTCGTCGATATCGGTGAGCAAGGCCGCGATGGCGCTGCGCTGGCGGGTGCTGCGGACGCCCACCGTCTTCTCGGTCGTTCCCATTTCACCCCTCCTCGGCGTGCGCGACGGCGTCGATCACGATATGTGCCAGGTGCTCGTCGACGAGTTCGTAGATGACCTCGCGCCCGGTGCGTTCACCGCGCACCACGCCGGCCGATTTGAGGATTCGCAGGTGCTGGCTGATCAGCGGCTGGGTCACGCCGAGAGTATCGACCAGTTCGTGGACGCAGCGCGGCGATTCGCGTAGTTGCAGCACAATGGCGATGCGCACCGGCGCGGCCAGGGCGCGCAGCAGCTCACCGGCCGAATCCAGAATGGTGCGTGACGGTACCGCGGGTGGTAGCGGCGACCGATAGGGATACGGGTCGTGCGGTATCGCGGTCGGAGCCTCGGTCGCGACGCGTGCGCGCCGCAGGGGGGCACCACTGTCCGTGGTCATCGAACCAACTCCTTATTGGAAACCGATGCCATTCTTATATGCAAGCATATGCATGTCAAACCCGACACTCTGGAAGTGGCATATGAAGGATGTGTCTGCCCGGTAAGCAGTTGTTTTCGGTGGGGAGGGGATGGTGGGGCCGAAGTATTGTTCGGTGGGGCGGACCTGGGTGCCGTATGTGGGGCGTCCGCGCCCTCCCACCACTGATTCGCGGGCGTACCGCGGAACGGATGGTCCGGATTCACGCGCAGATACCCGTTGGGCAGCGTCGGCACCGCCGGAATCGTCACCTGGATCGACTGATCATGAGCCCTCCGCGCGCTGCCCGCTCCCGGCGAAAATCGGTTGGCCCGGTACCGATAGGCTTGAGCACGTCCCTTGTAGTTTTCCGGACCGGATGGAGATTTCCTCAGTGGCACCCAAGTCGAAGGTGGACACCGTCGCCAACCTCGCCAAGCGTCGGGGTCTGGTGTACCCGAGCGGTGAGATTTACGGCGGCACCAAATCGGCGTGGGATTACGGTCCGCTCGGAGTCGAGCTGAAGGAGAACATCAAGCGCCAGTGGTGGCGTTCGATGGTCACCAGTCGCGAGGATGTGGTCGGCCTCGATTCGTCGATCATTCTGCCCCGTCAGGTGTGGGTGGCCTCGGGTCACGTGGCGGTCTTCAACGATCCGCTGGTGGAATGCCTGAACTGCCATAAGCGGCACCGGCAGGACCACCTGCAGGAGGCGTACGCCGAGAAGCACAAGGTCCAGGACCCGGACAGTGTGTCCATGGAGCTCATCGTGTGCCCCGACTGCGGCACCGTCGGCAAGTGGACCGAACCGCGCGACTTCAACATGATGCTCAAGACCTACCTGGGCCCGGTGGAATCCGAAGAGGGCATGCACTACCTGCGCCCGGAGACCGCGCAGGGCATCTTCGTGAACTACAAGAACGTCGAGACCACCGCGCGCAAGAAGCCGCCGTTCGGTATCGCCCAGATGGGCAAGAGTTTCCGCAACGAGATCTCGCCCGGCAACTTCATCTTCCGCACCCGTGAGTTCGAGCAGATGGAGATGGAGTTCTTCGTCAAGCCGGGTGAGGACGAGCAGTGGCATCAGTACTGGATCGACACCCGTATGGCCTGGTACACCGATCTGGGCATCGATCCGGAGAACCTGCGGCTGTACGAGCACCCGAAGGAGAAACTCTCGCACTACTCCACCCGCACGGTGGATATCGAGTACCGCTTCCGTTTCCAGGGCAGTGAGTGGGGCGAGCTCGAGGGCGTCGCCAACCGCACCGACTTCGACCTCAAGACCCACTCCGAGCATTCGGGTGTGGATCTGAGCTACTTCGATCAGACCTCGGGGGAGCGCTACACCCCGTTCGTGATCGAGCCCGCGGCCGGTCTGACCCGTTCACTCATGGCCTTCCTGGTCGACGCATACCACGTGGAGCAGGTGCCGACGGCCAAGGGCGGGCTCGAGGATCGCACCACACTGCGCCTGGATCGTCGCCTGGCTCCGGTGAAGGCCGCGGTGCTGCCGCTCTCGCGCAATGCCGATCTCTCGCCCAAGGCCAAGGATCTGGCCGCGCAACTGCGCCGGAACTGGAATGTCGAGTTCGACGACGCGGGCGCCATCGGCCGCCGTTACCGCCGTCAGGACGAGATCGGCACCCCGTTCTGCATCACGGTCGACTTCGATACCCTCGAGGATCACGCGGTCACCGTGCGCGAGCGAGACACCATGGCGCAGGAGCGCATTGCGCTTGATCAAGTAGAGGGCTACCTGGCCGCGCGCCTCATCGGCGCCTGATTCCAGCTCCGCGAGGAAGACCGGTCAATGCCTGACCGGTCTTTTCTTTATTCGGTTGCCCCAGGAATTCGGGGCACCGATTGCTAAATGGGTATCCGGCTACTCGTGTTAACGACCCATGACCGGCGCACTATTTATAGGTATAGGGCAACGGCGCCTGCCGCTGAAGCTCGATCTGCCGAGGTGAGTCATGAGCGAGCGTGTTATCGGGCCCCGCTCGGGGCTGCAATGGGTCTCATTGGGAGACGCCGGATCGACTTGTCCCGCCGCGCGTTCCACGGTCGCGGCGTTTCGATCATGGGCAGATTCCTTTCTGACCCGACCCAGTGACGAACTGGGGCGCGACGGACCCGTATGTCCATACGTACGGCCCTCCATGCGACGAGATCTGTTGTGGCTGGCCCAGGTGCCGGCCGCGGAGCCGCGACCCCTGTGGGTGCGGGCCATCATCGAGGACGCACTCGAGGTCTATTCCGAATTGCCCACGGGCAATGGGAGTTCGACATCGGTGTTGCGCGGATTGATCACGGTCTTCCAGAATTTGGCCGACTATTCATTGATCGACGAGATTCACGCCGAATTCAAGACCAAATTCGTGGAACGCGGTGCGATGCTCGGGCAATTCTATCCGGGATGCGATCAACCGGGATTGTGGAACAAAGAGTTCCGGCCATTGGACGCGCCGATGCCCATGCTCGTGGTGCGCTCGATGATGACAACCGATTTCCCTTTCCTGCTGGATAAGCCGGAATGGATGAACGCGTATGTGCGCAAGTTCGCACCCGGGCTGCCCGCGCATGTGCGGGCGGTCATGGTGGGGCGCCTGACGGCACGCCCCGACTCCTGGGTTCCGGCGTATGAGGAACAGCGGGAAGACGAATCGTGCTCGACCAGTACCCGATGAGGCGTTATGACGCGCGAACTCGCGGCGGAACAGACCGCCACAGTCTTCCCGCTCTCCCCGGCCCAGCTCGGCATGTGGTATGCGCAGCAACTGGATCCGAGTGTGCCGCTGTCGGAAGCGCAGTACATCGAGATGCGCGGCCGGCTGGATCTGACGGCGCTGCGTAACGCGGCGATACTCGCGGCCCGCGAATTCGGTTCCGGGGTACTGCGATTGGTGGAGATCGAGGGTCGGCCGTATCAAGTGGTCGATCCCAATATCGAGCCCGCGGTGGGCTTCTTGGACTTGCGTGATCGACCGGAACCCATTGCGGCGGCGCTGGATTGGATGCGGGCCGATGTGGCCGCGCCGATCGATCTGCTGGGGGAGCGTGCCGGTGTCACCACGGTGATTCGGGTGGGCGACGACCATCATCTCTGGTACACCCGCGCGCACCATATTCTGATCGACGGCTTCGGCTCGGTGACCATGCTGTATCGGGTGGCGGAGCTGTACAACGCCGGCGTGCGCGGTACACCCGCACCGGAGGGCAACGCCGCCTCCCTGCTCCAAGTGCACGAAGCCGAACTGGCATACCGGGATTCGAGCCGATACGGCACCGATGAGCGGTATTGGCGCGAGGTGACCGCGGGCATGCCGGAGCGGTGCAGTCTGGTCTCGGCCACGGCCCCCGCCTGCGCCCTGGGACGCGAGGCCCGCGCCCAACTCGACGAGGGTACCGCCGCACGCCTGGAGAGCGCGGCGCACCGCTTCGACACGAGTTCGGCCACGGTGGTGATGGCGGCGCTGGCGCTGTACTACGCACGGTTGACCGCCAGTGAGGATGTGGTGCTGAGCCTCCCGGTATCCGGGCGCACCACGGCGGTGCTGCGGCGCTCGGGCGGGATGATCGCGAATGTGGTGCCGCTGCGGGTGCGGGTGCCGCGCGAGGGACGGGTCGGCGAGGTGCTGGACGCGGTGCGCGTCGCGGCCTCGGGGGCACTGCGGCATCAGCGTTTTCGCGCCGAGGACATGCACTGGGGTGGTCAGACCGCCGCCGCGCAGCCGGATGGCGGTGTGGACGCGCCGGGCGCATCCGAGGGACGGACGGGGCCCGCGATCACGGCGCGGCCCGAGTTCGGCCGCGGGTTCGTCGGACCGGTCGTCAATATCATGCTGTTTCCGGCGGGAATCGACTTCGACGGCGTGGAGTCGAGCCTGCACGTGCTGACTTCCGGGCCGATCGAGGATTTGTTCGTCAACTTCTACCAGCACGGGGCGGGCGCGTCGATCCATGTCGACTTCTCGGCGAATCCCCGCCTGTACGACGAGGATTCGCTGGCACGACAGCATCGACGGTTCCTGACCCTGCTGGAATCACTGTTGGACGCGCAGACCGATACGCCGCTGACGGAGCTGGCGTACTGCACGCCGGATGAGAAGCCGCTGCTCGGCGGTGCGCACGGCATCCCCGCCCCCGAATCACGATTGCTGACTGAGATTTTGGCCGAGGGACTGCGCGCGGCCGGGCGTGAGGGTCTGGCGGTGGTCGGCCGCTATCGGCACCTCACCTACGGCGAGCTGGACGACCTCTCGAATCGATTGGCGCGCAAGCTGTTACGCGCATCCACAGCGGGTGCTCCCGGTTCGGTGCCCACCCTCGGCCCGGAATCGACCGTGCTGATGGCACTTCCGCGCTCGGTCGAGGCCATGGTCGCACTGTGGGCGGTTGCCAAGACCGGTGCGGCCTTCGTACCCCTCGGGACCGGTATGCCCGCCGATCGCGTGGCGCGGATTGCCGCCGAATGCGGCGCGGACCTCGGAGTGACCCGCACCGGCGCGGCCGACCTGCCCGATACGGTGCGATGGATTGCCCTGGACGACATGCTCGCCGACGGGGATACCTGGCCCGAGTCCGCCGCGCCGCTGGCGGCCCATGAGCTGCGCGGTCGACCGCAGCTGGCCAATCCGGCGTACGTGGTGTTCACCTCCGGCTCCACCGGCACCCCGAAGGGCGTCGCGGTCACCCACACCGGCCTCGCGGGCTTGGCCGCGGCGGTGGTGGATTCGTATCGCGTCACCCCCGGCGCGCGCGTGCTGCAATGCCTGAATCCGAGTTTCGACGCCTCCGTGCTCGAGTGGCTGATGGCCTTCGCCTCGGGGACGATACTGATCGTGGCCGAGGCGGATCCGGTGCTCGGGGCCGAACTGGCCACCCTGATCCGCGACTACGGCATCACCCAGGTGTGCTCCACCCCGGCGGTGCTGTCCACGCTGGAGCCGGACGCCCTGGAAGGGGTGCGCGCGGTGTCCTCGGGCGGCGAGCCGACCCCGCCGGATATCGTGGCGCGCTTCGGAATCGGCCGCGACCTGCTCAATTCCTACGGCCCCAGCGAAGCCACCGTGGCGGTCACCTACACCAAGGGCCTGATCCCCGGCGCGAACGCGGGCATCGGCGACCCCATCCCCGGCGCGGGCATGCTGGTCCTGGATCGCTGGCTGCGCCCGGTCCCGCTGGGCGTCGCGGGTGAGCTGTACGTGACCGGCCCCGGCGTCGCCCGCGGCTATGTGGGCAGACCCGGCCTGACCGCGGAGCGTTTCGTCGCGGCCCCCGGTGGTGAACGCATGTACCGCACCGGTGACCTGGTGCGCTGGACCACGACAACGCGTGGCGGCGGTACCGCCGCGCGCGATGATCGGGACGCGGCCACCCGGGGTCACGCGGTGGCGGGCGGAGCCGACGCGCCGAGCCGGGGTGACGCGGTCGCGAACCGCTTGCCCGATGGACGACCGGAATTCGCTGCGGCAGAGGCGAATTCCGGTGTCGTTCTGGAGTACGTCGGTCGCGGTGACTTCCAGGTCAAGTTGCGCGGGATGCGGATCGAGCTGGGTGAGATCGATGCGGCGCTGAATACGCATGCGGCCGTGGAGATCGCGGTGACGGTGGCGCGGCCCACACCGAATGGCGGGACCATGCTGGCGGCGTACGTGGTGCCGCACGCGGGGGTGACCGTCACCGAGGCGGAGCTGCTGGATCATGCGTCTCGCCGTCTGCCGCCCTATATGGTCCCGGCCACGGTGACCGTGCTGGGTGCGCTGCCGCTCACCGCGAATGGCAAGGTGGATCGGCGTGCCCTGCCCGAACCCGTTGTCGTGCAGCCTGTTCGGCAGGCGGCCCCGGAGAGCGAGACCGAGCGCATCCTGTGCACGCTGTTCGCCGAGATCCTCGGTACCGCCGAGGTGGGGCCGCAGACGTCGTTCTTCGCACTGGGCGGCGATTCGATCATGGCGATCAGCCTGGTCTCGCGCGCCCGCGCCGCGGGTCTGATCTTCTCCGCCCGTGAGGTTTTCGAATATCGCACCCCCGCCGCGCTGGCCGCCGTGGTCGGCCGCGCCGAAGACGATCGCGCGCAACTGCCCGAACTGCCCGGCGGCGGTCTGGGCCGCCTGCCCCTGACCCCGGTCGCCGCCTGGCTGCTCGCGCGCCCGGGCTGGGAGCATTTCGCCCAGTCGATGGTCGTTCAACTCCCGCTGGGCATCGAACCGGAGGCGCTGAACCGCACCGTCCAAGCGCTGCTGGACCGGCACGACATGCTGAGGGCACGCGTCGTCGACACGCCCTCCGGCACCGTGCTGGAGGCGCAACCGCCGCATCTGGTGGACGCGGCGGCGCTGATCGCGAGAGTCTCTCGCGCTGCGGCGAACTCGTCCGAGGGGGGAACGGTCACCGAGAGCGCCGACGGAAGCGTCGATGCGGCGACGGGCCCGGAGTTCGCGTCCGCGGTAACGGACCTGGAGTTCGCGTCCGCGGTGACGCGACTGAATCCGCGCGCGGGCATCATGATCGCGCTGACCTGGCTCGACGCCGGTCCATCCAGACCCGGCCGACTCCTGATCGTCGTGCACCACCTGGCCTGCGATGCGGTGTCCTGGCGAATTCTGTTGCCGGACCTCATGTCCGCGTGGTCCCAGGCCTCCGCCGGTGCCGCACCGGCCTTACCGGCTTCGGGCACCTCCGTGCGGACCTGGGCGCACGCGCTGCGGGATCTCGCGACGGGCGATGCGACCGGCTGGCCCCTGAACGAATTCGACTACTGGCGAGACGTGTTGGCGGAGGATCCGCTGATCGGCCGACGACGGCTGGATCCGACGGTGGACACCCACGGTTCGGCCGGACGGCTCGAAGTCGGCCTCTCCGAGGCCGCGTCGGCGGCACTGGTGGGTCGTCTCGCGGCGACGTACCGCTGTGGCGTCGAGGACGCGCTGCTGGCGGCGCTCACATTGGCCATCGCCCGGTGGCGGTGCCGCCGAGGGCGGTTCGGCGCGGCCGCCGCGGCGACCGTGGTGACCGTGGAGCGGCACGGGCGCGATGAGGCGGCCGTACCGGGAGCGGATCTCTCGCAAACGGTCGGCTGGTTCACCTCTCAGGTGCCGGTTCGGTTGGGACCTGTTGTGCGGGAAGTGTTTTCGAAGCCCGGATGCGCCGAAGACCTGCCGGGCGGGGCCGCGGCCGAGTTCGGGGTGCGGCGGTCGATCGAGCCGAACGTCGAGTCCGGTGCGGTTCCGGGGTGGATGCCCGCGCAGGCGGTCGACCTTGCGCCCGGGCGGTCCGGGCGGCCCGGTTCTGCCCTCGCGGCTTTGAAGTCGGTGAAGCAGCAGCTGCGTGCGGTACCCCGGGGCGGGTTCGGGTACGGGCTGCTGCGGTATCTGAACCCCGGCACCGCCGGGGAACTGGCGGTATTGCCCGAGGCGCAGGTGGGGTTCAACTATTTGGGCCAGATTCCCGATCTGGAGGTCGCGGGGGACTGGATGCCGGTGGGGATGGCGGCTCGTCTGGGCGGGCACGCGGATGCGGAAATGCCGCTGGCGTCGGTGATTTCGGTGGACGCGGTCACCCTGGAGTCCGAGCGCGGACAGCGGATTCGGGCCGTGTGGCAGTTCGCGCCCGCGGCGATCGACCGCGCCGAGGTGGCCGAACTGGCTCGGGAATGGGTGGCTGCGGTCGAGGAGATCGCCGAGTCGGTCGGCGCACCGGAGGCCGGTGGGATCACACCGGGTGATCTGACGCTGCTGGACACCACGCAGGGTGAAATCGACGGCTGGGAAAGGGATTACGGGCGACTGGACGATGTATTGCCGCTGACCCCGTTGCAGCGCGGGCTGCTGTTCCAGGCGCAGTTCGCCGAGGGCGGGACCGACGGCTACTCGGTGCAGGCCGTGATCGATGTGGAGGCCGACCTCGAATGGGATCGGCTGACCGCGGCGGCGCGGGCACTGGTGCGGCGGCACGAGGTGCTGCGGGCGGCCTTCGTACAGTCGCAGGAGCGTGCGGTGCAGGTGATCTCGGCGCGGGTCGAGGTGCCGTGCGCGTATCTGGAGGCGTTCGGCGCGACCGAGACCGAATTGGACGAGATCGCGGCGCGGGAATTGCGCACACCCTTCGATGTGACGCGACCGCCGCTGATTCGCTTCCTGTGTATCGCGGTGGGGGAGCGCGGCTTCCGGCTCGTCATCACCAATCACCATCTGATTCTCGACGGCTGGTCCATGCCGCTGCTCTTCGCCGAACTCGTCGGACTCTACGAAACCCGCGGGGACGACGGCGGTTTCGCACCGCCGATTCCCTTCGCCCGCTACCTCGAATGGCTTGCCGCCCGCGATGCGCGGTCCGCGCGCGAGGCGTGGGCACGGGCGCTGTCCGGCTTGGCC
>NZ_BDAW01000093.1 GCF_001625085.1 Nocardia acidivorans NBRC 108247
GGGACCCGGGCGATTGCGGGGACGGGGGGACGGCTCCGCCGGACATACGGCGCTCGAGGGTTTCGAGGCGCTGCAGGGTGGCGGTTTCGGCGTCGGAGGCGGCGGGCAGGAGCATGCGGGCCGCTACCACCTCGAGGAGGAGGCGGGGGGCGGTCGCGCCGCGCATATCGCCGAGGCCCTCGTGCAGGAGTTCGGCGTGGCGGGCCAGGGTGGCGGGGCCGAGGCGGGTGGCCTGGTCCCGCATGCGGGCGATGACGTCGCCGGGGCCGGTGACCAGGTTGCGCTCGGTGGCATCGGGGACCGCGCGCAGCAGGATCAGGTCGCGGAGGCGTTCGAGCAGGTCGGTGGCGAAGCGGCGGGGGTCGTGGCCCGCCTCGACCACGCGGTCGATGGTGCCGAACAGGGCCGCGCCGTCGGAATCGGCCAGGGCGTCGACGGCATCGTCGATGAGCGCCACATCGGTGACGCCGAGCAGCGAGACGGCGCGGGGGTAGGTGACGCCTTCGGGGCCCGCGCCCGCGAGCAGCTGATCCAGCACGCTGAGGCTGTCGCGGGGCGAACCGCCGCCCGCGCGAATTACCAACGGGTACACCGACTCCTCGACCTCGACATGCTCCTGCTCGCAGATCTTGCCGAGCAGGCCGCGCATGGTGGCGGGCGGGAGCAGTCGGAACGGGTAGTGGTGGGTGCGCGAGCGGATGGTGGGCAGCACCTTGTCCGGCTCGGTGGTGGCGAAGACGAAGATCAGGTGGGCGGGCGGCTCCTCCACGATCTTGAGCAGCGCGTTGAAGCCCGCGGTGGTGACCATATGCGCCTCGTCCACGATGAAGACGCGGTAGCGGGATTCGGCGGGTGCGTAGAAGGCGCGGTCGCGCAGTTCGCGGGTGTCGTCGACGCCACCGTGGCTCGCGGCGTCGAGTTCGATGACGTCGAGATTGCCGGAGCCGCCGGGACCCAGGGCCACACACGACGAGCACACCCCGCACGGGGTCGAGGTCGGCCCCTGCTCACAGTTGAGTGAGCGCGCGAGAATGCGCGCGGAGGAGGTCTTGCCGCATCCGCGCGGGCCGGAGAACAGGTACGCATGACTGATCCGCCCGGTATCGAGCGCGATGCTCAGGGGATCGGTGACGTGCTCCTGCCCCACCACTTCAGCGAACGTTGCCGGTCGGTACTTCCGGTACAGAGCCACGGCCACGAGGGTACCGAGTACCCCCGACATCGAACGATTCACTGCCCGCGCGGCTCGCGGTGCGTCCGATTCCACCGCGCCGATGCGGCAAACTGTGGGTTATGTCACATCCATTCTGGATGCCCGTTCGATACCGACCGGACTGAACTCGATATTGCTGATAGCGGCGAGCAAATTCTTGGCGCGGGTGTCCGCGGGAGATAGCCGGATGCTGCATCCGCCCAAGATCGCCATTTACGGATGCGTGTTCGGTTTCAACTCCGCAGACCGGACATAACGATCCAGTCAACCGATGCAGCAAGATCGCAATCGTTTGGCTACCGTGGACATCGGCAACTTCGGTAGCCAAACCTTCATCAGGTTGGTGGCCCCGGCCGGTCCCTCATCCCGACCGGGGCACAACCAAATTTCTTTGGAGGAACTCCCCAGTGCCGTCGCACGACGACATCGCAGAAGCCTGGCTCTCCAGCACCGAATTCGCCGGCGATCTCGCCGCGGTCGGCCTGCTCAGTCGAGCCATCAGCCCGCAGAACTACGACATCAAGCGGGATTCGCTACCGGTGTCGGCCGCCGCCGATCCGGCAACCGCGGGCGCCATTCTGGAGCTGCTGCAGCGCGGTCAGGTGCCGACTCTGGCGGCCATTCAAACCCTCCTCGTGCAGAACGATATGCGCGCCGAGGCCGAGCGCATCGAACGCCTGGGCCGGCGCGCCCAGCGCAGTGTCGACGATTTCGGCCGGGTGCTGGCCAAACTCACCGACGAGTACTGGACCGCGCACGGTACCGGCCCCACCCGGCGCGACATTCTGCTGTCCGAACCGATCGTGGATTTGATCCGGGATCGGGTGGGCGATATCCCGCCGACGGCGGTCAAACATCTGTGGTTGATCGAGCGGGCGCAGCGCGCGGGCTGGATCGCCTATAACGCGACGCCCCGATCCCTGTGTGCCGGAAGGCGTTTCCATGCCGCCCGGTTCGGCAATCGGGTGTCGCTGCGGCCGGTGAACGCGATCGGCACGCTGGTGGCGGCGTATCTGCGCGATCAGGTGGCCGAGCACGGCCGCCCGCCGCGCTGGTCGGTGCTGGCGTACGAACTGCGCGATGATCGCGGTCGCCGCGTGTTCAACGACACAGCGGACGCGCGCGCTCAGCAGCAGTGGCTCACCACCGCGGAGTGGATGGCCCTGCAGGACGATCTGCCCGTGCCCGGACCGCGTGGAATGCGGGCATTGTCGCGCAAAAACAAAGATCGGCGCGGCTGAAGCCTGTTACGTACAGGTATCCAACTCCTCATTTTCGTAACAGCGCGGAAACGTGGGTTTTCGGTAACTTCCCTGCAACGCGATAACGCGCGGAAGGAGTTACCCCCATGAACATCGATCCGGCTGCCACGGCCTGGCTGCTCGCGGCCACGGCCATGGTGCTGCTCATGACGCCCGGCCTGGCGATTTTCTACGGCGGCATGGTGCGCTCCAGCGGTGTGCTGAACATGCTCATGATGAGTTTCATCTCGATTCCGCTGGTCACCGTGGTGTGGCTGGTAACGGGGTACAGCCTGGCGTTCGGGGACGACGCGGGCGGCGGGCTCATCGGAAATCTCGGTCATTTCGGACTTTCCGGAATTGATCCCACGACTGTGCACGCGGGCAGCGGAATTCCGGAACTGCTCTTCGTCACCTTCCAGCTGACATTCGCCATTCTCACCGTGGCACTGGTCAGCGGTGCGATTGCCGATCGCGCCAAATTCTCCGCGTGGATGATCTTCGTTCCGGTGTGGGCGCTCATTGTGTACGCGCCCATCGCGCACTGGGTGTGGACGCCGGACGGCTGGCTGGCCTCGTTCGGCACACTGGATTACGCGGGCGGCCTGGTCGTCGAGATCGCCTCGGGCGCTTCGGCACTGGCGATGGCGATCGTGCTCGGCCCGCGCATCGGCTTCAAGGTCGATGCCATGCGCCCGCACAATTTGCCGTTCGTGCTGCTGGGCGCGGGCCTGCTGTGGTTCGGCTGGTTCGGTTTCAATGCCGGTTCGGCCCTGGCCGCCAATGGCACCGCCGCCGCGGTCTTCCTCAATACGCTGGTGGCGGGCTGCCTGGGCATGCTGGGCTGGCTCATTGTCGAGCAGGTGCGCGACGGCCGTCCGACCACCTTCGGCGCGGCCTCGGGTGCGGTGGCCGGTCTGGTCGCCATCACCCCGTCCTGCGGTTCGGTGAACACCATGGGCGCGCTCATCGTCGGCGTCGTGGCGGGCACGGTGTGTTCGTTCGCGGTGGGCTGGAAGTTCAAGGGCGGCTACGACGATTCGCTCGATGTGGTCGGCGTGCACTTCGTCGGCGGCATCGTGGGCACGCTGCTCATCGGTTTCCTGGCCAATCGCGCCATGACTGGTGCGGGCGGTCCGGAGGGGCTGCTCTACGGTGGCGGGCTCGGCCAGCTGGGCAAGCAGCTGGTGGGCGTTATCGCGGTGGCGGCCTTCGCTTTCGGTATGTCGTTCGCACTCGGCAAGGTGATCGACCGGACCATCGGATTCCGGGTGAGCCGCGAGGATGAGATCGGCGGTATCGACTTCGCGCTGCACGCCGAGACCGCGTACGCCGAGGGCGTGAACGGGCACGGGCATCAGGTCAAGCGGATGGGCGAGGGCCCGTTCGGGCACTGAGTCGACTCGATACGGATCGGCCGGGGTGGCGAATTACTAGCCGCCCCAGCCTTTTTCGTCAGTTCACCTTGTTGGCCGGTGCCGCGAAGGTGTTGCACTGCACGGTGCGGTTCTTGTCGTAGCCGAGTTCGAACCACGCGCCGCCGTTCTGCGAGGTGCCGTGGTCCCGCATATCCCCGGCCGCGTCCCCACGGTGGTACATGTCGTTGCGGGCGACGCCGACCTGGGCATTGCTCAGGGAGCCACCGTTGTTCGAGGACGACATGAACATCCCGTCGAAGCAGTTGGCCTGTAGTTCGGTGCGACGGGACAGCTCCAAACCGGTATCGCTGCGCGGGCCCGCGTCCCGGCGCTGGGTGTGCACCTTGCCGAGAATGCCGGATTCGGCCTGCACGTGATGGCCGTATTCGTGGGCGAACACCGAGAGGTAGACCACCCAGTTGTTCTTGTAGATCTCGGTCTGCAACTGGCTGATCGGCATATAGATGGTCATATCGGCCGAGCAGTAGAAGGCGGCGAAGTTGCTGCTGTTGCCGGTGCACAGGGTGGTGATGCCGCCGGTGGTGGCCGAGACATTCAGTTTGGGCGACTGGAACGGCAGATTGATGTCGTCGAAGAGCGGTTTCCAGGCCTGGGCGAGACAGCTTGCGGCCGTTTCGAAGAACGCGCGCGCGACCTCGACATCGGTGCCCCAGGGCGAATAGTCGCACTTCTTCGGAATCAGCGTGAGGCTGTCATCGGTGACCAGCGGATTGTCCGAGGTCTTGGCGACCCCGGCGTTCTCGCTGCCCGGATCGTTGCTGTAGCCGGTCTGCACCTTGTCGCCGGTTCCCAAGGCGCTCAAGCCGGTTCGGACCGCGGTGCGCAGTACGACGGTGGAGACCAGCAGGATGAGAACGACCACGATGGTGCCCCAGCGACGGCGGCGCGGGGGCGCGGGCCGCTGCTGCGCGGGCATACCGGTCTGGGTGTGCGCGGCGGGCGGCGGCATGGGCGGGCGGTAGGCGGGTTGCCGCGGTTGGGCGAAGGTGGGCGGCGGGCCGTACCCCTGCTGGGGCGAAAACCCCTGTCGCTGTGGGTAACCCGGACGCTGTGGGTAACCCGGACGCTGTGGATAACCGGTGCGCTGCTGCACCGGGAAACCGCCGGGCGGGGCGGACGGTCCGGGCGGCTGCACCGGATAGCCCCCGGGTTGTGAGGGATAGCGGCCGGGACCCGGTGGATAACCGCCGGGTGGGGATGGCTGTTGCGGACGCCCGCCGGGCTGCGGTGCATAACCGGGCGGACCGGCATGCGGCGGCGGTTGGACGCGGCGCGGGTCCGGCTCCGGGGGCCGGCCACCCGGCGTGTTCGGCCCATGGCCGGACGGTGGGCGAGTCATTCCCCCGCACCCCCTCGTTCTGAACCGATAGCCGACAGCCGCTGAGGAAGAATAGCAAGCTGGCTAGAGTGACCACCCATGCAGATTTTTCGGGGCGGCGTCCTCGTGGCGCTACTGCTCGCGCTGGCGGGAGTAGCAGCCCCGGCCGCCCGGTCGCAGCAGCCCGAGGGGGTCACGATCACCGCCGATGTGGATCTCGGCGACGATGGTCTGCTGCGGGTGGTGGAAACCGTGGATGTGCCGCAGGGCAGCGACTTCCGGCAGGTGCTGCCGCTGCGGGTGCAGGTCACCGAGGCCGTGCAGCGCACCTTTCAGGTCTCCGATATTGAGGCCATCGGTGATGGCGAGGCCACCGTCGCCGATGACCGGTTCACCATTGCCGCCCGCTCGGGGCAGGTGACGTTCAAGTACACGGTGCACAATACGGTCGCCGATTCCGGTGGGGCGCAGACGTTCCGGTGGAGCGGGGTGCTCAATACCGATGTGGCGTCGATCAGCGTCACCATGACCAGTCCGGATTTCCGGATGGGTGTCACCAGGTGCACGATCGGCCCGCCCGGAAAGACCGAGGACTGCGCGGATATTCGCGTCGAGCCCGACGGGGTGGCGCATTTGGACAAGACCGATCTGCGCAAGGGCGATCTGATCGATGTGACCTTGCAGGTGCCGCCGGGCACGGTCAAGGCGAATGCCGATATCCAGGATGACGATGCGCCCGGGCCGTTCTCGCTGACCGGTCCGGTGTTCGCGGCATTCGGGGTGCTGTTGGCCGCGCTGGCGGCGGCGGGCGGATATGTGGTATGGGCGCGCAGGCGGCAGCCGGCCGCGGCCCAGGTGCTGGATCCCCTGGAGCGCAACGGTAATCGGGTGCGGTTCACCTCCCCCGACGGCATTCTGCCCGGTACCGCCGGACTGCTGGTCGACGGCTATGTGGATGCCCCGGATATGGCCGCCACCGTGGTGGATCTGGCGGTGCGCAGCTATCTCTGGGTCGCGGTCATCGGTGAATCCGATTGGCGGATCAGCCGGATGAATCCGATCGACGATCGGCTCACCGCGTCCGAGCGCGCCGTGTACGAGGCGTTCCTGCCCGAGGGCACCGATGCGGTATTGCTGTCGAGTCTGCGGGACAAGGTCGATGTGCGGGCGGTGCGCCGCACGCTCATCAATGAGGCGACCGCGCAGGGCAGTTTCATCGACCGCACCCGCAAGGGTTTCGAATTCTGGCTCGGGGCAACGCTTGTCGTGGCCGGTGCGATCACCACGCTCGCGCTGGCGCTCGGTCCCGGTCATGCCCTGATCGGGGTGGCATTGATGCTGGGCGGGGTGGCGGCACTGCTGCTCCCCCGCTACCTACCGTCGCGCACCGCGCTCGGGCGCGAGCTGGCCGAGCGGGTGCAAGCCATGCTGCGCAGCCTGGATTCCGTTGTACCGCAACAACTTCCGCCACCCGATCAAGAAATGATCTTCTCCCGCGCCCTGCCGTTCATGGTGGCCGGTCGCCGCACCGACCAGTGGGTCCGCACCTTCCGGAACCTGAACCCGACCGATGACGGCGAACCCGGCCTGTACTGGTTCGGCGGCTTCGAAGGCGACCGCGACCTGTACCGCTTCGCGGCGCACTTCCCCTACTTCATCACCGAACTGGAGAAGTTGTTCGCCGACAACTGATTTCGCGCGCTACGCGCCCGCGTGGACCGCGAGGGAGCGGCGGGCGTAGGCGCGCACATCGGCGTCCGGGTCATCCAGCGCGGTTTTCAGAACCTCTCGGGCGGTAACGGATTCGGGCCAGGCGCCGAGGGTGAGTACGGCGGCCTTGCGGATATCCGGGTGAATGTCCGCCAGGGCCAGTCGCAGCGGTTCCGCCGCGAGGTCGGCGCCGACCGCGGGCAGGCCCCGGGCCGCGCCTTCGCGCACCTGCCAGGCCGAATCCTTCAGCCCCGTGGTCAGCGCGGCGATATCCGCGCTGTCACCGAGCCGTGCGAGTGCGGTCAATGCCGCGGCGCGCACGAGCGGATCACGATCGGCGATCAGGGCGCGGACCGTGGCCGCACCGCCCTGACCGATGGTGGCCAGGCCGCGCGCGGCCACAATGCGGACTTCGCGATTCTCATCGTGCGCGGCACCGGTCAGCGTGGCCCAGTCGTCCAGGGACACCAGACCGTTCACCGCTTCGATGCGGACCCGATGATCGGGATCCGCGGCCGCCTTGGCGAAGAGTTCCGGCGTACCGGATCGCAGGGCGCGCAATAGATCCACCACGGTGGCACGGACCGCCGGGTCCTGCGAGTCGATGTGCGCGACCAGGCCGGTCGCGGCGGGCGCAGCGGCCGGGGTCGCGGCGGTCGTGGAGGTTGCCGCGCCGGGGCGAACGGCTGCCGCCGGGAGGATTTCGACGAGTTCGCGGAGCCCGGCGATGGCTGCCGCGCGGACACCGACATCCGGATCGGCCAGCGCGGCGATCAGGGGCGTATCGAAGCCGTCCGGGGTGGTTTCGGTGAGCACCGACAGGGCGGTGGCGCGCACCTGCGGGTCCGAGTCATCCAGGAATGCGGCGAGTTCGGCGAGGGTCGGGGAGTCCAGCGCCAGGACCGCGGCGATACGAGGCGCGAGCGGCGCGGACTTCGCGCCGTGCGCACCGTTCCAATCGCCGGGCGCACCCGGTCCGTCGACGTCGGGTCCGCTCCCGGCCACAGTGCCGCGAGCCGAATCCGATTGTGCGGGACCGCCGATCAACGCGGGCTGCGCGACGGGGATGACGGTGTCGTCCGCGGAGGGCAGGTCATCCAGTCCGGGCACCGGGACGAAGTAGGGCGCGACGGGGCGCTTGAGGAACTCCATCTCGCCGTCGGCGCTCTTGCACAGGTTGAGGTGGTAGCGCCATTCGACGTCATCGCGTTCGGGCAGGTCGGCGCGTTCGTGGTAGAGGCCCCAGCGGGATTCGGTGCGGGTCAGCGAGGAGCGGGCGGCCATTTCTGCGCAGTCGCGGATGAACGTGACCTCGGCGCAGCGCATGAGTTCGTGCGGGGTTCGCGCACCCATGGCGGAGAGGTCGTCCAGCATGCGGTCGAAGGTCTCGATGGCCAGGGAGAGTTTGGTGGCCGTCTTGGGCGGGGCCACATAGTCGTTGACGAAGCGGCGGAGTTTGTACTCCACCTGCTGTTGCGGCGGCCCGTCCGGATTGCGCAGCGGGCGGTAGACGAGCTCGTGTGCCGCCGCCAGCTGGTCTTCGGGAAGCGTTGTGGGAGCCGCTGTTTCGGCGAGCGTGCCCGCCGCGTGCGCGCCCGCGAGATCGCCGTAGACGAATGCGCCGATCATGTAGTTGTGCGGGACGCAGGCCAGGTCACCGGCGGCGTACAGGCCGGGAACGGTGGTGCGGGCATTCTCGTCCACCCAGACACCGGAGGCGGAATGTCCACTGCACAGGCCGATTTCGGAGATGTGCATTTCGATATCGTGGGTGCGGTAGTCGTGCCCGCGATTGGCGTGGAAGGTGCCGCGGGTGGGTCGCTCGGTGGTGTGCAGAATGCCTTCGAGGGCGTCCAGGGTCTCGGTGGGCAGGTGCGAGACCTTGAGGTAGATGGGGCCGCGCGCGGATTCGATCTCACGCTTGACCTCGGACATCATCTGCCCGGACCAGTAGTCGGAGTCTACGAAGCGTTCACCGAGCGCGTTGACCTGGTAGCCGCCGAACGGATTCGCGACATAGGCGCAGGCCGGACCGTTGTAATCCTTGATGAGCGGGTTGATCTGGAAGCATTCGATCCCGGAGAGTTCCGCACCGGCGTGGTACGCCATGGCGTATCCGTCACCCGCGTTGGTGGGGTTCTCGTAGGTGCCGTAGAGATATCCCGAGGCGGGCAGGCCGAGGCGGCCCGCCGGACCGGTCGCCAGAATCACCGCTTTGGCCGCGACGGCGACGAATTCGCCGGTGCGCGTGTTCAATGCGGCAGCGCCGACGGCGCGACCGTTCTCGGTGAGCACGCGCACCGGCATGAGCCGATTCTCTATCTGGATCTTCTCGCGCATGGTGCGTTGCCGCAGTACGCGATACAGCGCCTTCTTCACATCCTTGCCCTCGGGCATGGGCAGTACGTACGACCCGGAGCGGTGCACCCGCCGCACCGCGTATTCGCCGTAGGCGTCCTTCTCGAATTTCACGCCGTAGCGTTCGAGGCGCTGCACCATGGCGAAACCGCGCGTAGCGGTCTGATAGATGGTGCGCTGGTTGACGATTCCGTCATTGGCGCGGGTGATCTCGGCGACGTAGTCCTCGGGTTCGGCCTTCCCAGGGATGACGGCATTGTTGACCCCGTCCATCCCCATGGCCAGCGCACCGGAGTGCCGCACGTGCGCCTTCTCCAGCAGCAGCACGTTCGCGCCCTGTTCGGCGGCGGTGAGCGCGGCCATGGTGCCCGCGGTGCCGCCGCCGATGACCAGCACATCGCAGTCCAGGCGGGTGGTCGCGGCTAGAGCGGGTATCTCCATCAGATCAGTACCTCCGTGAGATCGCCCGAATGGTCAAGGGCGGTAATGATGTCGGCGCGCACCGCGGAGCGATCCACGCCGAGTTCGCGCGGTCGCGGCACGTCCAGCAGGGCGCGCAGCGGTGCACCCGCGCGGCCGAGGACGGCGACGCGATCGCCGAGCAGCAGCGCCTCGTCCACATCGTGGGTGACGAAGACGAGCATGGTCGGATGTGTGCCCCAGGTGTCGATGAGCAGGCGTTGCATGGTGGCTCTGGTCTGGGAGTCCAAGGCCCCGAAGGGTTCGTCCATCAGTACCGAACGCGGCGCTCCGGCAAGGCCGCGCGCGAGCTGAACGCGCTGGCGCATACCGCCGGAGAGGCTCTTGGGCAGAAAGTCGGCGAAACCGGTGAGGCCGATCTCATCGATCCACTTCTCCGCCAGTGCTTTTCGCCCGGCGCGCGGTTCGCCGCGCAGTTTGAGCGCCAGTTCGATATTGGATCGCACCGTGCGCCACGGCAATAGCGCATTGTCCTGGAACACGACGGCACGATCACGGTTCGTTCCGGTGACCTGTGCGCCGTCGGCGAGCACCCGCCCGGCATCGGGACGCAGGAGTCCGGCCAGTGCCCGCAGCACGGTGGATTTACCGCAGCCGGACGGCCCGGTGAGAATGAGGATCTCGCCCGGCCGCACCTCCAGGGACAGATCGCTGATGACCGGTGTTCCGGTGTAGGACAGGTCGATTCCGTCCAGTCGCAGGCTCATACCGCTGGTCATTTGGTCACCTCCGGCACGCGCGGCAGCCAGTGCGTGACCCGCCGTCCGATGAGTTCGACGGCGGCCGAGGTGCCGTACCCCAGGACGCCGATGGTGATGATGCCGACGAAGACGCCCGGATAGTCGACGATGGTGTACGCCTGCCAGGTGCGGTAGCCGACACCCAGTCGCCCGGAGATCATTTCCGCGGAGACCACGCAGATCCAGGCCACGCCGATCCCCACCGACAGACCACTGAACACACCGGGCAGGCTGCCGGGCACTACGACTCGCAGCAGCACATCCCAGCGGCTGCCGCCGAGCGTGCGCACCGAATCCTCCCAGATGGTCGGCAGCGCGCGCACCGCGTGCCGGGTGGAGACCATGACCGGGAAGAACGCGGCGAGGAAGGTGATGAACACGATTCCGGCCTCATCGTCCGGGAAGAGCAGAATCGCCACGGGCACAACGGCGATGGCGGGAATCGGCCGGGCCAGTTCGGTGAGCGGTCCGATGGTGTCCGCGACCCAGCGCGAACGCCCCAGCGCCACACCGAGTGTCACGCCCAGCACGGCCGCGAGCCCGAAGCCGGTGAGAATGCGGATCAGCGACTGGCCGAGGTCGAGGTAGAAGGTGTGGGTCCCCAGCTGCTTGTGGAAGGCCCGCACGATCTCGGTGACCGTCGGCAGGGTGTCGAAGCGCACCCACAGCCGAATGTCATTGGCGGTCAGGAACTGCCAGGCACCCACCGCGACGAGTACGGAGGCGAGGCGGATGAGGCGGGAGCGCCAGACCGCCGCGCGAGGCCGCCCACCCCCGCGCGCTCCCCGTACCACCACCCCGTCACCCCGGCCTGCACCGAGCCCGTCATCCCGGCCCGCGTCCACACCGATATCCCGGCGTGCTTGTGGCCGGGATCCACCTTTTTCGAGTGGGTCACCATGGATCCCGGTCACAAGCGTGCCGGGATGACGAGGGGAACGGGGGGTTGAAGCGGTGTGGGAACTCATTGCCGGACCTCGGTGATGGCCTGGTCGTAGGTGACGGGGGTACCCGAGGGGTGCCGGGTCAGGTAGCGCTGGGCCGCGGCGACGGTGGTGAAGGGCAGGTAGGTTTCGCCGTCGCGGACCCAGATCGCCTTGTCGGCGAACCAGCGGGTGCCGAGTTCTGCGTCGGGGATGTAGGCGGCGCGGACCGTCTTACCTTGTGCGCGAGCCTGCTTGACGGCGCGCAAGAGGGCGGTCGGATCGACGGCGGGCTGTGTGGTGCCCGAACCGGTGAACCAGATCTCGCCCGCCAGCGCCGGGTTGTCGGCGGGGCGGTTCGCTACCGGGTCCACGCCGGAGACGAGCGCCGGGTTGGCGCTATTGCCCAGCACCGCATCGTAATTCGCGCCGGATTCCGCGAACGCCTTGCGCAATGCGGTGTCGTCGACGAACTTGTCGATATCCAGGTCCGCGAAGTCGCCGATCGACTTCAGGTACGGCACATCGGCTTTGAAGGCGTCGATCAGGTTCGGCTTGAGGGTGGTGTCGAAGGAGGTTCCGCCCGGCCCGTTGTAGAGATACACGACCTCCTGAGGCAGGCCGCTGCCCTCGGCGACGAGCTCGGCCGCTTCCAGTGGCTGCCTGTGGATGAAATCGGTCGCGTCGAGTTGTGCGCGCAGGAAGGCATCGAGCACCTCCGGGTGCTGTTTCGCGTAGTCGCGACGGGCCACCACGCCGTGGAAGGTCGGGACGTTCAGCTCCGCACCGTCGTAGAGGAGCTTGGCCTTGTTCTGGAAGACGAGCAGTCCGGGCCAGGCCACGAACTGCGAAAGCGCCGCCACCTGACCGGATTCCAGTGCGGAGGAGCCGATCTGGGGTTGCTGATTGAGCACCTCGACCCCGCTCTTGGGATCGATCCCGGCCCGGGTGAGCGCCTGCACCAGGGTGCCGTGCCCGGCGGAGCCGACGCTGGCCGAAACCTTCTGTCCGGCAATGTCCTTGATGGTGTTCGCCTTCGAATCGGGCGGCACCACAACCATATTGAGCGCACCCTTGGGGTTGTACCCGGTGATCGAGACCAGTTCGGTCTTGGACCGCTCATTGGCCTGCGTGCGCGAACCATTGATGAGCAGCGGGTAATCGCCCATGGAACCGATATCGATCTTCTCGGCCACCATCTGCGCGGTGATCGGCGCGCCGGTGTCGTAGTCCTGCCACTCCACCTGATATTTCGGCCCGCCGTGCGCGCTCAGGTCATTGAGCCGCTGCTCCAGAAATCCCTTGGCCTTCAACAGGGTTCCGGCGGTGACGGTATTGATGGTCTTGGACTGGTAGCCCACGACCAGCTTGACCGTGTCGCCGCCGCCGCTCGATTCCAGGGAGCAGCCGGAGACGGTCAGGGCGAGGGCGGCGGCGAGGGCCGCCGCGGTGATCCGGGCGGGGTGGTACTTCATGGCAAGGGTCCTTCAGCGCAGCAGGTAGGGCATATTGACGGTGACCGCGCCGGTGGGACAGCGCGCGGCGCACGGGCCGCAGTACCAGCACTCGTCCACGTGCATGAACGCCTTGCCGTTCTCGGGATTGATGGCAAGGGAGTCCAGGGGGCAGATCTCCACGCAGAGCGTGCAGCCCTGAATGCAGAGGGATTCGTCGATGGTGACGGGGACGTCGGCGCGCTGATTGACCAGTGCCATTCAGATCAGCCTCCAATCGGTGCGTTCGGGCGGCCGGGTGAGGCTGCCGCGCATGGTGATTCGGTCGCCGCGCATGCGGATGTATTCCAGGTCGACGGGTCGCCCGTCGTCGAGTTCGGTGAGGCGTTCCAGCAACAGCAGCGCGCCGCCCTCGGGCAGTTGCAGGGTGGCGGCGGAGTGCGCGTCGGCGGTGATGGCCTCCAGCGCCAGATCGGCGGAGCCGAGCGGGCCGCCGCTGATCTGTTCGATGAGCGCGAACACGTCGTTCGTCTCCAGGTCGCGGGTGATGACCTCATCGCCGATATCCGGGACCAGATAGGTGAGGTCGAGGCTGAGCGGGAGATCGCCGAACCAGCGCAGCCGCTCGATATATACCGCGGGTTCGCCGGGGGCGAGCCGCAATTTGCGGGCTACCGCCGGGGGCGGGGTGATGCGGGTGGCGGCGCGCACCTCGTTGCGGACCTCGCCGTGGCCGCGCAGCGTCTCCTTCAGACCGAGCAGGGCGTCGAGACCGTGGTCGTATTTGCGCCGCGCCACATGGGTGCCGATCTTGGGTGCGCGTTCGATCAGCCCCTCGTCCTTGAGCAGGGCGAGGGCGTCGCGCACGGTATTGCGGGAGACGGTGAATTCGGCGGCGAGTTCGGCCTCGGTGGGCAGTGAGTTCTCGATCGCTCCGCTATGGATCTGCTGCCGCACGATATCGGCCACCTGGCGGGCTCGATCGGCGCGGCGGGCGGGGGCGCGCAGCGGTGTCGGTTCCGATGGCACGGTATCTCCTTTCCGCCATTGACCAGCGGTTTCAGACTGTAATGGCGGCGGCGCGGATGGCTCGGGGGGCGTGTATCGGCCCGTCCGGTCGCCGCCGATATTGCGCCGCCGGCCCGTGCTCCCGGCCTGCCGCGATGAGCGCCCGCGGGGCTATTGCGCCACCTCGCGCCGGTTGGCTGAGCCTTGGAATCACGATGATCGGAATACCTGCGCTCGCGTGCGCGAAGGAGTGGACTGGGATGAAGTGAGCTGCCACTCATTTCTCGAGATGTGGGAGAACGGATTCCGCTCGGCTCGAGCGGAGTGTTAACTTTGTACACATGTCCGCCAACCACACTCATGTCGCACGGGTCACGTATGTGACCGTGGCGCTGGGTGTACGGCTGCCTCGCCAGCGGGAACTGTGTTGTCCCTGCCTGCCCGCAGCCGAGTTTTGACCTCCCGTTTCGCCTCGAATCCCCGCTGATTCGGCTTTCGTTCCGGGCTTCCTCGCTGCACCGCTGAAATCTCTTCGTGTAGGCATTCGTCCCCCTGTACCCAGGTCGGGACCGCGGCAAGGACTTCACATCATGACCAGTCCCACCCTGGAAAAACGCACCCGCGGCACCGTCACCACCGCCCGGCTGGCCCCGGCCCGCCCCGCGGTGCCGCCGGAGCTACGCATTACCGACAACCCCGCCGCGGCCGTGCTGCGGGCGGCCACGCGCGGCCCGATCTTCCGCGATATCGCCGCGCAGAGCACGGGTTTGAGCATCGCCACCGTGAATCGCCAAGTCTCGGCCCTGCTTTCGGCCGGACTGCTGCGCGAGCGCGCCGATCTGACCGCCTCCGGCGCGGTCGGCCGCCCGCGCGTTCCGTTCGAGGTGGATACCGATTCGTTCGTCACCCTGGGCGTGCACATCGGTTCCACGCTGACCCGTATCGTGGCCGCCGATCTCTCCGGCCGGATCCTGGGCGGTCTCGAAATCGCCACGCCCCAAACGGATCAGGACGCGGCGCTGACCATAGTGGCGCGCAGCGCCAAGGCGTTCCTGGATCGACTGCCGCGCCGCCGTCCGCTGTGGACGGGTGTGGCGCTGGCGGGCCGGGTCGATCCGGCCGCCGGTGTGGTGGATCATCCGCGCCTGGGCTGGCAGGCCGCGCCGGTGGCGGCGGTCTTCAGCAGTGTGCTGGATCTGCCGGTCTCGGTCTCCGCGCACGTGGAGGCGATGGCCGCCTCGGAACTGCTGCTGGCCGGGCGCGAACCCGGTGAGGGGCCGCGACCGGGTTCGAGTCTGTACATCTACGCGCGGGAAACCGCCGGAATCGCGGTGACCCTGCATGATCGGGTGCATACGCCGGCGAACGGCCCGGGTTCCATCGCGCACCTGCCGACCGGTTCGGACGCCGATTGCACCTGCGGCCGGCGCGGCTGCTTGGAGGCCACCATCGGTGAGCGTTACTTCCTGGAGCGCGCGGTGCGCCGCGGTCTGCTGCCCAAGCCGGAGGCGCAGCGCCGTCCGGTGATCGCCGATCTGTACCGGGCCGCCGACGCGGGTTCGGCTCCGGCGCGCGAGGCACTGCTGGAGCGAGCCGAAATCCTCGGGCGCACAGCGGCTCTGGTGCGGGATATGTTCAATCCGGATCGGGTGGTGCTGGGCGGGCAGGCTTTCACCGGGTATCGGCCCGGAATGGAGCGGGTGGCACAGGCTTTCGCCGAGAGCACCGCGTTGCCCGCGGCGGATCTGCGGATCAGCCGGTTCGGCGGGCGGGTGCAGGAGTTCGCGGCGGCGGTGACCTCGCTCAGCGTGTTCTACGCCGATCCGGTATCGGCCATGCGCCGCGCCATTCGCACCGCGCGCTGATTCCACGGTTCTCGCACGGATTTCACGGTTCCGAGGAGCCGGGCCCGGACGGTCCACGGTCCGGGTCCGGCTCCGTTGCCGCATCCGCGTATTGGCCCACAAAGCGCGGATGCGGTGTGCCGCCGCTCGTTCGGGGAGTCCCCTTCCCCTCGCGAGCGGCGGAGTTCTTCGGGCCGTCAGGCCGCACGAACGTGGGTCAGGCCCCATTCGCGGGCGAGCAGGCGATGTGAGTTCAAGCGGTCGGCGTGATCGTGGGTGACGCTGGTGATCACGAGTTCGTCCGCGCCGGTGAGCTGCTGGAGGGCGCGCAGCCGTTCGGCCACCGCGGCCGGGGAGCCGACGAACTGGGTGCTGACCCGATCCTCGACCAGACGGCGCTGATGATCGGTGAGCGGCGGCGCGGTATCGGGATCCAGGTATTGGGCCGCGCCCGCACCGCTGCGAATGCTGTAGACCCAGTGCCCGTAACTGGCGGCCAGATGGCGGGCGGTCGCATCGTCCTCGGCTACCACCACATCCGCGGAGACCACCAGATACGGGCGCGGGAAGCGCTCGGACGGTTGGAAGGCCGCGCGGTACGCCTCCACTGTCTCCACGATGGTGCCCGGTGAGACGTGGTAGTTGGCGGCGAAGGGCAGCCCCGATTCGCCTGCCAGCCGGGCGCTTTCACCGCCGCTGCTGCCGAACAGCCACAGCTGCACATCCGCGCCCTCGCCGGGGATGGCGCGCAGGTGCACGCCGTCGCTACCGGTGTAGGTGCCCGCCAGCAGATCGCGGATCTGCCGGACCTGCTCCCCGTAGGGCAGCGGCTCCGCGCCCGGCAGGTACAGCGCCTCCAGACTCGCCGCGAACAGGGTGGTGTCGAGCAGCCGTCCCGGATTGAACGGGGCGGGCAGCACCACGCCGTCCCGCACCTCGACGGGGCGATCCGGAGCGGGCGTGGGCGGCACCCCGGCGGGACGCAGTTGCGCGCCGCGATGACCGGATCGGCCCAGACCCAGATCGAGGCGGCCGGGGTAGAGCGCGTCCACCGTACCGAACGCCTCCACCACCGAGGCCGACGTATGGTGCCCCAATTGCACTGCGGCCGTGCCGATCCGAATGGATTCGGTGGCGGCGGCGAGCAGCCCGATCAGCGTGGTCGGCGCGGCGCTGGCCACCTGCGCGAAATGGTGTTCGGCGATCCAGAAGCGCCGGTATCCCCAGCGTTCGACCTGACGTGCCAGATCGATGGTATTGCGCAGCGCCTGCCTGGCATCTGAGCCGACGCTGATCGGGGACAGGTCCAGGACCGAGAGCGGAATGGTCATGCCTGCTGCCCCTTACGCGGATCCTGTTCGCCCGCGGTGATTTCCGTGCCCAGACGGTTCTCCGCCGGAGCGATCGGGCAGGTCGCGTAATCGGTGAAGGCGCAGGGCAGATTGGCCGCGCGGTTGAAGTCCAGCAGCACGGTGCCATCGGCGGCCGGGCGCGGCAGGTCCAGCCGGCGCGCGCCGCCGTAGGTGCTGACGCCGCTGGTGCCGTCGGTGAAGAGCAGGTGCAGGCCGGAGGTCTGATTACCGAAGACGACCAGGCTGTGTTCGGCCCCGTCCAGTTCGAAAGTGACTGTGCCGGTGGCGACATGGTGGTGTTCCAGACCCGCCACCACCGCGCCGGTGGTGACCACGCGGGCGACCTCGAAGGGCGTGAATCGGCCGGTGAGAACCCAGCGCGGGTCCGGCGCGAAGGCCGGGATGGCGGTGAACGCGGCCAGCGCCGGCGCCGCCGGATCGTGTACGCGCAGTGCGAATTGCCCACTGCGGCGGATGACTTCGATGATCCGGTCGCCGGTGTGCACCTCCAGACCGGGCGCGCCTTCACCCGGGGTCAGTGTGGTGACGCCGGTGAGCACCGCGCCATTGAACCTCAACGCACCGGATTCGTCTGTCACATACACGTTTTGGGCATCGGCGCGCCAACTGCCGGGCAGGTCCTCGAAGGTCTCGCCGGTGCGGCCCAACCAGTTCAGGGCGGTCAGACTGAGCCAGCCCAGCGGTTGACTCGCCCAGGCCGCGCGCTCGGAACGCCAGGTGGCCCACTGCTGTTCGAATTCGGTGACGGTGGCGGTCATGACGCTCGTACTCCTTCGGTGCCGTGCTGTGGATGGCGCAGACCGAGGTGGTCGCGCAGGGTGGGGCCGGTGTACTCGGTGCGGAAGCTGCCGAGCTCCTGGAGTTCGGGGATCACCCGCTCGACGAATTCGTCGAGCCCGGTGGGGGTGAGATGCGGGACCAGTACGAATCCGTCGGCGGCATCGCTCTGTACGTAGTGGTCGATGGCGACCGCGACCTCGCGGGGAGTGCCGACGAACTGCTGGCGGGCGGTGGTCTCGATGATCAGGTCGCGAATGCTCAGCCGCTCCGCTTCGGCCCTGGCGCGCCAGGCGTCGGCCACCGCGCGCGGATCCTTGGCGTGCCGCACCCGGCCGCGGGTGATATCGGCATTGTCGACCGGATCGATCTCGGGCAGTGGGCCGTCCGGATCGTAGGCGGACAGGTCGCGGCCCCACACCTGCTCCAGGAAGGCGATGGCGGTCTGCGGACTCACCTGTTGACGGCGAATCCGGCGCGCGTTCTCCGCCGCCTCCTCGGCGGTGTCGCCGAGCACGAATCCGGCGGCGGGCAGGATCTTCAGATCGTCGCGGGCGCGACCGTACTTGGCCAGGCGATCCTTCACATCGGTGTAGAATCGCTGCCCGTCCTCGAGCTCACCGTGCGCACTGAAGATGACATCGGCCTTGGCGGCGGCGAATTCGCGGCCGTCATCGGAGTCACCGGCTTGGATCTGCACCGGGTAGCCCTGTGGGCTGCGCGGCAGCACGAATTCGCCCCGAATGTCGAATTGTTCACTGCTGAAACGCACTTCGGGGGCGGGCCGGGCGAAGACACCGCGCTCGCGATCGACCAGCAGCGCGTCGGCGGACCAGCTGTCCCACAGCGCGCGGGTCGCCTCCACCACCTCGTTGGCGCGCGTGTACCGCTTGGCGTGCTCCAGATAGCCGCCGCGCCGGAAGTTCTCGCCCGTGAAGGCGTCCGAGGAGGTGACCGCGTTCCACGCCGCGCGCCCACCGGACAGATGGTCCAGCGAGGCGAATTGCCGTGCCAGTTCGAAGGGTTCGTTGTAGGTGGTGTTGATGGTGCCTGCGAGTCCGAGATGCGTGGTCACCGCGGCGAGCGCGTTCAGCACCGTGAAGGTGTCCGGCCGCCCCACCACATCCAGATCGTGGATGCGCCCGCGATGTTCGCGCAGCCGCAGGCCCTCGGCGAGGAAGAAGAAGTCGAAGAGGCCGCGTTCGGCGGTGCGCGCCAGGTGGACGAAGGAGTCGAAGTCGATCTGACTGCCCGAGCCCGGATCGGTCCACACCGTGTGGTGGTTGACGCCCGGGAAGTGGGCGGCGAGGTGAACCTGCTTGCGCAGGCGTTGTTCCGGCACGGTTGCTCCTCAGGCGTGGGCGTAGCGATTGACGGGGCGCGGGAGACCGAGGCGCTCGCGCAGGGTGGGGCGCGCCGGGACAGCGCCGGGACGCGCGGACAGCGCGGGGGCAAGCTGTGCCAGCGCCGTGGTCAGCGCCAGTGGGCGCAGCACCACTCCGTCCGCGTGGCAATCGGTTTCGATCCGCGACAGCAGCGCCCGCAACTCCGCCGGGGTGCCGATGTGGAAGAGGGTGGCGGGTGCGCCGGTCGAGGTCCAGTCCTCCAGCTGGGATACCTCGAGGGCCGCGGTATCGGCGGTAGCGGCGAGGTGGATGTCGATATCCAGCAGGATGCGAACCTGATTCGAATCGCGGCCGGTGGCGGCCACCGCCGCGCGCAATTCGGTGCGCAGCGCGGCGGCCGCGTCCAGATCGCGCGCGGTGATGCGAATGAGGTCGGCGCGGTGCACCGCGACCCGGGTGCTGTGCGCATCGGCGGCGCGGATCGCGATCGGCGGTTGTCCCTGCGGCGGTCGCGGGGTGATGGACGGGCCCTTCACCGAGAAGTTGTCGCCGACGAAATCGATGTAGTGCAGCCGATCACGATCGATGAAGCGGCCGGTCGCGGCATCGCGGATCTCGGCGTCGTCCTCCCACGAATCCCACAGTCGGGCAAAGACTTCGATCGTCTCGTCGGCCTCGAACCAGCGCGAGTGCGGATCCTGCTCGGATTTGCGCCCGAAGAGCGCGGCCTCGCCCTCACCCGAGACGGTGACCTCCACTCCAGCCCGGCCGTAGGTCGCGAAGTCCAGGCTCGCAATGGCTTTGGAGAGGTGGAAGGGTTCGGTGTGCGTCACCGGAGCCTGGGGAATCAGGCCGATGCGCTTGGTCGGCGCGGCCACGCGGGCGGCGATGGCGACCGCGTCCAGGCGGCCCACCGCGCCGGCGGCCTGGAGTGCGAACGAATCCGGGAGGAAGGCGAAGTCGATGCCCGCCGCCTCGGCGGCACGCAGCGCGTCGACCCAGTACGCCCCGGTGAACAGCTCCTCGGCACGGGAATCCGGGCGACGCCAGGAGGCGGGGTGCGCACCGGTTCCGGCGAGTTCCAGGCCCAATAGCAACGGTGTGGGGTGCGGCATCACGCGGTCCTTTCGAGCGGGGCGGCCACGGCGGGGCGCGGTACCGCCGCCAGCAGTTCGCGGGTGTATTCATGCGAGGGATCGGCGAAAAGCACCGCGGTAGGCGCGGTTTCGACAATCACGCCCTGGCGCATGACGGCTACGCGATCGGCCAGGCGGCGCACCACCGCCAAATCGTGGGAGATGAACAGGTAGGCCAGATTGAGTTCGGCCCGCAACTGTTCGAGCAGGTCCAGGATCTGCGCCTGCACCGAGACATCCAGTGCCGAAACGGGTTCGTCGAGAACCAGCAGCTCCGGGCGCAGCGCCAGCGCGCGGGCGATGGCCACCCGCTGGCGCTGCCCACCGGAGAGTTCGGCGGGGCGGCGATCCAGATAGGCGGCGGGCAGCGCGACCTGATCGAGCAGTTCGGCCACGGCGTCCCGCCGGGACCGGCGATCACCGATTCCGTAGGCCTGCAACGGCTCCGAGACGATCCGGCCGATGGTGAGTTTGGGATTCAGCGAGACGTACGGGTTCTGATAGACCACCTGGACGCGCCGCCGGAACTCGCGCAGTTTCGCGCCGCGCAGGCCGCCGATCTCCTGACCGTCGAAGGTGACCGTGCCCGCGTCCGGCCGTTCCAGCCGGGCGATGATCCGGGCGGTGGTGGACTTTCCGGAGCCGGATTCGCCGACCACCGCGAGGGTTTCACCGCGGCGGACGTCCAGTGAAACGTTATCCACAGCCGTCAACAGGGTGCTGTGCGAGATGTGGAAAACTTTGCGCAGGCCTTGCGCGCAGAGCAGTGACGGGGTGTCGGCGAGTTCGGGGCGGGGCGGGACATCGGTGTCGAGGCCGGGTGCGGCGGCGATCAACCTGCGGGTGTACTCGTGCTGTGGATTACCGAGAACCGCGGCGGTATCACCGGATTCGACGACGCGGCCGTGCTGCATGACCACGATACGGTCGGCCCGTTCGGCGGCGACGGCCAGATCATGGGTGATGAGCAGCACCGAACTGCCGGTTGCGGCGGTGCGACCGGCCAGATGGTCCAGGATCCGGCGCTGCACGGTCACATCCAGGGCACTGGTCGGCTCATCGGCGATCACCAGTTCGGGTGCGCAGGCCAGCGCGATGCCGATGAGCACGCGCTGCCGCTGACCGCCGGAGAGGTCCTGGGGATACTGGCGCGCCCGCGTCTCGGGGCGATCCAGTCCGGCCTCGGTGAGAATGCGCACGGCCTCGACGGCGGCGGTGCGGCGGTCGGCCCGGCCGTGAATGCGCAGCACCTCCGCCACCTGATCACCGATGCGCAGCACCGGATTCAGCGCGGTACCGGGATCCTGCGGCACCAGACCGATGCGCGCGCCCCGAATCGCTTGCAGCGTGCGATTATTCGCCTGATCGAGACGCTCGCCCGCGAAGCTGATGGCGCCGCCGGTGAGCACGCCGCCGTTCAGCAGGCCGATCACCGCGTGCGCGAGCGTGGACTTGCCGGAGCCGGATTCGCCGACCAGCGCGACCGTCTCACCGGCCCGCACCTCCAGCGATACGCCGTCGACCGCGGTGGTGGTCCCGGTACTCCCCCGGTACTCGACCCGCAGGTCGCTGATGCTCAACAGTGCGGCGCTCATCGGGCATTGTCCTTGTGCAGGGCGCGGGCCACGCGCTGGGTGGCGAGCACCAGGGCGATGATCACCAGGCCGGGCAGGGTGGTCAGCCACCAGGCGGTGGCCAGGAAGTTCCGGCCCTCGGAGATGAGCGAGCCCCACTCCGGGGTGGGTGGCACCGCGCCGTAGCCGAGGAAGCTGAGCGAGGCCACGAACAGCACCGCCATGCCGAAGTCGATCACCGCCAGCGCGGCCACCGGACCGTAGGCATTGCGCAGCACATGCCGGAACAGCACGGTGTGCCAGCGCACGCCGGAGGCGAAGGCGGCCTCTACGAACGGTGCGCTCCGCACCCGCAGCACCTCACCGCGGATGACGCGGGCGAAGCGGGCGATGAGCGAAACACCCACGGCGATGGCCACATTGCGGGTACCCATACCCAGCACCGTGATCAGCGTCAGGGATACCAGCAGGTCCGGGATCGAGAGCAGGACATCGGCGAAGCGCATGATCACACCGTCGACCCAACCGCCCGCCGCGCCCGCGATCAGGCCGATCAGCGAACCGGCCACCAGTCCGAGCAGCACGGCGAAGACGGTGGCGCTGATCGAGAGTCCCGCGCCGTGCACCATCCGCGTGTACAGGTCGCGGCCCAGATTGTCGGTACCGAACCAGTGCTGCGCATCGGGTCCGCGCAGCTTCTGCGCGGGCACGCCGCGCAGCGGATCGCCACCGGCGAAGATCGAGGGGAAGGCGGCCCAGCCGAGAATGAGCAACAGCACCGCACCCGCGAGCAGCAGACCGGCATCACTCCGGATCCAGGTCAACGCCGCTCGCACGGGAAGAATTGGCGCAGTGCGGGTTTCGGGCAGCACCGTGGTCTCAGACATCGCCGGTCCCGCTCTCGGCGTACCAGTACGCGAAGCCTGGATCGAGCATCGCATGCGTCAGGGGAATCACCCGCAGGCGCCTACGCGGCTCGGAATCCGCTGCGGCACTGTCCTTCCCGCCGGTGCCGAGCGTCAGCACGACCAGGGCCTGAGCGGTGATCGCGAGTATCGCGACGGCGAGCAGATCGAGACTCTCAAACATGTGCGTGCTCCTTCCTCGAACCCCGCCGGGCCACCCGCGGGTCGAGTAGTGGATAGGCCAGATCGATGAGCAGATTCACGGTCACGAAGACCAGCGACGCGAAGACCACGATGCCCTGCACCACGGGAATGTCTTGGTGCAGAACCGATTCCTGGGTAAGTCGGCCGATGCCGGGGCGGGAGAACACGGTCTCGGTGATCACCGAGCCCGCCAGCACGGTGCCGGCCCACAGGCCGGCCACGGTCAGCGCGGGCGCGGTCGCGGGGCGCAGGACATGCCGCAGTTGCACCCACCAGCGGGACGCGCCCTTGGCGAAGGCGACCTCCACGAAGGGCTGCCGCCAGGTGGCGATCAGGCTGGCGTACAGCACCTGGGCGATGACCGCGCCGACCGGCAATGCCAGGGTGATCGCGGGCAGGACGGTCGCGCCGAATCCGGTGCCGCCGAACGCGGGCACCAATTTCAACCGGAACGAAAATAGTTGCAGCAGTAGCAACCCCACCCAGAACTGTGGCATGGACGCACCGATCGGCGGCAGTGCGGTGAGCAGATCGCGCAGCCACCCCCGCTCGGTGTACGCCGCCGCCACGGCCAGCGCGGTACCGCCCAGCACCGCGAAGCACAGGGCCACCGCCGCCAGCGCCAGGGTGTACGGCAGGGCATCCGCGAGTGCGCCGGTGACGGTCTGACCGGTACTGATCGAGTGCCCGAGATCACCGCGCACCGCATGCGAGAGCGCCTGCCAGTACTGCACCCAGATCGGTTGATCCAGGCCGTATCTGGCACGCATCTCGGCAATGGCGGCGGCATCGGCGGGCAGCCCGTCGGCGGCGTTCGCGGCCATCTCCACCGGATCGGACGGCAGCAGATACAGCACCACGAAGGACAGCGAGAAGGCCGCCCACAGCACCAGCGCCGCCTGCAGCACCCGTCCGATCACATACCGGCGCACGGGGATTACCGCCGGATCCAGGTGTCGTGGAACTGCAGGCGCGCCGAAGCGTCGAACTTCACGTCCGAGACGTTCTTGCTCACGCCGATGGCCTGCGACAGTTCGATGGTGGGAATCCACAGGCCGTCGTCGAGCACCGCGTTCTGCGCCTCGCCGAGCAGGCGGGTCCGGGTCGCCGCGTCGGTGGCCGCGAGCTGCTGATCCAGCAGAGCGTCCAGTTTGTCAGGCTCGCTGCGTACGTTGAGGTTTCGGCCGGTCACCGCGAACTGGCGCAGGATATCGCCGTCGGCGCGGCTCACGTTGTAGTAGATGACGTCGTAGTCCTTGTTGTTCTGCCGGTTGGTGTTCTCGGCCACCGAGGCCGGTTCCAGCCGCAGATCGATGCCGACGGCGCGTACCTGCTGCTGGGTCAGCTCGAGAATCGCCTGATTGGCGGCGAACGCGGGGGCGAACAACACCCCGAAGGACAGCCGCTGGCCGTCCTTGACCCGAATACCGTCGGCGCCGGGCACCCAGCCCGCGTCGTCGAGCGTCTTCTTGGCGGTGGCCGGATCGAACTTCACCCGGGCGGACAGATCCACATAGCCGGGGGTCGCCGAGGCCAGCACACTGGTCGCGGTCTTGAACTGCGGACCCAGCACGGTGTCCACCAGCTCCTTACGATCGACCGCTGTCAGCAGGGCCGTGCGCACCGCCGGATCGCGCAGCGCGCCGCGAGTCAGATTGGGCTGCAACCCGAAGGGCACGCCCGGGTTGGGGGTGAACTGCACCTTGCCGCCCACGCCCTCGATCTGCGGGGCATCCTGCGGCAGCGCGTCACTGGTCACGTCCAACTGGCCCGAGGACAGACTGCCGGTGCGCACACCCGATTCCGGAACGACGGTGAACACGATCTTGTCCAGATACGCCTCGCCCGTGCTGCCGAAAACGGCCGAGCCCCAGTGGTATCCGATGCGCTTGGTCACCGTGGCCGAGGCGTTCTGCTTCCAGTCCGCGTAGGTGAACGGGCCACTGCCGACATTGCCGCCGAGGCAGCGGTCATCCGCCGATTTGGCCACCGTCGCATCGGACTGGATCCCGAGTTGCGTGGTCGAGGACGCCTGCAGGAACTGGGCGTTCGGTGCGCTGAAGTCCACCCGTACGGTCCGCGGATCGACCACCGTGCTGCCGGTGTATCCGGCCAGGAAGCTGGCGGCCTGCGGCGCCTTCACCGCGCCCAGCGCCACGATCGCGTCGAGGTTCTTACGCACCGAATCGGCGGTGAGCGGGGTCCCGTCGCTGAAGGTGACACCCTCCTTCAGATGGAAGGTGAAGGATTTCGCGTCGGCGCTGACGAACCAGCTATCCGCGAGCCACGGCCGAATCTGGCCCGTGGCCGGATCCTGATCGGTGAGCGAGTCCACGATCTGCCGGGTTACGTACAGCGTCTGATTGGTCGCCGACTGCGCCGGATCCGAGCAGGTCGGGGCGGACGACAGGCCGTAGCGCAGGGTGCCGCCCGGCTGTGGCGGACCGGACGCCGCCTCGCCGCCGTCACTGCCGCCGCACGCCGCTAGGGTCAGAGCGGCGGCGACCGCACCGGCGAGCGCGACGGGTCGCTTCAGAGGGGCGACGACTGGGGAATATCTCACTGTGGATCTCCGGAGGGGTAGCGATCGGCGCCGAGCGGTCGGCTCGGAATGTGGTGGCGCAGTTGCGGAGCCACCTCCGCCTGGAACAGTTCGAGACTTTCGCGATGCTGTTTGTCGGTCCGGCCGTCGGCATCCGCGCTCAGATGCAGCACCTCGTGACCGAGTCGCTCGTGGTAGCGGTGCGATTTGTCCAGCACCTGCGCGGGCGAGCCGATCAGGGCGGAGGAACGTTCGACGAAGTCCTCGACGGTCTCGAAGACGATGGGCACGTTGAACTTCGCGGCCGCGGCCTTGCGGGCTTCGAAGATCGGGCGGTAGAGCTCCACCGCCTCCTGCGAATCCCGGGTGATCAGCAAGCCCGCGGTGCCCGCGCCCACCAGCGCCTGCGCCGGATCGTGGCCGTACGCCGCCCAGCGCTCGCGATAGTGGTCCACCAGTTCGGCATACGGTTCGATCGGATAGGTGACATTCGCCGAGAACAGCGGATCACCGTGCAGCGCCGCGTAATCGGCGGATTCACGGCTGGTGGCGCTGCCGTGCCAGATTCGCAGCCGCGGTTGCAGCGGGCGCGGCAGGGCCTTCGCCGCGGTCAGCGACGGCCGGAATTTCCCGCTCCAGGTGACGCTGTCGCTGGCCCACAGTCGCCGGAACAGTTCGTAGCCTTCGCGATTGCGCTCCCACTGGTCCTCGGTGGTGACGTGGAAAAGTTCGGCCTGTGCCGCGCCATTGCCCTTGCCGATGATCAATTCGAGGCGGCCGCCGGAGAGATTGTCCAGCGTCGAGTAGTCCTCGAAGGCGCGCACCGGATCGAGCAGGCTGAGCGTGGTCACACCGGTGAACAGCGCCACCCGCGAAGTGACGGCGGCGATATGGCTGAGCACCACCGGCGGGGCCGAGGAGATGAACGGATCCTCGTGCCGCTCCCCCACCGCGAAGCCGTCATAGCCGAGTTCCTCGGCCAGCCGGGCGCTGTCGATCACCCGGCGCAAGCGCTGCCGGGGCGTCTCCTGGACACCGGTCACCGGATCGGGGGTGTGCGTGATCAGGGTCAGCAGTAGGAATTTCACGCGCTCAGCCCTTCTTCTTCGGCAGGCCGGGCGGATTGATCCGGGAGGCGGGCACCGTCTCGTTCTTCAGTCCCCAGTGCTCGATGACCTGCCGGTAGCTGCCGTGTTCGATGGCGTACTGGATGGCCTGGTGGATCGGGCCGATCAGGCCGTTGTCCTTCTTGGTGAGCACGCCGATCTCGGCCTGTAGCGCATCGCCCGCACCGGAGAGGGTGCCGATGACCTTGGTCTGACCGGCGGTGGCGACGTGATACTGCGCCGACGGGTTGGGGCCCAGGTAGCCGTCCAGGCGGCCGGAGGACAGCCCGAGGTAATAGTCGGTGATCTGCTGGAAGTAGGCGATATCGATCTTGGGCAGGCCCTCGGCGACATTCGCCTCATTCCATTGCACCAGGATCTGCTCCTGATTGGTTCCGGAGCCGACCCCGAGCCGCTTGCCCGCCAGCGACTTTCGATCGGCGAAGGTCCAGGTGGCGTCCTTGGGGACCTCGAGCGCGAGATTGTCCAGGCGGTAGGTGGCGAAGTCGAACTTCTCCTTGCGCTCCTCGGTGACGGTCACATTGGAGATGAAGGCGTCCACCTCCCCGGAATCGACCTTGACCGAGTTCTGCGCCCAGTCGGCGGTGCGCAGATCCACTTTCAGACCCAGGATGTCGGCGAAGAGAATCGCGAAATCCACCTCGGAGCCGATCAGGGTGCGGTCGTCATTGGCCTGGAAACGCAGCGGCGGTGCGGACTGCGCGGAGCCGGTCACGATGAGGGTGCCGCGGTCCCGAATGGCCTTGGGCAGCTGTGCGGCAATGGAATCCACCTTGTCCGCGTGCACCCGGCCGGACTGCTGCGGCGTCAGATCGTAGCTCTGGCCGTTCACCGTGCGCACGCTGTCCACGCCGCCGTCGCCGTTACCGCAGCCGGCAGCGAACAGACCCAGTATCGCCACCGCCAGCGCGGTGGTCATCCGTCTGCGACGACTCGACAAAGACATGGGGTTCCTTACTGAGAGGCGCGTCAGAGCGCGTGCGAGAGAAAGGCTTTGGTGCGCTCATGCGCGGGTTCGTCGAAAACCTGTGCGGGCGGGCCCTGTTCGACAATGCGACCGGCGTCCAGCAGCACGACGGTGTCGGCCACTTCGCGGGCGAAACCCAGTTCGTGCGTGACGATGACGAGGGTGGAGCCCTCCCGCGCCAGATCCCGGATGACATCGAGGACCTCACCGACCAGCTGCGGATCCAGCGCCGAGGTCGGCTCGTCGAACAGCAGCACCTGCGGGCGCAGCGCCAGCGCGCGGGCTATCGCCACCCGCTGCTGCTGACCGCCGGAGAGCCGGCGCGGATACTCATCGGCCTTGTCCGCCAAGCCGACTCGCGCCAGCCAGCGCAGCGCCTCGGCGTGCGCCTCGGCCTTGGGCCGCCGCTGCGCGCCGGTCAGCGCCAGCGCCACATTGTCCCGAACCGTCTTGTGCGGAAAGAGATTGAAGTTCTGGAAGACGAAACCGATTCGCGAGCGCTGGCGCAGAATCTCGCGTTCGGGGAGTTCATACAGCCGGTTGCCCCGGCGACGATAGCCGACCAGTTCACCGCCGACCCGGACCGTGCCCGCATCCACCTTCTCCAGGTGATTGATGGTGCGCAGCAGTGTCGACTTGCCCGATCCGGAAGCGCCCAGAACCACGGTGACCTCACCGGGGCGCACCACCAGATCGATCCCGCCCAATACCTCGAGCTGGCCGAAAGACTTTCGGACGCCGCGCAATTCGACCGCGTAATCGCTCACCGCACACTGCCCTTCGCGAAGTGCCGCTCGATGTAGTACTGCGCGATATTCAGCACGGTGGTCAGCACGATGTACCAGACCGTCGCCACCATGAGCAGCGGCACCACCCGGCCATTGCGACCGAAGATCACCTGCACCTGGTAGAACAACTCCGCGATCGCCATGGTCGAGACGATCGAGGTGCCCTTGAACAGGCTGATCACCTCATTCGCGGCGTTCGGCAGAATGCCGCGCATGGCCTGCGGCGCGATCACCCCGAAGAACTGCCGCCGCCACGGCAGGCCGAGCGCCTTGGCCGCCTCCCACTGGCCCTGATCCACCGAGATGATCCCGGCGCGAATGATCTCCGCCGAGTACGCGGCCTGATGCAGGGCCAAACCGATAACGGCCGCGGTGAATCCGCTCAGCACCCCGTTCACATCGAAGCGATAGAACTCGGGTCCGAACGGAATGCCCACCGACAGCGTCCGGTACAGGTACGCGATATTGAACCAGAACAGCAGCTGCACGATCAGCGGGATCGATCGGAAGAGCCAGACGTAGGACCACGAAATGGCCTGTAGCACCGGGTTGTCCGACAGTCTGCCGATGGCCAGCCAGATGCCGAGGAAGAAGCCGAGCAGGGTGCCCCAGAAGGTCAGCTCGATGGTCACCTTCAAGGCCGCCAGCACCGACGCGGCGGTGATGTACTGCGCGAAGGTGGACCAGTCCCAGCCCGGATTGGTGATCAGGCCGTGCGCGAACTGGGCGACCAGCACCAGTGCGATGCCCGCGATCACCCAGCGCCACGGATGCCGGGTCGGTACGACCGTCAGCGCGGCATCGTCGACCGCCGGCGCTACCCGCGAATCCGGCAGCGCGGCAACGGTACTCATACCGCCGTGTCCAAGGCGCGGAAACCGCTGCGATGGAAGACCAGCGGTTCGGAGTCGGGGCGGGCGGTCAGCCGGTGCACCCGCAGCAGTACGACGGCGTGATCACCGGCCGGAACCTCTTCGTGCACAGAGGCTTCCAGCCAGGCGGTGGCGCCCTCCACGAAGGCGGCGTTCCCATTCCCGATGTGCAACTCCACATCCTGGAACCGGTCCCCCGAGCGCGAGCTCAGACTCCGCGCCGCGCCCCGCTGATCATTGCCCAGCAGGCTCAGTCCCACCCGGCTCGCCCTGGCCAGCCGCGGCCATGTCTCCGACGAATACCGCACACACAGCGAGACCAGCGGCGGGTCCAGCGAGACCGGCACGAAGGTGCTCACCACCATTCCGTGCGCGACCCCGCCGATCCGCGCGCATACCGCCACCACCCCGCTGGGAAAGTGCGCGAACGTCTTACGCAGATCCGCCCCCTCCACCGGGGAGAGCGCGGCCACACCGTCACGAATCTCGATCAGCTCACCCATCACCCCACTCCATCACCGGGGGCGCGGGCTCGACAGGATTGAATTCAGCGGGATCACAACGAAATACGCGAAACCCGCCCGGTCGTTGGACCGAGCGGGTTCGGCCGCCCCGTGAACTCCGGACTACTTGGCCGGAACCACCGAAGGCTGGTTGATGGTGGTGAAGTACTGCGCGGCGGCCAGAATCGCCACCGGGGCGGTCACGAAGATCTGACCCGCCAGGGTGCCCAGGAAGCCGATGACGCTCATACCGACGATGCAGCCGACGGCCGCGCCGCCGAGCGCGCCGAACATCAGGGTCAGGGTGCCGGTCACCGCACCGGCGGTGGCGCCACCGATGAGGCAGCCCACGGCCGCGCCACCGATACCGCCGACCAGGGTGCCGATGGTCGCGCCCATCGCGATGGTGTCCTTGAGCCGGTTCCAGGCGGCCTGCTCACGGTCGTAATCGGACTTCCACGGCGCCTGGTTCTCATAGGGCAGCGCGACCGGCTGGTAGACGGCCTTGTCGACGGCGAATTCCGGGGTCAGCGTCGCGGTGCGATCCTTGATCTCCGCGGCGATCGGGAAGACGAAATCGTCCACCCGGAAACTCAATTCGGTACCAGCCACCGTGGTGCCATTGGCGGCCTTGACCTTGAAAACGCCATCCTCGACCACCAGCGAACCCGCATCGGTGCGAATGATCGTCTCGGTCTCGGTATTGGTGGCGGTGAAATTGATGGCGCCCGAATCGGATTCGGGGGCGGCGTTGACCGTGCCCGCGGACACGCCCAATGCCGCGGTCACCAATGCGGCGACGGCGGCGAATTTCCTCATCTTCATGTACTGCTTCCCTCATCTCTCACGCAGTGCGCGAGCAAGCATCGGGCAAAAGCCCGGGGATGGGGAGCTTTAAAACCTGCTTGATTCAAACGGGGACGACGACCGCCCCCGCCCGGGTGGTCCAGGCGGGGGTGGTCGCTGCCAGCCCGAACGCGAATTACTTCGCGGCGACGAAGGGCTGGTTGATGGTGGTGAAGTAGTTGAACGCGGCGGCGATGGCGATCGGCGCGGTCACGAAGATCTGACCGGCCAGCGTACCCATGAAACCGACGGCGGCGGCACCGGCGATGCAACCACCGATACCACCGGCGGCGGCGCCGAACATCAGGGACAGCGCGCCGGTCAGGCTCGCACCGGCGAGTGCGCCCAGGGCACAGCCGACGGCCGCGCCGCCGATACCACCGACCAGGGTCGCGATGGTGGCGCCCATGGAGATGGTGTCCACCATGCGCTTCCACGCGGCCTGTTCACGGTCGTACTCCGTCTTGAACGGGGCCACGTTCTCGTAGGGCAGGTTGACGGGCTTGTAGACGGCCTTGTCCGCGACGAACTCCGGAGTCAGGGTCGCGGTGTGATCCTTGATCTCCGCGGCGATCGGGAAGACGTAGTCGTCCACCCGGAAGCTGAGCTCGGTACCGGCGACCGTGGTGCCGTTGGCGGCCTTGATCTTGAAGACGCCGTCCTCGACGACCATGGAACCGGCATCGGTCCGGATGATCGTGTTGGTCTCGTTATTGGTGGAGGTGTAGTTGATGACGCCCGCATCGGCGGACTCGGGAGCCGCACCGGCGGTGCCCGCGCTGACGCCCAGGGCAGCGATCAGCAGCGCCGCGGTAGCGGCGAATTTCTTCGAAAGCATATGTTCGGTTTTCCTCATCAGGCGATCCGCAGGGGGAACCAGAAGATCGAAACCGTAGGACGATAACGAGAGATGGCCCGAGGGTGCCCGCAACATGAACAGTTGACCGGCACCCTCGGGTTCACCCAGCGTACGAACTATTTCGCCGGTGCGACGGACGGCTGATTGATGGTCGTGAAGTATTGCGCCGCAGCGAGAATCGCGACCGGAGCGGTCACGAAGATCTGGCCGCCGAGGGTGCCGAGGAAGCCGACCAGGCTGGCGCCGATGACGCAGCCGCCGAGCGGCCCGGTACCGAACAGCAGGGCCAGCGGAGCCGTCGCCGCGACCGCGACACCCGCGCCGAGCAAGCAGCCCAGGGCCGCGCCGCCGATACCGCCGACCAGGGTGCCGACGGTGGCGCCCATGGCGATGGTGCTGGTCAGACGGGTCCAGGCGGCCACCTCACGGTCGTAATCGCTCTTCCACGGCGCCTGGTTCTCGTACGGCAGCGCCACCGGCTGATACACCGCGTGGGCCGTGTCGTACAGCGGGGTCAGGGTCGCGGTGCGATCCTTGATCTCCGCGGCGATCGGGAAGACGAAATCGTCCACCCGGAAACTCAATTCGGTACCAGCCACCGTGGCGCCATTGGCGGCCTTGACCTTGAAAACACCATTCTCGACCACCAGGGAACCGGCGTCGGTGCGCACTACCGTCTCGGTCTCGGTATTGGTCAGGCTGTAATTGATCACACCGTCATCGGCCTTGGCCGGGGACGCTCCCGCCGTCCCCGTCGCCGCACCCAGTGCCGCGATCACCAAAGCCGCGATACCGGCGTATTTCCTCATCTTCATCGGTACTGCTTCCTCGCCACTGCCGAAACGAACTGATGGCGGCAAGCATTAAGCAAACGATCGGATTACCGGAGGTTAAAAACCAACCTGATTCGATCGGGGCTCGCGCGGAGCTACTTCGCCTTGGCGGCGGCCTTGGCCTGTTTCTTGAATTCCCGCACCTGGGACAGGGATTCGGCATCGACGACATCGGCGACCGAACGGCGGGAGTTGTCCTCGCCATACGCACCGGCGGCCTCACGCCAGCCCTTGCCCGTGAATCCCTTCTGTTTACCCAAGAGCGCCAAGAAGATTCGGGCCTTCTGATCACCGAAACCGGGAAGCGCCTTGAGCCGCCTCAGAACTTCCTTGCCATCCGGATCTCCGGCCGTCCACAGACCGGAGGTTTCCCCGTCATAATTCTCGACGATGAAATGCGCCAGTTCCTGCACGCGGCGGGCCATCGAACGACCGTAGCGGTGGATGGCGGGCGGGGTCGCGGCCAACTCCTCGAATTCGGCCGGATCGGCGGCAGCGATCTTATTGATATCGAACCCGCCCATCCGCTCGGCGATCTTCTGCGGGCCGCGGAACGCGTGCTCCATGGGGAACTGCTGATCCAGCGTCATACCGACCAGCAGGGCGAAATCATCCGCCGAGAGCAGGGCGTCGGCGGCGGGGTCCTGAGCGATACACACAGCGCGGCTCACCATGGGGCGATTCTCCCACCCATCCCGCGTTGCGGTGACGCGGGTCACGACTAGGCTCGTGGGCATGCCCGACACCATGGCTATTTCCACATCGAAACCCGATCGGTTCGATCGCGACGGCCAGGATCAACTGATCGATGTCCAGGATCTACAGGCCGCGCTACCCGGCATTCGGCGCCTGCGGAACTGGGCGCAGGACGCCTTGGCCCTGCAACCCGGTGAGAGCGCGGTCGATATCGGCTCCGGCACCGGATCCGAGGTCTTCGCCTTCGCCGACCGCGTCGGCCCCACCGGGACCGCACTCGGGGTGGAGCCCGACCCGCAACTGCTCAACGCCGCCGAACGCCGCGCCAAGCAGTATGAATCCACCGCCAAATTCGTTTCCGGGGACGCCTACGGACTGCCCTTCGGCAGTGAGACCTTCGACGCGGCGCTCTGCGAGCGCGTCTTCCAGCATCTGACCGCACCCGCCCGCGCGGCCGGTGAGATCGCGCGCGTGCTCAAGCCGGGCGGGCGCGTGGTGGTCATGGACAGCGACTGGGGCACCGCGATCGTGCACCCGGGCGACCGCGGGGTGGTGCGCCAGGTCATCGAGACCATGGTCGCCGGAACCACCAACCCCTTCGCCGGACGGCAGCTCGCCGGACAGCTCACCGCGGCCGGCCTGGTGGTGGATGATATCGGCTCGCACGCGCTCATCCAGGAGAGCGGGATCGGCGCGGGTGCGCTGGTCGCCCGGGTCGCGGATATGGCGGTGGCGCGCGGAGCGATCACCGAACCGCAGCGCGATCAGCTCATCGCCGACCTGGAGGCGGGGGCCGCGAGCGGTGACATCCACCTGTCGGTGACCATCTTCGCGGTACTGGCCCACAAGCCGTCCGCCTGAAAACCGAATACGACGAGGCACTTACGCACCGCGACAACTGATTTCGTGAGTCGAGGGTAACTCGTCGGGGACGGCCGAAACCTAACCCATGCGCCAACCGCAGGCACGCGTTGCCAGCGGTTGGCGCACCTGGCCGGGCGCTAAAGACTCGGGGAGGCGGAAGAGCCGAGCAGCTTCTCGGTGGCGGCCAGTACCACGCAGGTCGCCAGGCCGTCCATGGCCTTCTCCAGTTCACCCAGCGACGGGAAGCTGGGGGCGATGCGAATGTTCTTGTCCTCCACGTCTTTTCCATACGGGTAGGACGAACCCGCCGGAGTCAGGGCGATACCCGCGTCCTTGGCCAGCGCGACGACGCGGGTCGCGGTGCCCTCCAGCACATCCAGGCTGATGAAGTAGCCGCCCTTGGGTTCGGTCCAGGACGCCACCTTCGACGCGCCGAGGCGGTCCTCCAGGATGCGCAGCACCAGTTTGAACTTGGGCTCCAGAATGGCGCGATGCTTCTGCATATGCGTGCGCACGCCCTCGGCATCACCGAAGAAGCGCAGGTGACGCAGCTGATTCACCTTGTCCGGGCCGATGCTCTTCTTACCCGCGTGCCCGAGATACCAGTCCAGGTTCGCGGTCGAGGACCCGAAGAAGCTCACCCCCGAACCTGCGAAGGTGATCTTCGAGGTGGAGGCGAAGACGTAGGGGCGGTTGGGGTTTCCGGCCGCAGCGGCCATGCCCAGCACGTCCAGCACCGGATCGGCGGTATCGGTGAGCGGATGCACCGCGTACGCGTTGTCCCAGAACAAGCGGAAGTCCGGCGCGGCGGTCGGCATCGAAACCAGTTCCCGCGTCACGGCTTCGGAGAAGGTGACACCGGTCGGGTTGGAGTAGTTCGGCACCGCCCACAGGCCCTTGATGGCCGCATCGGTGGCGACCAGCTCCGCGATGGCGTGCACATCCGGGCCGTCATGACCCATCGGGATCGGGATCATCTCGAAGCCGAGCGATTCGGTGATGGCGAAATGCCGGTCGTAACCCGGTGCGGGACACAGGAACTTGAGCACGGGCTCATCGGCCCAGCGGCGGGTGGAATCGGCATTGCCGTGCAGCATGGCGAACACGATCACGTCGTGCATGAGCTCCAGGCTGGCATTGTTCCCGGCCAGCAGGTTCGACACCGGGATGTTGAGCAGTTCGCCGAAGATGGCGCGCAACTCCGGAAGACCGTGCAGGCCACCGTAATTGCGCACATCGGTGCCATTGCCATCGCGATAGTCGGCATTGCCCGGCAGCGACAGCAGGTCCAGCGACAGGTCGAGCTGCTCGGGCGCGGGCTTACCGCGGGTAATGTCCAGCGTCAGCTTTTCGGTCTTGAGCTTCGCGTAGTTCGCGGTCTGCGTCTCGTGTTCGGATACGAGTTCCGCATGGCTCATCAAACCGATCTGCGTCTGCCGAGGCATCAGTGCAGCCTTTCCAGGGGCTAGGGGCAATGTGTGCGGGCCGCATGACGGCCCAACCGGTCACGTTACTTGGTGGGCGGGGCCGAGGGGGAGCTATATATCGCCCTCGCACACTCGGAAGTTCGGCCCGGAAATTAAAGGGGACCCAGCGCACCCGGCAGAGCCCATTGACCCTTGCTGCCTTCCGGCCCTGGGGGAGTTCACAGGATGCGCGCCGCGCTGGATCCGTCGGCCAGTGTAGCGGCTCTGGGCTGCCTCCGCCGCCGGGGGTCGATACGATCCTTCCGACATCGCGGGGTCACCCCGCTCAGTACCGGAGGGGAAACCAGTAGTGACGAGCTCAGGACCCGGCGGACCGCAGGATCCCGCCAATCACCAGGAGACCGCGCAATGGTGGGCGACCCCGCCCACGGGTACCGATGCGGGGCAGCCGGTGGTCGGCGCGGATCCCACCATGCTCAACTACGGCGCCGCCGGGGCGCAGTACACCCCACCGGCACAGGCGTTTCCGCCGTCGTATCAGCAGTCCGCGCCGGCGTATCAGCAGCCCGTGCCGCCGGTCGGGTATTCCCAGCCGCAGCAACAGCCGCAGTTCGCGCCGCCGCAGCCGCCCATGAACGGCGGCTACAACTACGCTCCGCCGCCGCCCTCCGGTGGCGGGGGCAAGACCGGCTGGATCATCGGGATCGTGGTGGGGCTGGTGGTGATCGTCGGCATCGGTATCGGCGTGATCGCGCTCACCAGCAAGGACAAGCCGATCAGTCCGCTCGGTGATGACAAGAAGAAGGCCATGGACGGCAACTACGGCATGGACAAGGTCGGCAATGCGTGCAGCCTGATCGATCCGACCGTGCTGACCAAATGGTCCACCACCTCCAAGGGCAGTCCGGAGCATTCCGAGACCAAGCCCACCGATTACAGCGGCGGGCGACTGTCCTGCACCGCCGGATACTCGGGCCAGTCCAGCACCAGCAAGTACCACACCAACGAGGCCGATATCAGCCTCGACGTGGCATTCCTGAGCGCGTACGGCAAGCCCGAGTACGACTCCTGGAAGTCGTACGACACCGGCACCACCGGCAGCGGCCGTTCCTCCGGTGATGTCACCGGCCTGGGCTCGCAGGCCTACTGGCATGCCGAGACCCGCGACTACTCCTCCTTCACCGTGCTCGACTACATGGTGGCCGCGCAGGACAGCAATGTGTCGGTCAAGGTGAAGATCAGCGTCGACCGCGGCAGCGGTGAGACCATCACCAAGGACGATGTCGCCCAGATCGCCAAAGACCAGGTCCAGAAGGCCCTGGACGGTCTCCGCAAGAAGTAGCCGAGCCGCCCGCAAACCTCGCGATTTGCTTTCCGCAGGGGGTCCCCCGGTATATTGCTCCACGGAGGATTCGCCTAGTGGCCTATGGCGCTCGCCTGGAACGCGGGTTGGGTTAACGCCCTCAGGGGTTCAAATCCCCTATCCTCCGCTCACGAGGCCCCCACCGAACCAGTTTCGGTGGGGGCCTTCGTCATTCCCCTTGCACAGGTTCCACCGCGATCCACAAGACTGTAAAAGTAACGTATTTCACATAATGCCCGTTCCCGTATAACTTCTAGCCACCCACTTCCGGAGGTTACGAAGATGTACCGAACGATAACCAAAACCCTTGCCACAGCAGCCTTTTCAACAGCGCTCCTAGCCGCCGCGGCCACCCCCGCCCTGGCCTCCCCCACCGGCCTGCCCCTACAACCCGCCACCCCCGGCGCAAGTCAACAGGTGGCGGGCGACAGCTCCGGCTCCTCCCTCACCCCCATCCTCATCTGGCCCCTGGGCCTGTCCTCCGCCCTCCTCTGCAAGGGCGAACCCGGCGGCAGCCCCATCTGCCAACTCATCTACGCCGTCGGCAGCGGCAGCTCCGAGTAAGAAGCCGAGGGCTCGTCAGCGTGCTGCCGAGCCCTCGTTATGTTGCACCGCGACTGCCTGACGTCACCGACATGATCCGGCACGGCTCCCCTCGATCCAGTTTCGTTGGGGGCCGTCGTCATTCGTCCGATCCGCAGGGATCGGCATCACCGGCCCGATCGGCGAGGAAACGCAATAGCTCGGGATCCGCGGAGGTCAAGCGGTCCACCTCTTCACCACCGGTGCACTGGTACAGGCCGACTGTGACGGGAGGACCGAGGGACAGCACCCGCCAGATGGCTCCGGAGTCTTCCCAGCGCCGCAGTATCTCCACCGGTCTCATGCGCCGATGCTGGCTTGATCCGCGCTCTCACGCAAGCAGGGCGCTTCGCCGCTATTA
>NZ_BDAW01000094.1 GCF_001625085.1 Nocardia acidivorans NBRC 108247
GCGCGGCGGGCGGCACGGTACGGCCCGGCTGCAGAAACTCGGTCGGCGGCGCACCCACCGGACCGCCCACCAGCGCGGTGCGTGCGGCCCTGGCGAATTCGCCCGCCGTCAGATACCGGCTGTTGGGATCCTTGGCCAGCGCGCGCCCCATCACCGCGTCCAGCGCGGGCGGAATCCCGGCGCGCTGTAGGCTCGGCCGCGGTGCCGGATCGGACAGGTGCGCGCGCACCAGCACGCTCATGTTCTGCGCCGCGAACGGCCGATTGCCGGTAAGGCATTCGTGCAGAACGCATCCCAGCGAGTACAGATCCGCGCGGCCGGTTACCGGACCGGAGTCGTCGAAACGCTCGGGCGCCATATAGGCGTACGAGCCGACGGCGGTGCCCGCCATGGTGAGGGTGGTGTCGCCCTCGGCGCGCGCGATACCAAAATCCGCCAGATATGCGAAATCCGCATCAGTCACAAGAATATTGGCGGGTTTCACATCCCGGTGCACGAGACCCGAGTAGTGCGCGGCATCCAGCGCCGCGGCGATCTGCTCGATGATCCCGACCGCGCGCAGCGGCGTCATCGGCCCCCGCGAATCCAGCAGACTGCGCAGATCCTGACCGCGCACCAGCCGCATATCGATATACAGCTGCCCGTCTATCTCACCCCAGTCGTGGATCGGGATGATGTGCGGCTCGGCCAGGCGCGCCGCCGCCTGCGATTCACGGCGGAAACGTTCCTGGTAGCCGGGGTCTTTCGCGAGTTCGACGGGTAGCAGTTTGAGCGCCACGACACGATCCTTGGAGGCGTCGTAGGCCTCGTAGACCTCACCCATGCCGCCCCGGCCCAGCAGCGAGCGCAACTCGTACGGCCCGAACCTGCCTCCGGACCGCGATGGCGGTGCATCCACCCCGTCAAACCTCCAACCTCATCGGGTGAGGATGCGAAGCTCTTCGCAGCTCACCCCTCGAGAGTGGATTCTCCCGGTGCGACTACACCATGGTCAAACGCGAACACGATCGCGGCCGCGCGATCACGTAATCCCAGCTTTCCGAAAATGTGTCCGACATGGCTTTTCACCGTCACCTCGGAGATGCCGAGCGCGCTTGCTATCTCGGAGTTCAACCGGCCTCTGGCGATCAGTTCGAGCACCTCGACCTCGCGCACGGTGAGTTCGCCCAGGCGGCCGCCAGCCGGGGTGGGGCGGGCCGACCGGTACGCGGTCAGCACCCGCGGTGTCACCGACGGATCCAGCCAGGAACCGCCCCGGGCGACGGTGCGCACCGCGCGGATCAGATCCTCGGCGGGGGAGTCCTTGAGCAGGAATCCCGCCGCGCCCGCGCGTAATGCGCCCGATAGCAATTGATCATCATCGAAGGTGGTGAGCACCAGCACCGGGGGCGCGTCGGCGCGGGTGCGCAGGGTGCGGGTCGCCTCGATACCGCCGATGCGCTTCATCCGCAGATCCATCAGCACCACATCGGGCCGGTTCGCGGCGATCGCGGCGGGCACCTCGTCACCGTCGGCGCATTCGCTGACCGCGAAACCGTCACGGCGGCGCAGGATTCGGCGCAGACCGCCGCGCACCAGCTCCTGATCGTCCACCACCAGTACGCCGATGAGCTGCTCATCCGGCTGCGATGTCACGCGCGTCCTCCTGAATATCCTTGGCCACCATGGGATTCGGCCGGTCGTGCAGTTTGCGGGCCATCGACTGCAGCGCACCGCGCAACGAGTCCTCTGCGCTGACCGCCATACAGGCCAGCGAACCGGCCATCGGAATGCGGGCATACACCCGCCAGCCGTCCTCGTCCGGACCGGCGTTCAGGGTGCCGCCCAGCAAGGAAATGCGCTGGCGCATACCGGATATGCCCATACCGCGACCCGGCCGCAGTGCCGCCCCGGCGGGCAGGGTGTTGCGCACCTCCACTGTGATGTCTTTGTTGCACAGCATGATTCGCAGCTCGGCCGGTGCGCCCGGCGCGTGCTTGGCGATATTCGCCAGCGATTCCTGGCTGATCCGGTACAGCGCCAGCCCGACGCTCGCGGAGATGTTCGAGGGATCGCCGTCCATGCGGTACTGCACCGTCATCCCCGCGCGCACGAAATCCGCCACCAGATCGCCGATGTCCTCCAGCCCCGGTTCGGGAGCTTGCGAGGTCGGCCGCTGATCCAGCAGGCCCACCGTGCGGCGGATATCAGCCATGGCCTGGCGGCCCAGGCGCTCGGCATCGGTGAGTGCCTCGACGGCGTCGTCGACATCGCGATCGGTTTGCAGCGCGTGCCGGGCCGCGGTCACGTGCAACAGCGTGATGCTCAGCGAATGCGCGATCACATCGTGCACCTCGCGCGCGATCCGGCGGCGCTCCTCATCGGCGGCCGCGACCGCGCGCACCTCCTGATACTCGCGCTCCTGATACAGGTAGCGGCGCTGATAATTCAGCATCTGACCGGTCATCCAGCCGCAGGCCACCGCGAAGAACCAGATGGGCATGCCGATATCCAGGTGACCGATGGATGAGAAGAACATCAACTCGGCGACCATGGCCAATGCCACCGGAATGCTCGCGATCATCGGGGCCAGGGCCGCGATCTCCCCGGCCGCGGCGATCAACACGAAGGGCGAGGCATCGGTCGGCACCGGCTGAGACAGGAACAACGCCTCCGCCGACATGGTCAAGGCCGCGATCAATAGCGGTTTGGGCACCAGTCCGAAGAAGGCGTACAGCGGACCGCTGCTGTAGGCCAGGCTCAGCGCCAGCAGCGGCACGACGATGGAATAGCCGTGCGCACAGCGCTGGATCACCGCGAGCGTGGCGACCGCGAGCAGCACGATAACGATCAACGCGACGATATTGGCCGGGTAGCCGAACTGCTCGGCATTGCGCCGGAACTCGGTCACCGGGTGCCGCGCGAACTCGCGGATCCGATTTCCGCTCGCCCACGCCCAGTCCCGAAAATCCCGCAGCGCACGCCCGGCCGCTGTGGGGGTGGCGTCGGTCACGTCCATTCTGCAAGGCTAATGGCCGAATCTGACGGCGTACATCGTTCGTAGGCAGGGGCTCGGCTCCTACCGGGGTAGGAGGTCAAGTCGCTGCCGCGGCACGACGACAGGAAACCCCCGCCTCCGTAGCGTCTGAACACAGACGGATCCGGCGCCGAACCGGCCGGATCGCGAGGCAGCACCTTCAAGAGAGGTTGGGGGCCATGAGCTGGGCAGACCTACATGATCGAACCGACATCCTGCACACCGTCCTGGAGCGCGCGGCGCGAAATCCCGCCGATACCGGGCTGTTCGACGATCTTCCCGAGCTGGACCGGCTCTTCGGCGGTCGTGACGGCCTGCTGCTGGCGCTGCGGCACCGCTGGGAGAACCATCTGGGCGTGAAGCTGGATCACGCACTGGGGGAAGGGAAATCGACGGTCGAGGTCTATCTCGAACTCGCCGCCGAACAGCCCGCGCTGCGCGCCGTCCTGGACATCTACGACACCGACCACCGCTACATCCGCCCGCATCCGCGGGCCATGGCGAGCTGAGCCGCATCGGTCTCGCCGGACACGCACGCTGATCTACGAGGGGAAGCACCATGCTGGAATTGACCGACGTCACCAAGGAATACCGCGTCGGTGGGCAGTCCGTGCGCGCGCTGGACGGGATCAGCCTGCGCATCGAACCGGGGGAGTTCACCGCCATCATCGGGCCCTCCGGATCGGGCAAATCCACGCTGCTGCATCTGCTCGGCGCCCTCGACTCGCCCGATACCGGGTCGATTCGATTCCGGGACAAGGAGATCGGCGACCTCGACGACGACCGGCAATCCGAATTCCGCAGGCATCAGGTCGGTTTCATCTTCCAATTCTTCAATCTGCTGCCCACTCTCTCCGCCTGGGAGAACGTGGCCATACCGAAGCTTTTGGACGGCACCGGATTACGCAAGGCAAAACCCCGGGCGCTGGAGCTGCTGGATATGGTCGGGCTGGGCGATCGGGCCGAGCACCGGCCCGCTGAACTCTCCGGCGGACAGATGCAGCGGGTGGCGGTGGCGCGGGCGCTCATCATGGATCCGCCGCTGATTCTCGCCGACGAGCCCACCGGCAACCTGGATTCCAAGACCGGGGCCTCGATTCTGCGATTGCTCGGTGATATCACCCGGGACGGCAATTCGGTGGTGATGGTGACCCACGATATGGGTGCGGTGCGGTACTGCGATCGCGTGATCACGCTGCGGGACGGGCTGATCGGCTCCACCGAGCTGGTGGAGCGCACCGATGACGGCGAGGTGCGCACCGTCCCGGTGAGCCCCGACGGCACGACCGCCGCCGCCGGCGACGCGGGCGTGGTGCGCGCATGATCCAGGCGATGTGGGATCGGCTGCGGCTGTTCAATATCGGCGAACTCTTCGCCCACCGCGGCCGCACCACCATGTCCATGGTGGTCATGGGAGTCTCCGCGGGACTGCTGGTCTCGGTCTTCAGCATCTCCGGCTCCATCACCGGATCGGTGGACCGGCTCACCCGCGGCCTCGGCGGCAATGCCGCCCTGGAAATCAGCGGCGTCACCGACGCGGGCTTCGATCAGGCGCTGCTGCAACAGATTCGGGGCACCGCCGGGGTGGGGACGGCGGTGCCCATGCTGCGCGAATCCGTCGGCGCGGGGGATAAAAAAGCCTTGCTGATCGGCGCGGACGCCACCGTCTCCGCGCTGGGCAGTGATCTCGGCGGGCCGCTGCGAGATCAGGCGAGCAAACTGCTCAGCGTCTCCAACGGGGTGCTGGTGGGTTCGGCCCTGGGGCACAAGGAGGGTGAACAGATCCAGCTCGGCTCCCTCAACGCCACCGTGGCGGGCGTCATCGACGACGCGACCGCCGAGAAGCTCAATGGCGGGCATATCGTCATCGCGCTCTTGCCGGTCGCGCAGAAGATCGCGGACCGGGCCGGGCGACTGGATTCGGTGCAGATCATTCCCGCCGCGAATACCGATGTGGACCAACTGCGTTCGGCGCTGACCCAGGTCGTCTCCGGACGTGCCGTGGTCGCCGATCCGGATCTGCGCACCGCGCAGGCGGGCGGATCGGTTCAGTTGGTGCGGTATTCGACGCTGGCCTCCTCGGCCTCGGCGCTCATCGTGTCCTCGTTTCTGATCTACAACGCCATGAGCATGGCTGTGGCGCAACGCCGTCCGACACTGTCGCTGCTGCGCGCCATCGGCGGCAGACGCGGCCCGATGGTGCTCGGACTGCTGGTCGAGGCCGCCATCCTCGGCCTGCTCGGCGGGCTGAGCGGATCGATCATCGGCATCTTCATGGGCCGCGCCGCCATCGACAAACTGCCCGCCGCCATCCTGCAATCGGTCGAGGCGCGTACCGAATACAGCGTGCCCGGCTACGCGATTCCGGTGGCCATTGCCGCCTGTGTGATCGCCAGCGTGGCCGCGGCCGCCATCGCGGCCCGGCAGGTCTACAAGGTCGCGCCCATCGAGGCGCTCGCCCCGGTCGGCAGTTCCACCGCCGATACGGTGAACCCGCTGCTGAAGTGGGGTTCGCTGGTGCTCGGCCTGATCATGGTCGGCGGTGCGATCGTCATCGCCGATGCCGATATCGGCCGCTACTCACTGGCCGCCATCTCCCTGGCCATTACCGGCTCGGTGGTGCTGTGCTTCGCCGCGACCGGGCCCATCGTGCGCGCGATCGCCGCCGTGGCAAGGCTTTTCGGTGCGCCGGGGGCACTCGGCGCGACCACCCTGGAACGCGCGCCGCGTCGCGTCTGGGCCACCGCCATGACCGTCATGATCGGCGTCTGCGCCACCGTCGCCATGGGCAATGCCTCCCGCAATATGGTCGACGCGGCGGCCGCCACCTTCGAAGGTCTGGGCCGCACAGACGTTTTCGTCAGCGCCACCGCCATGGAACAGTTCCCGACCGGCCCGATTCTGCCCGCCGATCTGAAGCGGAAACTCGCCGCCATCCCCGGCGTGGGCGGAAGCGGTTCGGCGCAAATGGCTTTCGCCACTCTCGGCCGCGGCCGGGTCATGTTGCAGGGGTATGAGGGCGGTGTGGCCCGCAGTTCCGCGCTCGAGGGCGCCTCGGATCGAGATCTGGCCCGGATGGCAGCGGGCGAGGGCGTGGTCATCTCGCGGGATGTGGCCCGTTCCCTCGATGTCAGCGAAGGCTCGGGCCTCGATCTCCCGACGCCCACCGGCGTGCACCACGTCACGGTGCTGCGGGTGGTCCCGTACTTCTCGGCCATCGCCGGAATCGTGGTGCTGGACTTGAATATCCTGCGCCAGTGGTACCAGCGTCCCGGGGAGACGATCATCGGCGTCGACTTCGCGCCCGGCGCCGATCACACCGCGGTGCTCAATGCCATTCGCGCCGCCGTCCCCGCCGACTTCCACGTGGCCACCGGGCAGCAAGCCGTGACGGCCATCTCCAGCAGCGTCCGCCAGGGCACCTCCATCAGCGCCGCGATCCTCTGGATCGTCGTGCTGGTCGCCACGGTCGCGCTGCTGAACACCCTGATGCTCTCGGTCCTGGAACGCCGCCGCGAACTGGGTGTGCTGCGGGCCATGGGCACCAGCCGCCGCTTCCTGTTGCGCACCGTGCTCACCGAGGCGGTCGGCATCGGATTGACCGGTGCGGCACTGGGTCTGGCCGTGGGCTCCGCCGTGCACTATCTGGCGACCGTCGCGCTGGGCCATGCCCTGTCCATCGACATCCACTACGAACCCGGTCCGCTGCTGCTGGTCTACGCCGTCGTGGCCCTGATCCTGGCGCTGCTTGGCTCCATCCCACCGGCCCTGCGGGCCGCCCGCCTGCCCATAGTCGAGGCCATCGCGATCGACTGAATAGGATGGTGGCCATGAGCGCAGCCACGGTCGACTTGATGGACTACACCGACGTCATCAGCCGGTACGAGCCGGTGCTGGGTATGGAGGTGCATGTCGAGCTGGGGACCGCGACGAAGATGTTCTGCGGCTGCCCCACCGAATTCGGCGCGGAGCCCAATACCCAGGTGTGCCCGGTGTGTTTGGGCCTGCCCGGATCGCTGCCGGTGGTGAATGAGAAGGCCGTCGAATCGGCCATTCGGATCGGCCTGGCGCTGAACTGCTCCATCACCCCCTGGGGGCGGTTCGCGCGGAAGAACTACTTCTACCCGGACCAGCCGAAGAACTACCAGATCAGCCAGTACGACGAGCCCATCGCGACCAACGGATATCTGGACGTGGTGCTCGACGACGGCTCGATCTTCCGGGTCGAGATCGAGCGCGCCCATATGGAGGAGGACACCGGCAAGTCCACCCATATGGGCGGCGCCACCGGCCGCATCCACGGCGCCTCGCATTCGCTGCTGGACTACAACCGCGCGGGCGTACCGCTCATCGAGATCGTCACCAAGACCATCGAGGGTGCGGGTGAGCGGGCCCCCGAGGTGGCGCGCGCCTATGTCACCGCACTGCGCGAGGTGCTCAAGTCCCTGGACGTCTCGGATGTGAAGATGGAGCAGGGCTCGCTGCGCTGCGATGCCAATGTCTCGCTGATGCCCAAGGGCGCCAAGGAATTCGGCACCCGCACCGAGACCAAGAACGTGAACTCGCTCAAGAGCGTCGAGGTCGCGGTGCGCTACGAAATGCGCCGGCAGGCCGCGGTGCTGGCCTCCGGCGGCACCATCACCATGGAGACCCGGCACTTCCACGAGACCGACGGCACCACCTCCGCCGGCCGCCCCAAGGAAACCGCCGAGGACTACCGCTACTTCCCCGAACCGGACCTCGAGCCGGTCGCCCCCGACGCCGCCTGGGTTGAAGAACTGCGCGGCACCATCCCCGAATACCCCTGGCTGCGCCGCGCCCGCATCCAAGCCGACTGGGGCCTGTCCGACGAGGTCTTCCGCGACCTGGTCAACGCCGGAGCGCTCGACCTGATCATCGCCACTGTCGACGCCGGCGCCTCTGTCGACGCCGCCCGCTCCTGGTGGGTCGCCTATCTCACCGAGAAGGCCAAGGAACGCGAAGTCGCCCTCGAAGACCTGCCCATCACCCCGAAGCAGGTCGCGGAGGTCGCAGGGTTGGTCGAGGCCAAAACCATCAACAACAAGATCGCCAAGCAGGTCGTCGACTTCGTCCTCGCCGGCGAAGGCGAGCCCGCCGCCATCGTCGAAGCCAAGGGCCTGGGCATGGTCAGCGACGATTCGGCCCTGCAAGCCGAAGTCGACAAGGCCCTCGAAGCCAACCCCGCCATCGCCGACAAGATCCGCTCCGGCAAGATCCAGGCCGCCGGCAAGGTGGTCGGCGACGTCATGAAGGCCACCCGCGGCCAGGCCGACGCGGCGCGCGTGCGCGAGCTGGTCCTGGCGGCCTGCGGCGTCACCGAATAACACCCGAAGCGATCGGCGCAGAGCCACCCGGCTGTGCGCCAACGCTTTCGGTAACCACGTGCTGATTGCGACTCCGATACGGGGGCCGATGTGAGTCTGGAGGATCCGACCGGTGAATCACCGGACGTAGGATTCACACTTGCCGGGGCGAGTCCGGCTGTCGAAGCGGTTCAACGCCCGAACGATCTGACCGATCGCATCGCGAACGAACTCGCGACTCTTCTCTCGACCGCTGGGCGACGACTCGATGCGGCTTTCGCATTGACAGTCAGTGATGAGGCGGGGCAGGTGGTCATTTCCGACGGACAACAGGCGGTGCTCGCGCGACCGCCGGCCGCGGTACTTCCATTGCTACGCGAATTACGGGACCGGTCAGCGGAATCCCCGGACGGCCCGTGGTGGCGGGTGCTGATTTCGCTCACACATGTCGCCGACGCCCGGTTCGAATACGACTACGGTGAAGAGCCGTTCCCCGGGGATCACCTGTTTCCGGTTCAGGCGTATCTTGCTGATCTGCGCACCTACCCACGCAAGCGGCTTCCGGTGTGGCTCGCGGCGTATATCGGTCACGACGAGCGCCAAACCCGACCACCGGGCATCGCGAGTGTTCAAGCGTCGACCGACGTCGCATCCGGGATAGCGGCGACGCCGATCGGCGCGTCTCTGCCGCCCTTTCCGGTGATGTGGTCTCGCTGGGGCGTGATTTCTGCGGCGTTCGTGGCCGCGAAATCTCCGTGGGGTCCACGCATCTCGACAGCCTTGGGATGGTTCGAGAGCGCCACGCGCAGTGGCTCCACTCTGCACAGACTTCCGAACGGAAGGGCAGTTCTCTCCGGCGGAGTATGGAACGCGCAAGAACTCGACGCTGCGTACAACGACGGCTCCAGGCTGCCCCAACTCTATCGAGGTGCTCCGGATTGGGTTGCCGATCCGGTCCTGAATTCCCGTGCCGCGAATGGGCTGCTGTCTTTCTGCTATTGGTGGGATGGGAAGGCCTGGTATGGTGGTGAATCCCCATCAATCGACGCGGTGAGCGTTGCGATTCCGGGTGTTTGGAGCAGTGATTCCACGGTTGACCTCGTCGCAGAATCGACCGAGGGTAAAGCCGGTGCCTGGGCCACGGCCCTTGTTGCCGCGGCCGAGACCGGTACGGTGACTCGAGCTCTGCTGGCGAGGGCATTGGCAGGGGAAGACATCGATTTCGATAATGCGTACTACCAGCTGATTCTGGCCGGGGTAGTGAATTAGGTACTACCCCTGTCCCGTTCGCTCCTCGGTGGTCGGGCCACGCTCCGTATATGATCAACGCGGATTTGCTCATATTGTCGCAACGGGGGTTGTCATGGCAGGCAAAGTGGAAGTCAGTGTGGCTGGGATGCGTTCCACGGCAACGGGTCTCGAGGATGCGGCGGCTCGCCTCGAATCCATCCGCACGGCGCTCGACTCGGCTGCTGCCGCCTACGAGGGCTGCTGGGGCGATGACGAATACGGCCATAATTTCGCCAAGGGCGACAACGGCTACGAGTCACGCAAGCCCGCACTGGAGAAGGTGCTCGCCAACACTGTCGATCGGCTGCGGAAGTATTCGGGTGGTTTGAGTGACGGCGCGGCCGTGTTCGAGAGGGCCGAAGCCAACAACACCGCCAGCTTCCGTTCCTGACAATAGACAACCGGGGCTCCGGGACGACGGCGTTGGCGCCGTTCCAGGAGCGGGGGAGGATTCCGCGTGGCGAACGAGGTAGCGAAGGAACAACTGGCGGAGTTGGTCGAGCTGGTGCAGGGCGGCATGTCGGCGATGGCTCGCGCTCAGCGAGAGCGCGCCCGCCTCACCGCGACCGCGCACGCCGCCGGTCGTCGGGTCACGATCACCGTGAATGCGGACTGCATCGTGATCAAGACTGAATTCTCCTCGGACATAGACGATCTCACGTATTCGGAGATCGCGGCCGCGGTAACCGCTGCCACCCAGGATGCGGCCGCGCAGGTACAGGACAAGGCTCAGCAGATCCTGGATGCCGTGCACGAGGAGCAATCTCGAATCCCGGCGCTGTCTGAATTCTTTCCCGATATGCCGGACATCCGGACCATGATCCCCACTCCGCCGGTGGTCTCGACCGCGCCGCCGGAGTCTCCGGACCGCGCCGAACCGGAACCCGAACCCGCCGTGGTCTTTACCGATGTCGAGGAGTGGGAGCACGACAGGTCACCTCAGGCGCGGTCGAGTATCGCGGCGCCCGAGTGGTGATCCGCTGACAGCGGCTCGCGACCATGGGATGGAGTACCACGGGCGGAGATTTTCTTCCCGGTTGGCTGATGACGGCTCTCAACTTCGGGATGGCCTACCCGAAGGGCGATGAGGATGAGCTGTTTGCGCTGGGTGATGTCTGGAACAAGGCTGCGGCCGAACTGGAGAAGCTCGAACCTGAGCTGAAAAGCATCACCGGTCAGGTTCCGCAGTATTACATCGGTGACGGCGCGGCCGCTGTCACCGAGGAGTTCGGCATCCTGCTGGGCAGTGGAGACCATTCCATCGCGAAGCTGATCGAGAGTTTGCAGGGGCTCGGTCACGACGCTCGTTCCACGGCAACGGAAATCGAGTACACGAAGATCCAGGAGGAAGTCTTCGCGCTACTCACCCTGGCGACTGTGCTGTCGCTCCTCTGGTCTTTCGCGGGCTCGGCGGCTGCGCCCGCGGTCCTCGCGGCGGCGCGTGAAACGCTCGCCATTGTCGCGGAGAATGCGATGAAACGCATCGCCGCGATCGTGGCCCGCTCGGGTTTGAAGACGCTCGCCAAGCCGTTGTCCCGCAAGATCATTATTCCGTTGGGCGAAAGACTCGCCCCGGCCGCCCAGCGGATAGCCGCGTTGAACGAGCGGATAGCCGCGAGCGGCCCCCTGGTCCGTTACCCCGCCGCGCTGGTGAAAGGCGGTGTCGGAGCAGGACTTATGGGCGCTGGGCTCGACGCCGGAACTCAAGGTTTGCAGATCCTGGAGGGCCATCGCGACGACGGCTTCGACCTCAAACAGACGTTCCAGACGGCGCTGCAGTGGGGCGCCGGGGGCGCGGCGGGCGGTCCCGCTCATGAACTCATGGGCAATCTTCTCGAGAGCAGGGTCTCGCCATTCACAGCCAAGTTCGTCAGCGGCACCGTTGGTGGTGCGGTAGGCGCCGGAGGTATGTACGGTGCCGGACTTGGAACTCAGCTGTATGACAACGACGGCAACTGGAACAAGGTCGACAAGACATTTCACCCGCAGTTGCTCATCGGTGGGCTGGCGATGGGCGCCATGGGCGGCGCAAACCATGGGCTCGCCAAGGACCATGGCCCGAGTGCGCCTACTGCGCACGACACCGGCACGAGTTCGAACACGCGTCCGGCCGGAACTGTCCCGGAGGTTCTCCCCGGGGTAGAACAGCCCAATCGTCCGCAACCGCAGGACCTGCGCGAGAACTCAGGTGGCGAACCGCCCGTCCAAGCGCAGCCGCATGAGAACGGTCAGCAGATCAGCCCCGCGCGGGCGAACGCGCCCCTGCCGGACAGCTCTGCCAGACCCGGCGCGGTCAACGCGCCGGAGGCCCGCACCCCGACCGGTGAGCACTCCCGGCCACTCGACGGCTCGACAAAGCTGAATGCCGAGAATGCCACTCGCCCAACACTGTCCAATGATCGTGCCGGTGACGCGACCGCACCCCGTGACACCGCACCCGCCCGCCCGACGGCAGACAGTCTGGCTCGTGCGAGCTCCGGACAGCCCGACGTCAAGGCGAATATCGCAGCCGGCAAACAGGATCTGGCCGCGCCGGTCTCAGCCAATCGCGCTGCCGATGTTCGACACGTTGCCGGTGTACCCGGCACGGACGCTCCGGGCGTCCGAGCCGAACCTGTCTCGCGGCCGACAGCAGTTGCCCCGGACGCGCTCATCGACCATTCCGCAGCGCGCACGAATGACTCTGCGCCCGTGAAGAACTCGTCGGATCCAGTGGCAACGCGGGACCACACGACCGACCGCCACATCGAACCTGCGACGCGTGCCGCCGCGGCCAGCGCTGTCGAACGATCTGCGGCACTTCCACGCGAATCCGACTCGTACGCGCCGGAACCCGAGACGACCCACCAGCCCGAAGTTCCACCCGCCGAAACCAATTGGTCCCCTCGGCCTGACGACGGCTGGTCGCGGATGACCCCCAAGGAGGTTTCCGACGAACTGGCTCGTCGATGGGATGTCGAGACGGCCGGGTTCGACAACCCGAACCTGCACCCCGAGGCCGTTCGCGAATTCGCCCGCGCCGTCGACGACATGTTGGCCCGGTACCCGGACGTCAAACTGCCCAAGGTAGCTATCGAACCGATGGAATTGGAGTACTACGCCGAGGCTGTCCCGCACTACACCACCGATGACCTGGTTTCCACGGACAAGTTGGTGCTGAATGAGCACTACGCCGTTGATCCTGAAGCGATGGCTCGCGAGATGGCGGCAGACGAGGCCGACGGTCACCTGGTCCCCGGTTCCAGCGATCGCCCTATCCATTCGACGCTCGTCCACGAGTTCGCACACGCGATTTTCTTCGATGGCCAGGAACGCGCCAGCGATACCGCGAAATATGCACTGGCGGACCATTTCACGTCCACCCGCGGCGGTATGGATAAGGCCGCATTCGAGGAATGGGTCGATCAACTCAGCGGCTACAGCTTCGACGAGCACGGTCTTTTCAATCCTGACGAGGCACTGGCCGAAGCGTTCACCGATGTGGAATACAACGGTGAGGCGTCCACCGAACCGGCCAAGGTCCTCTACTGGCACCTCCTGGACAACGCCAACCAACACAGCATCGCCCCCGACGGTTTCACCCGCATCCCCGAGCACACCATCGCCCGCCCCAATGGCGCGCATACATCCGATAGTTCCGCCCCGAAATCTGTAGAGCCGGAGCGCCATCCATCGGACGCCAGCCATCCTGATGAGACACACGCACCGGATACCACGCCGTCGTCACCGAAGGTGACACAGGAACTACGCGACAACATCGAAGAGCTCCGCAACCGCGCGCGAGAGGTCCTCAACGCTCACGACGGACTGGCGCGAGTCGACGAACTGCCGAATCTACGCCAGCAGTACATCGAACAACTCGATGTCCTCGGCCTTCGAGAACCCGAAACCGCCGCAGCGGCATGGCAACTGTTCCACGAATACGATCCCGCACTGGCGAAATACCTCGTGGATTACGCCCATGATCTGGTCCCGTCTACCGAAGCTGCCCCCGGCCACGTACAGCCACATTCGGAACCAAACGACCAGCTGCCCGTATCGGACGCACCCGATCACCAGCCGGGCGAGCCGGGTTTGACACCGGAGGAGCAGGCTGCCAGAGACGCGTGCGATCAACTGCCGCAGGCTGAGCGCCTCGCCCTGGACGACTACGCGGGTACCGCCTACAACGAGATCAATCGGCACTTGCGATTCGGCGAAGACCTGCGCACCGTCACCCCTGAAACCATTGACCTGATTCGGTCCGGCCTGGACAAACTCCCCGACCATATCGGACCGGTGAAACGGTCGATCATGCTCTCGCCCAAGGACTTGGAGAAGTTCTGGTACGAGAACCACCGCGGTGCGGTCGTCGAAGACCCCGGGTTTGTGTCGACCTCGAAGACCAAGTTCAAATGGAACCCGAACGTAGAGCTGACGATCGTGTCGGCCACCGGGAAAGACATCTCGTTCCTTCGGCCTCCCGGGCAGCGTGGCGAAGCCGAAGTCCTGATCCCTGATGGCCGCCAGTTTCGCGTGTTGGACCGTGAGATGGGCGCGGACGGAACGCTTCACGTCACCTGGGAGGAGATCACCGAATCTACGAACCTGCCCGCGGTCGATGATTCAGCACCTGCTGTAGCTCCCCATGACGCGAATCCCGATCAGCCATTCCCGGCGGAAAGGGTCAAGGATCCAGACAAGGCCGTCTCGCTCGATCTGCCGGATATCGAACAAGTACAACCGCACTCGCAAGACGCTGCCCCACATCTGGAGACCGAGGATCCACCCGCACAGCATCTGAAGGATCGTTTCGAACAGGTCCGTGCGCACATCAACGACATCTTCGCGGCCTACCAAGATCCTGCGCGCACATCTGAATTGCCCGGATTGCGTGCGAAATTCGGCGAACTGGTCGACGACCTCGGCCTGCGCGAGCAGGAGACCGTGAACGCCGCGTGGCAGTTGTTCAGCGACCACGATTCCACGCTTGCGCAGTACGTCGCGCAAAACCGTCAGCACCTGCTACCTCGCTCGGAGGATCGTGTCGAGTCTGATACACCTCCATCGGACCACGCGCGTGGCGCACGGCCGCGCTCGGCTGGAGAGCCGTTTCGGAATAACGATGAATTTCCTCGAGCAAACGAGGATCGCCCAGGCGAAGGCAGCCCGGTCGACAGCGACGAATCTCACGGCGTATCGCACGAGTCCGAAGCAAGGCCGGAGCCGATTCCGCTCACGTCACTGGAAATCCAGGATGAACATGGAATTCCGGAGAAGAACCAGCGGATCGTCCAGGAATACACCGACTTTCACGATCTACTGATCGAGGTCCGTCCCACGAATGTTGATTCGGTTCCGCATTTGCAAGAGGGTGCGATGCCGAAACCGATGGACATCAAGGACAAGACGATCAACCAGGACGATGTCGATCTGGGTGCGCCGGAGTGGGCGAAGGGGCTGGTCGGACGATTCGGACCGGGAGTGCTGAAACTTCCCGAGGAGGGCACCGTTTCCCCGGAGCGGATGGAGGAACTCCGAGATCGGCTCGCGAAGCGGGACAAGGACTTCGTGGCGTACCAGGACCATATGCAGAGGCTGGGAGCCCGGTACCGAGTCACCGCTGACGGGATCGTCGAGGGCTTGTTCAAGGGCAAGTATCAACCGATTACCGGCGACCATGATCTGTTCGATATTCGCCATGCGGATGGAACCCGGCTCACCGCTGCCGAACTCAGCTTCCACGAGGACGCATTGACCCAACTGGATGCAGGTATCCAGCATGGGCCGCACGTGTACTGGGAACCTGCCAGTGAATTCCAGCGGATACGCAACTTCGAAGACATCGTCAACAAGCATCAGCACGACGCACCGCCGAGGGACCGAGAACCGCTGGTTCAGTTCCGTCCGCACGACCAGCCGGTGCTCGAGTGGGCAGGGAAGAACGTCGCGGATGTCGACCGAGAAATGATCCCGTGGCATGTCAACGGCAAGCTGGACGAGCTGCACGCGGAACAGCTCTCGAAGCTCGACGAAGTCAATCGACGCCAACAACTGGACTCCGACATCGCACGCTTGCGCGACACCGTCGACGAACTGACGAACCATCCCGATTTCGATGCCGAAACCTACCGGGCCTTGGTGAACTCAGGCGTCAAGACGCCGGTCGACGTCTTGGTCGACGGCCACAGCAGGCCGATGCTGCGCATTGATCGCGGAGGAGAATTCGAGCCGCTTCTCGCCCGTATCGACGGACCCGAACACCATCTAGCGACGCTGCGTCAACAGGTCGAATCGGCAATCAAGGACGGAACCCACCCCTCGGACATCCTCCGGTCACTCGAGGACACTCCAACCGAATCTATTTCAACACCAACAGAGTCCGCATTCCGCGAGGCCGAACGAACCGACGCCGGCTTCTCCTTCCACTCCGACGATCCCGAACTCGCAGACCTGGCCCGCCGGGTCGCTGACGATCCTGACTACGTCACCGTCGATGTCCATGTCACTGAGGATGGCAACATCCGCGTCGGCGACCGCACCTACACCCCCGAAGAATTCGGCGACCTTCTCCGGCAACTCGGATACGACAGCAAGACTCCCCTCCGCCTGATCGGATGCGACGCCGCCACCAACGGGGTAGCCGCGCGTTTGGCCGCCCATCTCGATGCCGACGTCTTGGCCCCCACCAAATCGGCTTGGACCGACCCTCGCGGCCGCGTCTATACGAGCGGCGCCGAACTCGATGCCAACGGCAATCGCCGCCCCCGTATCCCCCCGGACGGCGAGTGGGAACTCGTCCATCCCGACGGCACCAAAACCAGGGCCGGCGAGGACGGATTCGCTCCAGGCACCCACGAGGAAGATAAGCACGACGTCGATCCGGACAACGCACGGGAAAGAAGTGCGGCGTCGGATGCCGAATTGCGCGTGATCACCGAAATCTACAACGCGCTGGGCGAGGATCCTCCCCGGGTGAATATCGGAGCGAACGATGCCGCCTATGGAGCGCGCGGCGCACACTCCGTCGAGCGCCACGGCTCGGATGTGCCGCTTAACCGAGTCGACGCACCGCCTGGAGATCGAACGATCGAGGGCCGGATCTACGGCGACCCACCGTGGCGGCGCCAGGAGAACTGGTCGTATCGCTGGTTGGATGAGTCGACGATGAACCGCACGGTCAACGACTATCTCCGGGCCAACTGGGAGAACATCCGCAGCGACCTTGCCCTTACCGGCGAGCATTCGGCCGTCTTCGACGCGGGACACCGCATCGGAGAAGGGTTCTACAACGAAGGAATGTTTGGCGTTGGCCAACGATCGACGCAGTATGCGCAGACCAGCTACGCCAAGATGCGCCTGATGTTGGTTCCTGGCAGCCCGCCGTCGTTCATGGTCATCACCGCCTTCCCATCCGGATTACCCTGATCGCTGTGGAGATTCCTGACAAGCTGCGTATGAGGGCAAACGAGCCGCCACCTCCCGCGATCGACCAGGTTCGCGAATTCTTGGGTGGCTATGTCGCGGACTGCGACGGCTTGGACGAACTGCGCGCCGACCTGGCCCGAATGGCGCAGGTCAACCGAAAGACCGTGCGCCGCAAAGCGGAAGCGATTGAAGCACTGCTAGCCGCACGTCAGCCACCCGGTACTTTGTCGAGGATGGTCGCCGTCGACGCCAACTGGGTACTCGACGACGAGACCTCCGATGCCGCAGCGGAATCCTGGCTCCGAGATATCGCCGCTCTCATCCACAGTGTGCTCCTTGAACTCGAACAGGCCGATCCACTTCAGTGAGTGGTGTCCGAGGCTGAGGCTCCATTCGGTCCGCCCGCAGCTACCATCGGGTTATATTCCCGTCGTAAATCAATTGCATCTGCCGACTGCCCTCCAGGTCGACGTAGGGGCAGTCGGCCATACCTTCTCGCAGTGTGGCCGCGTCGTCGCCCGGGGTAATCCACAACAACTTGCCGGACTCGAGCCACGGACCCAGGTCGAAGCTGTAGTCGAGGTGAGACTGAGGAAACTCGCTCCATGCTCGCCAATTGCCCTGTGAATCATAGAGATCGTACGTTTTCCCGCCCCAAAGATCCTCCAGGGCAAGTCCATCCGGTCGGCGGGTGGTGAAATATGTTATTGCCCAGCCTGTGTGGCGTCCAACAGGGACTTCGGCGATGACAGCGCGAGTTTCAGGCAGGTTCAACAGGCGCGGGACGACATAGGGCACACCGGGGCCGGGCATGCAGTCGAACGGCGCCGGGGTCACCGGTTCGGACAGTCGCATCGCACCACCCATGGCCAACCAGGTTGGTGGAACCTTGGACACACGGCGGCGGCTCGGCTTGTCCCACTCCCAGAACCAGCCGTCCAGATCAACGGTGTCCAGCGGCCAGCTCACCGCCGTATCGGTGAAAGGACATCGTGATACCGGTATTTCAGGCAGGAGTTCCGCGTATCGCTTGCGTAATTCGATCACCCGATAAATCGCGGCCTTGCCCTCTTCCGTGTACCCCGCTGTGCGATACAACTCTTTGAGACGAGTCCCTTCCTCGAGCAACTCGGCCCGACGCTGAATCCACTCGTCGCCCAGTTCAGCCACCCCACAGCACCTCTCACGTCGACGTGTCGTCCGAACGGATTCTTCTCTCTACCCTATCCAGAGCCCACTGGACAGGTGACGGTGCGGGCGTGGTCGGCAGGGATCTCTCTGTGCGCAGGTTTGCGGCATCGATGCCGCCTCCTGGCATTCCTATGTCGCCAGTCGCCGCGGCGCAGGTGATGGGCGGCTATCGGACGATCGGCCGATAGGATGGCTCGGATGTCATCGGGTCAAGGGAGGGCGATGAGCAACGTGGATGAAACTCCGGCTGGTTGGGATCCTGAGGTATTTGCGCGTATTCGGGCTGAATCCGAGGCGGAACAAGCCGCGACGCCGCCGGAGGAGCGAGAACGGCTCGCCAAGTTCAGGTGGGAGCATCTCGACAGTCTCGACAGCTCCGGGGGCTACGCACCGGACAGCCTTCGAGACAAGATGACCGAGGTGCCCGGATTCGACAACGAATTGAACCCTTTCCCGGTCACGAGGGAACCCGGGGATATCGGGAATTGAAGGGGCTGGCCCGGTAATCTGCCCGGAAGCCGCCATCCCAACTGAGAATATCGAGCCTCGACAGGCGCCTTCGGGTGGTGACGCGGTTGCTACTGCGGCCGCTACGTTCGCTCCTCGCGTTCGGCGATCATGCGGTCCCACTCTGCTCGCGCGCGGATCGCGTTACTGCCGTCCAACTGCCCGGCGAATGCGGACCGCGCGGCTTCGACCAGTTCGTCGGCGGCGTTCGGGTAGGCGCGTGCGACCGTTCGTAGCGCATTCTTGGTTTCGTCGTCGAGTCCGCTCGCGCTGGGGACACCGCGCCCGGTCAGCACCATCGACAACACGCGTTCGAAGCTGCGCTGCAACTGTTCCCGATCTGGATTGCCACGCCGCACGTCCGGTCGCCTCCTCCGTTGAACCGGTCTCCAACATTACAGAGGGTGCGCACCCCGCGCGACAACCGAAGCCGAGTACAGGCGGGAGTGCTGCCATGATCAATCTGGTCGAGCTCGCCTCTTCGTCCAGGGCGCTGCAGCGGCATGGCGAGCTATTCGGTTGATCGCCAGATATTCCACGGTGAGGACATGACCAAGGTTCGGGACACGAAGGACAAGGCCGCGGTCCGATCCTCGAGTTTCCCGCCGATACATGGGCGAAGTTCGTCGAGAGCCGCATCTGGGAGGCAAACAAGGGCGAATGGTACACATCGAGTAGATCCGAAGGCGGGAAGCAGTGTGTCGAGGTTTGTCACACTGACGATGCGGTCGGGGTTCGCGACTCGAAAAGCCCTGGGGGGCCTGAGCTTTTCTTCACACCGGGGCAGTGGGACAGCTTCCTTCGCCTTGCGGTGAGCGATTAATCCGGTCCGGAGCCCTGGCCGTTGGAGGGCGGCGGGATGCGGACGACGCGGTCGTCGTATTGATTGGGCTGGCCGTCGGTTTTATTGACCGTCGAGGACCAGATGTTGCCGTCGCCGCCGACCGCCGCGCCGTCCAAGCGGCCGTACTTGTCCTGGGCGAAGAGGGAGGGCGCGGCGGTGACCGCGTGGGTGTCCTTGTCGGCCTTGGCGATTGCGAGGGCCTTCTGATTGGTCAGGGCGATGGCCACGCCGTCGGTGGCGGCGGCGCAATTGGCCACGCCGGGGTGGTCGGGCCAGCTCCAAGCCTTGGCGGCGGTGCCGTCCGAACCGACGCGCTGCAGGCGGTCCTCGGTGGCAGTGCGGTCGGTGACCCAGATCGAATCCTTGTGGTCCGAGCAGACGCCGCCCGCGACGCCGATGCCCGCGAGCACCACATCCGCCCCCGCGCCGGGGGCGGGGGAGTTGACGCTCAACAGTTTTCCGGCGAACGAACCATTGTCATTGGCCGCAGCGGGATTACCGGCATCGCCGGTGAGTACCAGCATGCGGTCGGGGGTGTGGAAGTCCAGCGAACCGCGATTACCGGTGGAGCCCTTCGGGATTCCGGTCAGGATCGGCTTGGGCGCGCCACCGTCGGTGGAGATGCGTACCACCCGATTGTCACTGCCGGTGGTGATGTAGGCGTAGACCAAGCCGTCCTCGGGGTAGCTGGGGGACAAGGCCAATGCGGTCAGGCCGCCGTCACCCGCTCCATCCACATCCAGGCGCGCCACCTCGACCGGGGCGGGCGGCATGCCCTCATCGGTCGCGACCACCTTCAGAATCCGGCCCGTGGTGCGCTCACCCACCAGCGCGCTCGCACCATCGGGCAGCGTCACCAGACCGCCCGTGGTGTCCAGGCAGGAGACCACCACCAGCGGATCGGGATCCACGCACGGTGCGGTCGGCCGCTTGGCACCACTGCTCGGCGCATTCGGCTTCGTGGTGCCCTGCTCGGCATCCTGCCAATTCGGCTCGGTGGTGAACGGGCTGGAAGCGCGATCATCGAACCGGGCGCAACCGGACAGCAGCAAGGTGCCCGCCATAACGCCCACCACGATTCTCCGTGCGCCCACCCCGAACCGGCCCGCGGCAACCCAACTCATGGTTGAGACGTTACGGAAATCCCGCCGCGAATGCGCGGACGGGGTGGCCCGTTCCACCCGCGCGGCGTGAACTGGACAGTGGACACGCCCGCCACAGCCGTGTGTCGAGCGCCCTTGCCTAATAGTCTGGCCGCGTGACCGAGAAGCCGAACGAGCCCACCGCCGACGCGCCGGGCAGTACACCGCCCGGATCGCCACGGCTGACAGGTGAACCGGTGCGCAGTCCCTTCGACTCCCCGACCGAGCAGTTCGCCGCCACCACGACCAAGGCGGACCTCGGCAAACCGGAGCTGACCAAAGAACCCCCGCGCACCGATGAGGAACTGGGCCTCGATCCCGAAGTCCCGCTCTACGCGGAGATGAAGGAGGCCATCGGCGGAGCCGCGCCCACCGCGCCCACCGCCGACACCGCGCCCACCTACGCGTTCGCCAGCATCCCGCCCGCCCCCGGCGGCACCACCGAACCCACCACGCGCATCCGCCGCCGCGGCGACGAACGCCGCGGGACCCTGGATCTCGGACTGCTGTTGCTGCGCTTGGTCATCGGCGGCACCTTCATCTACCACGGCCTGCAGAAAGCGGCCGGCTGGTTCCACGGCCCGGGCTACGACGGCATCCGCACCGCCATGGAGAACGGCGGCTGGAAGCACACCGATATCGCCGCGCCCATGCTCATCGCCGGTGAACTCGGCGGCGGCATCCTGGTGGTGCTCGGCCTGGCCACCCCGCTCGCCGCCGGTGCGGTGCTCGCGGTCATCATCGACGCCTGGCTGTGGAAGCAGGGCATGGCGCCGGGCTTCCAATACAAGGCCGACAAGGTCTCGGTGGAACTCGAATCCGTCCTCGCGGGCGGGGCGGCGGCCATCATTCTCACCGGACCGGGCCGCCTCGCTCTGGACCGCGGCCGCGGCTGGGCCACCCGCCCGTTCCTCGGCTCGCTCGCCGCACTGGTGGCCGCGATCGCCGCCGCCGTCCTGACCTATATCTATCTCCACGGCGGCAACCCGCTCGAAGGCATCGGCCCCTTCTGACACCGGCCCCGTCATCCGGCGCGCTTTCGGCCGGGATCCACACCTCGCGAAACAGTAAGCGGCCCGGGTGATCTCATCACCCGGGCCGCTCGACGTTTCACCTCACCACTGCGTGGTGTTGAAGCGCTCCCACTCCTGGAATGTCTCCTGGTGCAGGCGCATGACCTCGCTGGACTTCGCGTCGATCTGCTCGTTCAATACCGCGCGGTGTGCGGCGATATCGGCCGCGTCGGCGGACGAGGCCATGAACTCCTCGTTCGCGAGTTCACGGGATTCGGCGGCGAGCTCGTCCGCCTCGGCGAGCAAGGCCTTGGCCCGAGCATTGCGGGCATCGCAACGCTCCAGCATCGAGCTGTACTCGGCCAGCATCGTATCGGCCTTGCCGACGTATTCGATTGTCATGTCTGCTCTTTCTTACGGCACCCGCCGCACGGCTCCCTTATCTGCCGAGGTCGCCAGCGCGGCGTATGCCCGCAACGCGGTGGTGACCGGGCGCTCGCGATTCACGGGCTGCCAAGGCCGTTCGGACGCTTCCATTTTCACCCGGCGTTCCGCGAGAACCTTATCGGGTACCAGCAATTCGAGGGCACGCGTGTGCACATCGATGCGAATCCGGTCGCCGTTCTCGATCAGGCCGATGGCGCCACCGCTGGCCGCCTCGGGCGAGACATGGCCGATGGACAGGCCCGAGGTGCCGCCGGAGAAGCGGCCGTCGGTGATCAGGGCGCATACCTTGCCCAGGCCCAGACCCTTGAGGAACGAGGTCGGGTGCAGCATCTCCTGCATACCCGGACCGCCCGCGGGACCCTCGTAGCGCACCACGACCACATCACCGGGCTGAATCTTCTTGCCCAGGATCATGGAAACCGCTTCCTCCTGGGATTCGACCACCACGGCCGGACCCTCGAAGGTGTACAGATCCTCATCGATGCCCGCGGTCTTGAGGATCGCGCCATCGGGGGCGATATTGCCGCGCAGCACGCACAGCCCGCCCTCGACGGTGTAGGCGTGCTCGATATCGCGAATGCAGCCGCCCTCGGCATCGGTATCGAGGGAGGACCAGCGGTTCGCGGTGGAGAACGGCTCGGTGGTGCGTACGCCGCCGGGCGCGGCGTGGAAAAGCTCGATGGCTTCCTCGGAAGCCTTGCCGGAGCGGATATCCCAGGTGTCCAGCCACTCCTCGAAGGAGGCCGAATGCACATTGGTCACATCGGTTTCCAGCAGCCCCCCGCGGCGCAGTTCGCCGAGGATGGCCGGAATGCCACCGGCGCGGTGCACATCCTCCATGTGATAGTCCGAGTTCGGCGACACCTTGGACAGGCAGGGCACCCGGCGCGAGATCTCGTCGATGGTCTGCAGATCGAAGTCGATCTCACCCTCCTGCGCGGCGGCCAGGGTGTGCAGCACCGTATTGGTGGAGCCGCCCATTGCCACGTCCAGGGCCATGGCGTTGCGGAAAGCCTTGGCGGTGGCCACATTTCGCGGCAGCACCGAGGCGTCGTCATCGCGGTACCAGCGGGTGGCGATATCTACGATGACCCGACCGGCCCGCTGGAACAGCGCGCGCCGCGCCTCGTGCGTGGCCAGGGTGGAGCCATTGCCCGGCAGGGCCAGTCCCAATGCCTCGGTGAGGCAGTTCATCGAATTCGCGGTGAACATGCCCGAACAGGAACCACAGGTCGGGCAGGCGCTGCGCTCGACCTCGTCCAGGCCCGCATCGGTCACCGCCTGCGAGGCGGAGGCGGAGATGGCGGTGATCAGATCGGTCGGGGCCTGCGCCACACCGCCGACGACCACGGCCTTACCGGCCTCCATCGGACCGCCGGAGACGAACACGGCCGGGATGTTCAACCGCATGGCGGCGTTCAACATGCCGGGAGTGATCTTGTCGCAGTTGGAGATACAGACCAGCGCGTCCGCGGTGTGCGCATTGGCCATGTACTCCACCGAGTCCGCGATGATCTCGCGCGAGGGCAGCGAGTACAGCATGCCGCCGTGACCCATGGCGATACCGTCGTCGACCGCGATGGTGTGGAACTCACGCGGTACCCCACCGGCCTCCCGAACCGCCTCGGCCACGATCTCGCCCACGTCCTTGAGGTGGACGTGACCCGGTACGAACTGCGTATACGAGTTCGCGATGGCGACAATCGGCTTACCGAAGTCGGAGTCGGTGAGGCCGGTCGCGCGCCAGAGAGCGCGAGCGCCCGCGGCATTGCGTCCGACGGTGGTGGTGCGTGAGCGAAGCGGTGGCATGGGGTCCTCGGGTTCTCGTCGCAGGGGGCTGGTCGGCGACTACGCCGAATGCTTTCGGCGTGTTCCAACGTTACTCCCGCGCGGATCGATCCCCGTCAGCGCCCGAAACCTCGCACCCCAACACGCCGACTACCTGTCCGAAGTGTCGCTCTCGTTCGATTCGGCCTCGGCCGCCGCGTCCGCATCCTCGGGCTCGACGAACGGATCCGGAATGCGCCCGGCGGACGCCTCGACCAGATCCTGCAGTCGGTCGTAGCTGACCGCGGGCAAGGTCGCATCCGAATCATCGGCCAGGTGCAGTTGCAGGAATCCGCGGCGCGGAATCCGCAGCCCCTTCACCTCGGACCAGTCGATATGCCGGGTCGAGAACATCGACCGCAGCTCCAGCCCCTCGGCCGAGACCTTGGTCCGGGTGCGCTCTATCCACACCGCCATGGCGATCGGAATCGCGAACAGCACCCACAGCACCTGCGGCATTCCGGAGAACGGGAAGATCACACCCATCAGCACCATGAAAACCGCGATATGCGCGAGCCGGGGCAGTCCGATCACCCGCACGCCCGGATCGGGGATATGCCCGCGCGAGGCCAGGATCAGCGAGCGCAGCCGACTGAAGTCGACGCCGGGCAGCGGGATATCGCGCCCGTCGGTGGTCTGCAGATGGACCCGTCCAAATCCCGGGACGCGCACCCCGGCAACCTCGGACCACGGCACCCGGCGGGTGCGGAACAGCCCACGGGTTTCAACCCCGTTGCTGGTCAGGTCCGTTTGCAGGCGCAGCAGCCAGAGCGGTAGCGCGATGATCAGCGGGACGATCAAGATCCACAGCAACCACAGCCAGTCACTGCGGAATCGGACCTCCCGGAACAGACCCGTGTCCGATCCGGGGTCGGGGGTATGGGACGATTGCGCCGGTGGCACGGACTGATGCGGTGATGACACACCCCCATCCTCGCATTGTGTTGAACGAACCCGAACAACCGCTCTGTCTCACATAATGAGACACACATGGTCAGATGTTTGACTCCGCGGCTCATGCGCGCATACCGTCGAGCGCGTGAATCGAATCGAGTTGCTCGTAATCGGCCGGCGCGTCCAGCGCTGAGCCGACGACTATAGAGTCAATTACGTCAGCTCGCAGCTGCGACGCGCCACCCTCGAACAGCCCTGGCTGTCGAGGGCTTTTTTGTGTTCAGGCAAGTCTATGAACTCCGAACGACAAGCAGTAAGGAACCAGACGGTGAGCGCACCTACCGCCCGACCCGGGCCCTCGGCCCGACGGCCCGCGCCCTCGGCCTCCCCGGCCGTGGCTCCGGCCAGCACCCCGAACCGCCGCCAGGTCCCGCCCGAGCGGGTCACCGGCGCGCAGTCTGTTGTCCGCTCCCTCGAGGAGCTCGGCGTCGACACGGTTTTCGGTATTCCGGGCGGCGCGATTCTTCCCGTCTACGATCCGCTCTTCGACTCGGTCAAGGTCCGCCACGTGCTGGTCCGCCATGAGCAGGGCGGCGGCCACGCGGCCACCGGCTACGCCCAGGCGACCGGCAAGGTCGGTGTGTGTATGGCCACATCCGGTCCCGGCGCGACCAATCTGGTCACCCCGATCGCGGACGCACAGATGGATTCGGTGCCGCTGGTGGCCATCACCGGCCAGGTCGGGCGCAGCCTGATCGGCACCGACGCCTTCCAGGAAGCCGACATCTCGGGCATCACCATGGCGTGCACCAAGCACAACTTCCTGGTCACCGATCCGATCGATATCCCGCGCATGCTGGCCGAGGCGTTCCACCTGGCCTCCTCCGGCCGCCCGGGCGCGGTCCTGGTCGACATCCCCAAGGATGTGCTGCAGGCGCAGACCACCTTCAGCTGGCCGCCGGAGATGCGACTGCCCGGCTACCGTCCGGTCACCAAGCCGCACGGTAAGCAGGTGCGCGAGGCCGCCCGCATGATCATGGAGGCCAAGTCCCCCGTGCTCTACGTCGGCGGCGGCGTCATCAAGGCCGACGCCTCGGCCGAACTGCTGGAGCTGGCCGAGCTGACCGGTATCCCGGTCGTCACCACGCTGATGGCCCGCGGCGCGTTCCCCGACACCCACACCCTGAACATGGGTATGCCCGGTATGCACGGCACCGTGGGAGCCGTTGCGGCGCTGCAGAAGTCGGACCTGCTGATCACCCTGGGCGCGCGTTTCGACGACCGCGTCACCGGTCAGCTGGACTCCTTCGCACCCAATGCCAAGGTCATCCACGCCGATATCGACCCGGCCGAGATCGGTAAGAACCGGCACGCGGACGTCCCGATCGTGGGCGACTGCCGCGAGGTCATCACCGAGCTCATCGAGACCCTCAAGGCCGATCCCGCCGGCACCGGCGCCCCGCTGCTGGAGCTCGGCGATTGGTGGACTTACCTGTCCGGCGTGCGCGATCAGTACCCGCTGGGCTGGAAGACCCCGTCCGACGGTTCGCTCTCGCCCGAGTTCGTCATCGAGAAGCTGGGCCAGCTCGCCGGACCCGACGCCATCTACTGCGCCGGCGTCGGCCAGCATCAGATGTGGGCCGCGCAGTTCATCAAGTACGAGAAGCCGCGCACCTGGCTGAACTCCGGTGGCCTGGGCACCATGGGTTACGCCGTGCCCGCCGCCATGGGCGCCAAGATGGGCATGCCGGACCGCGAGGTCTGGGCCATCGACGGTGACGGCTGCTTCCAGATGACCAATCAGGAACTCGCCACCTGTGCCGTCGAGGGCGTGCCGATCAAGGTCGCGCTGATCAATAACGGCAACCTCGGCATGGTCCGCCAGTGGCAGACCCTGTTCTACGAGAAGCGCTACTCCAACACCGATCTGGGCACGCACACGCTGCGCATCCCGGACTTCGTGAAGCTCGCGGAAGCCCTGGGCTGCCACGGCATTCGCGTGGAGAAGGAAGAGGACGTCGAGGCCGCCATCCGCGAGGCGCAGTCGATCAACGACCGTCCCGTGGTGATCGATTTCATCGTCGGCAAGGACGCGCAGGTGTGGCCGATGGTCGCCGCCGGCACTTCCAATGACGAGATCATGGCCGCGCGCGGCATCCGCCCGCTGTTCGATGAGGACGAGTCGATCGCGGAACCGGCCGTCATCCACGAGGCGATGTCGCACGAGCAGGCCGCCCAGAAGGGGAGCCCGGAATGAGCGGTCAGGCCCGGAGGCGGCAGCGCAGTGTAACCACGCAGGGCCCCGCTCGGTCCGGAAAGAAGGACGCAGCATGAGCACCACCCACACCCTCTCCGTGTTGGTGGAGGACAAGCCGGGCGTGCTCGCGCGCGTGGCCAGCCTGTTCTCCCGCCGCGGTTTCAATATCGAGTCGCTCGCCGTGGGCGGCACCGAGATTCCCGAGATCTCCCGCATGACCATCGTCGTGACCGTGGAGGATCTGCCGCTCGAGCAGGTCACCAAACAGCTCAACAAGCTGGTCAACGTCATCAAGATCGTGGAGCAGGACAACGACAGTTCCGTTGCCCGCGAACTGATCCTGGTGAAGGTGCGCGCCGACGCCAGTGTGCGCACCCAGGTGATCGAGGCGGTGAACCTGTTCCGCGCCAAGGTGATCGACGTGTCGCCCGATGCGCTGACCATCGAGGCGACCGGAACCCGGTCCAAGCTCGACGCACTGCTGCGCATGATGGAGCCGTACGGCATCCGTGAGATCGTGCAGTCCGGAGTTGTCGCTGTGGGCCGTGGACCCAAGTCCATCACCGCGACTCGCTAGTAACCGGCCGCCCCGGCGGCCAATCGCCTTACCTCCCGGCATGCTGTGCGCCGGGACCGATAACTCAGACACAGAATCCAGAAGGAGAAACCCAAGTGGCAGTCGAGATGTTCTACGACGACGACGCTGACCTGTCGATCATCCAGGGCAAGAAGGTCGCGGTCATCGGCTACGGCAGCCAGGGCCACGCCCACTCGCTGAGCCTGCGCGACTCGGGCGTCGACGTCCGCGTCGGCTTGGCCGAGGGTTCCAAGTCCCGTCCGAAGGCCGAAGAGGCCGGTCTGACCGTCGGCACCCCCGCCGAGGTCTCCGCCTGGGCCGACGTGATCATGGTCCTCGCGCCCGACACCGCGCAGGCGTCCATCTTCACCAATGACATCGAGCCCAACCTCGAGGACGGCGACGCGCTGTTCTTCGGCCACGGCCTGAACATCCACTTCGGTCTGATCAAGGCTCCGGCCAACGTCACCGTCGCCATGGTCGCCCCGAAGGGCCCCGGCCACCTGGTGCGTCGCCAGTTCGTCGACGGCAAGGGCGTTCCGGCTCTGATCGCCGTCGATCAGGATCCGACCGGCCAGGGCCAGGCGCTGGCGCTGTCCTACGCCAAGGGCATCGGCGGCACCCGCGCCGGCGTCATCAAGACCACCTTCAAGGAAGAGACCGAGACCGATCTCTTCGGTGAGCAGGCCGTGCTCTGCGGTGGCACCGAGGAACTGGTCAAGACCGGCTTCGAGGTCATGGTCGAGGCGGGCTACGCCCCCGAGATGGCCTACTTCGAGGTGCTGCACGAGCTCAAGCTGATCGTCGACCTCATGTACGAGGGTGGCATCGCCCGCATGAACTACTCGGTCTCGGACACCGCCGAATTCGGTGGCTACCTGTCCGGCCCGCGCGTCATCGACGCCGGCACCAAGGAGCGCATGAAGGCGATTCTGTCCGACATCCAGGACGGCACCTTCGTCAAGCGCCTGGTCGCCAACGTCGAGGGCGGCAACAAGGAGCTCGAGGGTCTGCGCAAGGCCAACGCCGAGCACCCCATCGAGGTCACCGGCGCCAAGCTGCGCGGCCTGATGAGCTGGGTCGACCGGCCCATCACCGAGACCGCCTAATTACGTAAGTCTCACGCGCGCAGCGCATTACGGCCCGGCACCTTTCGGGGGTGCCGGGCCGTCGTGATTCCCACGGCCAGCAGCCAGAGCATGGTGACGCCGCCGAGGGAGGCGGTGGTGCCCCAGCCGTTGGCGGCGTAGAAGTTGGCGGGGGTGTTCCCGAAGAACATGGACGGGACGAAGGCCAGGTGGACCAGGCTCAGGACGAAGGCCGAATTCGCCGTCCAGTCCGGGAGTGCGCGGGTGCGCCGAACGGCGAAACCGAAGGCGCAGAACATGAGTGCCTCCAGGAATCTCGAGATGGTGCCGTACAGGATGTAGGTGCCGCTGACCGTGATGGTGGGATCGATGGGGTCGGGGGACTGGATGACCGCGCCCACCTCGAGTCCGGTCGAGACCAAGGCCACCGTGAGCCAGATGAGTCCGGCGTTCACGGCGATGCCCGCGATCCAATCCGCTTCGGGGAGAGTGCGTTTCACCAGATAGCCGAAGCCGGTGAAGAAGATGATCAGTGTGCTGATACCCGCGAGGCCGAAGAGGCTGCGGGTCAGTGCTTCGCCGCGTCACCGGAACGGCCGCCGTCATCGGGGCCGTGCTCACCCTGGTCGAAATACCCCTGTACTTCGTCTACGACGGCCCGCCACCGGACTGGAATGTGCTGATGGCCGACGCGGCAATGGGTCGTGTACCCGAATTCGACTCTCCCGCATGGCGTCCCGCGCTGCGAAGCTGGGCCGTGGCACAGTCCGAGGTCTTTCGCCGCAGGCCGTGGCTGGCGCAACTGCCGGTGACCGGACCACCGCGCGGGCCGAACGCCCTGGCGTGGATGGAAGCCGGGCTGCGCACGCTGCGCGAGACCGGGCTGGATTGGTCCGCCAAGATCGGCGTGATCACGGTCGTGGGCGGTTATGTGCGGCAGGCGTTCACGCTGGATCGGCAGTTGGCGGAGAGTCGCGGCACGGCGCGTACCGATGAGCAGCAGGCGCTTCGGCACTACGTGCGGGAATTGACCGGCGTGCTCGACGCGGACCGGTTCCCCGAGGTCACCGCCCTGTTGGGCTCCGGCCTCTTCGAATCCGTCCCGAACGCACCCGAATCCGCCGATCAGGATTTCGCCTTCGGCCTGGATCTGGTGCTCGACGGGGTGGCGGCGTCCGTCGAACGCGCCGAGCCCCGCTGAACGGAATCGGCCCGGCATCCCAACAATGCCGGGCCGATTACGCAGGGGTTCAACGACTCCCGAAGGATCCGGTCGGTACCCACTGGCGCAGGAATGACCGCAGGGGGTCGCGGTCCCACTGATTGCGGTTGTCCCAGTTGTCATGGCGATCGCGCCAGTTGTCGCGATCCCAGGGATTGTTCCAGTCGTCCCGGTCATCCCAGTGCGGGCGGTTGACTGCGGTGACATTCGGTCCGGCGGGGGTATCCGCCATGGCCGGAATCGATACCGCGGCAAGGGGAATCGCGGTGAGCGCTCCGGCCACTGCGACCCGGGCGATCATCCGTCGTGCGGAAGTGCTTCTCGTCGAGCTCATATCGATCACTCTGCCGAATTCGATCGCCGAAAAGATATGGCATGAACAGAGTTCGGTGAGAATTCAGGGTTCGGCTAGTCCTTTGGTATGACGGGTTCCCGGTGTCGTCCCCCGAGAGCCCGGGGTGACTCAGTAGTGCGTACCGCCGTCGATGCGGATCTCGGTGCCTGTGATGAACGCGCCGTCATCGGAGGCGAGCATGGCGACCACGCCGGCGACGGTATCGGGCGAGGCGAAGCCCTGTCCGATACCCGGGGCCAGCTTCATGAACAGGCTCAGATCGGCGTCGGCGGGCAGACCCGGGCCGCGACCGTCGGTCATATCGCTGGAGATCGAGCCCGGTGCGACGGCGACCACGCGCAGTCCCTGCTTGCTGTACTCGGCGGCGAGCGCATGGGTCATGGACATGATGCCGCCCTTGGACGCGGCGTACGCGGACATGTACGGGTGCGCGAAGAAAGCCGAGGTGGAGGTGAAGTTGACGATCACACCCTTCTCGGAAGCGAGCAGCGCCGGCAGCGCTTCGCGAATCATCAGGAAGGTGCCCGTCAAATTCACGGTGATGATCTTGGTGAAATCCGCGAGCGGCATCTCATGGGTGTGCGCGGACCGCAGAATCCCGGCGGCGTTGATCAGCGCGTCCAATCCGCCCAGCGTCTCCAGCGCGGTAGCGACACCCGCCCGCACCGAATCCTCATTGCCGATATCGATGGTGACAGCACTGAGCCGCTCGGCATTGCCCTGCTCGGCGGCCTGCTTGACGGTCTCGGCCAGTCCCGCCTCATTGATATCGGCGGCGACAACCTGCCCGCCCTCGGCGAGCACACGATGCACGGTGGCCCGGCCGATACCCGAGCCCGCGCCGGTGATGAGTACTCGGCGGTCGGTGAAACGCTCCATTGCGAACTTCTCCTTCAGTATCTCGTCCCCCACTACCTGACACGTTACGCCCAATTGGCACAACATGCCACGATGGCATCTCAGGACTAGGATGGCCTCGACACCCAACCGAAGGACGTGCAATGCCCGCACCCGAGCCGCGCCTCACCCTCGCCGAACGCCGCAAGGTCGAGACCCGCCTGGACATCGCCCGCACCGCCGCCCGCCTCTTCGCCGAACACGGCACCACCGAAGTCACCGCCGACCGCATCGCCGCCGAAGCGGGCATCGGCCTACGCACCTTCTACCGCTACGCCCGCACCAAGGAAGACGCCGTCGAGCCCATGCTCACCACGGGCGCCCAACGCTGGTTCGAGGCCATCTCCTCCGGCCCCCGCCGCCTCCCCACCCTCGCCGATCTCGAATCCGCAGCAGTCCAATCCCTCACCCTCGACGGCGGCGAAGACTTCGCCCTCACCCGCGGCCTACTCCAAGCCATGGAGACCGACCCCGCCCTGCGCGCCGTCTGGCACCGCATCAACATGGAAGGTGAACGCGAATTACGCAGGGTATTAACCGATCTAGCCGGCCCTACCGCCGACCCCGTCCACCTGCGCCTATTGGCCGCGGCGGCCGCCGGCTCCATCCGCATCGCCCTGGAACAATGGGCCACCGCCGGTGACCAGGACCCCGCCGCATTGGTCGTGCGCTGCATGCGCACCCTCGGCGCGGGCCTATAGTCGGCGTCTCGCACTCGTGTGGAAGCCGACCGTGGCGCACAAACATTGTCCTACAACACATCTGCCCGCAGACCGGGCGGTCACCTGGGTAGACCCGACGGTGGCCGCCTGATCCTCGACACCTTCACCCCGGCGCAGTCCCCGAAATCCCCTGCGCCCCATCTTCGACCCCGTACATCTGAAAGTTCGACGCGTCGTATCAAGCGGACTTCTTTGGCATATTCGGGCGGTGTTCTGGCACGTAACGGCGTGACGTAGCGAAGAGATCATTCGCTATAGTCCTCCGGTTATTGTCGTTCTTGCAGGGGTGGGTTATGGCGGAAGAGTGGAAGTTCGATGTCCCGACCACCGGGACCAAAACGCTTCCGCCCGATCCGCGCTATATGGAAGCGTTGACGAGTCAGGGCTACGGTTTCGAAGCCGCTATCGCCGACTTGGTCGACAACTCGATCGATGCTGGTGCTCACGACGTTGTCGTGCATTTCCTGCGTGATGACGACTGTTTGGTCAGCCTGCTGATCATCGACGACGGCTGCGGAATGACCGAGGAGGAGCTCGACGTCGCCATGACCGTCGGCGGTCGTCGAAACTATCGGGATGGCGCGCTGGGGATGTTCGGCACCGGTTTGAAATCGGCCTCGCTGAGTCATGCGGCCGCGGTAACAGTGGTAAGCCGGACCCGCACCAGCCGCCCCGCCGGACGCCGCTGGGTCATGGAGCGCGCGAAGACCGGATTCCAATGCGACATAGTCGAACCCGCGTACGCGCAGACGCTCATCGACCGCTATAACGGCAAGCCGATCACCTGGCAGGGCACCGTGGTGCGGTGGGATGGTGTGAAGGACTTTCCTCGCAACGGCGGTCCCGAACAGACCGAGCGTTATCTCGCGCGCACCATCAACGCCCTCGGCATGCACCTCGGATTGCAGTTGCATCGTTACCTGGCGCGTGGCGATTTCAACATCACCATCGCGGTGGAGGACATCGCCACCGGGACCGTGGTGATGGATTTCGGTGTGCTGCCGCTGGATCCGTTCGGATATCCGGTGAGTGGCGATCCGGAGTATCCGCGCGTCTTCTCCGCGCATCTGCCTTCGGTGGGCACGGTGAAGCTGAATGCCCATATCTGGCCCCCACGCTCATCATTGCCCGAATTCCGCGCTATCGGATCGCTGCAGAACACACAGGGCTTCTATCTGTACCGCAACGACCGGTTGGTGCAGGCGGGCGGCTGGAACAACTTCCGTCAACCGGAACAGCACCTGGTGCTGGCACGAGTCGCGGTGGAACTACCAGCGCGAACCGGGGACGCCTTCCGGCTCACCGTCAAGAAGGACGGCGTCGAAGTCTCACCGGAATTCATTGCCGCACTTGACAAAGCGGTCGATCACACCGGACTGACCTTCATCGAGTACATGACCGCCGCCGACCGCCGCTATCGTGACGCTCGTCGGCGCGCCGGACTCGAGCGCAAGCCGGTGATCCCGCCCGGTGAGGGCATCGATCCCGCTGTCCGAGAAGCGATCTCGGAAGAACTCCCATATCTGATCGGTGAGCAACCGATCACCGTTCACTGGCGGCTCCTGGACGGCGACACCTTCTTCGACATCGACCGTGAAGAACGCGAAATCCTGCTCAACCTCCGCTACCGCGCGGCGATCCTCGGCGGCCGCCGGGGAACCCTCGACGACGCCCCGGTAATCAAATCGCTCCTGTACCTCATGCTCAACGAGGTCTTCCAACGCGAACGATCCGGAGTTCGTGAACGCGACAATCTCGCACTGTGGCAATCGATCCTGGTCGCCGCGGCACGCGCGGAACAGGGCCGCCAGGAAAATGGGGACGGGGAGTAGATATGGACATCGATCTTCGAATCGCGCTGCACGCGGCGGTGCTGGCGGATATGGCGGGGAGCAAACCGAAGCGGTTGGTGCGCGCCATGCGGTACCAGGCGGAGGACCTGCCCGGAGCCGATGTCTACGCTGACGAAGAGGATTTTCGTCAGCAGATCATGGCGGCGCCCCCCAACGGTCAATTGATCGATATGTGGCGAAAGCAGCTGCGCGCCTGGGACTTTGCCACCGGTATGGCATGGTCTCCCTCGGATCCGTGCTCCGATGAGCGCCGTGCGGACATCTACCATGAGCTCGCGCTCGATGCGACCACCCGCAAGCTGCTCGATGTAGCAGTCCCGGTGATCAAGGCACAAATGCCGGTGGTCATCAGTAAGGAGTTCGTCCCCTGGTACTCCACTCATCAAGGGCGATCCTGGTATTGGCCCATGTACACCGAGTTGCTCGCCCGTAAGGGATGGCCCGATCAAGCGATCACAGCGCTGGACATGGCGACCGAGAGTGTGGTGGAGCGGCTCTCCGATCCGACGCGCCCCGAAGCGTACCAGTCGAAGGGGCTGGTGGTCGGGTACGTGCAGTCCGGTAAGACCGCCAACTTCACCGGTGTGATCGCCCGTGCGATCGACGCGGGGTATCGCCTGGTGATCGTGCTCGGCGGTACGTTGAATCTACTGCGTGATCAGACTCAGCGCCGCTTGGATATGGAACTGGTTGGGCGAGAGAACGTTCTACGCGGTGCCAGTGAGTTCGAGTCCGACTACGCCGACGATCCCGAGTGGATCCAGCGCAACTTTGTCGAATTCGGTGCTGCTCCTTCGGTCAAGGGCGCCTTCGATATTCACCGTCTGACAACTCGATACGACGACTACAAGAGCTTGCTGCAGGGCATCGTCGCGCTGGAGTTCGAGAAGCAGGAACCCGCCCTACCGCTCTACGATCCGGTGAACCTGCATCGAGCGGCGGCACGCTTGATGGTGGTGAAGAAGAATAAGACGGTTCTGACGAAACTCGTGAAGGACCTCAACAAGATTCGCACTCCGCTCGACCAGATTCCCGTTCTGATCATCGACGACGAGTCCGACGAGGCCTCGGTCAATACATCGAAACCCAAGCCGGATACGGACCGAACCGCCATCAACGAGAAGATCTCCCAGCTGTTGACCATGCTCCCGCGCGCGCAGTATGTCGGCTACACGGCGACCCCGTACGCGAATGTCTTCATCGATCCCAACGATAGCGCCGACATCTTCCCCAAGGACTTCATCATCTCCCTCGCACGTCCAGAGGGATATATGGGGGCCAGTGACTTCCATGACTTCGATGTCGATGTCGATGACGCGGATGTGGACGCGGAACGAACGGTCGGCAACTCGAATGAGATGGCGTATGTCCGTGATGTGATCGTCGCGGACGAGGACGATACCGAGCCGCTGGAACGAGCTGTCGACATGTTCGTGCTCACCGCCGCCGTCAAGCTCTACCGCCAGGATCATGATGATCTTGGTGAGGGCTACTTCCGGCACCACACCATGCTGATCCACGAGTCGAACTGGGTCGAATCCCATCGCGAGCTGTTGGGTCGTGTCACCAAAATTTGGTGGGAGGCAGGTTATTCGAGTTCGAGGGGCCATCAACGCCTTCGTTCGTTGTTCGATTCCGACATTGCCCCGGTGTCCGCAGTCCGTGCCGCGGATTATTCGGTGCCCGCCACATACGAGGACGTTATGCCGTATGTGGGTCCGGCGGTGATGAATATCAGCGCCGATCAGAAACCGATCGTCGTGGTGAATGGTGACAGGGATCTGGAGACCGGCGACGCAGATTTCGACCGGCGCTCCATCTGGAAGATCCTCATCGGTGGGCAGAAGCTCTCACGAGGCTTCACGGTTGAGGGTCTCACCGTCACGTACTTCCGTCGTCGCTCCACCAATGCCTCCGCGCTCATGCAGATGGGCCGCTGGTTCGGGTTCCGCAAGGGTTACCGCGACCTGGTGCGTCTCTACATAGGCCGTGAAGAGGTGAACGGCAAGCAAGACCTGGACCTGTACCGGGCGTTCGAGGCCGTATGCATGGACGAAGAAGCCTTCCGTCGCGAGCTCGAGCAGTACGCCGTGATGGTCGATGGAGCACCGCAACTGACCCCGGCGCAGGTGCCGCCCTTGGTCTCCCAGCACCTTCCGACCTTGAAGCCGACCAGTCCGAACAAGATGTACAACGCCCGTTTGGTCGAGATCCAGTCGGCGGGTCGATGGGAGGAACCGACTGCCTACCCGACCACGATGGCGGACCTGCGGCACAACACACGACTCTGGCTACCGGTGCTGGAGTCCCTGTCTGTAGAAAGTGTGCGTCTCTCATACGATTTCGGCGCGCCCACGGGTGTACATGCGTTCTCGGCCTTCACCGGGATCATGGACGCATCCGAGGCTCGGGACATGTTCGACGCGCTACGTTGGTGCGCACCAAGCCAATTCGAACCTCACCTGACATACCTACGACAGATCTCCGATCGTGCCATGGTTGATGATTGGATAGTGCTTGCGCCCCAACACCACCGGGCGACCAAGCGAGCCAGAATCGGTTCTTCCGAACGCCAGTACTCATACTTCGAACGAGATCGCCGCCGCGGCCCCCTGTTCGGTGCCATCAGTGACCCGAAGCATCGCGCCGTCGCCTATCGCATTGCGGATGCGTTGGCGGACTCGGGCGACTCGAACGTCGAACGCCTGGCAGCCGACCGCCGCGGAGTGATAGTCCTCTACCCGATCGTGGAATCAGCCCACCGCGACGAAGCGGCTTCCGGAGAAATCGATTCCGGCCATCTCGTCACAGCCTTCGGCTTCGTGGCGCCCTCGTCCGCTCGGCCGAACGGAGATCGAGTCCTACAATTCACGGCCAGGGATTCATCGAAAGATGCCGCAATCATCGATGCGTGACCTCTTCGATCCCGGCATGGACGGTCAGCCGGCCCGCTGACGGTCGCGGGCATCGGCTGCCCGCAGCACTTCGATAATGGAGCGCCCCACCGCGGCAGCGCACGGAGGAGGAAAGCGTTTCCTACCTGCTTGTACTGCGCTGACTTGTCGCTCGCGAATTGCCATTCGGGGGGAAATCCTTGGATGATCGCGGCCTGCCGCACAGTGAGCATCGGGCCGCCCCCGCGGAAGAGATCTCGGTCCGCGGTCTGCTTCGCCGCGCAGGTTTCGGTGCCGTTGGCAACCCCCATGGGATACACCCCAATTCCCGCCACGCTTTCTTTGCCCTGCTGGGGCCGAGGTCTGCTCCACCGTGCTTTTTCGATCCGCCCATCCAGCGTGGGCGCGATACCGCCGTTCCCGTTCAACTCGGAC
>NZ_BDAW01000095.1 GCF_001625085.1 Nocardia acidivorans NBRC 108247
GCACCCGGCGCCGCCAGCCGTGCCCGCGCCGGGCCGCCGCGGTGGGCCGGGTCAGCGAACCATGCTGTGCCGAAATGGATTTACGAACCGAACCTGGGCATGACTCACCCTGTACTGCCATCTGAATGTGCTCCTGAACCGCAAAGGGGGAACGACACCAAACGATGACCGGCGTCACGGACTCGGAGCACATTACCGGTGCGAACCGGTTAACTGGCGGGTATCTCGGTCAGCTGGCGTGTATTTCGGCTTTTCCGTCGCGAAAGACAATGGAGCCGTTCTGGAAATTCTGCTGCGCGCCACCGGAAATAGGACTTTCGTCGCTAATCGGAAATCCGAGCGCACCGGTCGGTCCCCCCGCGCCTTCATAAGCGCCACCGATCATTCCGCCCACCGGATGCGCCCCACCCGCCTGCGACCAGAACACCCGGCCGCCCTTGAAATCCTGGGACGCACCACCGGCGACCGCGAACTCCGGGGTCAGACACTCCCCCAGCCATGATTTCGCCAGTGCCACAGGCAGAATCGCGCCCGCCGAGGCGCACTGCGGCTTGGCCGCGTCCACCCCCAGCGCGGCGGCCGCCTGCGGCCAGGACTGGCGCATCTCGAAATCCCAGTACGGCCACGAATGCGTACCGGAGGGACGGTAATTCACCTGCACCGGAATGCTCAGCTTGTTCAGCTTGGCGACGAACTGCATCGACGACAGCCGGGACAGCACCTCGAGCGCCATCCCCGCCCAATTCGTGCTCACCCCGGGGATACCGGAGTGAATGTCGTTCGGCCCGGCCAATCCGCTGCCGCTGGAGACGTACAGGCTGACCCCCTTGAGGTGTTCGGCCAGCGCGTACGGATCATGCGTCCCCCATTCGGCATCGTTCAGCGGCCCCCACATGGCATCGGATTCGAAGCCGCCCGCATCGCGCATGGAGTACTGAATCGCCTGCGGCATACCGAGTGTGGTGGTGGTCAGCAGGCCGGAGAAGGAGGCGGCGTAGCGGGCGAAACTCGGATTGCGACCGGCCAGGGTCATGGCCGCGGTACCGCCCATGGACGGGCCCGCCAGGCCGCGCACATTCGTGGTGCGCCAATCCTTCTCCAGCAGCGGCGGCAATTCCTTGATGAGGAACGTTTCCCACCGGTAAGTCCTGCCGTTGTCCGGCTTGCGCCAGTCGGTGTAGAAGCTGGACTCGCCGCCGACCGGCAGCACCACGGTGACATTCTTGTCGGCGTAGAAAGCCTGCGCCCCGGTCTCCCCGGTCCAGCCGTTCTCCTGATCGGTGGCACGCAGCCCGTCGAGCAGAAACAGGGTGGGAAACTTGGTGTCCGGCTTACTGTTCCATTCGCGGGCCAGTAACAATTGCACCTGGATCCGCGTCCCCATCGCCGGTGAATCGATCCACAGGGCTACCCGTCTATCGCTCAGCCACACTACATTTCGAATAGTCGGTGCCGACACAACTTGCGCCGCACCGGGATCCGCTGTCGCAATCCCACCCCCGATCAAAACGGTCGTAGCCGCCGTAAGCGCCACGAGCCCGCCCCACCCGGGTCTGCGTCGTCTACCTCTTGCCACGGTTGCCACCCTAGTTCGCTTCCGCCACTGCGGCTTCCGAACCTGGGCATAGGCAAAGGACCGGCCACCCCATTCGGGATGGCCGGTCCTTTTCGTCCGAATCGCCGTCAGGCGGGAATCAGGAGTCCAGCGCGGCGAGAATGCCCGGGCGGGCCTTCCACAGCTCCGCTTCCCAGTTCTTCCAGTTGTGCACACCGATCGCGGGGTAGTCGTAGGTCACATTCTGACCGATACCCAGCTGATTCATCCGGCCCTGGAACAAACGGGTGGTGACCATCGAAATCGCTTCGATGCCCATGGCATTCGCGGTATTGAACACACCGGACGCCGCGTCCGCCCCGCTGGGCAGACCGCTGGAGGCCGAGATGTACATCGGCAGACCCTTGAGCTGCGGCGCGAAGACCGACGGGTCCATCCGCAGCCAGGCCGGGCTCCACGGCGCGGCCATCGAGTCCACATTGAAGCGACCGGCGTCGAGCATCATGACGCGAATGGCCTCACGCATACCCGGCGCGTTCCAGTTCAGCGGACCCGAGAAAGACGAGGCGTGCTTGAACATATCGCGGTGGTAGGCGGCCATGCGCAGCGCGGCCGGACCACTCATCGACAGACCCACGATGGCGTTCTGCGTACGCGAAACACCGTATCCGGCAAGGAAATCGGGGAGTTCCTTGGTGAGGAACGTCTCCCACTTGTAGGTGTACTTCTGACCATTGGTATTGCTCGCCGAGGTCCAGTCCGCATACCAGCTGGACTGACCACCCACCGGCATCACCAGGGTGACATCGTCGTTCTCGAATTGCTGCATGGCGTTCGTCTCGAACGACCAGGCGTTCTTGTCATCGCGGGCGCGCAGACCGTCGAGCAGGTACAGCGCTTTGCTGCCCCCGTTCTTGGCCCACTGCACCTGCACCTTGACCGGGCCCATAGTGGACGGGACCATCAACTCTTCGTAGCCGCCCGCGGGGGTGCGGTGCACCGGGCTGGCGATCGGAGCGGCCATGGCAATGGTCGGGGCCGCAACTGCCGCGGCGGTCGGGATGGCCAATGCCGCGGCGCTCGCAGCCAGAAGTCGTGTGCCCCACCCACGCTGAGCACCACGTCTGGACTGGACTCCACCGGGCATGGCGGACCTGCCGAAACGCATGGATACTGCTCCTTCTCTACTGCTGTAGTTCAGTTGTAATCGCGTCCGCGCACACGGCAATGCCGTTGCAGGCGTAGACGATCGGCACCCACCGCGAATCCCGACCTTCGAAGTGAGTGATGCGCTACCACGGTCTGGTCACATGCGCTCGCTGGAGGGTATTCGACCTTCCATACGGTTGGCAAGGTGATGCTAAATCCGGACCGTAATCGTGCGGTGACCTTATCGCGAATCATCAGTGATGTCGCGGCAACAGGAAAATCCCTACGCTCAGCCGATGTTCGCGCTGAGATCGGGCAACATCTTGTACACCTGATCCTCCCAGTACTTCCAGGAGTGCACACCGTTCGGGGTGTAGTCGAACACGACATTACTCGGACCGAGTGAGTCCATACGAGCTTGGAACGCACGGGTATTCGCCAGTGCGAGCGTCTCGAGTCCGGCCGCATTCGTCAGGTTGAACGCGTCCAGCGGCGAGTTCACCGTATCCCGCGCGGTCGGTTGTCCGTTACCGGAGGCTATCCACAGCCGGGTGTTGTCGGCCCGCAGCAGCGGTGCGAACACGAAAGGATCATTGCGCAGCCACAATTCGCTCCACGGCGGTCCCCACATGGAGTCGATGTTGAAGCCGCCCGCGTCCAGCAGCGCCAGCCGCAGCGCCTCCCGCATTCCGGGGGCGGAGATATTGAGATAACCGGAATATGATGCGGCATAACGGAACTGGTCCGGATGATACGCCGCCATCACCAGCGCCGCGCTCCCGCCCATGGACAATCCGAAGACACCGTTGCCGCGCGGATTGAAGCCCAGCCGATCGGCCAGCGCATTGCGCAGATCGCGGGTCAGAAATGTTTCCCACGCGTAGGCCGTGGTTTGCCCATTTGTATTGCTCGGGGCCATCCAGTCCGAGTAGAAGCTGGACTGGCCGCCGACCGGCATCACCACATTGATGTTCCACGCGGTCAGTACCCGCTCCACCTCTGTGTCGATCTCCCAGCCGGAGAGGTCATTTCGCGCGCGCAGACCATCCAGGGCGTAGACCACCCGCTGGGTATTGCCGTCCGCGGCGCGGAAGATTCGCGACTTGATCGGACCCATACTCGAGTCGACCCAGAAGTCGGATCCGGCCGGATCGAAAGACGCGGCGGCCGGCGCCGCACCCGGTCCCGTCGCGACCGCCCAGGGCATGGCCAGTGCCATTGCCAAGCCCGCGACCGAGCGGCGCAGTTTCGTCATCGATTCGCCTTTCACCGCGATCGTCATTGATCACACCGAATGGAGAAGCGTTCGCTTCTCTATAGGCCGATATTCGGAGCCGATCGACCCGAAAACACCGGGGAGACCAAATCGTGACGAAAGGCGGGAAATCGCCGGAAGCGAAAAGCTCCCCGCCCACAATGGGACGGGGAGCTCGTTCGACGCGGATTGCCCCGCGGTTACCCGATATTCGCCGACATGTCCGGAATCATGCGATATGCCTCTTCCTGCCAGTTGGTCCAGGCGTGCAGACCGGTCGGCGGGAAGGAATACACGACATTTCGTGCACCCAGCGTGTCCATCCGAACCTGGAAAGCGCGAGTGTTCGCCAGCGCCAGGGCTTCCAGCGGCGAACCGCGCACCAGTCGATCGGCGGCGGCCCCGAACGGAATATCCAGATCCTGCTGCATCGGCGTACCGCTGCCCGCCGCGATCCAGAGCCGAGTGTTGTTGGCGATCAGCGTCGGCGCGAAGACGAACGGATCCATCCGCAGCCACTGGTCACCCCACGGCGGAGCCATGGAGTCGACGTTGTAGCCGCCCGCGTCGATCATGGCGGCACGGATCAACTCCCGCATACTCGGCGCGGAGATATTCAGATAGCCCGAATACGAACCGGCATAGCTGAATTGATCCGGGTGGTAGGCGGCCAGCGTCAGCGCCGCCGAACCGCCCATGGACAGGCCGAATACGCCATTGCGATTCGGGTTGAACCCCAGCCGATCTCGCAGCGCCCAGCGCAGCTGATTGGTCAGGAAGGTCTCCCAGTCGTACCGGTAGCTCTTACCCGGCCCCGCACCCATCGCCTCGGTGGCACCGGAACCGGTATTGGCCGCGGAGGATCCCGCACCGGCCGGGACGCCGAAGAAGGAACTCGGCGAGTTCCAGTCGGCGTAGAAGCTGGACTCACCGCCCACCGGCATGACGACATTGATATTCCAGCCCGCCAGCACCTCGGCGACATTGGTGTCGTTCTCCCAGCCGTTCAGCAGCTCGGTGGCGCGCATACCGTCCAGCGCGTAGACCACGCGATCGGTATTGCCGTCCGCCGCGCGCAGAATGCGCGTCTTGATCGGACCCATCACCGGGGAGTCGACCCAGAAGTCGAAGGCCGCCGGATTGAACGCCGCCGACGCGGAGGGAGATCCGAGCACCGTGATGCCCAGTGGAACCAGCAGCGTCGCGGTGACGCCGAGAATCAATCGTTTAATACCCGAACCGCGCATCGACCTAGCCCTCTCGTTGGAGCAGAACCGAGCTTGTGGACTGATCATCTGCGATACGACGGCCGGAACGGCTCACCCAGTCGGCGTGTTACGCAAGAGAAGGCCCCCGCCCTGTTCGGACGGGGGCCTTTCCCATGCACGGTCTCGGCCCGCGTGGTCTCAGCCGATGTTGTTCGACAGGTCCGGGATCATCCGGTAGACCTCGGCGGCCCAGTTGTTCCAGTTGTGCACACCGGTGCCCGGGAAGTCATAGGTGACATTGCCCGCGCCGATGGCCATCATGCGCGCCTGGAAGGCACGGGTGTTGACCAGAGCGAGCGCCTCCAGCGGCATGCCCTGAATGACGGACATGACCGAGGTGACGTCACCCGCGCCCGGAATGGCGCTCGCGGCGGAGATCCACAGGCGGGTGTTGTTGTTCTTCAGCATCGGTGCGAATACGAACGGGTCCATCCGCAGCCAGGCCGGGCTCCACGGCAGCGCCATGGAGTCGACGTTGTAGCCGCCGGCGTCGACCATGGCCAGGCGCATGGCCTCGCGCATACCGGGGGCGGAGATGTTCAGGTAGCCCGAGAACGAACCGGCATAGCTGAACTGGTCCGGGTGGTAGGCCGCCAGCGTCAGCGCGGCCGAACCGCCCATGGACAGACCGAACACGCCGTTGCGGGTGGACCGGAAGCCGAGACGATCACGCAGCGCGTTGCGCAGGTCCTGGGTCAGGAAGGTCTCCCAGGTGTAGCGGTAGCTCTTGCCCGGGCCGCCGGACATGAGCTGGAGGCCGCCGGAGCCCGAGGACGAGCCCGAGGCCGAACCGGAGGAGGACAGCGAACCGGAGCCGGTGCCGCCGGGAACGCCGAAGAAGGTGCTGGGCGATGCCCAGTCCGCGTAGAAGCTGGACTGGCCCCCGACCGGCATGACGACATTGATGTTCGCGGCGGTCAGCGCGCGGGCGACATCGGTGTCGTTCTCCCAGCCGTTCAGGATTTCGGTGGCGCGCATACCGTCGAGCGCGTAGACGACGCGATCGGTATTACCGTCCGCCGCGCGGAAGACGCGGGTCTTGATCGGGCCCATACCGGTGGACGAGTCGACCCAGAAGTCGAAGGCGGAGGGGTCGAAGGCCGCATTGGCTGTTCCTGCCGCGCCTGCCGCCGACACCCCGAACGGCACCAGTAGCGCCAAGGCCACGCCAACCGCTGATCTCTTGATCCAACCGCCGCTCGTTCTCCGACGTCTCTCCTGCGCGCCTCGCATCATCAGGCCTTTCATATCGTTCGTCTCCACCGTGCAATCGCGGGACACGGCGGGCGTCTCGGGGAGCCTATCGTCCTATGGCTAACTGGGCGTTATCGGAATGAGACATATGTGACCCGGGCCACTAAAGCACTTTTTTATGGTCTGTACCAGCACATTGCTACAACGTGGGGCACAAATCCCCCGCTGTGCGCAGACTGCGGGGTTGCTGTGAATGTGACGCGGCAACCGGATCAGCCGATGTTCGCGGACATATCCGGTACGAGACGATTCATCTCACTCTCCCAGTTCTTCCAGTTGTGTACGCCGACCGGGGGGAAGTCGTACACCACGTTCTTTCCACCCAGGCTGTTGAAGCGAGCCTGAAAAGACTTGGTGCCCACCAGCGCGATGGCCTCGATGCCCATGCCCTGGATGGTCGAGGCATTGATGGCATCGGCCGAGGAGGGCAGGCCGCTGCCCGCGGAGATGAAGAGCCTGGTGTTGTTGGCCTTCAACTTCGGCGCGAAGGTGTACGGATCTATGTGCTGCCATTTGGCGTCCTTGGCCTTGGCCAGCGCGTCGATGTTGTAGCCGCCCGCGTCGAGCATGGCGACGCGCACCGCATCGCGCATACCGGACATGGACAGGTTCAGCGCGCCCGACAGTGAAGCGGCATAGGAGAATTGGGCCGGATAGTAGGCGGCCAGCACCAGCGCCGAACTGCCGCTCATGGACAGGCCGACCACGCCGTTGCGAGTCGAGCTGAAGCCCAGGCGATCTCGCAGTGCGGCGGGCAGGTCCTGGGACAGGAAGGTCTCCCACTTGTAGGCGGAGGTTTTGCCCGGCCCGCCCGCGAGGGCCTGTGCCGCACCGGATCCGGTACCGGACAGGGTGCCCGCGGGAATACCGAGGAAGGTGCTCGGCGAGGTCCAGTCGGCATAGAAGGAGGACATACCGCCCACCGGCATGACCACATTGATATTGGCCGTGGTCAGGGTCTGCGCGGCATTGGTCTCGATCTCCCAGCCGTTCAGATCGTCGCGGGCGCGCATACCGTCCAGCGCGTAGACCACCCGATTGGTATTTCCGTCGGCGGCCCGGAACACCCGAGACTTGATGGGCCCCATACTCGAATCGACCCAGAAGTCCATACCGGACGGATCGAACGCGGCGCGCGCGGTGGGCGCACCGCCCAGTCCCGCTACCGACACCCCGAGCGGTAGCAGAGCGGCCGCGGCCAGACCCAGAGCGGACCGCCTGGTCCATACCCGCCCTGCGGAATCTCCGGCCCCCGCCGGATTCTCCTGTGCCCCACTCACAGTCAAGCCTCGCATCGCGTGCGGCCTCCATCAGTATTGCGACAACCCTTGCGACACATACGAAGATGGTTCGCTGTGGGCGTACCCGTGGATGCTATCGCGGAAAGACCCCCCGGGTGTTACCAAACCGAGATGCGATATCGGTTTGACGTTTCGAAACGGACACAACGGCGGCGGCCCTGTGTTAAAAGGCCGCCGCCGTGGGAGATTCGTGAATTTTGCCCGGTACCACCGGGTTCGGTCCTACTTCGGATACGACGGGTACGGATCGACCAATCCGCACCGCTCGATCTCGTACTTCGGCACCCGATCGATCCGGTACTTCGAGAAGCCCAGCGCCTGCACCACATTGTGCCGCCACCGGTCGAAGGTCAGCGGCGACCGGGAGGAGGCCAGCAGATCCTGGGTGGCCGGGCAGGTCAGTGCGACGCGCGCCTGCGCCACCCACTTGTCGTCCATGAACCAGGGCAGCCACGGCTTCTGATCCACCATGCCCGCGTCCACCACCACCCAGTCCGGGTAGAGGTTCTTGTCATGTCCGATGCGACCGTCGCTGAGCCGTTCGGTATGCGCCGCAAGCGGATACGCCAGCCCCATCTGATCGATGACGCGCACATCCAGCGGTACGTTCATGCTGGTCATACCGAGATTCAGGAAGAACACGGTATGCCCGGCGCCGTCGGCCGGGATGGGCTGGGGCGGCGGTGCGATGTACCAGAACATGAAGGACGGCGAATTCAGCAGCAGGCCGCCGTCTGGGGTGTTGCGGATATCGCGGACCATGGCGCGCATGCGCGGATAGTCCAGATAGTCCTCGGCGCGGATCGGATGATCGTGACCGGTATTGAGAACGTAGTAGATGCGCTCGTCCACGATGCCGGTGGAGCTGATCTTGGTTCCGGTGGTGATGGCGGTGGTGTTCGCCGCGAACAGCGCCCAGCCCGCCGTGCCGAGGAAACCGGCCAGCACCACCGCGAAGGCCCAATCCGAGGCCCGCATACCGCGTTTGCGCACCCCGTCCGCGCCACCGAAGAGCGTCTGCGGCACCCGGATCGGCAGCACCGCCACCGGCAGGATGAGGCAGAACAGCTGCGGCAGCAGCATGCGGCCGTGCATGAAGTCACCGCCGACGCGGATCTCGTAGACGGTCAGCAGCAGACCACTGCCGACCATGAGCGCGACCACCGCGGCGGGCGTGCGCAGCCACACGCTGAAACGATGAATTCGACCGCGCCGGCTCTTGTCCCGCGCCGCGGCGGGCGCATCGCCCGCGTCCGCGTGGCGACCGGCCGCGCCGTCCCGCCGTCCCGACCACACCGCGAACGCGGCGGCCACGGCCAGCAACACCAGCGGAATCAGCAGCCAGTACGGGCCGACGAAATTCCACAGGTAGACCAGACCCTGCTTCCACTTCGCACCGCCCGCGTCCTTGGACACGGCCGTATTCGGGTAGGGCAGACCGTAATAGCCCATCCGCCAGATCTGGTACGCCACCGGCACCAGACCCGCCACCGCCACGATGATCGCGCGGAAGACGATCGGCCGCACCCCGGTCTCGGGCAGCGGCGCGCAGAAGATCATGAGCAGCGCCAGCGCGCCGACCAGGGTCATCTCGGGCCGGATGAGCGGCGCCAGCCCGGCGAAGAACACCAGGCCGAAAAAGCTGGTGAGCCGGACCCGTTCGGCCTGACTCCAGCGAATCAGCAACCACCACAGCACCGCCAGCCAGGCGATCACCAGGCTGGACTCCAGACCGGAGGTGGCGTAGTCGCGGGCCGGGGGCACCGCGATGTAGACCAGCGCGCCCGCCGGAACCAGGAAGGCGGTCCGGGTGCCGCCCCAGAGCCGGGCCGAGCCGAGCATGGCGAAGACGATCGCCAGCACCGACAGCGTGAGCGCGATGCCGAGCACCACGTACTCCAGGCGCAGATCGGTCAGCCAGCTGAAGAACCAGACCAGATAGGTCCAGGCGGTGCTGGTATTGGTTTCGACGCGTTCACCCGAATTGAAGACCGGGCCGTTGCCCGCCATCAGGTTTCGCACCGTGCGCAGCACGATCAGACCGTCGTCGGCGATCCAGCGCCGCTGCCAGCCACCGGCCGCGAACAGGGTCGCGGTCAGCACGATCCCACCGACGAAGACAGTGCGGGATAGTCGCGAGAAACGGCGTCCGGACGAATCCGCACGCCGATGGCCACGACCGAGCGGCAATTGTGCCGTCGGCGCGCCCCCCTCTCGCTCTTCTCCCTCTACCACGTCAGGTGAGATAGACAGCGACACCTACCGCTCCGATCCAGGCGATTGCGAGGAACTGGAGGACCCGGTCCCCCAGGGCGATCTCTTCGGGTTCACCGGCTTCACCGCCGTCGACGTCCACCGCATAGCGCAGGACCGCGATGACGAACGGGATCATGGAGATCGCGAACCAATCGGTGTCCTTGACCCGGCCCTGTTCGAACGCCCACAGCCCGTAGAAGACGACCACCGCGGTGGCCGAGACGGTCCAGACGAAACGCAGGTAGGTGGCGGTGTAGTACTGCAGCGACTTGCGGATTTTGGCGCCGGTGTCGAGCGCGATCTTCAACTCGGCATAGCGCTTTCCGGCCGCCATGAACAGCGAACCGAACGCCATGATGAGCAGGAACCACTGGGAGAGCTTGATATCGGCCGCCGCGCCGCCGGCCACCGCGCGCAGCAGGAAGCCGGAGGAGACGATGCAGATATCCAGAACGGCCTGGTGCTTGAGGCCGAAGCAGTAGGCGAGCTGGATGCCGATGTACACGGCCATCACGACCGCCAGATGCCAGGACGCGAGGAACGACCCCACGATGGCCGCCACCAGCAGCACGATCGAGAGCCCGTAGGCCAGGTTCACCGGCACCACACCGGCGGCGATGGGCCGATAGCGCTTGGTCGGGTGGGCCCGGTCGGCCTCCACGTCCAGCGCGTCGTTGACCAGGTAGATGCCCGAGGCCGCCATACAGAAGACCACGAACGCGATGGCGACGTGACCGAGTACGGACGCGTCGGTGAGCACCAGGTCACCGGCGGCGGTCTTACCCGCGGCCAGTGGCGCGGCCAGGACCAGCACGTTCTTGACCCACTGCCGCGGGCGCACGGCCTTGATCAGACCACCGGCCAGGGTCTTGGGCGGGCCCTTGACAACTGCCTCGTCCAGCTCGGTGCTGGTCGGCTCTTCGCTCATGTCAACAAGGGCTCTTTCTTCCTGCGCGGTCACTTCGCGAGTCTCTTTTCGGCGGCAAGCACAACAGCGGCTGATGCGGCGCCCAGCGCGGAACCGGCGAGCACGTCGGATGGGTAATGCACCCCGAGGACGACCCGGGACAGCAGCATCGGCGGGACGAGCACCGCGGGCAAGGGTAACCCGGTGAGCCTGCCGAGCAACACAGCCGCTGCCGTGGTGGATGTCGCGTGCGAGGACGGGAAGCTCAGCTTGCTCGGCGTCGACACGTTGACCTGCACCGATGGATCATTCGGGCGCGGGCGGCGAACAATCCGCTTGATCACGACCGAGGCGGCGTGCGCACCGAACGCGCCGACCGCGACCCCGGCCCACTGGCGGCGGCGCGGTTTGTCGGCGAGCGCGCCGACCGCCGCGATGCCGATCCAGCCCAGCGAATGCTCCCCGAAATGCGACATTCCGCGCGCGGCCCGCACGACCGCCGGACTGCGACCGATGGTGCCCTGCACCAGGTTCAGGATCTTGACCTCGGGCGGTGCGGCCGGGGCCGGAGCCTCCGGAACCACGTGCAGCCCGCGGTCCGGCTCGGCGGCCTGGCTCGCTGTCATTTGGTCTCATTCCCTGCGTCGTTGCCCGAGTGCACGCCGAAGACGTTCTCCCAGGCGGACTTACCGGTGAGATGCGAATGCGCCGCACGATACTGCTCGCGCACCTCGGGGAAGCGCTCGGCCAGTTCCCTGCGCAGCCGCAGCGCTTCCTTGAACAGCGCGGCGGCCTGGCGCGGATCGCGCTTGCGGTAGACCACGCCGCGGCCGTCGGCGGTGGTGACGGTGACGCCGTCCACCTGTGACAGCAGGAACCAGCGGGCATCGAGGGTCGGGACGTTCAACTGCGGCGTCTCGTGATGCGCCGGATTCGCCCTGCGGAAGTTGTGCAGCACGCCCTTGCCCAAGCGGACCACCTTGGCGAGCGGATTGCCGGGTTCGCCGACCGCGCCCACCTCGGCCCGGCTGGCCATCGGCAGTTCGGTCGAGGACGGTACGACCACCGCGTCCGGGAACTCCTTGCGCATGGCGTGCACCTTGCCGAGCGCGGTCGGCAGCAGGTCGAACAGCTTGTCCGGGCCCGCGAGGTAGTCGCGAATCGCCTCGTTCTGAATGGCGACCGTCGAATACTCCAGGCACAGCAGGTGTTTCAGCGTCGCCTTGATGGTATTGACCACCATCGGGCGGCCGTCGTTGGGCAGGTGCAGTGAGGCGACCACCAGGCGGTTGCGCAGGTGGAAGTACGCCTGCCAGTCGATGGCGTCGTCCTTGTCGCTCCAGGCCATATGCCATACCGCCGCACCCGGCAGGGTGACCGTCGGATAGCCGTGATCCCTTGCGCGCAAACCGTATTCGACGTCGTCCCACTTGAGGAACAGCGGCAGCGGCTGCCCGATCTCCTCGGCCACCCGACGCGGGATGACGCAGGTCCACCAGCCGTTGAAGTCCACATCGATGCGACGGTGCAGCAGTTTGGAGTTGTCGCGATCGCTGAGCGGATTCTTCGAGAAGTCGTGGTCGTACTCGACATTCGGGGCCGCGGTCCACATGAAGATGGAGCGGTCGACGATCTCGCCCATGACGTGCAGGTGCGAACGCTCCTGCAGGTTGAGCATCTGCCCGCCGGTCAGAATGGGCGATTTGGCGAAGCGCGAGAAGGCCAGCGCGCGCAGAATGCTGTCCGGCTCGATCTCGATGTCATCGTCCATATAGACGATGTACTCGGCATCGGTGGTCTTGAGCGCCTCGTACATGACGCGGCTGTAGCCGCCGGACCCGCCCAGATTGGGCTGGTTGTGGATGGCGAGCCGATCACCCAGGGGCAGAGCAGCTTCGGCGAAGCCGGGCTCGTCGACCACCTTGCGATTGCCCTGATCCGGGATGATGACGGCCTTGATCTTCTCCAGCACCAGCGGGTCGCTGCCAAGGGCGGCAATGGTTTTCACCGCATCGGTGGGCCGGTTGAAGGTGGGCATGCCGACCGCGATGCTGCCCTCGCCCGGCGCCTCGATCGGCGCGTACCAACCGCCGCTGCGCATTTCGACGTGGGTGTCGGTGGTGATGTCGAACCAGATCCAGCCGCCGTCCTCGAACGGACCCAGATCCACCTCGAATTCGACGAACGCGGCCGCGGCCGCACCGTCACCGGGCGTACTGAATTCGTCGCCGCGCACGTGGATGCGGGAGCCGTCCGCCTTTGAGCGGTAGACGTCCACCCGGCCGTGGCCGGACAGCTCCAGCTTCAGCACCACGGACTCCAGTACGCTCCAGCGCCGCCAATAGCCGGCCGGGACCGCGTTGAAGTAGGTGCAGAACGACACCTCGGATTCCGCGCCGATGGCCAGCGCGGTACGCGTGATGGCGTGTGCGCGACGGGCATTGGTGTCGGATTCCTCGAGGTACAGCTTGCGCACGTCGAGGGGCTCACCCGGCCGCGGCAGGATGATGCGTTGCAGCAGCGAAATGGCGCGGGTTTCGGTGGTCATCTCTTCCAGCGTCGCTTGTGCGGTCATTCGGCGGTGTCCACCAGAGGCGCACCGGACTCCAGGTGCGGGCGCAGCACATTGTCGAACATGCTGAGCGCGGCGCCGATGGCCATATGCATGTCCAGGTACTGGTAGGTGCCCAGGCGGCCACCGAAAAGCACCTTGGCCGAAGCGGTTTCGGCCTTGGCGCGCTCGCGGTAGGCGAGCACCTTGGCGCGGTCCTCGGGGGTGTTGATCGGGTAGTACGGTTCATCGCCGGTCTGGGCGAAGCGCGAGTATTCGCGCATGATGACCGTCTTGTCCGTGGGATAGTCGCGCTCGGGGTGGAAGTGGCGCGGCTCGATGATGCGGGTGTAGGACACGTCGCCATCGTTGTAGTTCATGACCGAGGTGCCCTGGAAGTCACCGGTTTCCAAGACCTCGGTCTCGAAATCGATGGTGCGCCAGCCGAGTTCGCCTTCGGCATAGTCGAAGTAGGCGTCCAGCGGTCCGGTGTAGACGACCGGGGCGTCCGGGTTCTGCGCGCGGATCTCGTCGCGGACGTCGAACCAGTCGGTGTCCACGCGTACCTCGATGAGATCGCTCTCGGCCATCTTGGTCAGCCAGGCGGTGTACCCGTCCTTGGGCAGACCCTCGTAGGCGTCGTTGAAGTACCGGTTGTCGAAGGTGTAGCGCACGGGCAGGCGGGTGATATTGCCGGCGGGCAGATTCTTGGGATCGGTCTGCCACTGCTTGGCGGTGTAGTCGCGAATGAACGCCTCGTAGAGGGGGCGGCCGATCAGGGAGATCGCCTTCTCCTCGAGATTGGCGGCGTCCTTGGTGTCGATCTCGGCGGCCTGCTCGGCAATCAGCGCGCGGGCTTCCTGCGGAGTGAAGTAGCGGCCGTAGAACTGGGAGATCAGGCCCAGTCCCATCGGGAATTGGTAGGCCTGGCCCTTGTGTAGCGCGAAGACGCGGTGCTGGTAGCCGGTGAACTCGGTGAACTGATTCACGTAATCCCACACCCGCTTGTTCGAGGTGTGGAAAAGGTGGGCACCGTACTTGTGGATTTCGATGCCGGTCTCAGGCTCCGCCTCCGAATATGCGTTACCACCCAGGTGGTAGCGGCGTTCGACCACCAGGACCCGCTTGCCCAGCAGGTTGGCGGTGCGTTCGGCGATGGTCAGCCCGAAGAAGCCGGAGCCGACGACGATGAGATCGAAGGGGGATGCGACGGTCACGGGAGCCCAGCGTAGTGGAAGAAGGTATTGGCGCGCGTGGGCTCCGGTATGCGGGGTTCGCGGGGTCGGAGGACACAACGGACATGACCGGTCGTCATCCCGTTGAGTGGGATGACCTGTCGAGGTATTTGCCGAGTATTCACCAAAGCGGTGACAGGCGATTCATGAGAGCTGTATTACATACGCACCGGACCGAACGTCCGTCCAGTTTGTAGCCGTGCGATCAGTACGCGGCCGCGCCCCCTCGCTCGACCGGAAGACCTGGATGACCATGCGGTTCCCCCGCCTCGCCCCCGTCGTGGGCGCACTCACCCTGTCCGCGTTACTGGGTACCGCCGCCCTGATTCCGAATGCCGCCCCCGCACGCGCCGACGGCGAGACCCTCGCCGCCATGCCGGTCGACGAGTCGGCCGGGCTCTGTGGCAACGGCGCGGCAAGCTTCGACGATATTGTCACCAATGCCGCCAGCGCCGTGCGCACCGCTGTTCCCGCAGGTCAACTGGTTGGCTTCGATCAGCAGTCCATGTGCGCCGCCTGAGTCAGGCGTAGGGGTAGGGCATATATCCGGGCTGGGCGGGCGGCGGGGTCTTCCCCGCCGCAATCCAGCGACCGGTGGGCGGCACCACGGCGAGCACGAGGATCAGGCCGCCGATCGCGAGCCCGAACAGATCGAATACGCCCGGATTCGTGACCATTCCGACCACGGTGGCGACCAGGCCGATCGCGGTGAAGACGATCAGCATCACCCGTCCGGCGGTCTTGCGCGCGAGTAGTAGGACCGCGCCGACGAACCACAGCACGCCCAGCACGATGACGAAGATCCCCAGCCCGATCGCGGTGGTGGAGGTGTCGTCGAGCGATGAGCTGTAGTAATGGTCGTCCGCGGAATTGGTGGACTTGACGGCGGTGCCGAAAATAATCATCAACACCCCGCCGAATCCGGCGAGCGCGCCGACGATGAGCGCGAGCACGGCCGCGGTGAGGGCGGTCGCCCCACTGACGGTGGGGGCGGGATAACCCCCGGGCGCGCCGGGATAACCCGGCTGTGGATATCCGAAACCCGGTTGGGGATAGCCCTGTTGGGGATACCCGGGCCGCCCCTGCCCCGGATACTCCGGCTGACCGTACGGATAACTCATGACGCCCTCCCCCGGTTGCGATTGGCGCGAACTCTACCGCGCGGCACCGACACCGGCGATGCCATATTCCGCGCCTGTGACCAGCACGGCGGCACCCCTTCCGGTGCTATGACCGAAAGGGGTTGCCGCCTATCCGAATCAGAGTCGCGCGGTGGCGTAGGCCGCCATGGCGTCGCGCACGAACTCGGTGGTGCCCGCACCGTGCCTGTCGTAATTCGCCGCGAATCGCGGGTCGGCCACATACATTTCGCCGAGATTGGTGAAGTATTCGGCGTTCGGGCGCCTACCCTGCCAGCCGATGGTCACCCAGTCGTAGTGGCGCTGGACGATGGCCTGCACCTGCGCGCTGTCGACCGCCAGTCCGGCGGCGTGCGCCCGCCCGTAATCGGCGGCGATATCCGTATGCGCCTGGACATGGGCTTTCTGCTCGGCGTCGGTCATGGACCGCCACCAGCGGTCACCGCTCTCCCAGGCATCCTTTCCCCATCGTTCGATGACCTCGTCCCGGTATTCGCTGTTGTCGAATCCGTCGAACACTTCGTCGGCCATGAGTGGCTCACCCGCTTCCGTTTTCCGCAATGTGGTGTGTACCGAGGCGATTTGGCGTTCGATCCGGTCCTGCTCCTGTTTCAGCAATTCCAGATGGGTGCGCAGGGCCGCGGCTGTGTCCTTTTCGCCCGCGAGCACCTCGGCAATGGCCGGCAGGCCGAGCCCGAGTTCGCGCAGCAGCAGGATCCGTTGCAGCCGGATGAGGGATTGCTGGCCGTAATAGCGATATCCGTTGGCCCCGATCCGAGTGGGCCTCAGCAATCCGAGGTCACCGTAGTGCCGCAGGGTGCGGCTGGTGGTCCCGGCGGCCTTGGCCAAATCGTGGATCGACCATTCGGTTCCCTTCACGTCCGCTCCCTCGTTCACCTCGATGAATTCAGCATGCAAGTTGACGTAGCGTCAAAGTCAAGGCTAGTTCAGGAACAGACTTGCTTCAGTGATCCGGGGCGTGACACGATCGCCCGGCGCGTTGGCGGAGACCGGTATTCATCGCGCCGCTCGATTCTTTTCCGGGGGATGAGGAACCAATGTTCGTAACGGGCCGCGCCCGCATGCTGTCCTGGGCGGCCATTGCCGTCACCGCGCTGAGCACCTCCGTGCTGTTCTCCGGGACGGCCGCCGCCGCGCCGCCGGTGACGCTCGGCGGGGGTTCGGGCATCTATGTCGAACAGCTCGACAATCCGAGCAGTACGGCAGACTGCACCCTCACCTCGATCGGTTACGATCGGGACGGCAAGCTGGTCGGGATCACCGCCGGACACTGCGGTGAGGTCGGTGCGCGGATCGCCGCCGAGTACACCCGCAGCGGCGGGATCGGCGTGATCTCCGAGAAGAGCGCCGGAAATGACTGGGCCGTCATCGTTTTCGATCCGTCCCGGGTGAATCCCACCAAGCGGGTCGCGCAGTCGGTGATCAACAGCGTCGGCGGCCCGCCGGTGGTCGGTGACATTCCGTGCAAGAACGGCCGCACCACCGGTTACACCTGCGGTCCGGTCTGGGAGGCCACGCCGAACTGGTTCCGCAGTCAGGTCTGCGCCAATCACGGCGACTCCGGCGCACCGGTCATCCTGGGTGATCGCCTGGTCGGAATGGTCGTCGCCGGAACCGATTTCGATGCCGGGCCGGTCTCGATCGAACTGCCGGGCTGCAAGGGCGCGGGCGATCTGATCCATCAGCCGGAGCTGTCCACCACCATCTCGATGGTGCTGGCCGATATCGATCGGCACGGCGCGGCGGGTGCGGGTTTCCGCCCCTTCTGATCCGCCCCCGATACGAAAAGGGCGCGGGCCCCGAATGATTCGGGACCCGCGCCCTGTCGTGGTTCAGTATCCGACGGTGAAACGCGTGCGGTGATGCTTGGGCCGTTCGGCCTCGTCCAGCAGGGCCACCGCGAGGTCCTCCATCGAAATCGCCGAATTGCCTTCGTCATCGGCGATGAGTTCATGTGCGCCGAGCCGGTAGTCGCCGGTGCGTTCGCCGGGCTCGAGCACGGCGGAGGGGCTGAGGTAGGCCCAGTCGACGGCGGTACCGGAGTTCTCGAAGACGGCGAGCTGATAGTTGCAGGCGGTCGCGATCGGCCGGAGTTCCTCCGGGAAACCGGGCTGATCGGTCAGGATCGCGCCGGTGCCGGGAACGATGAGACTGCCCGCACCGCCGACCACCAGGAGGCGAATTTCGGTGTCCGCCAGGGCTTCCAGCAGAGCGGCGGCGACCTTGGGCAGTTCGTGCTCATTGCCGGGGGCGGGGCGGGTCGCGCTGATCACCAGATCGCTGCCCGCCACGGCGTAGCGGATCTGCTCGGCGTCGGTGGCGTCGCCCGCCAGCACCATGACCTCTTCGGGCAGGCCGCGCACCGTACCGGGATCGCGGGAGACGGCCCGGACCTGATGTCCCCGGCTCAGGGCCTCGGTGACGACCCGGCTGCCGACTCCGCCGGTGGCTCCGAAAACGGTGATACGCATGGCTTCTGAACTCCTTCGATGAATGGGTTGGGGTGTCAGGCGGCGACGCGGGCGGCGTCCTTGGCCGCGGTCTCGGTCGCGGGCTTGGGTGCGGTGGCGGTCTGGCCGAGCAGGGTGCCGCCGAGGGCGACCGCCATACCCAGCACCTGCAGCGGTGCGAGCGACTGACCGAGCGCGATCCAGCCGATGACGGCGGCCGAGAGCGGGCTCAGCAGGCCGAGGAAGGCGACCGAGGTGGCATTGGCGCGGGCCAGGCCGCGGAACCAGATGGCATAGGCGAGTGCGGTGCCGATGAGTCCGAGGTACAGGTAGCCGACGATATTGCGGGTATCCAGGGCAGGCGGCATACCCTCGACGAAGAAGGCGATCGGGATCAGCATGAGGCCGCCGGCGGTGAGCTGCCAGCCGGTCATGGCGAGCGGCTTGACGCCTTCGGGGCGCCCCCAGCGCTTGGTCATGACGGTGCCCGCGGCCATCGATGCCGCGCCGCCGAGTCCGGCGATGATGCCGAGGGTGTCGAGGGCGGCGGTGGCGCGCAGGACGACCAACCCGACACCGGCCATACCGACTACTGCCGCAACGACTTTCCGGGTGGTGAGGCGCTCGTTGAGGGCCACGGCGGCGAAGCCGAGGGCGATCAGCGGTGCGCCCGCGCCGAGGACCGCGGCGACGCCGCCGGGCAGCCGGTAGGCGGCCAGGAACAGCAGCGGCATGAACGCGCCGATGTTCAGTACGCCGAGAACGCCTGCCTTCCATACCCATTCGCCGTGGGGGAGCTTGCGGGTGAGGGCGAGCAGCAGCAGTCCGGCGGGCAGGGCGCGCATGAGCGCGGTGAACATCGGGCGGTCCGGCGGCAGGAATTCGGTGGTGATCGCGTAGGTGGATCCCCACACCAGCGGTGCGAGCCCGGTGAGCGCGAGGGTCCCGGCGTAACCGGTGACGCTGGTGCGGGTCGTGATGGTCATTGTCAGCTCCTCATTGATAATCTCAACGTTGAAATAAAACCATCGAGATACGTCAGCGTCAAGTATCTTAACGCTGAGATTATTTCCGTTGAGAGGATCCAGGTGTCCGACGCCGTCGACCAGATCACCGCAGCGTGGCGCGAAGTGCGCCCTGACGTGGACGTTTCCCCCATGGAGATCGTCGCCCGAATCACCCGACTCTGTCAGTTGCTGGAGCGCGACCTGGCCGAGTTCTTCCGCGGCTACGGCCTCGAGTTCTGGGAGTTCGACGTCCTGGCCACCCTCCGCCGCTCCGGCGGTGACACCGGCCTCACCGCCGGTGCCCTCAACAAAGCGGCCATGCGCACCTCCGGCGCCATCACCAACCGCATAGACCGCCTGACCGCCAAGGGCTTGGTCACCCGAGTCCCCGACCCCGTGGACCGCCGAGCCATCCGAGTAGCCCTCACCCCCGAGGGCCTGGACCTCGTCGACACCCTCCTCCCCCTCCACATGGCCAACGAACAACGCCTCCTATCGGCCCTTTCCCCCACCGACCGCGCCCACCTCCGCACCCTCCTGAGCACCCTGTCGGTATCCCTCGGCGACACCTCCCTGACCTGAAATACCGGAGGGGCGGCGCTATCACAAAGGCGCTGTGGCACAACGGATCCGGCTGTCGCTTCAGACGAACCAGCAACTCATACGGCTGCCTGGCGATCGAGATCGGCGGCCTGCGGGTGACCCTGCACGAGGTCGGACCGGCTGAAAGCTATTGCGACAGTTGCATTCTCGTGGAGAGCGGACATCAGCGAGTTGCCCTCATCGGCGACCTCGCGTTCTGCGGCGTGCACTCCTATACGACCGATGGGCATTCCACCGAATGGCTGGCGGCCCCGGAGCATTTGAGCGCCGAACCGGGCGGGCCGACGCTGTACCCCGGGCACGGACCCGCCGGTGATATCGAGATCTTCGCCGAGCAGCGGAAGTACCTGGTCGCGTACCGCGAAGCCGTGGAGCGATTGCGCGAGGGAGCGGATACTGTCACCGACGCACAGAAGGACGAACTGTCCAGCCGCATGGCGGAATTCACGCCGGATGCGTGTCTCGGCCGGTTGGTACCGCTGGGGGCCGATCCGGTCGCCGGTGAACTGGCCGCAGGGCAGTAGCGGTCAGAAGCGCGCGTCGGACAGCATTTCGAGCGCCTTGATGAGCGGTGGGGTGACCGCTTCGGTGAGATCCCGTGGTGCGGGGGCAGTCGAACCCCCGGGGGTGGCGGGACCGGCCAGGGTCGGATCCGGATAGGTCTGATCGGTGGTCGACGGATCCCGGTAGGTCGGGCCGGTCGCCGAGGGGTCGGTGTAGGTCGGCACGGTTGGGTCGATGAGGGTTGGGGCCGACTGGAATTCGCTGAGGGCCGGGCCTACTTCGAGGTTGTCGATGCTGGGGGTTCCGGCGTCGGGGGCGGCGGAGTATTCGGCGCGCAGAATGTGGTTGTCGTACACCAGGACCTGACCGGCGGTGGAATTCACGGCGGCGGTGGTGCGGGCGTCCTCGCGGTCGGTGCCGGGATACGCCTGGCAGTCGGTGGTGTCGCAGGTCTGGGCGTAGGGGTAGCGCCGTTCGGCCAGGACGTAGGAGCGGGCCGCGATCGCTTGTGCGCGAAGGGCTTCCGTGCCACCTTCATCGGCCCATTTGGGGACCATTTCGGCGGGGACGACACCCTTGAGGTAGTCCTCGATGTCGACCTCGTTCACGACCCGGGACTCATTGCCGTCCAATGCCACGCCCAGGACGCCGCGATAGTTGGAACCCTCGCAGAGTTCGAGCTGTTCGGTGAGCGGACGATTCGCGCCGTTCTCCAGCGGATACGCGTACGGGTCGTCGGTCGAACCCTTCCAGAGCACCGCGCCGTCGCACCCGCTGGTGATGGTGACATCCGCGCCCGTGGCGGTTGGGGTGAGGTGCGCGGCCTGACCCGGAACCACGCGCCGGCCCGCGACATAGAGCCCCGTCTCGGATTCCACATCCAGGGTTTTGCCGTCCAAGCCCATCAGCCGGACGCGAATCGGGGTGGCGGCGACGGTATCGAGGGACGCGCCCGGATAGTAGTGGGCCAGGATGGTCTCGGCGGTATTGCCGCCGACCGCGCGGTCGAACGCGCCGCTCTGGCTGAGGCCGCGGCCGTGGCCGGGGCTGCTGACGAAGTCGTATTCGGTGTCCGGCCAGGCCCAGAGCACCCCGGCGGTGGTGCCGCCGACGGTGCCCGCGGCCAGCGATATGGCTAGTAGGCGTAGCCGTCTCCGGCGTTGGCGTAAGTACCCGTTCGGCATGTCATACCCATTCTGTTCATAGCCGAAGCTACATTCGAGTTACCGAAAGCTAATCCTCAACCACACGTTCATGGATTGTGACAGTTGGGACTAGTGTGATCGTTGGTTCGTCGAGACGCAACCTCGGCATCCCGGCGATCCGCAACGGTTTTACGTCGAATGGGAGCTGCTCGTGCCGTACCGCAGAACGAAACACTCGTATGTTCTCCCGGTTGTCACCGTCCTGGCGATCACTGCGCCCCTCGGCATCCTGGCGCTGAGTGATTCCCCGGGCATCCGGCCCACCGACGAAAGCAAATTGGCAGCAATACCAGCGGAGATGGCCGAGGTGGCACTGGCCACCGCCCCCGATCTGGTGCTGCCGCTGCACGAACTCACCGGGCTGAATCTGCCCGATCTGCACCTGTCGGATCTGCGCATGCTGCCGCTGCCCGCCTCGATCAAGATCCCGCCGGGATTGGCACCGGGGCTGGGGTTGCCCAGCGAGATTCCGCTACCACGACTAGGTAGGCCCGGCGGCTCGCCGGGCTTCATCGCCGCGCCGGGGCCCGAAACGCCCGGGGCTGGAACTCCTTCCGCCGCAACGCAATACGAGAACCTTCCGAAGATCGTCGGCGATCCCACCACCCCGGCCCTGACCCCCAACGCCGTACCGGGCGAGCTGGTCGACAAGGTCGGAGCGCAGGTCAAGGAGCTCAGCCGAGACACCCCCTTCAGCATGGTCGGGCTCACCGCGCCGGAGCTGATCGGCACCACCGCACTCATTCGCGCCAAGCGCGCCGACGGCGGATGGGGGCCCTGGTATCCCACCGAAGCGGTCGACACGCCGAGCAAGAAAGCCGGGCGCAGCGGCACCGAACCGATCTACGTCGGCATGACCAAAGCCGTGCAGATCCTGGTGACGCGCAAGAACGCCACGCAGCCGGTGAACGCGCCCGCGGACGCCCAGGCCGTGCCGCCCGCACCCGGGAATCCCGCACAGGAATCGATCGCACCCGCGAACTCCGATGCGCCCGCGCCGGTCCCGCCCGCGAATCCCGATGCCGCCGCGCCGCTCCCGCCCGCGAATCCCAATGCCGCCGCGCCGCTCGCGCCCGCGAATCCGGAGGCGCGGGCCGTTCCCGGCCGACCCGAAGCCGCCCCGTTCACCGATCACTCCGGTGACCCGGCGCAGATCAACCTGGAGAAACTCGCCGCGATCCTCATCGATCCGGGCCGCGGCGCGCTCGATGAGAACCTCAATCGCGTCGCCGCACCGCTCCCGGGCGGTGGCCCCAAGGTGATCAGCCGCGCGCAATGGGGCGCGGACGAATCCCTGCGCTGCGAGGAACCCACCTACGACGACGGCGTCAATGCCATTACCGTGCACCACACCGCGGGCCGCAATGACTACACCCCGGCCGAATCCGCGGGCATCGTGCGCTCCATCTACGCGTATCACGCGAAGACCCTGGGCTGGTGCGATATCGGCTACAACGCACTGGTCGACAAGTACGGGCAGATCTTCGAGGGCCGCTTCGGCGGTCTGGACCGCCCCGTCGAGGGCGCGCACGCGGGCGGATTCAATATCAATACCGCCGGTGTCGCCTTCATGGGCAATCACGAGGAGGAGGCCCCGACCGAGGAGGCCATCCAGGCGATGGGCGACTTCATCGGCTGGCGTTCCAAGGTTGCGGGCATCGATCCCGAGGGCAAGACCACCATGTACTCCGAGGGCAGCGATTACACGCGCTATCCCCTGGGACAGGCCGTGAAACTGCCGAATATCTTCGCGCACAGGGATGTCGGCAACACCAGCTGCCCCGGCGATCTGGCGTACGACCTGATGGATCGCATTCGTTCCCTCGCCGAAAACGTTGCGGGCAAACCGCTTACGCCGAGCACCGTGCAACCGCAGAAGCCGACGCAGACCCGCCCGCAGCGCAATGCGAACAATCAGAAGCCGCCGGGCAATCCGAGCAGCGAGGCGGATCTGGCGACACTCGCCGACCTGACCACCAAACTGCTCGGCATGCTCGACACCAGCCCGGTTGCCAAGTATTACGAGGCATCCGGCGGCCCGAACGGTCCGATGGGACAGGCGACTTCGGAGCCGCGGCCGACCGGGAACGGTGGGCAGTACGCGCAGTTCGTGAACGGGTATCTGTACTCCGCGCCCGACGGACAGGTGTTCCCGGTGGTCGGGAAGATCCTGGAACGCTTCCTGCAATTGGAAGCGAGTAGCGGCATGCTCGGACTGCCGACCAGCGGGGAGTACCCGGTGCAGGACGGGGTGCGGGCCGACTTCCAGAACGGGTCACTGATCTTCAGTCAGCTGACCGGGATCGTGACGACGGTGCTCAAGAACCTCGGCGGCGCGCGGAATCAGGGGCCCGCGCCGATTCCGGCCGTGCTCGGCGATGCCCAGCAGGCCCAGCCGATTCCGGCTGCCGTGCCGGAACCCACTGCGGGGCAGTAGATTTGATGCTTCGGCCGGGCGGGGCCGGCTACATCCACCAGCGTTCGAGAACCTGGGCCACACCGTCTTCGTGATTGGCGGCGGCGACCTCGTCGGCGGCGGCGATGGCCTCGGGATGGGCGTTGGCCATCGCCACGCCGTGCCCCGCCATCCTGAGCATGGGAACGTCATTGGGCATATCGCCGAAGGCGATCAGGGCCGAATGCTGCACGCCCAGACGCTGCGCCACACTGGCCAGCCCGGTCGCTTTGGTCACCCCGGGCGCGGACAGCTCGATCAGCCCGTTGTCCGTCGAATAGGTGAGATCGGCGCGACCCGTGAGATGCGGCTCCAGAATCGTGCGCATTTCCCCGCTGGTCGCCCGCGGCAACCGGATCAGCATCTTGATGGCCGGAGCCGCGATCACCTCCGCCCGCGACACCTCGGTGTCATCCGGATTCAGCCACGCGTGCTCATACTCCGGTGAACTCACGAATTGCGGAGTCGCCGCGTCATGCGCGGTCGCCCCCACCCGCTCGGCCGCGAGTCCACACCCGGGCAGCAGGGTTTCGGCCAGATCAGCGGCCCACGCCAGCGTCTCCACATCGAGGGTGCGGGTGGACAGAATCCGATCCGAGGCGCTGTCGTAGATCACCGCGCCATTGCCGCACACGCACAGCGGCGCGTAACCGAGGCCGTCGACGACCGGATCGATCCAGCGCGGGGGCCGGCCGGTGGCGAGCACGAACGGCACGCCGTCCGCGATCAGGGCGTCGATCGCGGCTTTCGTGCGCGGAGTCACCTGCTCACCATTGTCGATGAGGGTTCCGTCGACATCGGTCGCGACCATCTTGGGTTTCGGCAGGTGGAAGAGAGTCACCTAGTCCATCCTGCCTGAAATCCGAGCCCGAAATGCGAACGCTGCGCGAATTGCCCGTCATTGGCCGCAGGCTCGTTACCCGCCACTGCTGTCCGTAACGCACGGTTATCCACAGGTGTCCCTATGATCTGGGGCAGAACTCGACCCGAGAGGGACTGATGGCCGGCTTTCTCCTGCGACGCGCGCTGAACTATGTCGTGCTGCTCGTGCTGGCGTCGTTCCTGGTATTCACCGTGGCTTCGCTCACCTTCACGCCACTGGACTACCTGGAACAGCGCAATCCGAGACCGCCGCAATCGGTCATCGACGCCAAACGCGCGGAGCTGCACCTGGATGATCCGATCCCGCAGCGGTATCTGGCGTGGGCGGGGGGCGTCGTACAGGGCGACTTCGGCAAGACGCTGCCGGGTCAGGCGGTCAGCGAGGAGTTGCCCCGGCGCATCGGCGTCAGTCTGCGACTGCTGCTCATCGGTTCGATCGTGGGCAGTGTGCTGGGCGTGCTGATCGGTGCGGCGAATGCCATCCGGCAGTACAAGTTCAGCGATTATTTGAGCACCGTCGTCTCGCTGCTATTGCTCTCGACGCCGGTGTTCCTGCTCGCGACCCTGTTGAAATTCGGTGCGCTGCAGATCAATCAGGCCACCGGGGAGCAGATCTTCCTCTACACCGGTGAGACCTCCGCGACCCAGATCCACGGCCTGTGGAATCAGCTCGTCGATCGCGCACAGCATCTGTTCATCCCCACGCTCGGCTTGGCACTCGGCGCGATGGCCGGATACAGCCGGTACCAGCGCAATGCCATGCTGGACGTGCTCGGCAGCGATTTCATTCGCACCGCCCGCGCGAAGGGCCTGACCCGCTCACGCGCCCTCTACAAGCACGGTCTGCGCACGGCGTTGATTCCGATGGCGACCCTGTTCGCCTACAGCCTGGGGGGTTTGATCACCGGCGCGACCTTCACCGAGAAGATCTTCGGCTGGCACGGCGTGGGTGAATGGCTGGTCAATGGGATCGGCGCACAGGACATCAATATCGTGCTCGCCTCCACGCTCTTCACCGGCATCGTGGTGCTGCTGTCTGGCCTGCTGTCCGATATCGCGTACGCGTTGCTCGACCCCCGGGTGCGTGTCGGATGACCGAAGTCGAAACCATCATCCAGGGCGCGCCGCACGCCGTCGGCCGGCGGAAGCTGGTGATCCGCCGCTTCCTGCGCAACAGGGTGGCGGTGGTCGCGACCGTCGTGCTGCTGCTGGTCTTCGTGGCGGCCTTCGTACTGCCGCATTTGCTGCCCTACTCGTACACCGATATGGATCCGGACCTGTCGCAGAAGCTGCAGCCGCCGAGTTCCAAACACTGGTTCGGCACCACGCTCTCAGGTGAGGACGTGCTGGCGCAGACCCTGCATGGATTGCAGAAATCCCTGATCATCGGATTCCCAGCGGCCTTCCTGTCGGCGATCATCGCGACCATCGCGGGTGCGCTCGCGGGTCTGCTGGGCGGCTGGACCGATCGCGTCATCATGTGGATTTGCGATCTGTTGCTGGTGATCCCGAGTTTCATCATGATCGCGCTGTTCGCGCCCAAGACGAAGGGCAACAGCTCACTGCTGTTGATCACCCTGCTTATCGCCTTCTTCGGCTGGATGATCAGCGCCCGCATCGTCCGGGGCCTCTCGATGAGCCTGCGGGAGCGCGAATTCGTCCGCGCCGCACGGTATATGGGCGCTTCCACCTGGTCGGTCATCATCACGCATGTGGTGCCGAACATCGCGTCCATCCTGATCATCGACACCACGCTCGCGGTCGGCGGCGCGGTCATGGCCGAAACCGGTCTGAGCTTCCTCGGTTTCGGTGTGCAGCCGCCGGATGTGTCACTGGGTTCACTCATCGGCCGGTACAGCTCCTCGGCGCTGAACTACCCGTGGACCTTCATCTTCTCCGGCGCGTTCCTGATCACGATCGTGTTGTGCACCAACCTGATCGGTGACGGACTGCGCGATGCGTTCGATCCGAGCGCCAAGCGGGCGCGCGCCAAACAGCGCGGCAAGAAGGCCAAGGAGACCGCGGCATGAGCGAGACGGTGCTGGAGTCGACCGAAAGGCGCACCACCGCCCCACTGTTGGAGGTCGCCGACCTGCGGGTGTCCTTCCCCGGCGAGGAAGGCCGGGTGGACGCCGTGCGCGGGGTGAACTTCACCGTCAACGACGGTGAGGTGCTCGCCATCGTCGGTGAATCCGGATCCGGCAAATCGGTCTCCTCGATGGCGGTCATCGGACTGCTGCCGGAGCAGGCCCGAGTGCGCGGTTCAATTCGGCTGCGCGGACGAGAGCTGCTGGGACTCGGCGATAAACAAATGTCCGAGTTGCGCGGCAGCCGGGTCTCCATGGTGTTCCAGGACCCGCTGTCCGCACTGACCCCGGTGTACCGGGTCGGCGATCAGATCGCGGAAGCCCTGCTGGCGCACCGCAAGATGAGCAAGAAGGAAGCCGCCGAGAAGGCGATCGAACTGCTCGAACTGGTCGGGATTCCCGAACCGGCGTTGCGCACCAAGGCTTTTCCGCACGAATTCTCGGGCGGTATGCGCCAGCGCGTGGTGATCGCCATGGCGATCGCCAACGATCCCGACCTCATCATCTGCGATGAGCCCACCACCGCACTCGATGTGACCGTGCAGGCGCAGATCCTGAACCTGCTGCGCAAAGCGCGCGATATCACCGGCGCGGGCGTCATATTCATCACCCACGATATGGGCATCGCCGCCACGCTGGCCGACCGCGTCGCCGTTATGTACGCCGGTCGTGTGGTCGAAACCGCGCCTGCCACAGAGCTTTTCCACCGGCCCCGGATGCCGTACACCGTCGGACTGCTCGGCTCGATTCCGCGGATCGACGGTCCGGCGCGCGCACCGCTGATCCCGATCATCGGCACGCCGCCCGCCATGCACGATCTGCCGCCGGGCTGCCCGTTCGCTCCGCGCTGCCCGGTCGCGATCGACGACTGCCTGGCCGCGGAGCCGCCGTTGCGGGACACCGGTCCCGGGCATCGCGCGGCCTGCATCCGCACCGAAGAGGTCGGTTCCGATGCGCTGTTCACGGCCTACCGCAAGGAGATCGAGGCACCGGCCGAGGTCACCGAGGTAGATGCCACGCAGGTGGTGCTGAAGGTTCAGGATCTGCGCAAAACCTTCCCCATCACCCAGGGCGTCGTATTCCGCAGGCGCACAGGGGAAGTGAAGGCCGTGGACGGCATCAGCTTCGAGGTGCGCGCGGGGCGCACACTGGCGCTGGTCGGCGAGTCCGGATCGGGCAAGTCGACCACGCTCACCCAGATCATGGATCTGCTGAAGCCCGAGAGCGGCAGCATCGAGATCCTCGGCCACGACGTCACCGCGCTGACCAAGCAGCAGCGCCGGGATATCCGCCGCAAGATGCAGATCGTCTTCCAGGACCCGTCGTCCTCGCTGGATCCGCGGTTGCCCATCTCCGATGTGCTGGCCGAACCGCTGCGCATCGACGGGCGGTCGCGCGAGGAGATCAATCGACGCGTACCGGAGTTGTTGCGGCAGGTGGGCTTACGCCCCGAACATGCCGACCGCTATCCGGCGGACTTCTCCGGTGGGCAGAAGCAGCGCATCAATATCGCGCGCGCCCTGGCCCTGGATCCCGAACTGCTGGTGCTGGACGAACCGGTCTCCTCGCTCGATGTCTCCATTCAGGCGGGTGTGCTGAATCTGCTACGGGACCTGCAAACCGAGCGCGGCCTGTCGTATCTGTTCGTCTCGCATGACCTGTCCGTGGTGCGTAATCTGGCCCACGACATCGCGGTGATGTATCGCGGACAGATCGTCGAATACGGACCGGCGGAGCGCATCTTCGCCGCTCCCGAACACGAGTACACCCGCGCGCTGATCGACGCGGTACCGGTTCCGGCGACCACCCGATAGGAGCGATGTGATGCGGAAAATACGATGCGCCGCACTACTGCTCGCGGCCACTCTCGCACTCGCAGGTTGTGCGGGCGGCAGCGACAACGCCACCGGCTCGGCGGCGATCGGCGGTGGCGCCGACATCAATCCGCATCCCCGCGATGATCTGCGCGATGGCGGGAATCTGCGATTGGCGATCACCGGCTACCCGGTCAACTGGAACACGCTCCAGATCGACGGCAATGACGGCGAGATCATGGACAGCATCCGCCCGCTGATGCCGCGCGCCTTCGACACCGACGCCGCGGGTAATCTCACGGTCGATCACGATTACTTCACCGATGTGCAGATGACCAGCACCGATCCGCAAGTGGTCGCCTATACCATCAATCCGAAAGCGGTCTGGTCCGACGGCAGCCCCATCACCTGGGAAGACCTCGCCTCGGAAGCGAATGCGCTGAGCGGTAGGGACAAGCGGTTCCTGATCGCCATCTCCAACGGCTTCGACCGGGTGGAGAAGGTGGAGCGCGGCGTCGACGATCGGCAGGCCGTCATCACCTTCGCCAAGCATTTCGCCGACTGGCGTGGGCAATTCGCGGGCAATGCCACGCTGTACCCGAAAAAGGTTACGCAGGACCCGGATTCGTTCAACACCGCACTGCTGAACGGTATCGGGCTCACCGCCGGGCCGTTCGCGGTGCAGTCCACCGATAAGACGCAGGGCCGAATCGTGCTGGGCCGCAATCCGAAATGGTGGGGCAACACCCCGAAGCTGGACACCATCACCATCAGCGTGCTGGATCGGACAGCGTGGGTGCCCGCACTGCAGAACAAGGAACTCGACGCCGCCCTGCTGTCGGATATCAATGATCTGCAGAATGTGCGCAGCACCCCCGACATGGTGGTGCGGAACGCGCCCGGCAACCGGTGGCGGCACTTCACCTTCAATGGCGCACCCGGCTCGATTCTCGCCGATCCCGCACTGCGCGTCGCGATTTCGAAGGCGATCGACCGCAAGCGGATCGCCGAGACCGTCCAGCACGGACTGGTCGCGGACCCGCAGCCATTGAACAATCATGTGTATCTGCGCGGCCAAACCGGCTACCAGGACAACAGCCTCGGCTTCGATCCCGATGCCGCCGCCCGCGAACTCGACGCCATCGGCTGGCTGCGCCAGGGCGACGGCACTCGCGCCAAGGACGGCAAGCAGCTCATCATTCGCGATGTCATGTACAACGACCCCACCTGGGTGGACATCGCCAAGATGATTCAGGCCGACCTCGGGAAGATCGGTGTCGGCCTGACCATCGACACCCGGCCCAGCGCAAGGTATTTCGCCGATGTCATCCAGCCGGGCGACTTCGACGTCTGCCAGTTCACCTTCCAGGGCGATGCCTTCCCGCTCAGCAGCGTGCCGCAGATCTGGGGCTACTACCCGGATGATCTGCAAGCCAACTTCGGGCGAATCGGCTCGCCGGAACTCAATGAGCTGATCGACAAGGCACTCTCGGAACTGGATCCGCAGAAGGCCATCGAGCTGGCCAACCAGGTCGATCGGAAGGTCTTCGAAGAGGGGCATTCGCTGCCGCTGACCCAGTCCGAGGGCAACTACGGGGTACGGTCCGAGCTGGCCAATTACGGTGCGCCCGGGTTGGCCTCCTACGACTACACCCTCATCGGATTTCTGAAGTAACGACAGCCGTCCCGGCGGAAGGAGCGGTCCATGCGGACACGTTCGACAGTGGCACGACTCGCGATACCTCTCGTCGCGCTCGGTGTGATCGTGTCCGGTTGTAGCTCCGGCGGCAACGAGGGCGGTACCGCCGCGCTGGGCACCACCAATTCCATCAATCCGCATCCGGTCGAGGATCTGAAGGACGGTGGCAACCTGCGGCTGTCGCTGAGCTCGTACCCGGAGTCGTTCAACGCCTTGCACATCGACGGAAATACCGGCGATACGAACGATGTGGTGAGTCCGCTGCTGCCGCAGACATTCGCCAGCAATGCGGCGGGCGATCAGAGCGTGGACCACGACTTCTATACCGATATCCAGCTGACCAGCAAAAGTCCACAGCAGGTCACCTACACCATCAATCCGAAGGCGGTCTGGTCCGACGGATCGCCCATCACCTGGGAGGACATCCGGTCCCAGTGGCAGGCCCTGAACGGTAAGAATCCTGATTTTCAGGTCGCGACCTCCAGCGGATACGACCATGTCGGCAAGGTGGAGCGCGGCACCGATGACCGGCAGGCCGTCGTTACTTTCGATCAGCCCTATGGTGAATGGCAGGGCTTGTTCGGAGTGCTCTACCCGAAGGCCGATACCGAATCCCCACAGGCGTTCAACGATTGGGCGCACAACTCGCTGCCGGTCAGCGCCGGCCCGTTCATCATCACCAACCTGGATCGGACCCAGAACCGGATCACCCTGGGCCACAACCCGAAATGGTGGGGCGATACCCCGAAGCTGACCAATATCACCTATAGCGTGCTCGACAGCAGCGCGTGGGTGCCCGCCCTTCAGAACAACGAGCTGGACGAGGCGTATGTCTCCGGGCTCGAGAACGTCACCGCCGCGCGCAGCGCACCGGGTGTCGAGATTCGACGGGCCTCGGAGCCGACCATCAATATCCTGTGGTTCAACGGCGCACAGGGAGCCATCCTCGATGATCCGGCACTGCGCCGCGCCATCGCCAAGGCCATCGACCGGCAGAATATCGTGAACACCAGCCAGCACGGCATCGTGGACAATCCGAAGGTCGTCAACAACCACGTCTACGTCGACGGACAGACCGGTTATCAGGACAATGCCGCCGCCGTGGCGTTCGATCCCGAGGCCGCCGCCAAGGAACTCGATGCGCTCGGATGGGTGCTCAACGGTGATGTGCGCGAAAAGAACGGGCGCAAGCTGGAATTGCGCGACGTCATGTACGACCAGGCCGGGTGGGTGGATACCGCCAAGATCATCCAGGCCAACCTGGCCAAGGTCGGCGTCAAGCTGAATATCCAAACCGTGCCCGGCAACGGACTTTTCACCAATGTGATCAACCCCGGCAACTACGACCTCGCACAGACCGCGCTCGGGGGCAGCGTCCTTCCGCTGCAGGTGTTGCGGCAGGTCTACTACTACGACCCGGCCAACTGGCAGGGCAACAAGTCCCGCGTCGGATCGCCCGAACTCAATACGCTCATCAACCAGACGCTGGCAGAACTCGATCCGGCCAAGGCGCGTGAACTCGCCAACAAGGCCGACCAGATGATCTTCAACGAGGTGCATTCGCTGCCCCTCAACCAGGCGTCGGGCACCCATGCCGTCCGTACCGACCTCGCCAATTGGGGCGCGTTCGGTATGGCGACCCCCGACTACACCAAGGTCGGCTTCCTCAAGTGACCCTCCGGACGGGTCATCCACTGACCTATCCGGCCGCTGTGACGATCGGCGCTCTCGCGATTTGCCTCGCGTGGGCGCCGTTCGGCGGTTCGGAGCAGGTGGCCATGGCCGGTGCGGTGGCGCTGGTCATTGTGGGGTACAGCGTTTTTCGGTTCGCGGGTGCTTTCGGGTATTTGCCGGTGGGGTTGCCGCGGGGGGAGGCTTGCCGGGATGTGGGGGTGCGGCGGGTGCGGCAGCAGTATCGGCTGGTGAGTCGGTCGTGGTTGGAGTTCACCACGGGTGGGCGGACTCGGTGGCTGCCGGTGTATTTCGATCCGGCGCTGGTGACGCTGACGCAGGGGAACGCGGAATTGGCCGGGCGCGCGATCACCGTGGACGGGGGGCGGGTGTATCCGTCGGGGCGGTTGCGGAGTGTCGAGCCGGTGGGGCGGTTGATCGACAATCCGGCGCGGCCGGATGACGAGGCGGCGTTGAACGCGATGCGGGTCGCCGGGTATGGGCGGCGGCTGCTGCTCGATGCGCAGTCGGCGGTGGTCGGGCCGTTCCTGGGGCTGCTGTGGGTTTATGTGGCGGGCGGGGGCGTGGCGGGTTTCGTGGGGGCCACCATGATCGGAGCGGGTGCGGCCGTGTGGTTTTCGGCTATTCGCGGGTCCGATCCCAGCTGAGGGACGCGTATCCGTCGTCAACCGACAGGAAACAGCCAGGCTAGGAGCCGTTCATGACCGAAGGTGGCGACCGCCGACAGCGCCGCCGCCTCGGCGCGGGCGGTGTGCACGGTGGAGGCGAAAGCCACCATGGGATCGTGCCGATCCACCAGGCGATATGTTCGACCATGTCGGCCGAACCGGCGGACGCGGTCGCGGCGGCCGAGGCCATGACCGGCAACGCGGCGGCTGCGGTCGAATAACCCAGGCTCGCAGCCTTTTCCGGACTCTCACCCTCCTCATCGGGGCCGGAGCGGACTGCGAAAGACAAAAGAGGTGGCCGCGCAACGGATCTGCCGGACCCGTGCGCGGCCACCTCTTTCGGATCTACTGCTGTGCGCGTTTGGCGGCTTTCGCTTCGGCTTCGGCCCGGTCGAGGGCGTTCGCCTCTTCCAGAGTCGGTGCGCTGCCGCCCAATCGAGCGGGCACCCAGTAGGCGCCGGGCTCGTGCGGGTAATCCCGCTGCACGTTCAGCAGCATGGCTTCCATGGTCGTGTGCAGCTGCGCGGTCAGTTCGGCGGCCGGTTCGTACGGCTGGATCGGCGCGCCCACCTCGATGGAGATGGGGGTGTTGGTGCGGCCCAGGCGCTTGGGATGCCCCTTGGTCCAGACGCGCTGCGCGCCCCAGATCACCATCGGGATGATCGGCACATTCGCCTCGATCGCCATGCGCGCGGCGCCCGATTTGAATTCCTTCAATTCGAAGCTGCGGCTGATGGTCGCCTCGGGGTACACCCCGACCAGTTCGCCGGCGCGCAGCCGATTCACGGCCTCGTGATACGAGTCCGCGCCCGCGGCCCGATCCACCGGAATATGCTTGAGCGCCCGCATGATCGGCCCGGTGATCGAATTATCGAAAACCTCCTTTTTCGCCATAAAACGCACATAGCGCTTCGTCGTACGCGCAGGCAGGCCCGCATACGTGAAGTCCATGTAGCCCGTGTGATTGATGGCGATGACAGCGCCACCCTTCGCCGGGATGTTTTCGTCGCCAGTGACAGTGAACTTCAGGCCCTGTGCCGCGAAGACGGTACGGGCCAGCCCGATGATCGGGAAGTAGACGGGTTCCACAGTTCCGCTAGCGTAGTCGCTGCCCGCGCGGCGACCAGTGACCCAGGCAACAGTAATCGGCGGGGGGTTACTGCATAAGCGATGTTTCGGGGCAGCCAGTAGTCTGGGTGGCTGGTAACGGTCGAGGAGGAAGAAGCTCGTGCAGATCACCAGCGTCGGACACGCCGGGTTCCACATCTCCACCGCAGCGGGGACGATCCTGTGCGATCCGTGGGTGAACCCGGCATATTTCGCATCATGGGTGCCCTTTCCGGATAACACCCAACTCGATTGGGATACGCTCGGCAACTGCGATTTCCTGTACGTCTCCCATCTGCACCGCGATCACTTCGACGCGAAACTCCTCGCCGAGAAGATCAATAAAGACGCGACGGTGCTGCTCCCCGACTATCCGGTGCCGGATCTGCGCCGCGAACTGGAGCAGCTGGGCTTCACCAAGTTCTTCGAAACCGAGGATTCGGTCAAACACACCATCACCGGCGTCGGCGGCAACCAGCTCGACATCATGATCATCGCGCTGCGCGCACCGGCGGACGGACCCATCGGCGACTCCGGCATCGTCGTCTCCGACGGCGAAACCGTCTGCTTCAACATGAATGACGCGCGGCCGGTCGATATGGATGTGCTGCACGACGCCTTCGGGCACGTCGACATCCACCTGCTGCAGTACTCCGGGGCCATCTGGTACCCGATGGTCTACGACATCCCCGCCAAGACCAAGGCCAACTTCGGCAAACAGAAGCGCCAGCGCGGGATGGATCGCGCGCGTTCCTACATCGAACAGGTCGGGGCCACCTGGGTGGTGCCGTCCGCGGGACCGCCGGTCTTCCTGGACGATGAACTGCGCTACCTCAACGACGACCGCGGCGATGAGGGCAATATCTTCCCCGATCAGGTCGTCTTCCTGGATCAGATGGAGATCCACGGCAATAACGGCGGCATCCTGATGATTCCAGGCTCCACCGTGGAACTGCACGGCAAGGACCTCGCCGAACTCTCGCATCCGGTCGCACCGGACAGCATCTACGGTGACAAGGCCGCCTACATCGAGGCCATGGCACAGCGGTTCGCACCGGTCATCGCCGCCGAAAAGGGCTCCTGGGCAACCCAGGACGACGGCCCGCTGCTGCCGCGCCTGAAGGAGCTCTTCGAACCGATCATGGCGCAGAGCGACCTCATCTGCGACGGCATCGGCTACTCGGTCGCCTTGGTCATGGGCGAGGAGACCGTGGTGCTGGACTTCCCCAAGCGCATCGTGCGCGCACCCGTCGAGGGGGAAGGCAAGCAGCGCTACGGATTCCGCATCGACCCCGTTCTGGTGCGCACCGTCCTGCGCGATAACGAACCCGACTGGGTGAACACCATCTTCCTGTCCACGCGCTTCACCACCTGGCGCATCGGCGGATACAACGAATTCCTCTACACCTTCTTCAAATGCCTCACCGATGAGCGCATCGCCTACGCCGACGGCTGGTTCTCCGAGGCGCACGACGATTCGGCCTCCACCGAACTCGACGGCTGGGAAGTACAGCGCCGCTGCCCGCACCTGAAGGCCGATCTGTCGAAATTCGGTGTGGTGGAAGGCAATACCCTCACCTGCAACCTGCACGGCTGGCAATGGGATCTGGAATCGGGCCGCTGCAAGACCTCCAAGGGCCACGAACTGCGTTCCCGGAAGCTGGACGCACCCGCCAACGGCTGACGCCGATTCCGGCCATCGGGGGTCGTCAGGATCGGCTGCGCGCCGCCAGCGCCACCGCGGCGAAGGTGAGCGCGCAGCCCACGACCGCCGTCACCGACAGATTCCGGCCGGTCGGGGCGAGCACATCGAGCAGCAGGGACATGGCCAATTGACCCGCCACCGAGGTGAGTCCGAGTAGCAGCACGCCGATCCAGCGCACGACGACCACGGCCAGGGCGATGAAGAACACGCCGATCAGGCCGCCGAGATAGAGCCACGGCCGGGTGGGAAACGCGGCGGGCCAACCACTTCCGGCCACCACGAACACCTCGACCAGCAGCAGGCCGAGTGTGCCGGTGGTGAAGTTCGCCAGGGTCGCCGACCGGGGACCGCCCACCGCGCCCACCCGGCCGTTCACCGCCTGCTGCCAGGCGAGCCCGATCCCCGCCAGCATCGGCAGGGCTATCAAGGCCCATACCGGTACCGAGCCGAACCAGCCCGGCGCGGCCGAACCCTCCCCCGCACCCCGCCCCGAGGAGGCCGCGAGCAGGACCGCCGCCAGGGCCAGGGCC
>NZ_BDAW01000096.1 GCF_001625085.1 Nocardia acidivorans NBRC 108247
TTGCGGCCGATTGACTCGCTACTGTTGCCTCCGGCCCAAACCAGACATCCATGCCCACCCGCGAAACGCACTGTATGGGCTCCCCTTTAGGTCAAGTGCGGAGTGGGGGCCTGGGGTTAGCCTGTGTGGTGGGTCCGGGTTGTGGCTTGTCCGAAGGACCGGGTTCGGGTTGAAGCTCGGTCGCGCTGGAGTCAGTAGTCGTTCCCGTTTGCCCTCCCGGGTCCGCCCATTCGCGGCGTCGCTGGTCGGCGAGCATGCGTGCGTAGACGACGTTGGATAACCGGCGTTTGAGCGCGCGTAGCGCTTCCATCGACGTTTTGCCGCCTGCTTTGCGGGTGTCGTAGTAGATGCGGCCGGCGGTGTGGTGGCGCAGTTGAACGACGGCCATGATGTGCAGCACTCGGTTGATCTTGCGGTTGCCGGCGCGAGAAAGCCGATGCCGTTGCTGCTGGCCGGAGGACGCGTCCAAGGGCGCGGTGCCGTTCCAGGAGGCGAACCGGTCCCGATTGTGAAAGCGGTGGATATCGCCTGCATCGTCCAAAAGCCTTGCCTCGCTGGAAGGTCCGATGCCATGCAACTGCATCAGGGTGGATCCGCGGGCAGTGACGAGCTGACGGAGTTCCTTGTCGGCGGTCTTGATTCTGCGGTCGATGGTTTCGAGGTCCTCGATCTGCTCGGTGACCAGTCGCAGCTGGATGGCAATAGCCGTGTCCGTCGGGTGGATCGGCGCGATCAGTTCTCGTGCCTGCGGGGCGGAGAGGAATTGTTTGGCGCCGCCGGGAATCAGTTCGAGCAGTAGCCGGTGGATGCGGTTGAGGGTGTCGGTGCGGGCGTGTCCGAGTCCGTCGCGGCGGTCGGCGAGCATGCCCAGTGCGATCAATTCCGGATCAGCGGTGACGCGGCGCAGATTCGGGGCGTGCAGGGCAGCCAACGCGACCGAGTAGGCGTCGACCAGGTCGGTCTTGCGGCCGTTGCCGGTGCCGAACACCCGTACTTGCGCGGAGAGTTTCGAGGGGACGTCGATGACGGTTTCCCCGTCGTGGACCAGGCGGTGCGCCAGGTGGCGGCCGACACCGTTGCAGCCTTCGACCGCCCAGATCCGTGTGTCGAATTTCCTTCCGGCCCTCAGCATTTCCCCGTATCCGGCGGTGTCGGTGCTGTAGCGGCCCGTCTCGAGAACGCGTCCGGTGGAGTCGATCACTTCGATCGTGGCTGAGCGTTTGTGCGGGTCAATCCCGATGATGACGCCCATCAATCCCTCCCAAATCGGCAAAGGCGTCGACGACGCGGATCGTGCCCAGCAGGTTGGTGTCGATGGTCTGCCGCGCGGCGGCGAAGTGTGCGGGATCGCGTAGGTCCTCGAGGATCATGACCCCGGACATCGTCACGATCGTGTCGAGGCTCGGGTGGCTGTGCACGCGGCCGCGACAAGAATCCCTCACCTCAGGTCCTCGAATCACTCGCGCGGGTCTTGGAACTCGACGAACTCGAACAGCACTATCTTCTCGGCCTGACCGCCTCGCGCCCGAGGCCGCATCGGCGGCGCAAGCCTGAACGCGTGCCCGAACGGTTGTATCAGCTCCTGGCGGGGGTGCAGGTTCCCGCGTTCGTGGAAGGGCGCGCGTTCGAGTGCTTGCTTCCAACCGGCTCGCGGTCGCGGTCGCGCCGCGCCTTCAGCCCGGATACAACCGGCTGCGATCGCTGCTGCTCGATCCCGAAGAGCAGGCGTTCCAGCAGGACTGGGCACGCTCCGCACAAGGATTCATCGCCGCCTTCAGAAGCTCCCTCGGCGACGAATGTCGATGACCCGCGCTTCGTGGAACTGGTTGGCGAGCTTGCCCTTTCGAGTGAACGATTCCGAACTCTATGGGCGCGCCACGACATCCGAGACCTCGACGGCGGCACCACCACGGTGAACCATCCCGCCGTCGGTGAACTGCGCCTGCACCGAGACAAACTCCCCGTCGACAATCTGATCCTGGTCCTCTACTACGCCGATCAAGGCAGCGCGAGCGAGGAAAAACTACGCCTGCTCGCCTCCCACGCCCAGAACGCGGTCGGAATCCCTACCCCGCCCAATTCGCCGACAGCCGTCAGCGCAACCCGATTCGCCGGGCAGTGCGAAAGGAATGCGGACAGGGGGAGGTCGTCCTGTACCGCGTATCGCCGACGTAAGTCTCCGGCGCCGCAAGCCGATTCGGGCCGCACTGCGATCAGCGGGCCAGGTCCGGGTGTGCGCGGCCGGTGACCACGGGCAGGTCGACGAAGGTCAGCAGACCCGGTTCGGCGGCGCAGACGTACGGAATCGAGTTCACGCAGTGGGCGGCGGTGGCGACGATACCGGGGTTGCGCTCCAGGCCGGCCGCCACGGTGGTCGGATGCCAGCCGTGGATGGTCACATGGCAGTCGGGGTCGCCCTTGACCTCGACCTCGAACCGGACGCCGCCCTCGCCGAACGTCCAGGGCGGGTCGAGGTGCTCATCGCCCATCATCCAATTGACCGCGACCCGAACGACTTTGGCGTCACCGATGAAGGCCTCCCAGGCGAAGCGCTGGGCGGCGACCTGGCCGGGCTTGATCTCGCCGATGGGCGAATCGATCGGCGAGGTCGCGACCGCCACCTCACGGCTGCCGCGGATCTCGGCGTCGGCGAAGCCGAGGGTGTCCAGGCACATTCGCACCGACTGGTCGAATCCGTTGTCCAGCAACGCCAGCATCGGACCGTTCATCGCCTGCTCGGGTGACTGACCGAAACCCATGAGGTGGCGTACGACATCGGGGGCGTTGTAGGTGCGGATGTCGGAGTACTCCTCACCGCGGACGAATGTGATCGCACTGGACAGGCCCGTGAAGAACAGCGGCTGCTGCTCGGTGGCGCCGCCCGGGTCGATCCCGGTCCCGTGCAAGGTCACGCCGCCCTCGAGGGCGGGGGCCACCATCCGCTCCTTCTCCTGTTCGGTCGGCCAGAACCAGCCCAGCGGCGTGACCACGTTTTTGCCCGAACGCAGCAGCGCCGCAACCTCTTTCGGATTCGGCATGAGCGGCGCGTACAGGACGCAGTCGGCGTCCATGGCGACAATCTCCGCCATACTGCCGGTGGCGATGACACCGATCGGGCCGATCCCGGCGAGTTCACCGGCGTCCCGCCCGACCTTGGCCTCCGAGTGCACCCAGCACCCGACCAGCTCGAGGTCCGGATGCAGCTGGATCTGGCCGATCGCGGCCCGGCCGAGCCCACCGGTGGCCCACTGGATCACTCGCAGAGTCATGGATGGAATAGAACAGGTTCTATTCCATCAGCGTCAAGGCCGGTTCGATCGACATGGGCGCGGACCCGCTATTCGCTCTCCCCCAACCAGTCCGCGCGCAGGCGTTCATAGCATTCCGCCGATTCGTCCTCGGGGCGCGCGCGTCCGAAGTGGGCGTACACATCACCCCACCGGGTCGGCACGATCAGGTGGGCGAACTGGTCCAGCTCAGTCTCGCACCATCGTTGCAACAGCCTGTAGAACTGCTTGACTTCGGCATCTGTCATCGGCACGCCGGAGGTGTCTGCCATGCACCGAGCCTAAGCGCGATACCCGAAGTCTCACACCGGAAATAGTCCCGCCCGGCGCCGATTCCGCCGTCGCCGACTTCGAAGACTCCGGTGACCTGGAGTTCGAAGTTCCGGTTCCCCCTCGCCGCGGAAACCGCCGCCACCCGCGCCCACGCCCTCCCCGACCGCGTCGAGCAGCAGACGCGGCATATCGGCGCTGGGGGCGAGCCGGTTGCCCCCGGTATGCCCGTGGTTGAGGAGGAATCCCTCGACGAGTGGCTGGAATCGACTTGGGGGTCGCCGCCGAACTCCCGCCCAGGAAACGCAAGCCGTGATTCACCCGACCCGCGGCATCTCCATCGCGGGCGGGGCGGGCCGCTATCGTCGGGACGACACTCGGAGATGCCGGGGTTTCAGGATGCGCGGAACGGATGCGGGCGATGAGCGAAGCGGGTTCGACAATGCAGTCCGCGGCCGGAACTCGCCTCAATCGCAAGGGGCGGGAGACGCGGCAGCGGCTGCTCGATATCGCCATCGGCTCTCTCGCGGACGGGTCCGGGGAACCGTTGTCGGCCAATCGAATCGCGCGTGCGGCCGGGGTCAGCTGGGGGACGCTGAAGCATCAGTTCGGGGATATCGACGGGTTGTGGGCGGCGGTGCTCACCGAGTTGACCGATCGCAGCGGCGCGAACAGTCCGGAGATCTGGCCGCGGGTGACCGGGTCCGTCCGGGAGCGGGTGCGGGAGATGGTCGATGCGGTGTGGAACATCCTGGACACCCCCGAAGGGCGAGCGGTGGAGGCGCTGCGGGCCGGACTGCCCAACGGGCAGGAGCGGGTCGAGATCTTCCCGCTCACCACGGCGGCGATGGCCGCGTACGAGAACGCCTGGCTGCGGGCCTTCGAATACTTCCTCGCGGACCTGCCGCTGGACGCGGACAAAGTGCGCGGGGTCCGCACCCTGATTCCGATGGCCATGCGCGGCATCAATAATGAGCGCGGGCTCTCCTCCCCCGCCGACGTGGCGAACGCGCGGGATTGCCTGGTCGATGCGATCGCGGTCTACCTGGGGTGATTCATATTCTTTGAGAACCCTCGTTGACAATTGCGAAGGGGAGGGCCACTGTTACCCCCAGCTTTCGCAACCCAGTCAGGAGTGATCCATGCCTCCTTCTCCCGATGATCAGGGCATGCGCCTACAGCGCAGCAGCCGCGACCCCGCCGCCCTGATCCCCCGCCTCACCGCGTGGCTGGCCACACAGCTGCCGGACCAGGCCGACCCGGCGCTCACCCTGGGCTCCGGTATCGACAGCAACGGCATGTCGGCGGAGACGCTCACCCTCACCCTGAGCTGGCGGGAAGCCGGAGCGACCCGGGTCGCCGATCTGATCGCCCGGGTGGTGCCCGCCCCCGGCGACTTCCCGGTCTACGAGAACTACAGCCTCCCAGACCAATTCGAGGTCATGCGGATCGTGGCCGAAGCGGGCGGTGTCCCGGTCCCGCGCGTGCGATTCCTCGAACCCACCGGCGAGGTGCTGGGCACGCCGTTCCTGCTGATGGACCGCATCGACGGTCAGGTGCCGCCCGATGTCATGCCGTACACCTTCGGCGACAACTGGCTCTTCGACGCCGACCCCGAACAGCGGCGCCGCGTACAGGAGAGCACCATCGAGATGCTCGCGACAGTGCATGCGATCCCGGACGCGGCAATAACTTTCGCCTTCCTGGATCCGAAGCAGCCCGGCGCGAGCGTGCTGGAGCGGAACCTGAACCGGGCTCGGGCGTGGTACGAGTTCGCGGCCCGCGATATCGGCCCGTCACCGCTGGTGGAGCGAATCCTGAAGTGGCTCAGCGCGAATCTGCCCGAGCCCTCGACGTACGACACCGTGCTCTCCTGGGGGGACGCACGGCTCGGCAATTGCATGTACCGGGATTTCACGCCGGTCGCGGTACTCGACTGGGAGATGGCGACCATCGGCCCCCGCGAGCTCGATGTGGCCTGGATCGTGTTCGGGCACCGCGTCTTTCACGCGATCGCGAACAACTTCGGCTTCCCCGGTATGCCGGACCTCATGCGCGAGGAGGAAGTGCGCGCGAGCTATGCCGCGCATTCGGGCGTCGAGCTCGGCGACCTCACCTGGTACACGATGTTCGCCGCGCTGAACTACAGCGTCGTCTTCCTGCGCGCCGGCGGCCGCCAGATCCACTTCGGCGAGATGGAACGCCCCGACGATATCGAGGTGCTGCTGCACCATCGTGCGCTCGTCGAGGAACTGCTCACCGCACTCGGCGCCTGACGCTCTTCCGAAAACTACTGAAAAGAACCACTCTCGTGACAGACCAATTGAACGAACTCGCCTACTACTGCATCACCCGGCACCCCGCCGACGCCCGGGTGCTGCTGCCCGAGGCCCGCGATGCCGAACGCCTCGGACTCGGCTCGTGCATGATCGGCGAGCGCATGACCGTCAAAGACTCCGCCGTCCTGTCCGGCGGCCTTGCCGGATGCACGACCGACCTCGGAATCGCCGCCGCCGCAACCAATCACCACACCCGGCATCCCATGGTGACCGCGACCATCGGCTCCACCATGCAGGCGATGACCGAGGGCCGCTACGCCATGGCGTTCGGCCGCGGTATGGCGGCGAACTGGAAGGCGATCGGCCTGCCCGCCGTCACCGAGGCGCAATTGCGCGATTTCGTCGGCGTCCTGCGCCGCCTCTGGAACGGCGAGACGATCCTCGATCATGCGGGTCCGGCGGGCGCGTGGCCGGTTCTGTACCACCAGAACGGCCTCGACGAAGCGCCGCCGATCGGCTTTGTGGCGGTGGGTCCCAAAACCCTCGAACTCGCCGGTGAGATAGGCGATTTCGTCGTACTGCACACCTTCTTCTCCGATGAGGCGACCGCGAATTCCGTTGCGGCGGTGCGCCGTGGCGCCGAGCGCGCGGGCAAGGATCCGGACAGCGTCCGTATCTGGTCCTGTCTGGCGACCGCCAGCGACGCCCTCTCCGAGGCCGATCAGCTGCGTCGGCGCACCGGCCGCCTGGTGACCTATCTGCAGGCGTACGCCGATATCCTGATCCGCGCCAACGGCTGGGATCCGCAGGTGTGGGAGCGAATTCGCGCCACCCAGCTGTTCCAGGACGCCGCGGGCGCCGGTCCCATCGACGCCTCCGCCTCGGTCGAGGTGCTCGAGCGGTTCGATGCCCTCATCCCCGATGAATGGCTGGACTCGGCCGCGTACGGCACCCCGGAGCAGTGCGTCCGCAAGATCTCCCGCGAATACGATCTGGGCTGCCATTCGGTGATCATGCACGGGGCCAGCCCGCACGAACTGGAATCGGTGGTCGAGGCCTATCGCGCCAACCGCCCGGTGCTGCGCCGCGCCGTCGCGGCGAACCCGGGCAAGTTCGCCTGATCCGATACCCACCGCCCGCCACAAGATCGCGGCCGCACCGATGAATTCGGTGCGGCTTCGCCGTCGATACCTCTGAACACGCCGACGGCGGTGTGCCGGGGCTGGGACAGTTCCCCTACGGGAAGTCCCATCCGAGAAGAACTTTGGGAGGCAGGCGTGAGCGGAAACAGAGTACTGGTGGCCGGGGCGAGCATTGCCGGACCCGCGGTGGCGCATTGGCTGCGCCGGCGGGGGGCCGAGGTGACCGTGGTGGAGCGGGCTCCTGAATTGCGCCCCGGCGGGCAGGCGGTGGACGCGCGCGGGGTCACCAAGGAGGTCATCCGGCGCATGGGCCTGGACGCGCAGGTACGCGCGGCGCGCACCCCGACCGCCGGGGCGTACACCGTGGATGTGGACGGGAAGGTTCTCGAGACCTACAGCGCCGAGGAAGACGGCGGCGACGGATTCATCTCCGAGATCGAGATTCTGCGCGGGGATCTGTCCCGGGTGCTGTACGACGACACCCGGGACGACGTCGAGTACGTGTTCGGCGACCGGATCGCCGACCTCACCCAGGATGCCGAGGGCGTCGATGTGGTGTTCGAGGGTGGCGATCGGCGGCGCTTCGATCTGGTGATCGGTGCGGACGGCCTGCATTCGTCACTGCGCACCATGGTCTTCGGGCCGCGTGAGCAGTTCATCCGGCATCTCGGGCATGTGCTGGCCTTCTACACCGTGCCGAACGAATTCGGGTTGGAGCGCTGGCTGATCGACTATCAGGATCAGCAGTCCGGGCGCTCGGCGGGCCTGCGTCCCATTCCCGACGCCACATACGCGATGGCCATGTTCTCCTTCCCCGCACCCGATCTCGAGGTCGACTACCGCGATATCGACGCCCAAAAGCGTTTGCTCCGTGCGCAAATGGCCGATGTGGGCTGGCTGACCCCGCGCCTTCTCGCGCATCTGGACCACACCCCGGACTTCTACCTGGACCAGGTCGCCCAGGTGGTGATGGACCGCTGGTCGAAGGGCCGGGTCGGTCTGCTCGGCGACGCGGCCTTCAGCTCGTCGCCGATGTCCGGGCAGGGCACCGGCCTCGCCTTGATCGGCGCCTACTTGCTCGCGGGCGAGCTGGCCGCCGCCGACTGGGCTCCCGAGGCCGGATTCGCCGCGTACGAGGCGCGCATGCGCTCCTTCGTCGAGGCGAATCAGGAGATCGGCCGCCAGCACGCGCGCAGCCGTGAGGTCCCCGCACCCGACGCCGACCCGAATGCGGAGCCCGAGTGGGATTTCGAGCTCATCGACCGCGCGATCAACGGGATCGAGTTGCCCGACTACGAGGGCGTCCCGGATCACGTTCCCTCGCACCGCGTTCCACGCTGACCCGAGCGCCGTTCGGTAACCCGAAGCGATTGCGCTCGGGTCGGCCGAACGGCGTCAGGGAGTTTCAGTTCCGCGCTCGAGCGTCTCGATAGCCCGCTTCATCTCGGCGATGCCGAATTCGGTGTTGACAACGATTTCCCGGCGGATGGTCGCCACGCGAAATCCCCTCTAGCCCAGTCGGATATCCGTGGTGGCCAGGCCGAAGATCTTGCGACCGGCGGATTTGGCGATGAGAACGACCGTGGCGGTGCGGGTGTGCGGATCGATCGATTTGATTCGGCCGCTGAACTCGATGCCCCCGGCCGAAACCGCTTCGACCACCGCGTAATTCGACAGGCGCGCGCTGAATCGGAGCAGGGCGCCGGGATCGCCGAGCCAGTCGGTGACGAAGCCCGCTCCGATGCCCATGGTGAGCATGCCCTGCGCGATCACATCGGGGAGTCCGGCCAATGCGGCGACCGCCTCGTTCCAGTGGATCGGGTTCACATCACCGGCGACTCCCGCGTAGTTCACCAGATCGCCGCGGGTGATCTTCACCGTTCGCGGTGGCAGTTCGTCACCGACTGCGATGTCCTCGAAGCGGATCGCCGTGTGCGGCACGCGTGTTCGCGAGACCGTCGAGTAGCGCGGGGCGGCCCGCTCCGCTTCGGTCACCGGATGTGCGGCGGCGGCTTCCAGTCCGCTCATGACCACGCCCTCGAGGGCGGTGCTGATATCGGCGTCGACGTCGGCGCCGGTGATGCCGACGACCGTGGTGTGCATGATCTGCACGATGTCTCCGGCATCGTCGGTGAAGGTGTTGGTGATGGTGAGCAGGTCCTTACCGGCGATACTGCGGACCGAGGACAGTTCGACATCGCTGAAGAGCCGGTCCCCTGCCAGCAGGGGTTTGTGCATTTCGAAGACCTGATCGGTGTGCACGAAGGTGTCGTAGCCGGTCATCACGTTCTCCAGCAGCGCACGATTGGCCCGCATGGCCACGATCGAGGCGAAGGTGGTCGGCGCGATCACCCCGTCGTATCCGAGCCGCGCGGCCCCGGACTCACTCCAGTGCGCCGGATGGAAATCCTGCACGGCCCGCGCGTACTCGCGAACCTTCTCCCGGCCCACCTCGTAGTAGTCGTCCACGCGATAGCGATAGCCGACCAGCCCGGCAGCATCGAATGCCGTCTCCATCAATGCGTCCCTTCGTCGTTCCACCGGCCTCGAATCCCCGCCCCGGTCTGTTGGCGGGCATCACTCTTCCACATCCCTTTCCGGGGCGACCGGGGGCGGCCGAAGATCAACTAACGCCAATGGTGGTCACCGAGTGCGGCCGCCTCGGACCCACCGTCGGCGAAGATCACCTGTCCGGTGACGAATTGATTCTCCGCGCTCGCCAGCCAGCAGATGAGTTCGGCCACCCATTCCGGACGGCCCGGGAATCCGCCGAAGGGTTGCGGCGCAGCGCTTTCCACGGCGGCACGCACGGCATCGTCGGCGAAGATCCAGGCGGCCGCGGGCGTATCGACGACGCCCGAGGCGACGACATTGAGCGCAATGCCCGCCCCGGCCCATTCCGCGGTCGGCGCGGCCCGTCGCACCCAGCGATTCAAGGCCCGCTTGGCCACTCCGTACCCCGCCGTCACACCACCGGCCGAAGGGTTCTCGGCCAGGTACGCGACCGCGGCCGCCTCGTCATCCTCCAGACACGCTCGCATCAGGTATTCGTCGGCGGGCGCGAGTGACGAGGTCGACGATACGACGACCGCGCGGGGCGCGGGGCTCTGCGCCAGCAGCGGGCGCAACCCGCGCAGGGTCGCCACCGCCCCGAAGTAGTTCGTCTCGAGCATCCCGGTCTTACCGCCCCCGGCGATGGCGAGCACCGCATCGATCGGCCCCAACGCGCCCACCTGGTCGACAAGGGATTGCCGCCCTTGGGGTGTCGACAGATCCGCGTGCACATCGGCTCCGGCGAGATCGCATCCGACAACAGTCGCACCGCGCTCGCGGAGCAGCTCCGCGGTCGCCGCGCCGATACCCGACGCCGACCCGGTCACCACATACGTCCGCCCGCCCGAACCCGCCCGTGACATCATCGCGTCCTCTCTCGCACAACTCGTCCGAGATAATCGCACGACGCGATTCCGTGCGACGCCCGGCGGTCGGCGTCATTCCGTCGGTCGGTGCGGAAGCTCGGCGCAGGGGCGTAAGCGTTCGACGAGGGTGCCGCCGAAATAGGCGATGCCGGGGGCCGCGAACCACAGCGGCCAGGCCGATGGGGTCAGCCAGACCAGGGCGGCGGTGAGCAGGAAGAAGAGGGTAACCGCGCCGGACGCTCCGGCGCTCGCCCTGATCGCGGGCGGATCCGCGCCGGGCGCCAGTATCGCTCCGCGCCAGGCGGATTCCTTCATGACCGCTTCGCTGCCGAAAAGGGCTGCGGCGGAGAGGGAGAAGAGGCAGGCGGCGAGTTCGTTGTCCGGGGCATTGCCGAACACCGCGGTCGGGAAGGGCAGGAAAGCGGCGAAGAGCAGTAGGGGCGCGTGCAATCCGACGGTGACACGGTCCAAGCGGTCGATTTTGTCGATGAGGATGTGGAGCCTGCGCCAGACCGACCACAGCAGGAAGAACGCGAGCGCGAACGCCACGAAGGAGGCCTTCTCCTGCCAGCGGAAGTCCGCGAGCGCGTGCGGCGTCTCCAGCGCCGCCCCTTCGGGCCGCTTGATTTCGATGACCAGCAGGGTGATCGCGATCGCCAGCACGGCGTCGGCGAAGGCGCCCATTCGATGCGCGTCGAAATCGCCTTGCTCCCAGCGGTTTCGCGTCCGATCGCCGGACATGCCCGCACCCCGATGTGCTCCGCGCGGCCGAGAAAGGCGAGCAGGCGCTCGGGGGCGGGGGCGTTTTCGGCGATCGGTCGCGCGGGGCCGAACATGCCGGGGCGGCGGAAGGCGTCGAAGTCCATGGCGCGCATGGTGTTCAGCAGGTTCTCGGCCTGCTGCTCGTCGATGAGGTGCCGCTGGGCGGTGACGACGGCCAAATCCATGGCGCCGCAATCGTCGGCATCGCGACCCCGATCGCTCGGTGCCCGGCTAGCCGGTGCGCACACGGAGTCGGGACGGAGCGAATCCTTCTGTTGGGTAAGGGGTTCGGGGTAGGATCGGCGGCAGCGTGGCCATCGCAGGTTCGGGTCCGCTCCCGAGAGGCTCGACGGTGGTTCGCCGGATCGAGGGTGTGCCGATGGCCGATTTGCGTGCTTATGCAGTCTTGACCGCGGTGCCCGCACTGCTCGCGTTCGGATCCGGCACGGCCGCGACGCAACCCGCGGACCGTCCCCAGCCCGGCCCCGGTCAGCTCGAAATACACACCGCGGCAGGAGATCCCAGCTCCCCGCAGCCGGTCGCCGAACCCCTCCCCGCGCCGGAGCCGCAGAACCAGGCCCTGACCTCGCTGGACGGCGTGCAGCAGCAGATCACCACCGCCCTCAACGGCATTCCCCTCCCCCGGGCCGATTCGACCGGGACCGGCGCGGTCATCGGCGCCATCATCGGCAAAGTCGCGGTCTTCCCCCTCGAGATCGTGGGATGCGGCGTCGGCGCGACGGTCGGCGCTCTCGCGGGCGGGGTCATCGGCGCTCTCCCGACCGTCGGCGCGGGCGCGCCCGTCGGCGCGGTGGTCGGTGGCGTGGCGGGTTGCCTCCTCGGCGGACTCGCCGTGGCCATTCCCGTGGATGTGGCCGGTCTCGTCGGCGGTGCGGTGCTCGGCGGACTCGCCGGGGCCGCCGTGGGCGGCGCGGCCAACCCGTCCCCGGCCGCGGCAGTCCTGCCCGTCACGAATATCGCAGCGCCCCAAGTCGATCCGGCACCCGAGCCGATTGCCGCCGCTGCGGATTCCCTCGCCACGATCCGCCCCGACACCACAGTGGCCGTCGCCTCACTGCGCACCGCCATCGCCCAGCTGCCCCCGCTCGCCCCCGATGCGCTCGGGCCACTCACGCAACCGGCCAACGATCTACTCGCGGCGGTTCAGGCAGCATTCTGACCGCGATCCGGCGGCCCGCGCTCGACGACCGGTTTGCCCGGTGTGCCCCGTGACAGGTGTCGGCCCGTAGGGCAAGGCCCAGGATCCCCCGCTCTCACACTGAAATCAGAAAGCTCTCCACGACGCGGCGGATCTTGTCCGCGGCGGTCGGATCGCCCAGGCGCAGGGCGGTATTCGCGGAGAGCAGGACCGCCGAGATTTGGAAGGCGGTCAGCTCGGGGTCGAGTGGGGCGATCTCGGCGGCGTCGACCGCGCGACCCAGCTCATCGGCGAGCAGCGATACCCATTCCCGCTGATTGCGGATGAGGGCGTCCTGGATCGGACCGGGCCGACTGTCATATTCGCTGAGGTTGGCGGCCTGAAAGCAGCCGCCTTCGAACAGCGGGGTGGTGGCGTAGCCGATCCAGCGGTCGATGAGTTCGCGGAGGCGTTGTACGCCATGGGGTTTGGCGCGGGCGGGTTGGCTCACCTCGGCGATGAAGCGCTCGCGGGCGTGGTCGACGGTGGCGAGTTGGAGTTGTTCCTTGGTGCGGAACAGGGTTTGGATACCCGCTTTGCTGAGGCCGACATCGGCGGCCAGGCGGCCGAAGCTCAGCGATTCGAGGTTCTCCAGGGAGGCGATATCCACCGCGCGAGCCAGCACCAGTTGGCGGGTGCGAGCGCCGCGCAGCAGGCGTTTGTCGGTGATCTCACCGGTGCCGGGCGAACTGTCCATACGGTCGATCGTACTCCTGGACCGCTACGCGGAGCCCAGAACGAAGGCCAGCTGCCGCACCAGCAGGCCGGCGATGACCGCCTGACCCGCGGTGGAGAAGTGGATCCCGTCCGCGCTGAGCAGGTCCGGGCGGTCATTGAAGGGATGGCATTCGCAGTCGGCGACCACCCCGCCGTATTCGGCCGCGAGTTCACGGGTGATGGCATTGAGTCGGCGAACACGGTCCGGGAAATCGGGAAAGACCGGAACCACATAGGCCCGGCCCAGGGCGAACGCGGCGAGTTGCGCGCCCGTGCCCGCGGCGAATTCCCACATCCGGCGCAGCGTGCCTTCGATCTCGTCCCAGTCCGGGTGGCGGCGCACGATATCGTTCGCCCCGCTGGGCACGATGAGCAGATCCGGTTGGAAGGCAAGGATTTCCGGCGTCTGTTCCGCCAGCGCCTGGCGCGTGGTGGCGCCGACGCGACCGGTGTTGAGGTAGGCGAGATCCGGATGCACGGTGTGCAGGATCCGCCGAAGGCGTTCGGGCCAGCCGAGATTCAGATATCCGGGTGCGGGGTCGCCGACACCGAGCGAGAGGCTGTCGCCGAGCGCGGCGAAGCGCCGCCAGGGCGCGTCGAACAGGAGGGCGGCCGCGTCGGTCGGAGAGAGGCAGTACGGGTCGGTGGCCTCGACGATCGAGGGTACGAGAGCTGTCATACAACTAAGCATACGGTCGTACGTATCCACGATACAAGATGATTCGCTTGCCTGCACGAGGTGACGCGCATTACAGTTACGCACCAGTAGGAACGCCAGCGTTCCCTGAAAAGTGGAGTCGCACATGCCAACACCCGCCCGCGTGGATCAACCGTTCCCGGATACGAACGCCATAGCCGAGACCTGCCTCGAATTGCGCGCGGGGGCGCTCGAAGTCGCGGTCAGCGCACGGCGGCTGCTGGAGGCGCTCTCGGCGGTCGATGCCACGCTCAGCACGGCGGCACCGGCCGAGCCCCTCACACCCGCGGCGGCCCTACTCGCCGGGCATGCCGCGACCGCGGCCCGGCCGCACGGGGCCGAGGCGGCGTATCACGTACTGGCACTGAGCATCCCGGCACATCCGGGCGAACGGCATCCGGCCGTCGACGGAGAATTGGTGGCGCGCCGGCGCTTGCGCTGCGTACAGGCCGAGTTGGCTTCGCGCTGCGCGAACCGGGCGCTGTGCACCCTCGGCCCGGACGGCGGGACGGTGCTGCTTCCGGAATCGGCTACGGAGGCAACCGAACTCGACGCGATCATTACCGGCCTGTCCGCCGTGGCACAGGTGCGCGTGACCGCCACCGTCATGTACGCGGCCACCCCCGATGTCCCCGGTGCGGCCGAGCAGGCGCACGAACTTCTCGATATCGTGCACCGGCTCGGCTGTGCGCCCGGCCTGTACCGGTTCGACGATCTGGCCATGGAGTATCAGCTGACCCGCCCCGGCCCGGGACGGGAATACCTCGGCGCACTGCTGGATCCGCTGGACGAGTACCCCGAACTGCTCGAGACGCTGCGCCGCCATCTGGGCAACGACCTGAATCGGCGGCGCACCGCGCGCGGACTCGGGGTGCACGCCAACACCATCGACTACCGGTTGAAGCGGATCGGGCAGCTAACCGGCTTCGACCCCGCGCAATCCGCGGGTTTGTGGTACCTGCGCTCGGCGCTGGTGGCGCGCACCTATCGGGCCGCCGGTGAGCATGCGCCACAGTAGAACCAGGAAATCCCGGTGCTGCGGCCGCGCGCGCTCCGACAGCGCCACCGACCACACCGTCCGCACCCCGGGCGGATCCAGCGCCACGCCGTCGAATCGGTCCGCGAGCCAATCGATCATGGCCGGAGCGCCCAGGAATTGCAGCGGCAGATGCATACTCAGCCGGTCCCGCACGTAATGCACGTGCGCGCCGTGCTCGAGATAGCGCGCCACCTGCGCGTCGATATCGGCGACCGCGATCACCTCGTCATTGACCGCCTGCAGAATGAGCATCGGCATGGCGGGAGCCTGTGCGCCGGGCCGTATTTCGGCCAGCACCGCCAGCAGTTCGGGCTCGGCGAGCATGGCCGCCAGCCCCGCCCGGGTATGTCGATCCGCGTCGCGACCGGCGAAGCGCGCCAGCAGCGGAAGGGTGGCACTGTGCTCCGCCCGTGCCAGCAGGGTCCGGTATCGTTCCGAAAGATGTTCGCGCAGTAGCTGTTCCAGCTGCGGATAGGCTCGGGCCAGCCCGGCGGTGAACACCATGGCGAAGCCCGCGAAGGGCGACCCGTTCAACCGGACGAAGGCATTGGCGGGATCACCCACGGGCGATCCCGCGACCGCGCCGACGATCGCGAGTTCGGGCGCGTACTCCGCGGCCTGTTCGGCCGCCCACGCGGTGGCCAGTCCCCCACCGGAGTAGCCCCACAATCCGATCGGCGTCCCGGCGTGCAACCCGAGCGGAGCGAAGCGCAGGGCGGCCCGCACAGCGTCCAAGGCCCGATACCCGGGCTCCCGGGCCGCCCCGAAATGCCCGCCCAGACCCTCGTGATCGGGTACCGACACCGCCCAGCCCCGCGAGAGCGCGGCGGCGATGAGCGGCAACTCCAGCTGCGGAATCGAGCCCAGCGCCCGCGCGCCGTGCCGTAATGCGTAGGAGGGGAAGCATTTCGACGCGATGGCGTCTATCGCGCAGTGGAACGAGAGCAATGGCCGCGGCGTCCGCGGATCGGCTCCCCACGGCAGCAGTACGGTGGTCACCGCCGCCTCGGGCCGCCCGGACAGATCGGTGCTGCGATACAGCAACTGCCAGGCCGAGATCCGTTGCGGTACCGCACCGAACAATCCGATGCGCACCGCGCGTGAGCGCAGGATGGCGCCGGGTTCGATGCCGCTCAGCGGTACCGCGGTGCGATAGAACGGATCCCGGTCCGGTAGCAGGGGTTCAGAGGTGCCCATCGCCACCGATCACCCAGGGGTTGAAGGTGCAGTCCAGGTCCGGATGCGCGGCGGGATCCAAGGCGCGCAACACGATCGACGCCGCCCGGGGCGAGTACAGGATGGTGAGGTGATCGGACAGATCCGCCTCGCAATCCTGTTGCAGGGTCACATTGTCGACGGTGGCATCGGGTCCGGGGGTCAGGAAGGTCCACTCGTACGGGTTGGAGACCTCATCGTGCCGGGTGCCGATGGCGGTGTACTCGACCCCGGGCACGGTATCGCCGTCGGCGTTCAACCGCCGGTAGAACGGTGAACCCACGACCTGCTCGATATTGGACACCCCCAGCAGCGGCTCGTAGAAGCCGAGAATGTTCACTCCCCGCTCGGTGATCCAGCGCCCGAGCGCGGCAACACCGTCCAGCGAGGTGCCGTGGCTGGTCGCGCCCAGGGTGACGACCTTGCCGATCTTCCCCTGTCCGCCTTCGAATCTCAGGTACTGACCGGTGACCGGACCGCCCTGGGAATGGGCGACCACATCGACCTGCGCGGCGCCGGTTGCCGCCAGCACCCGATCCACGAATCGCGCCAACTGCTCGGCCGAATCCTCCATGAGCCCGACGCCGTAGCGGCCCGGCAGCACCGCGCCGACACCGCCGCCGTTCAGCACACCCTGACGGCCGTAATTGAAGGCGAAGACGCATATTCCAGCGCGAGCGATCCGCGGGGACAGGTACGCGAAGCTGTCGTAGGCGTTCAACCAGGTGCCGTGCAGCAGCACCACCGGGCGCGGATGCGCGGCGCTCGGGGTGCAGTTCCAGTCATTGGCCCCGGGCGGCGCGAGGTCGGGATGCAGCAGCCCGTAGCCGAAAGCGGCCAGATAGGTGGAGGTCTCCGGACCGGTTCCGCTGGTATCGGAGGCGATACTGGTCAGGCCCGCGGCCGGTTCGGCGTGCGCCGGACCGCCCGCGACCGTCACCCCCACCGCGGTGATCCCCGCGCACAGGGCACTTCCGAGTATTCGCATCATGGGCTTCATCGCACCTCTCCTACGTCCAATTCCCTTGTGACAGTAGGTTTCTGGTGCGTTCGATGTCACTGCGCCTGTGTCAGATGACAAACCGGGATGCGAACAGGATCCCAGCTTTTGTGCTGCGGTACAGTCCGATCACTCCGGCGGGCGCACCAGCGCGAGGGCGGTGCGGGTGAACAGCGGTGCCAGCGACGGTAATTGGCTGGCGTCCCGCTCGTGCAGACAGGCGCGCACCCGGTCGTCGATACCGCCGAGCAGCATATCGATCAACTCCGGATCCGGATCGCCGGACAGCTCCCCGTCCCGGACCCCGATTCGCGCCACCGCCAGAATGTATTCGGCGAACCGCCGGTGCACCCGCGCGCGATGCGCCACCAGCCCCGGCCCCGCGGCGAGGGTCTCCACGTACAGCGCCCGGGTGGCCGCCGGTTGTGCGGCCAGGACGGCCATATAGATATCGAATGAGATCCGCACCCGATCGGCGAAACTCACCCCGACCAATCCGGTCACGGTGTCCTGCAATTGGTCCAGCGCGGTGTTCACCGCCAGGTCGTAGGCGGCGGCGAAGCATTCGTCCTTACCGCCGAAGACCGCGTAGAAGGTGCGGCGCGCCACCTGCGCGCGGCCGACGATATCGGCGACCGTGGTGGCGGCGTACCCCAGCTCCCCCACCGCGTCCAGCACGGCCACGCAGAGCCGCTGGAACTGCGAATTCTCCACCTGCTCCCGGCTCAACCCATGCCGCCCGCGCGGCAACGGCCCCGGCACCCCCACACCCTCCACACTCACGGAGCCCACAATATGGCCCCGACTCCCGCGCCGTGCCGGGACCGCCGCTCGAGCCGGTACGAGCGCGGCTGTTCCTGCTCGTGGAGGCCGCGTCCACCGCGGTTCCAGCGCTCCCGGGACCGCGATCAGCGGGCTTGGAGCTCTTCGAGAATCTGGTCCGTGCCGGCCACCAGGCCCAGGCGGGGGAAGATCCTGGTGGTGGCGTGCTCGTGGGAGGCCAGGTCACGATCGGCGGTGGCGTCTTCCACCACCACGACGTGATAGCCGTGTTCGTGCGCGGCGCGGGCGCTGGATTCGACGCCGATGCTGGTGGCGATGCCGGTCAGCACGACCTCGGTAATGCCGCGGCGGCGCAGCTGCAAGTCCAGTTCGGTGCCGTAGAACGCGCCCCACTGGCGCTTGGTGATCTGGATGTCGGTGGACCGCACATCCAGCTCGTCGACGAGCTCATCCCAGCCCTCGGGGAAGGCCGCGCCCTTGGGCATGGGATTGGTGATCCGGCCGGGCGCGGCGTCCGCACCGTCGGCGGCGAAGGAGACGCGCACCAGTACGACGGGCAGATCATGCTCGCGGAAGGCACGGGCCAGCGCGACGGAGTTCTTCACCACGACCTCACTGCTGTGCGGGAGGGTCGGCATACCGACCACCCCACGCTGTAGATCAATGATGACGAGGGCGGTACGCGGGTCCAGCAGGGCCGATGACAAGGGGCGATTCCTTTTCCGAGAGGGGCTGCGCGGGCACGCCGAACCGTGGGTGGCCGCACCGCGCAGCTGGGAGGAGATCGTAGGTACGCACTGCGCGGGCGAGCCCGCCCTTCGAAATTTGCACCGAATGCAGTGACCGATTTCCGCCGGTCTCGAGCCCTGCGCTGCGGCAGATTGGACTCCGGAATCAGCACAGCCACGCGGAAGGAACGATCCATGACGGTGACCATCGCGACCCCGGCAGCTCGGGCCGAGCGCGTCGGCGCGCAGGACTGGTCCGCGCTCGCGACCGAGTTGGACGAATACGGGCATGCGCTCATGGGCCCGCTGCTCACCCCGCGGGAGTGCGGCGAACTGGCGGATCTGTACGAGCACGAGCGGCACTTCCGCTCCACCATCGATATGGCCCGGCACCGCTTCGGCTCCGGGGAGTACCGCTACTTCACCCACGCGTTGCCCGATCCGGTCCGTGAACTGCGCGCCGCGCTGTATCCGAAACTCCTTCCCATCGCCCAGGATTGGGCCGCGCGGTTGCGCCGTCCCGGCAGCTGGCCGCATCGGCTGGAAGACTGGATCGCCCAGTGCCACAGCGCCGGACAGACCAAGTCGTCCCAGATCCTGCTGCGGTACAGCGCGGGCGACTGGAATGCCCTGCACCGAGATCTCTTCGGCGACATGATCTTTCCGCTCCAGGTGGTGATCGGCCTGGACACCCCCGGAGTGGACTACACCGGCGGTGAGTTCCTCATGGTCGAGCAGCGCCCGCGCGCCCAATCCCGGGGCTCGGCGATCGCGCTGCCCCGGGGACACGGCCTCATCTTCACCACCCGGGACCGTCCGATTCGCGGTGTGCGCGGCTGGTCCGCCGCGCCCATGCGGCACGGGGTGAGCACGGTGCGCTCCGGCCGGCGGCGCACCCTGGGTCTGGTCTTCCACGATGCCTGATGCGCGGGCCGCCCACCCGGACTCCGGCGGCTCCGCCCCGTAATAATCGCAATTCTCGTACCGCGAGGTTTCCCCGCTATTACCCTCCGCTGAATCCGAATTTCACCCGCCGGACGATATTGTTCGGATGCCTGAAAAGTGTGCTTCGGCAACTGAATCCGACTGGTTGGATCTCGATCGACACAACCAGTCGGCTCCCGTACCATCGCCCTACCGGGAGCAGAGCCGGTGAAACGGGGGCATGGGTGTGAGGAGTCGGCTACCGACTGCCCTCCGCAATGGTGCGGAGTGGGCGCGGCGTTTCGCGCGAACGGCGCCGGGAGTACTGAGTGCGGTGGTCGTGGGACTGGTGGCGCTCAGCGTGATTTCGGGGTTGGTGTGCGCGAATCAGCTCGGCGAGAAGCTGACTCGGCGCGATACCGTGCTGACGCACTCCGAACCGCTGGCCAATGCGGCGCAGCGTCTGTATGTGGCGCTCTCGGCGGCCGATGCCACCGCGTCGTCGGCATTCCTGTCCGGCAATGTGGAATCGCCGGAGGTGCGCACGCGGTATCGGCAGGCGCTCGCCGATACCGCGGCCGCGCTGGCCGAGGCCACCACGGGGGCCTCCGATCAGCAGACCCGCGAGATCGTGGCGAGCATCTCCGCCGATCTGCCCAACTACACCGGTCTGGTGGAGGCGGCGCGCGCCAACAATCGGCAGGGCCTGCCGGTGGGCTCGGCCTATCTGAAGCAGGCGTCCGCGCTCATGCAGGGTTCGCTGCTGCCCGATGCCGAACGGCTGGAACACAATCGACTGGCGACCCTGCGCGGGGATCAGCGCGCTATCTCCACGCTGCCGATCACGAGCGTAGTTCTGCTGCTGCTCCTGCTGGCCGCGTTCGGCGCGGGATCGGTGATCCTGCTGCGCCGCACCAATCGCCGGGTCAATCTCGGCGTGGGCGCGGCGGCGGGTGCGACCGCGGTGGCGCTGCTCTGGATCGCCGTCGCCTCGATCGCCGCGACCGGGGTGATCGATACCGGCTCCGACGGTGCGACCGCGCGGTTCGAGACCCTGGTCCGGGTGCGAATTCTCGCCCAGCAGGCGCGCACCGAGGAAACCCTGCAATTGGTCACCCGCGGCGATATCGACGAGAGCGAGAAGCGCTTCGGCTCCCTGGTCAATGAACTGCGCGACCGGCTCACCACCGTCAGCGATACGAATTCCGCTGCGGCCAAGGCTTTCTCCAGTTGGCAGGACGGTCACACCGCCGAGATCCGGGCGTATAACGGCAATGACTACAACGCCGCCGTCACCCAGGCCGTCGGCGGTGCGCCCGAGAGTTCGGCGACCCGCTTCACCACCCTCGACGACGCCCTGCGCGCCGAACTCGACACCACCCGCCGACAGGTGCGCGACGGGGTGGACGGCGCGGGGGATGCTTTCCTGTTCAGCCAATTCGGCACTCTCGCACTGCTGCTCGCGGCGGCGGCGGCCACGGCGGGCGGCATCTGGCCGCGGTTGAAGGAGTTCCTGTGAGCACGCGCCTGCGAATGCTGCTGCTGGCCACCGTGGCCGTGCTGGCCGCCGGATGCGGGCAGACCCCGGAGTCCGCGCCCATGCAATTGCCGCTGGACAATCTGTTGCCGCCGGGGGCCAAGACCATTACCAGCGCACCCGATCAGCGGGGTAACGGCTGCGGTGATCCGATCGCCAGCCTGCGACCCGGCGCGCAACCCAGCCCCGGCAATATGCCCGCGGGCAGCGCGATGGCGACCATTGCGAAGAACGGCAATCTGCGCGTCGGCGTCGACCAGAACGCCTTCATGTTCGGCTACCGCAATCCCGCCACCGGCAAAATCGAGGGATTCGACATCGATATCGCCCGCGAGATCGCCCGGGATATCTTCGGCGATCCGGACCGGGTCGAACTGCGGCCCATCGTTTCCACACAGCGCCTCTCGGCCCTGCAGAACGGGGAGGTCGACATTGTGGTGCAGACCCTCTCGCCGACCTGTGTCCGGCGCAAGGATATCGAGTTCTCGACCAGCTATTTCCAATCCGATCAGCGACTGCTGGTGGCGAACAACTCCGGAATCCACTCGGCCGCGGATCTGGCGGGCAAACGAGTTTGCGGCGTCAATGGCACGATTACGCTGGGACCGGTCCTCGCGCTGCCGCAAAAGCCTACCGTTATTGCCATGAACAACTGGCTGGACTGCCTCACCGCGCTACAGCAGGCGCAGGTAGATGCCGCCAGCACCGATCTCCCGATCCTCTACGGACTCCAGCAGCAGGACCCCAACCTGCAGGTGGTCGGCGAACCGCTGGCGGTGGACACCTATGCGGTGGGGATCGGGCAGAAAGCCAAGGATCTGGTGCGCTTCGTCAATGGTGTGCTGGAGCGGGTCCGCGGCGACGGCACCTGGCAGCGGCTGTACAACAGCAATCGGCTGACGGTGCTCGGACCGGCGCCCGCGCCACCCGCACCCGTGTATCTGGGGTGAGCGGCCATGTCCGAGAACCCCCATATCCTCTCGGTCGCCGAGATCGACCGCGAGATCGCCGAGCGCGAACGGGAAATCGACGCCATTGCCGCGACGCTGTACGACCTCGACAAGCATCCCGGATTGATTCTGCTGCGCCGATTCCCCCCGACCGGTGTCACCGAAACGCGCTGGGCGCCCGCGCGTGCGGCGATGGATCTGCTCTGGGAGGATTTCGGCCGACTACGCACGCTGCTGGAGCAGGCGCATACGGTGCGAATGCGGCGCAGGCTCGAGGCGCTCGATCGGGAAGAGTTGACCGGATTACTGCGCGGACAGCCGATGGAGGTGGCGCGCACCGCGATTCCACTGGCGCAGCGGTCATTGATCGGGCCGGGTGAGGTGATCGTGCGGGTGGGGTTCGCGGATTTGGTGGCGCGGATGCGCGAGGGGTTTCCGCGCATTGTCGAGGTGCTCGATGCGGTGGACGCGGTGAACGGCCGGGTGATGTCCGAAATAGCGCCGCTGCGTAGCGAACTCGATCGGATCGGCACGGGATTACCCGAATTGCGGGCGCTCTCCGACGATCTCGACGCGCTGTCCACACGGGTGGCCGGGGATCCGCTCTCGCTGCCGGTCGCCGAAATCGACCGGCGGATAGCCGAACTCGGTGCGCGAATGCGCGAGGCGGCGAGCCTGCGCGCCGAATTGGCGGCTATCGTCGCCGATTGGGACGGGGCTGTCTCGCGTATTCGAACCCAGGTGGAGACATTGCGCAAAACCTATGAACGCACCCATTTGGCGCGAATTGCGGTGGAGCGCACCATACTCACCGGCCAACTGCCCGAACATGCGGACGACAGTGCGGTTTTCGGCTCCGAACTGACGGCGCTGGACGCCACTCCCCCGGATCCGTCCGCGCTATGGGATCTGCGCCGCCGGCTGACCGCGGCCCTGGTCGCGGCGGCGGAAGCCGAACAACTGGTCCAGGGGCTGCTGGATCGCCGCGCCGAATTGCGCGGCAGACTCTCCGCCTACCGAGCCAAGGCCGCCCGCCTCGGCGTCAGCGAGGATCGAGAAGTATTGGCCTCCAGCCGGATCGCGGCGGGCCTGCTCACCCGCAAACCCTGTGACCTGGCGGCCGTCACCCGCGCCATTACCGACTATCGGCAGCTCATCGCCCAGAAAACGGGGAGACGACCGTGACCTGCACCGAACCGGGCTGCACCGGAACAATCGAAGACGGGTACTGCACTGTCTGCGGCACCGCGCCCTCGGCCGCCGCGACGGTGAATTCGGGACCCACCGCCTCGGCGGGCCCATCCCCCGGCGGCGCATCGCCGACCACCTGCGCCGAACCGGGTTGCGGCGGAACCATTTCCGACGGGTACTGCGAAGTGTGCGGCACCGCGCCGTCGCCGGTGTCGGCGACCGGTGGCGGCCACCCGGCCTCATTCGCGGGGAGTGTGGCGACCAGTCGGGGGTCCGGGATCACCGGGGCGTTCACCACCGGTGGCACGCGCAGCAGTATTCGGACCGGGCGCACCGGGTCGTCCGGGGCCACCCGCGGGCGGCTCGGGGCGGGGATGGTCAAGGTGCCGCCGGTCGCGCCGATCGATCCGTCCGCGGCGGTGATGGCCGATCCGGTGGTGCCGGAGAGTCAGCGGTTCTGCGGTAAATGCGATCGGCCGGTGGGGCGCAGTCGCGGTGATCAGCCGGGGCGCAGTGAGGGCTTCTGCGGGCACTGCCGGACCCGATTCTCGTTCACGCCCAAGCTGGTTCGCGGCGATGTGGTCGGCGGCCAGTACGAGGTGCTGGGACCGCTGGCGCACGGCGGTCTGGGCTGGATCTACCTGGCGCTCGATCACAAGGTGAACGGCCGCCCGGTGGTGCTCAAGGGTCTGCTCAATACCGGTGACGCCGATGCCATGCGCGCCGCGGTGGCCGAGCGGCGCTTCCTGGCGCAGGTCGATCACCCGAATATCGTGCGCATCTACAACTTCGCCGAGGATATCGGCCCCGACGGCGAGCCGGTCGGCTACATCGTCATGGAGTATGTGGGCGGCACCTCGCTCAAGCAGATTCTGCGGCGGCGGCGCGATGCCGACGGGGTGTGGCTGCCGCCCGCGCAGGCCATCGCGTACATTCTCGAGGCACTGCCCGCGCTCGGCTATCTGCACTCGCGTGGGCTGGCCTACTGTGATTTCAAGCCGGACAATGTGATGCAGACCGAGGAGCAGCTCAAGCTCATCGATCTCGGCGCGGTCATCGCCATGAACGACGAGCACAGCGCCATCTACGGCACGCCCGGCTATCAGGCCCCGGAGGTCGCCGAGACCGGTCCCACCGTGGCCTCGGAGATTTACACCGTCGGCCGGACCTTGGCGGTGCTGCTGCTCAAGGTTCCGCAGGAGCACGGCCGGCTCGGTCCGCTGCCCGGTCCGGAGTCCGAGCCGGTGCTGGCTCGGCATCCCTCGCTGTACCGATTCCTGGTGCGCGCAACGCATCTCGATCCGATGGAGCGGTTCAGCGGCACCGACGAGATGGCCGATCAGCTCACCGGCGTGCTGCGCGAGGTGCTCGCCGCCGAGGACGGACTGCCCCGCCCGGGCCTGTCCACCCGTTTCGGTCCCCCGCGCGGGGTATTCGGGGTCGGCGACACCCTGCCGGACGATCCGGTGAAAATCATTGCGGCGCTTCCCGTTCCACTGGTCGACCCGAACGACAGCGGAGCGGCGCTGCTGGCGAGCCTGGGCGCGGGGACGCCGCAGGAGTTGGAACGCGAGATCACCGCGGGGCTGCGCTCGGTGGTCACCGGTAAGGACGAGTCGGCGGAGATCCCGCTGCGCCTGATCCGCGCGGCGCTCGAATACGGCGACGCGCCCGACGCGCTGCGCCGTATCGAGGAGATGGAGCAGAACCTCGGCGGCGATTGGCAATTGAGCTGGTTCCGCGCACAAGCCCGGCTGCTGCAACGGGATTGGGGTTCGGCCGCGGCCGAATTCGACGCCCTCTATACCGCGCTGCCCGGTGAGGCCGCCCCGAAACTGGCGCTCGCGGTGACGGCGGAATTGTCGGCGCGCACCGGATCCGAACCTGACCGGGAGCCCGCGCTGCGCGAGGCGACCCGCTACTACGAGGTCGTCTGGGGCACCGATCACTCCTACACCAGCGCCGCGTTCGGCCTGGCCCGGCTGCGCCGCTCGGCCCGCGATCGCGAGGGCGCGATCACGGTGCTGGACCAGGTCGATCCCGCTTCGGCGGTATACACCGAAGCCGGTGTGGCGGCGGTGGATACGCTGCTGAGCGTGGATCGTCAGGGCGAGCTCACCGAACACCTGCTGCGCGATGCGGGGCGGCGCATCGAACGGCTCACCCTGGACTCCAAACGCCGGTCCGCCCAGGCCCGGCTACGCGTACTCGATGCGGCGCTGTTCTGGCTGCGCCTTGGCCGCGTACCCGCCGATCACTCGCCGCTGCTGGGGGTGACACTCGACTTACAGGGGGTGCGTACCGGTTTGGAACGCTGCTATCGCGATCTCGCGCATGAGACAGATGACTGGTGGGAGCGTATCGCCCTGGTGGAGCAGGCCAATGCCGTTCGCCCGAGGACTACGCTGTGACCGCCCGGTGCCCGGCCTGCGGCACCTTCGCCGCGGAGAGCGACCGCTTCTGCGAGGAGTGCGGACGTCAGCTCGGCGTCCAGCGCATCGCCCTGCCGCCCACCTCCGCACCGGCGGTGGCCAGCGACAACACCCGCCCCACCAGTCTGGCGCGGGCGGCCTCCGGCACCGTGGCGCGGTACAGCGGGACCACGCTCTCACATGAATCGGAGGATCCGCCCGCCTGTGACGGTTGCGGCGGAACGCATTTCGACGGTGACGGCTTCTGTGTGGTCTGCGGACAGCGCGGGCGCGAACACGATCGCTTCGAGGCGGATCTTGGTGCGGCCGTGCTGGTCACCGATCGCGGAAACGTGCACGCGCACAATGAGGACGCCGTCGCCGCGGCGGTACTGGAGAGCGCGAATCCGGGTACGCCGCCCGCACTGGTGATCTCGGTCTGCGATGGGGTGTCCACCTCCGAGGATCCGCAGGCCGCCTCCGGCGCCGCGGTGCGCACCGGCGTCGACTCCGCGCTGACGGCGCTGGCCGCCGCGCGCCCCGCCGAGGAGGCCGTCATGGCCGGGCTGGCCGCCGCCGCCCAGGCGGTGCGCGATATCGGCACACCGGACGGGCGCTCGCCCTCCTGCACCTATGTGGGCGCGATCGTGCAGTTCGACGACGCCGGGGGCGCACGCCTGACGGTCGCGAATGTCGGTGACAGCCGGGCGTATTGGTTGCAGGCTCGGGAGGGTTCGCAGCGGCTCACCGTCGACGATTCGCTCGCCCAGGCCATGGTGGAGACCGGTGCCATGGACGAGGAAGCCGCCATGGACACCCCGCACGCGCACGTGCTGACCCGCTGGCTGGGTGCGGACAGCGAGAAGCAGTCGTGGTCCGACAATTGCGTGCAGACCCTGCACGTGCGCGCGCCCGGGGTGCTGCTGATCTGCTCCGACGGGCTGTGGAACTACCTGCCCGATGCGCTGGGTCTTGCCGAGATCGCCTTGGCCACAGCGCCTTTGGATGCGGCCAAGGCGCTGGTGGACTATGCGCTACAGGCGGGCGGCAAGGACAATATCACCGTCGCGCTGATACCCGTTCCGTTCTCCGAGCTAATAGGAGAAGCACTGTGAGTTCCCCTGAAACCAAGGGTATTTCGGTCGCCGTCGACCAGAATCCCTATCTCGCCGAGGGTGTGCGCACCATCGACGCCATCGTCTCGGTGGAGACCACCGAGGAGTTGGCGGTCGCCGTGCCCGCGCAGGAGCGCGTGGAGATCCTGATCATCGACTGTTCGGGATCCATGGGCGGTGGTGACAAGTTCGGCGGGGCCCGGCGCGCCACCCTCGCGGCCCTGGACGTGATTCCGGACGGCACCCGCTTCGCCATTGTCGAGGGCACCGACAAGGCCGAGGTCGTCTACCCGCGCGATGGCGCGACGGCCGTCGCGGACAAGCGATCTCGCGCCGATGCCCGCCGCGCGCTGGACAAGCTGCACCCGAACGGCGGCACCGCCATGGGCACCTGGCTGGGCCTGTCCCGGCTCATCGCCCAGCGACATCCGGGTGCGATGGTGCACGCCATCCTGCTCACCGACGGCCGCAACGAACATGAGAAGCCCGAACAGTTGGCGGCGGAGATCAAAGCCTCCGAACGGCTGTTCACCTGTGATTGCCGCGGCGTCGGAACCGATTGGGAGCCCGACGAATTGCGCGCCATCGCGAGCGCGCTGCACGGCACCGTGGATATCGTGAAGACCCCCGATCTGCTCGCCGCCGACTTCGCCGCGATGATGCAGACCTCGCTGGCCAAGGTGATTCCGGAGTTGACGCTGCGGGTGTGGACACCGGTCGGCGCGACCGTGCGTTTCGTCAAACTGGTCGATCCGGTCATCGAGGATCTCACCGCACGCCGCACCGCCACCGCGGCCCAGATCGGCGAATACCCGCTCGGCGCCTGGGGTGCGGAGGAGCGCGGGTATCACGTGCAGATCGAGGTGGAGCCCGCGCCGCCGGGGCGCGAAAAGCTCGCCGCCCGAATCAGTGTCGTTGCCGAGGGCGAGGTGCTGGGGCAGGGTCTGGTGAAGGCGGTCTGGACCACCGACACCGATCTGTCGGCACGCATCAGCCGCCGGGTCGCGCACTACACCGGCCAGGCCGAACTGGCCCAGATGGTGCAGGAGGGGCTCGCCGCCCGCAAACAGGGTGACCTCGATACCGCCACCGCCAAGTTGCAGCGGGCGGTTCAGCTGGCCCAGGAATCCGGTAACGAGAACACCGCGAAACTGCTGAAAGCCGTTGTCGAGGTGGATGATCGGACCGGCACCGTACGGCTGCGCTCGCGCGTCGACGCCGCCGATGAGATGGCGCTGGACGTCCGCTCCAGCAAGACCGCCCGAGTCCGCAAGGAAGCAGGTTCCTGATGGCCCTGTGCCCCGAAGGCCACACCTCGGCATCGACCGATTACTGCGATACCTGCGGCTCCCCCATGGGCGCTCCGGGTGCCGGAACCCCTAATCCCCCAGAGGGAGTGGCCCAGTGCCCCGCCTGCGGAGCACTCATCGACGGTCGCTTCTGCGAAGACTGCGGGCACGACTCGGCGCTGCCGGTCCCGCCGCAGCACGTTTCGGCTCTCACGGTGGTAAACCCGGACGCGACCCTGGTGAACGCCGGATCGGCTGCGCCCGTGGAGATCTGGGTCGCCACGGTCACGGCCGACGCCAACCACTACCACCGGATGATCGCCCAGAAGGGCCCCGACGCCGATCGAGTCGACTTCCCCGACTACTACCCCGCTCGCCGAATCCCCCTGCACGGCACCGACATCCTCATCGGCAAACACAGCGCCTCCCAGGGCCTGCACCCCGAGATCGACCTGGCCATAGCGCCCGCCGACATCGCCGTCTCCCGCTCGCACGCCATCCTGCACCTGAACGGCGCGGCACTCACCGTCACGGACCTGGGCTCCACCAACGGCACCTGCCTCAACGGCAGCGACACCCCCATCCCCGCCAAACAACCCGTCCCCCTGCAACCCGGCGATCGCATCCACGTCGGCGGCTGGACCACCATCACCCTCTCCAGGGAACCCGCCTGACCGCCCGCGCGACGCCACACGGGTGATCACCAGGAACTGATGTCTCCCGCGTCCCGGGTCGACGCCGCCATCAGTGCCCAATGATCACCACATCGCCGGTGACACCCGGTTCATCCGCTATCCCATCCCGTAATCCCCTCGACGTGCATGTCATGGCGCAGGCATTCGCCGAGAAGGTACCTGCGCCATGACATTCATGTCGCCGACAACGGATTGGTCGCGGCGCGGAATGCTCTGGAGTGGAGCCGTCGGGGGCTAGGGCTTGCGGCCGACGCCGCCGACTATGCAGTGGCGGACCGCGCTGAGCATGCGCAGGCGCGGGCCGTCCTGCCACCAGTCGTCGCACAGCACCAGACCGGGTTCGATCATCTCCAGATCGCCGAACATGGCCTGGATTTCGGCGCGGGTGCGGAAGCGGCCGCTGCCCATCGGGCTATGGATGAACTTGTCCTCCATATTCGCGGCCAGTTGACTGAGTTCGGGCTCCTCCGGATCCTGCGGATCGAAGAAGTGCGAGATCGCCACGAACGATCCGGACGGCAGCGCGTCGACATAGGTCTGCATCAGCTCGGCCGAATCCTCGCCGAGGTAGTGGTGCAGCGTCCCCACCTGCAGCAGCGCCAGCGGGCGGGTGAAATCCAGTTGCTTCCGCACCGATTCGTTCTCGAGCACCTGCTGCGGCTGGAAGATATCGCAGGTGGCGATGGTGGCCTTATCGTTCTCGACCAACAGCGCCCGGCCGTGCGCGAGCACCATCGGATCGTTGTCCACGTACACCACGCGCGCATCCGGATTCACCCGCTGCACCACCTGATGCGTGTTCTCGGCCGTCGGCAGTCCCGACCCCAGATCCAGGAACTGGTCGATCCCGGCATTGCGAACCAGGAAGCGGCACACCCGAATCAGGAAATCCCGATTCGCCCACGCCAGATCGCTGGCCTGCGGCGCCACCGACCGCACCCGCGCGAGCACCTCCCGATCAACCTCGAAGTTGTCCTTTCCATTGAGAAACGCGTCATAAACCCGCGCGATACTGGCACGGGTGGTGTCCACCCCGACGGGCACCGAACTCGGGTAGTCGGGCTGGGACATCGGCAACTCCTCAGTAGTGGTGTGTCCAGATTGCCCCTAGTATGCGACACCAACGCGGCGAACATCGCGCGAATACGTTGATCTCCAATAACTTTGGACGGGCCGGACGACGCCGACCCATCGTCTCCCCCAAGGCTGTCTGCGACGGCCACGACTGAATCGAGGTCGGTAGGTAGGCACCGAGCACCCCCGACGCAGGCTTGTCCAGTTCGCTCGGTGCTGCTCATCGCCCTGTGCGGGCCGGGAGTCGCGGCCGCATTGGCGCACGCCACGCCGAGAGCACGCGCCGGAGGGCATCCCGAAGGAAGCGGCCGCGACCCTGATACGACACAGCGATCACGCACCGCGCGAGCTTGTGGATACGGCCGCTCCCATCGGCACCGGGATCGGCGGGAAAGCAGCGCTGCTGAACGTCGCCCTGGACGAGTTGTCCGAATTGGGACGGTCTGCGGAGGATCGACCCGGCGGGGATGACGAGTTGGGGACCCGATGGACGAGAATCGATGATCGCCACCGAACCACCCCGGTCCCTGCCCCCGGTCCGCATACTGCGGGCGAGTCGCTGAACGCCCAATCGGCCCACGGCCCTCACGCATAACGATCGACATGACCGACGGTGACGAACCCGAGCCGCCGGTAGATCTGTTCGCCATCGGGCGACGCGGTGAGTACGACGCGATCGGCACCGGATTCGCGCGCCAGCGCCAGGGCTCGCTCGGTGAGCGCGGTACCGATCCCCCGTCCGCGCTGATCGGCCCGCGTAACGATGTGCTCGATCGCCGCACCCGCGGAACTGGTCACGACGGCAGCGCAGCCGAGCACCTCGCCGCGCTCCCGCCACACCAGATAGCGAGTCGATCCCAGCGCCAACCCCTGACACAGGCCCGCCACCAACGCATCCGGAGTCGCGGTGCCCGACCACAGGGTCGCCCACTCGGCAACCCCGGTCTCGTCTGTGACCTCCTCGATCAGCGGCAGTGCGCGGCGGTGCACCTCACCGGCGTCCGCGAACACCATCAGCGGTTCGGTCTCGAACACCGCGAGACCATGTTCGGCCAGCAGCCCCGGAATCTCCGGCGAATCGATCCCCCGCCAGAAATGCCAAGCCACAGGACAACCACCGAACAGATCCCGCAATCGCCCGATCTCCAGCGCAAGCCCGCCCCCGAGCCGCAACACCGCATTCAGCTCATCACTGGGCGCGCCAGTCCGAAACCAGCACGACGCTTCATCGCTTCCCACCTCATACGCCCGCACCAAATGGGTTGCGACATAGGTGGTCACCGCGTCGACATACCGTTTCCGATCGCGCGGTGAAGTCATTGCTCCCCCTGCGCATCGGGGCGAGTTCGAGATCGGGGACCGTCGACAAGTCTGATGATCTTCACGCTCTCCGACGTTAGTCGCCGTCTCACGCCCTGTTCGTGTTGATCCAGGAGTAGACGGAGTGGACGCTGGTGTACACGTCCGGGTATCCCACCGCGCACGGCCTGCCCCACGAAATAATGCCCGCCAGTTGACCATTGGCAATGAATGGGCCGCCGCTGTCGCCCATGCACGGCCCGATGTCGCGGGCGGCGAAGGTGCACAGGTGGTTGTCGGTGATCTTTTCCGAGCCGTAGATCTCCCGGCATTTGTTGCCATCGATCACCGAGACCTCGGCTTTCAACAGCTCCTGCGAGACCGCTTTATCGGCGCCGGTCTGTCCCCATCCGGCAATCATTCCGCGCGTGCCGGGGACCGGTCTGTCGGTGGCCAAGGGGACGGGCTGCACGTATCGACCGAACTCGATCGGACTGTCCAGAATCAGCACGGCGACATCGTTCATAATGGGTTTGGGCGAGTATGCCGGATGAAGTCTGACCGATTGCACCGTATGCCTGGAGCCGCCGCTTATCGAGAGCGATCCGGTGTACACGTAGATCTGAATATTGTTGTCGTACACGCAATGACCCGCCGTCACGATGGTGCGCGAGTCGAGGATCGATCCCCCGCAGAAATGAAAGTTCCGCGAGTCCCGCAAACTCACCACATACGGGGCCTCCCCGGGTGATACCCGGGTGCCGCCGACCACCGCCCCGTTCGCCACCGACGGATCCCCGGCATCCGCACCGAGCTCCGCCACACCGGGGTGGCCGGGCTGCGGCACGGCGGGTTGCGCACCGGCGGCACCCGCCGACCCGGCGGTCATGAGAACGAATACACCGACGGCGACCGAGAAAACGATCCGCTTCATCGCAAGGCCCTTCTCGCAGGTAACAACCCGTGAACCCGATCGAGGACCTATCGAGCGTAGAAGCGCGCACGGCCACCGCCGCGCACCCTGGCTCACGCGGCGATTCGCATACCGGAGCCGCCGCGACGACCGACCGGACGTCAGCCGGTGATATCCCGGCCGATCAACCGCCGGGCGATGACCTATTTCAGACGTCGATCTCCGCAGGAGTCGGCCAGCAGCGCTCGACCGGCGCATCGACGCCGTCGCGGATATACCCGAGGTACCGCGCGCCTTCTTCTGACGTCACCACCATCGTCGAACGCGAACTCGCCGACCGATATCAGTGACCCACAATCATTTCCGATCTTGTCGGGTGATGCACCAGAACAGCGTCTTCACATCGTCTCCTCGGATCGGCGCACCCGGTAGCGGAGGTACGTGACATCGCGGTCCTCGAGCCGCCGAACGAGTTCGAGTTCGAGTTCGATCGTCCCCGAGACAGCCGTATCGGATTGCGCGTTCCGGCCTCCGACTTTGCCTCAGAAGGCAGCGATGATGCCCGGCTTTCCGGTCACCAAGAGCAAAGACGCCGGCCGACACCCGAACTCATCGCTCACCGGGCGGCCCGCACATCTCGGCGATGCCAAATCGGCATCCGACCGGTTCGGTGCGGAGGGAATTCGGCGAAACGGGGGATCTTGGTCTTTTGTCCAGGTTAGGCTCCCGGCCGATGAGACTGAGTAGGCGAGAATTTGTTCGTACGGCTGTCGCCGCGGTGGCCGGTACCGCGGTGGCGGGGTCGGCGGGGCAGGCGGGGGCGGGGGTTGCGCCGCAGGGGTGGATGGGGGCGCTGCCGGACGGCACTTCGCTACTGCGACTGACGATTCCGGGGACGCATGATTCGGGGTGTACCGATCCGGGCAATGGTACGGAGTGGTCGCATACGCAGAACTGGTCGATCGGGGAGCAGTTCCAGCGTGGGATCCGCTTCCTCGATATGCGCTGTAATGGGTTGCAGGACCATATGAGTGACTCGTTCGGGATCTATCACACCGCCGCGTACCAGGGACTGACCTTCGACAATGTGCTCGACACCTGCCGGGACTTCCTGGCGCGCAACCCCGGTGAGGTCATCGTCATGCGGGTGAAGAAGGAGAACGGGACCAAGAACGATGTCGGCGGCGACTTCGAGCGGATCTTCAACGGGTACTTGGATATCAAGGGGTATCGGTCGCTGTTCTGGATCGGCGATCGGATCCCCGCACTCGGCGAGGCGCGCGGGCGGATCGTGCTGATCGCCCAGTTCGCCAATCAGCTGCCCGCATTGCAGTGGCCGGTCGGCGATAACGGCGTGTTCACCAATGATCGCTTCTACCTCCAGGATCGGTACAGGGGCAATGGCCTGCTGGGCCTGGACTCCGGATCCGGTTCGGGATCGGGCGGTTCTGGATCGTCGGGCACCGGATCCTCTGGCGGGGACAAGTATTCGTATGTCCGCGACTGCCTCGACAAGGCGGCCGCGGATACGAACAACTCGCTGATGTACATCAACTTCACCAGCTACTCCGACAATGCCTGGCCCAAGGACAATGCCGCGGCCATCATGCCGAAGGTGGAGGGCTACCTCACCGAGCATCGTGCGCAGCCCGCCCACTTCGGCATGGTCCCGATGGATTTCCCGGACCGGTACCCGAACGTGCTGAACCTATTGCTGGAGAAGAACTTTCTCTGAGTCATCCATTGCGCCCGCCACATGCCGGGCGCGCGCTGACCTTCGCGGTCCGCAAGGTCCGGTTGACCATGCGCGCGGCAATCGGCGAGGAGCTCGAGGCTTTCGGACTCTCCACCTCGCAGTACGCGACGCTGATGATGATGACCGAACAGCACCCGGGCATGTCGATCGCCGATATCGCGCGCGAGGTGGCGAGCACCCGGCAGGCCGCCAATGAAATGGTCGCCGGACTCGAACAGGCGGGGCTCGTCGAACGGCAACCGCACCCCACCGATCGGCGCACGCATCAGATTCGGATCACCGAGGCGGGGCGAAAGACGTTGGCGGAGGCCAAACTCGTCGTCGCCCGGCGAGAGGCCGAACTGGAGGCCGCCTTCACCCCCGCGCAGGGGCTGGCGATTCGCGAATGGCTCGCGGGGATAGTCGATGCCTGCCGCTGATCACTCCCTTCTGGGCCGAGCGGTTCAGCGCACCGACCGAATCGGCGCGACGGCGAGCGCGCCCAATACCGAGAGCAGGCCGCCGAAGAGGAAGAGCGGGGTGTAGCCGCCGAGGCGCACCACCGCCGAGGCGACGAACGGCCCCAGACTGATCACGCAGCGGCGCGGGCTTTTTCGCGGGCATGCGCCACTCCCGCGCGCCGGTGGTGAAGAGCACTGCCGCACCGGCCACCAGCGCGCCCAGGGCGAGATAGCCGGTGCGGTAGTGCTCCGACAGCGCCCGCAGCGGTTCCCCCCGCCCCACCATCCCGACACACCACCCCGTCATCCCGGCGCGCTTTCGGCCGAGATCCACACCGGATGTGCTTCAGCGGGTTTCGTGGATCTCGGCCGAAAATGTGGCCGGATGACGAGGGGATGCGTCACCGGGATGACGGGGCTATGGGGGAATCAGCTGATTTCGGCGGTGAGCGGGAGTGCGGATACCGACGTACCGATGTGCAGGGTGAACGTGCCTGGTTCGGTGGCCCAGCCCTGGTCGGTCCAGTGTTCGAAGGAGCGCTGGGGCAATTCGAGTGTGGCGGTGACGGTTTCCCCCGCACCGGCCTCGACCGCCGTGAACGCAGAGAGCCAGCGGACCGGGCGGTCGATGGCGGTGTCCTCACGGGACAGATAGCCTTGGATCACCTGGCGGCCCGCACGGTCGCCGATATTGCGGACGGTGACGGTGGCGGTGCGGCCGGTCACGGTGAGGTCCGCGAGCTCCCAGGTGGTGTAGCCGAGGCCGTGGCCGAAGGGATAGGCCGGGGCCACACCGGATTTCAGCCAGGCGCGGTAGCCGATGTGAATACCCTCGGTGTAGGGCAGGGCATTGTCGGCGGTGGGTTTGGTGTCCAGCACCGGGACATCGGCCATCACCCTGGGCCAGGTGGTGGGCAGGCGGCCGCCGGGTTCGGCCGCGCCGGTGAGCACATCGGCGAGCGCGCCGCCGAATTCCTGGCCGGGGAACCACGAGAGCAGTACCGCGGCAACATCATCGCGCCACGGCATCTCCACCGGGGAACCGGCATTGACCACCACGATGGTGCGCGGGTTGACCGCGGCCACGGCGGCGACCAGTTCGTTCTGACGGCCCGGCAGGGACAGGTCCTTGCGGTCGAAACCCTCGGATTCGATCTGCTCGGTGGTGCCGACCACGACCACCGCGACCTCCGAGGTGCGCGCCAATTCCACCGCGGCGGCGAACTCCTCCTCGGCGACGCGGCGCGGGCGGCCGATGCCGAAGGTGACACCCATGGCGGGCAGCCCCTGTGCGAGCGCGGGGGCGAGCTCGATCAGGACATCGACCTCATCGCCCTCGGCGAGGGTGCGGGTGGCCCAGCGCTGCGGCGGATTCAGCAGCATCTCGACGGGATCGCCGCCCTCGGGGAAGACGGTCTCGGTGAGTACGGTCTCGCCATCCAGCTCCAGGCGCAGCGTGCCGACACCGGCGAAGCCGATGCGCCACTCCCCCGCCACATCGGCGCGCAGCCGCCCGCGCACCTGGAAGGACTTGGCGGCCATGGCATCCGGATTGCCGAACAACATGAGCGTGCCGGAGGTGCGATGCTCGGCCCGCAGCACCTTGTCACCGTCGAGGTAGCGCAGATCCACACCCTCGGTACCGGTTTCGGGATCGGTGACCAGGCTCAACGGCACCGGGATCATATTCTCGTTCAGGTGCACGCCCGGGGTGTACACGACCGGCAGCACCTCGCTCAATCCCTCGAGCGGTGAAGTCGTATGTCCCGGAACGACTGTCGCGCTGCCACCGCCGCCGAAGCGGGGTTCTGCCGCCGCCGCGCCCAGCACCGCGACCCGGGCGGGCGCGGCCAGCGGCAGCACACCGTCATTGGCGGCGAGCACCATCGCCTTGGCGGCGGCGGCGCGCACCAGCTGCCGCGCGGTCGCATCGGTGAAGGCCGGCGGCTGCTGCGGAGTTCCGTTCAGCGCACCGACGCGCTGCGCGAACCGTAGTATGCGACGGACTTTTTCGTCGATGGCGGCCTCGGGCACCTCACCCTTGCGCACCGCCTCGGCCAGCGGCGCACCCCACAGTTCCCACGGACCCGGCATGGCCAGATCGGTGCCCTTGGCCGCACCGGCGGTGGAGCGCACCGCGGTCCAGTCCGACACCACCACGCCGTCGAATCCCCACTCGCCCTTCAAAGGCTCGTCCAGCAGCGGGTT
>NZ_BDAW01000097.1 GCF_001625085.1 Nocardia acidivorans NBRC 108247
TAAACTCAGAAGGTGGGGAATAATTACGTAAATAAATAAATGCGTAAAAATTCCGAAAAGAATTTGTGATTTAAATTCAAAATGCGATTTCACAAATTCCAGAAAATTTCGATAATGCATTTTCCAATTCTCCAATTCGATAATTCTAGCCGAATTCGTGAATGTGAAAAGTGGTGAAATTCTGAATCCTTCCACCACTTTTTCAGGTATTCAATTTCGACCCCAGTCGAATTATCGAATACGCCTTTTATCTTCGCTGATTCGAGATTCGATATCCCGTCGAAGCAATTCGACATATCGAGTGAGAAACCATTCGTAATACTCGAAAAGTGTCTTTGTCTCTTCTTCGTCAAATCCCTTTTCGATGGCTTCCTGTTTTATCAATTCTGGCGTTGCGGCTTCAATGATCAAATCCATTGCCGTATTGAAGCAATATGATTCTTTCAAGTCAATCTCGAAGTCGTATTCATCTTCCCAATCTGCCATCAAACGTTTCAGATTGCGAATACTCTTTCGATTCAGCATGAGGTTAGTCTTTTTCGTGCTGCTACGAACTTCCCTTGTTTCTTCGTCAGTCACGATTTCATTCTCGGCCATTGTTCAATCTCCTTCTATGTGATGGGTATCCATCAGTCTATCAGTCGGTGTGTGAGAGTTTCATACTCGGCGTAATTACTCCACATTCCTTTATGGTCTTTATGTATTTCAATGCATTTCACTGATTTGTATCAAATGAAGTTACTACTGGTGTGGCCTCCAATTCTGTTGTGTCGCTGCATATTTGCTATTCGGTTCCGGTGTCTTCGTCGCGGTCGCGGTCGTCCGAGTCGGTGTCGTCGGGGCGGGTGCTGCGATCGAACGGGATCACCTTGCGCGCGTCTTTGGCCTGCGGAAGCTTGGGGAGCTTCTGGATTTTTCGCGGCGTGTCGCCCTCGGCGGTGGTGTCCTTCTTGGGTTCCAGCGCGGCGGGCTTGGTGGTTTCCAGAATGTTGCTGTCGGGGGTGTCCGTCTTGTCGGTTGAGAGGGCTTGTGGCTTGGGAGCGGGTAGTGGGCGCACTTCGCCGCGCACGGCGACGATGGCATCGGAGATGGCCCAGCAGCCTTCGGTGGGCAGGTAGAGCGCGCGGGCGCGGGTGGTTTCGGGGTGGCGGCGGGTGCGGACGATGGCCACGCCCTGGGGCATTTTCTCGTCTACTGCGTCCAGGCCCGCGGCTTGCAGGGCCACGGCGTTTTCCAGGACGTGCTTCATGGCCTGCTGGGTTTCCACCCGGAAGCAAAACCGATCGAACAGGTTGGCTTTGGTGGCCGGGGACAGGGAGTCCTCATCGAGTTTCTGACCGGCGGGGTAGCCGCGGCCACCGAACTTGGCGGCCTGCGCGCCGAAGCGCTTGAACTCGGCTTGGAATTCCTTGTTACCAGCGAATTCGGGGACCTCGTCAATGACCACCAGATAGAGCGGCAGCTCGGGGCTGAAGTGGGTGATGCGGTCGGTACGGCCCGACCAGAACAGGTGTTCACGCGCTTTCAGTTCCTTGTTGACCTGCGCCAGGATCTTGGTGGCCTCGGCGGGATTGCTGGAGGTGCTCACCAGGTAGGCGGTGCGCCACCAGGGCGCGGCCAGGGCGCTGTTCGGGTCGATGATGACCACGCGCACGTCCCGCATGAGCGAGGCGGCGGCCAGCAGGTTGTTGAGGAACACGGACTTGCCCGAGCGTGATGCGCCTTGCGCGGCGCCGTGCGCTCCGGCGGCCAGGTTGACGGTGATCCACCCGCCGTTCTGGTCGATCATCAGGGTGATGTCGTCGTTGCAGGACAGGCTGTTCACGGGCACGGTGAGCTGGGCGTCCCGGCAGGCTTCGGTGAGGTACTGGGCTTCCTCGGCCGGGGTGGTCGCTGCCTTGACCGCGGCTTCGATACGGGCGCGGGTCGCGGGGTCCAGCAGGTGTGAGACGTGCATTTCGGTGAGCGGGTCCCGGACCTTGAGCCAGAGCACCACGCGCTCGCCGACATCGGCGGACACGTTCACCTCCCGCACGTTCAGGGCCATGACCAGCTGGCCGCGCCTGTCGGCGTAGTGCTTGAGTGAGTGTCCGTATTCGGCTTCGAGGACGACCTTCGCGCCGATCGGGGTGGGGTCGGCGTCGACTACTTGGGGCCAGGCTCCGGGCTCCAGGCGGGCGTTCGCGCCCGAGCCAGTCCAGTGCGCGATGGTGCCCATGCCCATGGAGGCCCACAACTGTGAGGCTTCGAACGGGTCCAGGAGCTTGAACAGCGCGGCGCGGATTTCGGGCTGTTCGAAGCGGTACATCCACGCGGCGTGTGCGGCCTGGCGGTCGTGTTCGGCGCGACGTTTGGCGGCGGCCTTGACCTGGCGTGAGTTCAGGTACAGCAGGATCGGGACCGCGAGCAGCAGGACGAGCACGATCAGCGCGGGCAGGCCGTAGGCGAGATAGAGTCCGCCGCCGATCAGCCAGAGCGCGGCCCCGATGACCACGACCAGGAGCACGATCCCGATTCCGGTGTTGTCGTTCATGCCATGACCGCCGTTCGGACTGTGAGCCATCGGAAGCCGAACAGGTTCCGGCGTGCGGGTCGTTGGTCGGTGTGGGCGGCGATGACGCGGGCGTAGCCGATTTGCAGGGTCCAGGCCCGTACGAACGCGACCGCTTCGCCGCGGGGTTGGCCGTTCTCGGTACCGGGCAGGGTGAGCGCGATTGCGGGTGTTTTGGGGGCGGGGAGTGCTTTCTGCATGAGCTGGCCGCCCCTGCGGCGGGACAGGACCAGGTCGATATCGGAGTCCGCGCCCATACGGACCTGTCCGTGTTTGGCGCCGAATGCTTTGGCCAGGGCGCTGCTGGCGCGGTGCCATTCCTCGGGGGTTTGGCCGGGCAGCATGGCCACGGTCAGTACGTCGGCGTGCTGGTCGGTGGTGACCACGCGCAGGGTCGGGACCTGGTGGCCGTGTTTGGCGTCGGTGACGGTGAGTTCCTGGTGGGCCAGTACGCGTGCCCAGCGTCGCCGGTAGCGCCACCACACGGTGATCCAGGCCCGGATGACCGCGCGGCTGTGTTTGGCCGCCAGGACCAACACCAGCAGTGACCCGATCACCGCCGCGCCACCGCCCAGGACGGTGGGCACCGCATCGAGGACGACATCGCGGTAGTGCGGGAAGCGGGCGGCGATTTCAGCCGGCCGAATCGTGCCCGAGTACAGGCCCTTCATGAACACGGCCGCGCCAGTGAACAGGGTGAGGAACCCGATGACCTGGACCAGCGCGATGGTGAACGGGCTCGGTGGGATGCGGCTCATCGCACACCCCCACGGCTCTGGTGCTGACGGTAAACGCGAAGGGCGCGTACCAGCGGGGGGATACGCCGCGCGGCGATGAGCATGCCCCAGGTGGCGAGCGCGCCCACGCCCCACCAGCCGAAAAAGTGGTAGGCCAGCCAATACACCACAGCGCCCCAGGTCGCCATGAACGCCAGAGTCAGCAAGCTGACCGATAGTGCCTTCATCGCGCACCCCCGAAGTTCTTCGGGGCGTACGGGGCCATCTCATCGATCAGGGTGACCCGCAAGGGCTCACGCACGGCCCAGCTGATCGGTTTTCCGTTGTCGACCGCGTACACGATTTCCGCGCGGGTGGATTCACCCACGTAGAGCGAGGAATCGGTGACCACGACCACCCGATCGGACAGGGCGATCTTGCGCAGGTGCAGTTCATCGAGACGGGATTTGACCGGGCTGGACTGCTCACCGGTGGGAATCACGGCGAACGGGGCCAGCACGATCACGCCCCGGCGGGTCAGTTCCGCGGCGACATCGAGCATCTGCGGGAAGAACCGCATCGACCCGCACAGGGTCACGATCTCGCCGAACTCACCCAGGAACGGGTCGAACGAGAACTCAGGGCGGTGCGGGAACTCCGGGGACTCGGGGGAACCGGCCAGGGTCGAACTGGCCGGTTCCGCTACTCGCTGGAGGTCTTCGCTGGCTCTGCGGGCTTGGGAATCATCGGGCTGTCGTTCTACAGCAGGCCATCGGCCAGAACCTCGGTGCGGAGCGCTCGTACGTCCTCCGACAGCTTGCCCGTCGCCCAGGCGATAGCCAGTGTCTCCATCAATGCCTGTGCCGTGAGCGCTTCGGCCGCAAGTTTGTCCCGCACGACCTTGGCCGAATGCTCCTTTAGGCGGAACGCGAACATCGGTTGCTGGTCTCTGCGGCTGCTGCTCATGCCCACCATGTTCGCATGTGTGAACACATGTTCCGAGGTGGCTGCATTTGTTGTCATCTGTCTTCATCTCTCGCCTACCGGGTTTGATTAGTGTTAGCATCGCTCTACTGATGTTAACAGATGTCTTACGATGCAGAACGATGTTAGATCGTAGATATCTCAAACCAGTGGAAAGAAGGAATGAAGCCCATGAGTACACCGACGATCACCCCCGATTCCGAGGACTACGGCGAGGCCGGGCGCGCGGCGTTCGTGCTGGTAGACCGCCCGGCGTGGGGGATTCAGTTGCCGAACGCGACCCTGTATCAGGAGTACGACCTGCCGGAGAACGACCCGTGGCACGGCCAGCCCACGGTGTGGTTCAGCGAGGTGCAGGCGCGGTACAACGCCCGCGATCTCGCGGACAAGCTCGAATCGCGGTACGGGATCCCGAAGGACGGGCCGACCGCGCTGCGGGTGGTCGAGCTGGAGATGGATACCGACGGCTTCTGGAAGCGGCCCGAGGTGGCCGCGGGGCAGAGCATCGGGGCCGGGTACCGGCCGATGAACCTCGATACCGAGGAGCTGGCCGAATTGCCGTGCGGGGCCGAGGTGACTCTGAGCATCGCCCAGGCCCGCCGGGTCATGCGCGATCACATGGAATGCGCGGGTCAGATCACGTGCAAGGTGCGCGGTCGTGCCCGCGCCACGTTGTCCCGCGCGGGTGTGATGAAGCTGAACCGGTCCCCGCACGTGTGGCGGTCGCTGGACCTGCCCGATATGGCCCGGTGACGGTCATGGTGGTGATCGAGTACGACGGCCAGCGCATCCCGGCCGGATCCCTGTTCCGCGACAACCGCGCCTCCAATATCCGCACTCTGCGGGTGGATGGTCCGGCGAGTCAGGATCACGTGCAGCTCACGGTGATCCGCCAGGAATACGAGGGCAAGGTCAGCGAGCCCATGCGGATCACGGTGATGACCGTGGAGCGGCTGCTGTCGAAGGCGTTCGTGCCTGTGGGCATCGCGGCGGGGCGGTGAGTGCGATGGCGACGCTCGGATATCACGTGCTCACCGATGAGTGGCTGGTCGTGCCCTGGGCCTGCGATTACCCCGGTCGCCTGAGCGAGGCCGAGGCCCGCAACGTCCTGAATTCGCATCGCAAGCACTCGTACAAGGAGTGCCGTATCGGCCGGACCGCCCGCAAGGTGCTCAAGGCCAAAACGCGGGTGCCGAGCGCTCGCAGCCCGAGAAGTGAAAACCCCTGAAAGGAAACCGATTCCGATGATCCTGTTCACCGCGCTCCCCTCCTCCACGACTGTGCGCCCGGTCCCCGGTCTGACCTGCCCCAAGTGTGGCTACCAGTTCGCCACGCCGCCGAGCTGCTGGCGGTGCGGACAGCGCGTCAGCTGGTGATCCGCCCCCTGTACCGATCCCTTCCCGAAAGGAAACCGATTCCCGATGTCGTTGTTCTCCCGCACCGTCCGCCCGCGCGCGGTGGATGTCTATGTCTCGATACACCCCGACGGCACCCGCTCGGTGTCGATCTACGGCGGCACCCTCGATGAGGTCGGTGCGCTGATGGACAAGGCGCTCGCGCACCCGCACATCTCGACGGCACTCGTATCCGGCCCCGGTCGTCGCGGTGAGACCGCCGCGCCTGTGCCCTGGTACCCGGCCTTCGCCGGACCGTCCGAGACCTACTGATCACTCCCGGAAAACAGTGCGGGAACCAGCCAGCTCGACCCTGGCTGGTTCCCGCCTCCGATCATCGCAGAAGCGAGAATCTCATGAGTAAATCCCTTCAGCGCTCCGCGCTGGCGCTGGTCGCGGCCAGCGGCAAGACCGCCCCTGTGCCGACGGTCGCTGTTCTGGTGGCGGCGGGCCTGGTGCTGTTCGTGGTGGTGCTGCTGCTCACCGCTGGCCACCGCGCCCCGGCCCCGGCCGTGCCCACCCCGGCCAGTTGCGCCCCGTTCGCGTGCACCGTCGGCGGTGATCGGCGATGACCGGCACCGATCAGAGGACTGTGCACGTCTTTACCCGCGATTACGGCATGGTCGCGGTGTCCGGCGAGGTTGTGGCCGAGCATTTCGCGATCACTCCCTGGATCGACACCACCGGTAAGCCCGCGCCGTTCGAGCTGCAATTGATCCATATCCCGACCGGTCAACAGATCCCGGTGCTGGGGGAAGTGGAACGGGATGAGCTGATCCTGCTGGCCTGCAAGTTGCAGCGGCTTGCCCTGGATTGGGCGGGCACCACCCGCGAGAACCTCACCGGTGCGCGGCTGGGCCTGGTCCAGGACGCGTGGAGCGCGTGGAACGACGAACGCCACGCCCGCCAGGATTGGCCGGACGCGCAGGTGGTGACCGGTGATGAGTAGCGCTGTCCCGGCGGTGAATCTGGAGCTGGTTTCGCGGATGCCGTGGCTGGTGCCCGAACCGGGGTCGATCTGGTCGATCACCGGCACCTACGGCCAAGGGCGGGGGGCGTTCACCGATTGCCTGGCGATGGTGGCCCCACCGGAGATGACCGGCGGCGCGGTGGTGTTCGTGCTCATCCAGCCCGCTGTGCAGGAAGCGCCGAATTCCCCGACCCGCTATATCGCCCCGCATCAGATCTATCAGGCCCTGCGGCTGGTCCTGGTCGACGCCGACGAGCCTGAGCGGGCCTATTACCGCGATGAACAGAACATCCTCGACCACGGACGGAACAGGCGATGAGCTACTTCGATAAAACCGAGCATCGTTCGCGCTCGTACAGCGATTGGCTGGCCGATACGGGACGGGCGACGAGCTGCTTCGATAAAACCGAGCATCGTTCGTGCTGGTACTGCGATTGGCTGGCCGATACGGAAGCGCCCGCGTGGCGTCGGCCGGTACTGCGCGCGTACCGGGCCTCGCGTCGCATGGCGCTGCGGATATTGGCCGGGATCGGCGATGCCTCCGATGATCCCCTGGTCATCGAGTCCCGGACCGGCGAGGCTGCGGCCAGATCCGGGCGGGGAGAAGGACTTTCGATCAGCAGGGGTCTTCGTGACGTGTGGCAGGGCAAGATCCTGGCCGATCGCGCGCCCGTGCAGGCCGATATCCATTACCGCATCTACGACGCTCTGACCGGGGATCTGTTGTCCTTCGGGTCCACGAACACCCTCGATGTCGTGGCCACCGATGTGCTGCGCACCCAGACCGAGCATCCCGGGATCGCGCTGCACACGATCCGGACCGACGGACCGGCCTGGAAATGAACGGCTCCGAGACCCGAAACACTGTGCCCCTGAACGAGAAAGGCGAATTCATGGCCGACAAGCATCTGGCCTCTGTCACTCCGCTGTCGAGGCTGGCCGAGCGGTGGGTGATCGTGCTGCCCGGGGACGCGCTCTACAGCCCAGACGGCCCGGTCCATATCGCGGATCCGGAGAACCAGTGGGATCCCGAACTATTCCGCACCAAGGACGATGCCCGCGATCAGCTGGACCGTTTGCGCGGGGATGCCGAGGAGATCGGGGTGATCGGCTGGGACGCGCGGGTGTGCCGCCTGGGTGAGGTCGGTGGTGTCGTGGTGCCGACCCCGGACACGTCGGCGCGCCCGGATCTGGCGCGGTTCAACGCCACTGCCCCGGCCCCGCCCCCCACGACCTGGCGCGAGTTCGCGGTCCTGGTCCCCGGTGGTGCCTACAACGAGTACAACCCCGGCGACCCTGACCAGCCGTTCACCGCGTTCCCCGATATCGAGTACGCCCAGGACCGCGCGAACGACATCACCCAGGACTGGGCGCCCCGGCTCGGGGTCACCGATCACCCGGTGCTGATCGTGTCGCGCACGTACACCACCACCGTCGGGGAATGGGAGCCCGCCTGATGAGAACGCCCGTTCAGGTCCACACCCGCACCCACAGCATGGTGAGCGTGCTCGGGCAGGTCGTGGCCGAGCATTTCGCCATCACCCCGGAGCTGAACGCCAACGGCTCCCCGGCGGTGTTCGGGCTGACCCTGGTCCATCGCCCGACCGGGCACACCATCGCGGTGGACGGATTCCCCTGCCACGAGGAACTCCAGGAACTGGCCGCCCAGCTCGCCGCCCTGCCGATCGATTGGGCCGCGGCCACGACCTACAGCTGGCCCCCGGCCCGGCGTCAGCTGGTGCACCAGGCCCTGACCGCGTGGGACCGCAATCGCCATAGCCACGCCCACGTGGGATCCACGAAATAGGTTGCCCTCCAACCCATCCCCTTTGCAGGCACAACGGCGTGCCCAGGACCACAACGACGTGACCCGCGCATCGGACAACGCAAAGCCCGCGCCGAAACGCCAATCGGAGCGGGCTTTCACACAGGGTGTGGGAGTACGGCGTGGCAGGGGCTGGTGTCGCTGCCATTCATGAAAAGGTGGGGGGCGCGGGCTGAACGCTCCGGCAGAAAGCCCCCAGAACATGGCAATGCCCCTCTCGTCTCGTTTGGCGACGCGGTCGAGAGGGGCCTTTCCCAAGCCAGAGCCTGCGGTCTGAAGATACAGGTGGGGTCGGACAGGTGTCACTCCGACTCGCCTCGTGATCGACGGACCGCAGGCTCATGGCACACCCGAAAGGGGTGACTATGACTATCTTTTACGCAGGTCAGCGCCAACTGACCGCCACCCTTCCCCTCCCTGATCCGGTCATTCGTCGTGTCCGAACCGATATCGGCGCGTCGAACTGCGTCGGGTTCTCGGGGGTGTCGCGATGAGCCGGGGACGGACGCGACAGTTCAGCGAAGACGAGGACATCGAACTGTACGAAGGCAGGCCCGAGCCGGTATTGCCGTACTCGATGCTGGGCGACTGGGTGATGTTGGCATTGCAGGTCAAGAAGGTTCGCCACCCGGCGTTGTCGCTGTACTGGGCGCTGGTGGCCCACGTCAATGCCAACCGGGCGAAGAAGGGCGACCGCAAGGTGTGGCCGACCCAGAAGACCCTGGCCAAGATGCTTGGCTACAGCGAGGGCAAGAAGATCAAGCCCTATCTGGACGAGTTGGTGGCCATCGACGCTATCGAGATCTTGACCAAGCCCGTCCCTGGCGGCGGGTTCCGTGTGCAGAGCACCTACGTCATTCACAAGTCGCCGCCGCCCGACTACGACGGGATGGAGTCGTTGCAGGACTTCTACAACGCTCTCAAGGCAGAGCAGGAAGCCGAGCGCGCCGCACAGCAGACCGCGCGGGAGGCCATCGAGAACCGCGCCGACGAGGACACCAACGAGCCTCCGGCCGCTGCCGCCGGAGGGGTCCAGGAGTCCACCAGCGACGGATTCATCGCTGTGACCGGGGATGTTTTCCCAGGGGCCGAAATGAGCCCATGGCCAGGGGCCGAAATGAGCCCATGGTCCAGGGGCCGAAATGAGCCCATAAACAAGACGAAGAAACAAGACGAAGTGAACAAGATCGGGGGGGCGTTCCGCCTCCCCCCCGAACCCCCGGCGGATCTAACCGCTGGTTGCGTTGATCCTGTGGTCACCTCGAAAACTGAGTTTGTAGGTGACCAACAGACCGCGCGCGCGAAAACCGTTGCGGCCCAGCATGAAATGATCTGGTTGCAGGAAGAAATCGCAGTTCAGGGGGTGGAAACGGATATGCAGGTTTCAGCAGCCGCTCCCGAGACCGCCTCCACGCCATCCCGCCACACCACTCCGGCTGTAGATGCCACCGTTCAGGCCCCCAGCGTGGCCGTAGACGCGACGGATTCGGCAAATGACACCCGTGTAACCCCCGGACGGGCTGGAGCGCCTGTGAGCGAATCTGAGGCCGTTTTCCGGTCGTGCGCGGTTTCACCTGAGCGCCTGGGCCGACGGCCGAAGAAGGTCCCCGACCAGAGTGGGGCGCTGTTCGCTGAACCGAACGTTCGCCGCGCACCGGTGCCCGAGTGCCCCAGTTGCGCCGGAGATGGCTGGGTCCTGGGTGCGGACCGCGCACCGATCGAACCCGCGGTTCGTTGCGAATGCACCACCCCTGACCGGGCGATCTACGAGCCGGAAGGGCTTCTCCTGGGGTAGAACTGGGCCGTGCTGGCCTCTGCTCGGTGGCGGGGGTTCAGCGGCCTGGTGCTCGCGAATCGGTCGGCAAGGGAAGGCGTGGGGCGATGGTGTGGTTCGCCGATGTTGCTTTGAAGATCGGGCAGAGAGTCCCGCTGCCGGACACGGTCCGGTTCATGTACGGCCGCGGCGAAGTCGGTCCCGCGCGGCGCCATGTCGAGGGCTGGGGCGTTCTCGTGGAATTACCCGCGGTTATCCAGACACTGGACCTGGTGGCCGCCGGTGAGCTGGACCTCCAGGACGTGCGGGCGGCACTGGCGAAGGTGGCGGCGGCCATGGAGCGCACCGAACTGGACGCCCACGAGGCCGAGAACGGGGAGACTCTCACTCCTGAGCTTCTGCGGTGCCAGGGCGACTGTCCGCGCTGCCTGGCCAATTACGACACGATCCGTGTCCGTCACGCCGAATCCGCGCGCCGTCGTGCCAGGGCGCTGGATCCGGGGCTGTACCCGGTCGCGGTCACCAACAGCACCGTGCACCGGGTGACCTGCCGGGAAGTGGCCCGGACCCACAGATCGCCGCGGTTCGACAGCGACACCGACGACGACGACATGTTCCGCCACGAGGTCAAGAGCTTCACCCACCGCGGAATCACGTACGAGCTGCCACACGCACCGCTGACCGCCGACGAATACGACCGATGGCGTGCCGAACGCACCGGCCCGCACGGCGGCCTGAAGTACCGGCTGTGCAAGATCTGCGATCCGGCGGTGCCCCTTGCCTGATCCCACAAAGACCCATGCGTTGCTCGACGCCGCCGCGGCGCGGGTGGAAGAACTCTCGGCTGCGCAACTCTCAGCCGAGGACGACTACATTCGCTTGGCCGCCGCCGCGCACGCCGCTGGCCACCTGGACTGGCAAGGGCTGATCCAGGCGTATGAGCGGATCCGGGCAGGTGGGCGACCCGGCTATTCCCAACGCTGGTTGAACCACATTCCCCACGATTTGAACTCGATGCGCCGCTACGCCGCCTCGGCCCCGACCAACGAGGACGGCACCTGGAGCGGTGAGGGTGGATGGGAAGCCCTGGACCGGCACCGGATCCCTGCCAACGGCACGCATGTGGCGTTCGTGCTGTTCGGCAACGCCGGGGCACCGATCCACATCAGCTACACCTACAAATTCCGGCCTCTGCTCAAACAACTCGAACATGGGGGGATGGCCTGGGATGCGTGGAAGGCGTGGCCAGCAGCAAACCGCAAGGACGCGGTAGCTCTGCGGCGGCAGCTCGCCCAGCGCTACCACTGGACCAATGTGGCTGATTCGGACTCCGAAACCGTGCCCGAGTAGACCTCTGAACAGGGAGAGTCGAAACCGGCCGCGCCGAAACCGCCCGTGGCGCCCGCGGCTTCCGCTCCGAAACCGCCGGCGGTTGTCCCGCCGACCGGGGCGACCGCGATTGCCGAAGTTGCCGCCCCTGCCGCGGTGAGCGGGGACCGATGGATCGCCGCGCCCGAGCTGGCAGGATCGGGCGGGTGCCGTTGGCGACCTACACCCGGGTGCGCGCCCCCGCGCGGGCGGGCCTGGTCGGGGGCGACCGAATCGGCTGGGTGGCCCCGGCTGGGGAAGTTGCCGCCGCCGGACACCCATGCCCGCTCGTGAGGTATGCCCACCCCCGGAATAAACGATATCGCTTATTGACAGAGTGGGGAGAGTCTCGGAGAATAAACGATATCGCTTATTCCGATTCCGAGAGGACCACCCCATGAACCCCGCAACCCCCGACACCACCGGACCAGGCCGCCCAGCCATCGGCTCCCCCATCCCGGTCCGACTTCCCCAGCACCTCATCGACGCCACGGACGCGCACGCCACCGCATTGCAGATCAGCCGCGCCGAAGCCATCCGGCGCGCGATCGAGCGCTACCTGGACCCCCACCCGACCGCCACGAACGACGCACGGGCCTGGGAAGGCGTGGGCGGGTGGCGCGGGGAATTCGCCTACGCCATCCCCGGCGATGAACCGCAACTTGTCGAGGATTGGGCCGTATACCCGGACAGCGACGGGGGGATATCGCCGATCACAGCGGTGATCCGCAACGGCGAGATGTCCCTCGAATCCGCTACCGGCCTGGCTCTGTCCCTGCTGGCCGCCGTGGAACTCGTATCCCGGCAACGCGCTTCCGAGCGCGAACGCGCCTAGCACCCGGTCAACGGGGGCCGTGCCAGCTGTTACCTGGCACGGCCCCCGTTTCCATCTTCCCCCGGGGTTCGGGCCGGTAGCGTCGCGCTATGGCCGCCCAGCCCGCCCGTCCGCGCCGTACCCCCCGGTCCACCCCGACCAGCGACGCGCGCCCGGCGCTGGCACGCCGGAGTGAGCGAAAACAGCAGCAGGGCATCAACTTCGATCAGGCACTGCTGGGCTACATGCGATCGGCCCAGGACTACATGAGCCACCGCCACCCCGAGGTGCCCGGCACCCAATCGCTGGCCGCGCTCATCGACCAGGCCGTTCGGGAGAAACTCGATGCCTGGGAACGCGCCTACGCGGACGGGAAGGCCCTGCCGCTGCTGGGTATCGACCCGACACCACAGCAGGTTGCGGCGATCCTCGATGATCCGGACCTGACCTGGGAACCGGTCCCCGTCGACCAGGAACCACCCCTGGCCCTCGATCACACGATCCACCGCGCGGCCGAGGTCCCCCCGCGTGCTGTGAGCTGGTCAGGACTACTCGGAGATCTGGTGACCCTGGTGCGCCGGACCGCCGACCGCACCCGGCGAACCCACACACGAAAACGGCCACCCGCGTGAATTCGCAGGTGGCCGTTCGTGTTCGGGGAATGACTCGGTGTGTCAGTGGGTCAGGTTATGGTGGTTTCGGGCAGCGCACAGGCCCATCTCCGAGCCAACCAAGACCCCCACGCGGTCTACATGGCGACCGAGGACAAGACGGCTCCGCCTCAGTGCGAATGGCATATCCGACGTGATCACCTGCTGTCCGGGCTGACCTCGCGGAGTGCGTGGGACTTCGCTGGAGGAATCCTGATGACACGGAGCAACCACTCTCGTCGCCGCGAGGCACGCGAATACATGGCCCGTCACGGCACGACCTACACCCAAGCACTGAGAGCACTGGAAACCGCAGCGCAGCACACGGCGCACGTCCAGCAGGCGTTCCAGGTGATTCCCGCCGACCAGGGCGGGCCGCGGGTTCCGGCCGTCACCACCCGAGAACACGACGTCAATCCTGTCTGCGGACATTGGCAGGGCCACAAGTGCGACAGCTGCGCCACGTGCACGATCTGCGACGGCTGCTACTGCGACGAACTGCGGCAAGAAGCGCAGGAAGACGCCTGCTTCGACCGCCAGACGCGCGATCACGAGGACCATCGTGCCGAGCCCGGCGAGGACTGCGCGATATGCGACGACAACCGGGAGCGGACAAAGGACTACACCGAGTGCCCAACCTGCCACAAGGCGCTGAAAGGGTTCTGGCACTTCAAGGAGCACTGCCCGCCGTACTGCCTCACCGACAAGCCGCACCCGCCCGGACTGGACTGGTCGCATCTGGCTGGGCGACGCGTCACCATCGACACCCACTGGTGCTACCAGGGCAAGATGGCCGGGTACGCGGCCAGCTGGACTGGTACGGTCATCGGCCGCTGGCGCAACCCGGACACCGGTGCCGTGACCGATCTCTACGAAATGCACTTGGACCCGAACGTCCCGCAGCCGAACGACCACGACCTCACCCCGATCCAGTTCGATCCGCGCGAGTTCACCATCACCGAGCATTGAGACTCTGGACATGACTGTGGCCCCTTGCGGATATCGCAGGGGGCCACAGGTTTCCGGGCAGATGAGAGGCTATGCGGCTCCGACGCGTTCGGCGAGTTTGCCCAGCTCTCCGGCCATGAGGTCACGGCGGGCCTTGCGGATCATCGCCCCGACCAGCTCCCGCACCACGGCCATGGACCGCACCTCTTGCGGGGCGATGTATTCCGCGCGCAGCAGCGCCGACAACGACTCGGGGAACTGTTTTTCCAGGGCGTAGGCGCGTCCCAGCTCCACGAAGTACCGGCCCTTGCGGTCCTCGGTCGGGATCGTCTCGGGCTGTACTAGGCGTGATGCCTCGATGGCCTTGCCGCCCTCGCGTTGTTCCAGGGCGATCGACATGCGCCAGATGTTCACGTTCTGGGTGCCGAAGTTCAGCGCGAACGCGTCCCCGTGCTCGGAACCGGTGCGGGTGGCGGTCTCGGTGGCCTCGGCCAGGTGCGCGCTCGGATCCCCGCCCATCGCCGCGGTCGTCAACCCCGCGTGCAGGTGCAACATGCCGTACATCTGGAGCCCCGCGCCACTGGTGAGCCCCGATTGCAGCGCGTCCGCGGCCCCGGCCGAATGCACCAAGGCCGCCGGCCCCGCTCCGGGCTGCGCCAGAAGGGTTTGCGCCAGCACGTATTCCGCCCCGGCCCGCCCGACCGGATCCCCGGCGGTCTGCGCGGCACGCCCGCACGCCTGCGCCGCGATCCAGGCCAGGGAGGTGTATCCCAGGCTCCGGGTGGTCAGGCCCACGGTCAGGGTGGCGGGAACCAGTGCGCGCCACGCCCGTTCGGCGTTCTCGCCCCCGGTGGTGGTGTGCAGGTACAGGTCGGTGATCAGGCCCGGCAGCAGCCCGCCCAGGGTGAGGTAATCGCACTGCATCCGGATCCACGGCACCCGCTGCGCCAGGGCTTCGAGATCGGCCAGGGGACGCGGGTCGTGTCCGCCGGTGGTGATCCCGGCCGCCATGAGCGCGCTCTCGATATGGGGCACTGCGGCGTGAAAGGCCAGGGTCGCGGGATTGACCTTGTCGTCCTGGTGCCCGGTCAGATCCCCCACCGACACGCTCAACGCCCCGGCCAGGCGGTACAGCACATCGCGGGAATCGATCGGGCGTTCACCGGTCTCGCAGCGGGTGATCATCGTGCGATCGACCCCGATCCGGTCCGCCAGCACTTGCTGAGTCAGCCCGCGTACCCGCCGGTACTTGCGGACCTGCTGGCCGATGTAGCGCCCGGTGTCCAGCGCGCCCTCACCCGCCTCGGATGCGTCGTTGTAGGTGGTGGTCATGGCCGCTGTTCTCCCTGATCGATGGCACAGGTCATAGCCCAGGGTAGGCACTTGTTCCGCGTGGTTCGGTGCCGATCTGGCACATTGCGGGTGTGCCAGATCGGCACAAAAACCCGCGTGTGACCGGGGATTCTTGTGGTTATCACCCGTTGCCGGGTGAAGCGGCAAGTGCCCTCCCGAGCCTGTGGGGGCACGGCGGGCGCGTCGACAGGCGACACGGCGGCGCACCCGCTCACCCGGCAACGGGTGATTTCGCGTCTCCAGACCCCCCTCATTTCCGTGCGCAAAACCGGAAGCCCGGCCCCTGACCTGCGCATTCATCTACACCACTACCCTATAAAACTTCTTTCACCACAAATGAAGTTTTGCGTGGTAAGGTAGGAACATGACCAGCACAGAAACCCTCCCCGCCATCGACCCCCAGATCACAGACGCCGCGGACGCGCTGCTCACCAACGCGGTCGCACTCGGTGCCACCGATGACCTGATCGCCATGCGCGACCACCTCGCCGATGTGATCGCCGCCGCCACCGCCATGGCCAACGCCCTCGACATCGAGATCCAGGGCGGGGCGGGCGCGGCCGAGGACGGCTACACCCCCGCCAACCGCCCCGGCGTCGTGGCCACCATCCGCGCCCACCTGACCCGCATCGTCACTGACCGCCTGACCTGGAGCGACACCGAGGGCCACCTGCACATGCTCTACGCCCGCTAGAAACCCCCGACGCCGAGAGGACCGGCCAGTTCGACCCTGGCCGGTTCCCTACCCCCCGCCACCCTGATCAACCTGGAGGTTCCCATGGACACCCTGCACACCGGCGACACCATCACCGTGGTTCACCGCGACCCGATCCACGGCTGGTTCGAGGTCCAGGCCCACGTGGTCCACCCCGTCTACAACGCCGACGGCGAACTTGAACGCGTTCACGTGAGCGTGGGCAACCGCAGCGCCATCGTGGAGCCGTTCCAGCTCGTGGGCACCCCGCAGCAGTAGACAATTCACCAACCGCTCATCAATCCCGTTGCCCGACAAGGAGATCCCACGCCATGAACGGCGAACTGGCGCACAACGACGATGTGATCGAAGCGGAGTTGGTGGACCAGCGCCCGCAGGTCCACCTGGTCGAGATCGGCGAGTACGACGAGACGCAGGTGATCGCGGCATTCGCCAACGCGGGCGACGCTGAACGCTTCGTGGACTCGTACAACGAATGGCGTCCGAAGAACCAGAAGGCGCGCCGGGGTGACTCGGTGCCGTACTTCGGTCCGACGCCGCTGACCTGACCGAAAGTAGGAGACATCCGCATGGGGTTCTTCATTATCAAAGCCGCTCCACAGGTGGATCTGTACGCGGAATGGTCCACCTCCAGCGACCAATGGACCTTTGTCGGCACCCGCGCCGAACTGCTGGAATACCTGCACGAACAACCCGACTCCGGCAACGCCGAGGACCGCGTGCAACGCGCCGACGACCGCGGATCCAGCTACCGGACCATCAACCCCAACGCTGACAACGATCAGATGCCTGGTACCTGGAGCAGCACGGGCCTGACCGTGCAGGGAATCGACGGGTTCGGCTGGCTGCCCCGGCCTCGCCTCGCCGATTACCTGCGCGCCCTCTACAACGACGATCCCGACGCCGACAGATTTCTTGAGGAACTCGACGACTCCGACGCCGAGTGAATGCAAGAACCAGAAGGCGCGTCGGGACGACTCGGTGCCGTACTCCGGATCGAAGCCGCTGCCCCTGGCCGATATCGCCACTCAGCAGCGTGAACACCCTGACCCGAGGCGCGGAATGTGTCGGTGCCCCGGGGCACGATGACCGCGAAGATAGAACCGAAATGATCACGGAGGCAACAGAAATGGACAATCCCACCACCACTCGGACCGCTGCGGACCTGGCGGGCACCGTGCACTCGGCCATCGAGGACGCCATGCGCGCGCTCGATGCGGTCACTCCCTACGTGGACGCCCTCGACGCCCACCCGGACGAGCCGAGCACCTATGAGATCCGCAGGCACCTGGCCAAGGCCGCCGAAGCCCTGACCGACGCCGCGGGTCAGGCCGACGCCGACAGTCAGGCGTAACCACCCCGAACGTGGAGGTCGGGGCAACCCGGCCTCCACCGAAGCGAGAAATGGAGCACACCTGATGAACACCGATTCGGTGCCCTGCCTGCTCGAACACACCCCCGACCGTGGCCTGCGTCCGGAACGAATGCTCGTGCCCACCGTGGGCCAGGCCCTGGCCATCGCCCTCGATCTGACCGCCCCCGGCCCCGCCGAGGTCCGCCCCGAGGATCTGCCCGCCGAGACCGTGGCCATCACCTACGCCCGGCCGGATCACTCACTGCCGGTATCACCGGACCTGTACGTCCACGGGCTCTCCGATCACGTACACACCCAGGTGCTGGCCTGGGTAGCCGCCGACATGGACAAGACCCTGCAACGCACGCCGTGAGTCGGTTCGACCGATCAGGGCACGAAGGCCGGACGCGAATCTCGCGTCCGGCCTTCGTGTTTCGACCCGCACGTCCTGTCCGGGCGGGATTATGGAGAGCAGAGCGCAACTGAAAATCCAAGGGGGAGAACGATGTTCATCGACTCAGTCCACATACCGCGCGGTCGGGGGTGATGACCGTGCGCGTAGTCAATTCCGCCCGCTCGGACATTCACGAGACCGAACGCCAGGTCATCGCCGCGATACAACGCTGGGACACACCCGGTCTCGCGGTCTCCGGAGCCAAGGTCACCGTGGTCGGCGGGCGGTCAGCCGAGATCGACCTGCTGATCCTGCTGCCGAACCTGGCCCTGACCGTGGAGGTCAAAGGGCTCCGCGAACGCGTGGGCGGCATCCTGTACTGCCCGGTCGATGGTGATTGGTCCATGAAGGGCATCGCCGGTGATCCGGTGCACTCCCAAGCCCGCGGCAACCCCCGTGTACAAGCCGAACGCGTGATGTGGGGATTCAAGAACCTGGCCAAGGAACTCACCGACACCAACATCTTCGTTGACGCCCTGGTCCTGGTGATCCCCTGGCCAGGGCTCCCGCTCACCCTGGACAAAGGCCACATCGCGATGCCCACCGGCCAAGACGTGATGCTGTTCGATCCCGCCCTGGACAACCTCACCAGCTGGGTCGATCGCCGCGCGCACCGTGAGGTGATGTGGACCGCCGCCCAGGTGGGCACAGTCCTGGCCGCGCTCGGGGTCACCGAGACCAGCCGCAACCCTGACCAGCGCGTCACCGCCGCCGAGCTGACCGCCGCATTCCCCACCCCCGCCACCACACCGGAGCCGGATCCCGATCCGGTGCGCCCTGCACCTGCCGCACCCCGGCCCGCCCTGGTCGAAGAACAGCCCTTCGACAACCCCATCCCCTACACGCCCGCGCCCCGCCGCCCCGCCGAACCCGAGGCCACCGAGGACCAGGCCACCGAAAACCGGGACATCGCCCCCACCGCCCCGCGCCCCGCGCCCGAACCGCCAGAGCCGCAGTACAGGCATCTGAACGCCACACAGCGGCCCTGGCAGCCTCGCACCGAGTATGAACCCCGAACCGGGTACGACCCGGCGCCACGGCCCGAGCCTGCCGCCGCGGCAGTGGACCGGTGGACCGCCCCGCCCCGCCCCTGGCTCGGCTGGCGGGCCACCCAACCCGGACGGATAGCGGTGGCAGTAGCGCTCATGCTGGGCATGGCTTTCGGGGCGGGCGCGCTCCTGGACCACCCCGCGCACGCTCCGAGCACCGTGAGCACCACTGAGACAAGCCGATCCGCTCCCCCGCTCCCGCCCGCCACCGCGCCCTCGAACCGGTAGAACCTGTGCGGCCCGCTCGTGATGCGCCTTGCCTACCTGCGATGACCTCGCGCACATGGCGCGTTCTCGATGGGGTCGCGGTGGGTTGGCGCGCTTAAGCTCGCCAGCCGAAAACCCGACAGCAACCCCATCGCTACGGAGGCATGGCATGAACCCCGAGATGCTGCAAACAATTCTGAGCACCTACGACGAGACCGCCGACCTGCTCCGTGGCCTGGGGCACGAGAGGGTGGCGGCAAACGTGGAGACACTGCGCCGGGGGTATGAGGACGCCCTCGACCTGGCACAGCGGTACTTCGCCGAGGCGCACCAGCTCACCCACCAGCTCGCCGACCAACGCGGCTGAGACCTCCCCCGCCCCGCCCGCAGGGAGAAGGTCTTGCCTTTTCGGGGGAACCCTGGGCGCGCTGCCGCCAGCAAACACGGCCGCAACCGGCCGATGAGCTGCGGCTCGGTGTTGCGGTCAAGACGCAACACCGAGGGTGCAACCGATTGACGCACCGATTGACACACCGAACGCGCTCGCCCCTTTCCCACGCTCGCCCTCGCTCGGTCAGGCCCGGCCCGCCCGTGCGTCCACTCCGGTCATGCGCTCACAGCCCCGACGACTCCACACACCTCTACTTATGTCGTAACGATTGATTCGATTGCCACCCAACGCCTGCATAATTCCTGACCAGTAGAGGTCTTTTGCGAGGCTGCGCGTGGGTGCTGTCGGGTGGATCGTTCAGTGGTTCGGCCGCTGTGATTCCTTGGGATCTTCTGGAATTCGAGTCCTCGAGATAGACCGTGAGCGCTGCGGTCGGACCGCGCGTGACCCTCGCCGATGCCGCGACCTCCGGACCACTCCTTGGGCGTGCAAGCCCTCTGACAAGAGCCGGGCGAGAGCAGCGGCGGAGTTGTCTCCGTGTGACCCCCGCACACCTCGCGGACCATCGAGTCCTCGTGCAAGACCGTGGGCGCCGGTGACAGATGGTGCGGCTGGGCGGGCCCGGGCTGCCCGGTCCCGTCCAGCCGCATGTCTCGAAACGAATTGCTCGTGGTTCGAGCCTGCTCGCACGAGCAGACACCTCACCTTTCGGGAGCCTCGAGCTCTCACGAAGACCGGTGCCGTGCGGGTGCGCTGGGATCGCGAACAGCTCATCGGAGGCAAGCCCATCGAGGCTCGTAAGTAGGGCGCTGCGCGTTCTCGCCAAGGTCACGGACCTGCGGAAACACTCGACACGAGGGAGACCGAAATGCACCGATACTGCGGAATCGACTGGGCCGAAGGCCATCACGACATCGCGATCATCGACAGCGACGGAAACCTCGTGTCCAAGAAACGAATCAGTGACGATCCCACCGGATTCGCCGAACTCACCACCCTGCTGACCGAAGCCGGCGATACCGGCGAGCATCCGATCCCAGTCGCGATCGAAACCCCGCGCGGGCTCCTGGTCGCCACACTGCGCGCCACCGGCCGCCCGGTCTACTCGATCAACCCCATGGCCGTTGCCCGCTACCGCGAACGCCACTCCATGACCCGGGCCAAATCCGACCACGTCGATGCGATGACTCTGGCCAACATCATTCGCGTCGACGCCCAATTCCACCGCCGACTGCCCATCGACAGCGAACTCGTCCGCGCCATCGCGGTCTTGGCCAGGGCGCAGCAGGACGCGGTCTGGCGGCGCACCAAAGCCAGTAACGAGCTGCGGTCCCTGCTGCGCGAGTACTACCCCGGGTTCCTGGCGACCTTCGCCGGGAAGTCCGCGACCAACCTCGCCAAACCCGAAGCCCGCGCGGTCCTGGCCATCGCGCCTACCCCCGCGCACGCGAGCAAACTCACCAAGACGCGGGTCGCGGCCGCGCTGCGCCGCGCCGGACGCCAGCGCGGCATCGACGCCCTGGCCACCGAAATCGTCGAAGGCCTTCGCACACAACAGTTGCGGCAACCAACCATGGTCGAGACCGCGATGGGCCGTCAGGCCCTGGCCCTGCTCGCAACCCTCGACGCCGCTTGCACTGGTGCCGACGACCTCGAACTGGCCACCGCGCAGGAGTTCCGCAAACACCCCGACCATGCCATCGTCACCAGCTTCCCCGGCCTGGCCGACCTCACCGGCGCCCGCGTCCTGGCCGAAATCGGTGACGACCGAACACGATTCGCCAACGACAGAGCGTTGAAGGCCTATGCCGGATCCGCACCCGTCACCAGAGCATCCGGCAAGTCGATCTCCATCACGCACCGGCGAATCAAGAACGACCGCCTGGCCGCGGTCGGCTGGGTTTGGGCCTTCTCCGCGATGGCGACCGAAGGCCCGACCCGCACGCATTACCAGCATCGGCGCGCCCACGGGGACAGGCATGCGGCCGCGCTGCGACAGCTGTTCAACAAGATGCTCGGCCAGCTCCATCACTGCCTCCAATCCCGCCAACCGTTCGATCCGATCAAGGCCTTCGCCCCATCCCTCGACACACCGCCGACACGCGCTGCGGCTTGACTCCTAAAACCATCGGAGGTCTTGCACTCTGTGCGCGCCAGGGATCTATCGGCCCGAAAAACGATCGCGGAATCGCCCACCGCCAGCGCGGACCAGGCATCGGGCAGGGTGCGCTCCGGCCTCTGGTTCGACGGCTCGATGCGGCGTCACACTCTGCACTTTCGCACCGCCCGCGCGATGACACCTCTTCCACCATTGGGCGCACACCCCCGCACCCGGCAATCCGGACACACCTTTTGCACCCTGGCCGAGCGAACCCCGAGCCACCGATTCGCGGTGAGCAAGATATCGCGAAAGTGGCCACTTTTCCCCTGTGGCTGCCTCGTCGGGACGGGGGTGCAAGGGGTGCAAGGCCCGACCGATCCAGCCGCTATCCAGGTCGCTGCCGAGTATGCTGCCCGGTATGACTACCCGTATCACTGTGACGTTGGATGATCGGCTGGCCGAGCAGATCCGCGAGTTCGCCACCGCCGACGCCAAGACCCAGGGCAACGTTTCGGAGTGGATCGCGGGCGCGGCCCGCGCCCGCATGCTGGCCGAGGAAGCCCGCGCCCTGGCCAAATGGCAGCGCGAGCACCCCGAGGAAACCGCGGCGTTCTACGCCGAACGCGAGGCCGAGCACGCCCTCATGCACGCCAGCGAGGCGCACCGCCACGGCGACGCCGCGTGATCGCACTGCACCGCGGGGACCTGTGGACCTATCAGGCACTGGCCCGGACGAAAACCGTCCTGGTGGTCAGCGCTGATGAGTTGAACGCCTCCGGCCTGCCGATGACCGTGGACGTGACCGATGTGCGTCCCACCGGGCTGCGGGCGATGCTGGCCACTACCCTGCCCGGCCACGGCTACATCCTGGGCCGCTCCCTGGTGGCCGCGGATCCGGACCGATTCCGCGACTTCCTCGGCACCGCCCCCGAGGACACCATGGAAGCCCTCGGGGCTGCCCTGACCGTCCTGGTAGGTCTGTAGACCGCCGGCGGTCCGGTGCATCCACACACCTTTTGCACCCTGCCCACCCAGCCCCTCCCCACCCAGCCCACCCGTCTCTGGGTGGGGCTCGGGTTCAATAGAGGAAGGGACCAGGAGCGCGCATTGCTCCTGGTCCCTTCCTTGTGCCCTGGGGTGAGTGCGACTACTCGACCCAGGCCGATCCCTGATCCAGTCCGGCGAAGTGCTCGGCGCTGTGGGCCACTTTGCGCCGGGCCAGCAGCGTTTGCCGCATCATCGGATCGTCGGCCACCTTCGCCGCGGCGAGTGCGTGCTGGAGCTGGCGCAGCAGCCGCCGCTTACGCCACGGCCGCAACTTGGGCTGCGCCAGTTCCAGGCTCACCTGCACCGCGTGCGTGGTGGCCCGGTCACGGATGCGCTGGGCCGCGGTGCGTGCGTCGTCGGCCAGGCCCAGGCGCGAGAGCGCGCGTTCACGCAATTCACGGCCCACCCGGGCCAGGGTGCCCGTGCGGTGGTGGTGGGTACGCCGGACCAACCCCAGGGCCAGGTGCAGCATGATCGCGCCCAGGACCGGCCCCAGGACCACACGGCCGAGTGCTTCGCCCAAGCTGGTGGACATATGCAGCGCGGTCCATCCGGCGAAACCGCAGATGCTCCACACCACCAGTCGGAACGCGCCCGGATCACCGAACCGCTTCACGCTGTAGGCCATCCCGGCGCCACACATGACCAGTGCCATTTCCATCACGAACGCCATACCGACCAATTCGGTGCGGTCGGTGATACGCATGACCTCCTCGAAGAACCGGTACGAGGTGTTCACCGAGACGGGAATGGTCGCCAGCGCCACCGCATAACACCCGCCGGTGAGCCAGGCCGGTAGCTGCTTGGCCCTGTCCCCGCCGGGTGTGCCCTGCGATGGGGACACCTCGTCCTCGGTGGGGACGGGAATGGGGACAGCGTCCCCGATCGGGGACGCCGAGGTGGGGACACTCGGGGACGGTGTCCCCACCCGATGGGGACGCGTCCCCTTTGTCGCATGGTTTGTGGTGGGGACGGTGGGGACGGTGTCCCCACCCGATGGGGACGCGTCCCCATCTCCGAAGGGGACATCCGTGGGGACACCCAGGTAGGTCGAAATCAGACCGTCCGGTGTCCCGGGGACGATCGGGGACGTGTCCCCCTGCGGGTGTCCCCACCCCTGGAACCCGTGCGGGGACGCCGGGACAGTGTGCCCGTTGCCGTTGCCGTTGCCGTTGCCGTTGGCGGTCGCCAGCACGGTCGCCAGCTCGGTGTCGAAACTGTCCCGCACGGCGGTGGGCACCAGCGGAAGATCCATGGTGCGCGGGTCGCAGTACTCCTCGCTGCTCACGCCTTGATCCATCCGGCCCTCCTCGGTCTCGGTGATCACCTCGGCATCGCGCCCGCCCTGGTCCTGGGAGGTGGGGACGCTGTCCCCACCCGAGTCGGGGACGGTGTCCCCACTGATATCGCGCTGTCCCGGGGACGCGTCCCCCGACGGGCCGGTGTCGGTCTGGGTCAGCTCTTGGGGGGTCATCACCGGAAACTCCCCGGTGCTGCTGATGCCGTGGTCGTTGCGGTAGGCGGTGACCTCGTCATAGACCTTGCTGCGCGTCACCTCGATGCCGTAGCCCGCCAGCCAGTCCGTCACCTCTGCGGGCTTGGGCGCGCGCGTCGGGGTGCCCAGCACGCTCACCGCGTACTGGATCTTGGCCTTCTTGGTCGTGGACGAATCACCCAGAACCGCGGCGTGCTCATCCTCGGCGGGGACGCTCGGGGACACCGGAAGGGTGTCCCCACCCGAATCGGGGACGGTCGTGGGGACAGTGGGGACACCGTCCCCGATCGGGGACACCGCCGTGGGGACACCGTGTCCGGTGTCCCCATCGTGTGGGGACACGTCCCCGTCCCCGGTGGGGACACCGGAGGCAATCGGGGACGCGTCCCCCGTCGCGGTGGGGACGGTGTCCCCACCCGAGTGGTGTCCCCGCGCGGTGGTGGGGACACCACGGTCGGTGTCCCCGTCGCCGGTGGGGACGCTCGCGATATCGGGCGGTGCGTCCGCCCGGGGCTCGAAGGTCATGGTCACTGCTCGCCTTCCTTCACCATTCGTCGATGTACTCGGCCCCGCACGCTCCGCAGGTCCAAATCTCGCCGCATTTCTGTTCCAGATCGGTGATCAGGTCGTCGGTGCGTTCCATCGCATCGGGCGACCCGCATGCGGTGCACTCCATCACCGCCGCTGGATCGGCGGTGGGCACCCGGTGGTACGCGCTCACGCCTCGGCCTGGCGGCGGGGCGCGCGCGTGCGCTTGACCGGCGCGGGCGGAGCCGTCTCGGGCTGGGCCTGGTCCTGGTGCGCTTCCTCGGCTGCTATCTGAGCCTTGACCTGAGCCACCACATCCTCGGGCCACGGCCACATCCCGTTGCGTGCCCCGCACATCTCGATGACCTCGGAAATCATCGTGTGGCCCCGCATCGCGGCCCCGGACTTGGTGTTGCGGTGCACCGACTCGGGAATCTCCAGGCTCAGTTTCTTGATCGGCTCGCCCACCGCGGGGGCCTCGGCCGGAGCGGGCGCGGTCGCGGCGGTCCAGGCATCGGCCGATTCCTTGGCCTTGGCCGCACCCCGGCGCGGTGGCGGCACTTCCAGATTCTTACGGGGGGTGGCACCGGTGGCCATCATCTGTTCTCTCCTGCCAATGTCAGTAGTTCTTCGGTCAATGCCCGCACTTCGTCCGCGGCCGAGCCCCGTGGCGCGTACTCGGTCACTCCGAGCCCGTGCACGGGGGCCTGGACGTAGTCCTGGCGGTCGTGGATCACGGTGTGTAGCACCGGAAGCGGTGAGGCCGCCAATCGCGAGCGCGCCGCGCGCACGATCAACGGAGTTCGTTTCGGATCCCCCGAGGCCGCGCGCGTGCTCACCCGGTTCAGCAGCAGCACCGTGCGCGAGCGCGCACCCGGCGCGGCACCGTCGAAGGTCCAGGCTTCCTCGATCACCTCGACCAGATCGTCCCCGGCCCACAGATCCCACGGACTCGGGGTCATCGGCACCACCACCACACCGTTGTCCTCGGACAGCGCGGCCAGGATCGCGCTGCGGGTGATCTGGATCCGCCCGTCCGGGATCGGCAGCGGGCGCCCTGTTCCGGCGGGGCAGTCGATGACCAGGTCATCGACTCCGGCCAGCAGCTCGGGCAGATCCTTGTGAATCGTGGGCGCGATGTGGTCGATCACCTCCACCAGATCACCCACTCCACCGCGCTGGGCCGCCCATTCCGAGGCCGACCCCTGCGGGTCGGCGTTCACCAGGCGCACCCGCCGTAATCGCTGTGCGCGTTTGGCGCGCAGCGACATCGGGCGTTGCGCCAGCGCGGTGGACACGTTCACGGCGTTGGTCGTCTTGCCGGATGACTTGCCCACAAAGACCAGAATCATCGGATCACCTCCTCTCAAATAGTCCTACTGGTTTCAGTAGCAAGAATAATATCACTCAAATGAAGTTTCGAGCGTAGCATGGGACCATGGCGACACGAACCCGATTCACAGGGGGAAACATCTTGAGCGACAACACATTCCATACCGAAGAGTCCGGACACGCCGACGTGACATTGAAGTTGCGCGGCCGAGGCGGCACCGTGCTGGTGATCGGAGACCCGGATATCGACTTCGCCACCATCGCCCTGCGCCCGGCCCAGCCCGGCGACGCGGCGGCCCAAGCGTGCATCGACGCGGCCGAGGCGACCAGCCGCGGCCGACGCCTGCGGGTCACCGTGCCCAAGGCCGCACCGATCACCACCGGCCTGGGCACCGGCCACAGCGTCACCATCACCGGCGGCGGCCCCGTGATCGCCGGAAACATCGGCGGATCAGGCAATACCGGATCGGTGAGCACGGCCACCCCCGGCCCCGGCATCACCGCCGAAGTACGAGTACCGGCCGGATCGCAGGTCTACATCCTGGCCCAGGACACACCCGTGACCATGCGTGGTGATGTCGACGCCGAGATCGACACCAGCGGCGTGGTCCGCACCGAACCGCTTGGGCAGCAGTGATGAGCAGTGCCGAGCGGTTGACCGCGCATCTGCGTGGCGCCCTGGCCGAACTCAAAGCCGCCGACGGATTCATGACCGACCCGGCCCTGAGCGTGCGCGTGCTGGACCCGCAGATCCGCGCGGCCCTGGCCGCGGTGGACACCGCCCTGGCCCTGGCCCTGGCCGCTGGCGACGCCGCCCGCGCCCATCTGGCCCACCTCCAAGACCGATGACCCCACCGCTTTCCCCGATTGGAGCGCCCTCGATGTCCGACACCGACCCCCGCCAGGCCGCTTCCGCGTGGGACTGGCTCAGTCCCGGCGGAGTCTCCCTGGAAGACGGCAGTCACGTCCTGGTGACCGTCGACCATGGCCGCGTGCTGTTGGCACAGATCGACCCCGCAGGCACCGAAACCGTGATCACGCTGACCTCGGCCACCGCCAAAGCGGTATCCCAGGCACTGGATCAGGCATCGGTCGATGCCTTCCGTGCCGAGCACACGGCCTGGCGCGCCACAACCACCGAAGGAAAGGCCCGATAGTCGAGCACGCCGAACGCGAAGGCCGGGAAGTGGATTCGTTCCCAGCCTCCGCGTATCCGCGTGCCTGCGATGTCGAAACCGTATATGCCGCAGTAACGTTCAGTAGCACACAAGGTCACCCCGCTGTGGCAGTGGAACTTTCGGAGGTGGGAATGGGGGATATTTCGGCTCGTACCGAGCCGCGCGCGACGTGGGGGGTATGCGATGTACCGGCGCGCTGATGCACCCGAGGTCCAGGCCAATGTTCGCCGTGCCCACCGAATTCGCCGGGACTGGACACGTCAATCCCGCAATTTGAAGCTCTACCTCGAAGACCGCTCCCCCAGCATCAAAGACCGCTGGGACGGGCGCACCACCGCCAGCGCCCAAAGCGCCCGGATCCTCGTCCCGCGCCTGGTCCGCGCCACCGCCGACATCTACGGCGTGAGTTTGTGGGTCAGCACCGTGGACACCGTGGGACTGCCCGAATTCAAAGCCGCACAGGTGGCCCTGGCCAACGCGTGGCGCGTGCGGGAAGTCTCGGTCACCGAAACCGATACCCCCGGCCTGATCCGAGTCCGCGCCCTGGTGACCAACCCTCTGACCTGCACGGTGGAGATGGCCCCACCGCCGTGCCCGGTCACCGATTGGGGCGCGGTGCCGATGGGGCCGGATATGTGGGGCGACCCGATCACCCTGCCGATCAAAGACGCCTCGGGCATGGTGGTCGGCGGTAACCCCGGCACCGGGAAAACCGCGTGGTGCCTGGGCCTGATCACCACCCTGGCCCCCTCGGACTCGGTACAGATGGCCGTGGCCAACGGCAAAGCGCCCGCGCCGATGATCGGTGACTATCGCGGTGTCGCACCGCGCATTTCGCATCTGCTCGGCAGTGACCTCGAAGAAGTGGTGGAGTTCCTGACCGGCCTGCAAGCGGAGATGAACCGCCGCTACACCCTGATGTGGGACCAGCTGGGAGTCGATAGTTTCTGGGAATCCAAGAGCGCGCCCTCACCGCAATGGCCGGTACTGGTGGTGCTGCTCGATGAGTGCCAGACCTGGATGCAGGACCCGCGTGTGGTGGACCTGACCGCCGATATCGAGGCCAAATGCCGTGGCGCCGGAATCTTCCTGATCCTGGCCACCCAGAAACCCACCGACAACAACCTGCCCACCCGGATCCGCGATCTGTGCACCACCAGCCTGTGTTTCCCGGTGCGCACCACCGCCGCGGCCATCGCCGCACTCGGTGAGGGCCTGCGCGAATACCCGGAAATGTCCCCGCTGCATCGGATGCGCCCCGAATTCCGGGGCGTGGGCACCATCATTAACGAGACCAGTTCGGGTTACACCCAGTTCAAGGCCCCATTCTGCACCCGGACCCTGGCCGCGCAGGTGGCCCACGCCACCGCGCACTACACCCGCGACTTCCCCGGCATCACCGTCGGGCGCGGGCATCGGATCACCGCCCAGGCACCCAGCGCCCCAGTCCGCAAATTGCGGGTCGTGCGCGGTGAGAAGGTCACGGCCTCCACCCACCCGACCAGCGCACGAAGGGGGTCGACCCGATGACCAATCCGGATTTCGGTCCCGCCCTGCCCCGCAAGGCCCCGCCCCCGCCCCGCGGGTTGCCGTTACCGAATTCACCGCGCGTGGCCCGCCTGCCCGTCGCCGAGGATCCCATCGAGGCCGAGCAGGACCAGGCCGAAACCGCCGGCGGTTTCGGCACCGATTCCGCGCAGGACCAGGACTACGACGACAGCGAGTACGACGACAGCGAAACCGGCGACTACGACGCCGAATACGACGCCGCGCAGGACCAGGACTACGAGGAGGATTACGACGACGAGACCGACTACGACTTCGCCGAAGACCCGAATTTCAACCCCGTAGCGACCACCGCCCGCCGGGTCGGATCCTGGGATTCCTGGCTCGCGCGTCCGACCAACCCCGGCCCGCACGCCACCCGCACCGCCGACGGCGACTACCAGCTCCCCGACTACGACGCGATGAACAAGGACGGGGCCGCCACCTACAGCGACGCCGCCCGCACGGCGTTCACCGATCGCTCCGGCGGGCGCGGGGCGGCAGTACGCGCCCGGCTGCACCGCAAAGACCCAGACCAGGACGCCGAAGGCCATCCGGTGTTCGGCGGCCGAAACGGCCTGATGGCGGTGCTGGTGGCGGTGGGCCTGGTGCTCGTACTCAGCCTGATCATCATCGTGAACGTGCGACACGCCTCCCCGCTGGCGGCCCCCGCCAGCACGGCTCCCCATCCGGCGGCGGTCACCAGCGCCCCGACCGGCCCGGCGGTGCCCGAGTCCTACGCGCACGCCACCCCCGATTGCTACGCCACCAAAACCGCCACCACCGTGGTCGGCGCCGGACCCGGGGATCCGAGCACCGGACCGGGCGCGATCCTGGGTTTCGAATGGGCCTACTACTCCGACCGAAGCGGTGCGCGCGCACGCGATTGGGTCAGCACCGACGCCGCCGTACCCGATGCCGCCGCGATCCAGGCCGGAATCGACACCGTGCCCGTGACCACCCGCTATTGCGTACACATCACCCGCGCCGACGGCGATGCCACCGGCGGCACCTGGAATGTGCTGCTGTCCGAGCAATACCCCACCGACAAAACCCCCGTGCAATACACCCAGACCATCACCACCCGCACCGACGGCGGACGCACGCTCATCACCTCAATCCGCCCGAACTCCTGAAAACCCGGCAGAGAAGGAAAAGCGCATGACCACCAACGACCGCGTGAATTTCGACTACACCGCCTCGGCCGCCTACACCACCGCCGCCGCCCAGGCCGCCGCCCTGCTGGGCACCGCCAAGGACCACGCCGATACCGCCGCCGGAATCGACCTGTCCGGCCTGGGCACCCTCGGCAACTCCTTCGCCGCGGCCTGGTCCACCGCCTGGACCACGCACAGCAGCCGCCTCGGTACCGCCTCGGCGCTGACCGATGCCTACGGCCAAGCGATCACCACCTGGGGAAAGGTGCTCAATCAGGTGGACACCGACAGCGCGGACACCATCGCGGGCACCGTGCCCGGCCCCGACGAAATCCAGGCATAGAACCCGAAACCCGCAGGGGGACAGATGACTACCGACGGAACCGGCACCCAAGGCGGAGACACCACCAAAGTGGTGGAGGAACCCGCCCTGGTCAGTGCCCTGGTCGCACCACTGCTCAAACTCCGCGCAGCCCTGGGCACCGGCGCACGCCCGGACGACAAAGCCCTCTCGGCCCTGACCCAGGTCAGCACGACCGTGCGCGCCAGCGAGGACACCCACCGCAGCGGAGCCACCCAACTCACCAGCGCCGAAACCGCGTTGGCCGCGGTGCCCGCGATCACCAAAACCACCACCGAGACCGCGGGCCTGGCCGATGTGTCCGACAAGCTGACACCGCTGCTGACCTCGGCCTATGACACCCGCGACCAGGCGGCCACCAAGCTGGACACCCTGATCGCGAACTTCCGTGCCCAAGCCACCCCGCTGGTGAAAACCGCACGCTCGCAAGCGGATCTGGACACCGTGGTCAACCTGGCCGCGGACTACGTCACAGACGGGGTGAACGTGGTCAAGGCCGCTGATGGCGATATGGACACCTACACGACCCAGGTCAAACAGATCTCCGCCGATTCGCCCGGGGTCACCGTGCCCGCGGCCACCGTGGACACCACCGGCAAGAACCCGAGCACCACCAACACCACCACGTACCCCAACACCTACAACAACGGCTGGAACAGCCAATACCCGAACAGCAACAACAACGGCTGGAACAGCAACTACAGCAACGGCTGGAACAACAGCAGCTACAACAACGGCACCAACACCAATTACCTGAATTCGTCACTGGCACAGTCGAACCCGGAACTCGCCGCCCAGCTCACCTTGCAGACGGCTCTGATCAGCGCCGGAGTCACCCTCGGATCGGCCCTGATCACCGGTGGTGTGACCCTCGGATCCGCGCTGATCGACAAGGGCAGCACGGTGATCACCACCGCGATCGAAAAAGGCGAGGCGTACGGGGAGAAGGCCCTGGCCGCCAACACCACCAGCGGCACGACCACCACCGGCGGCACGACCACACCCGGCGCGACCACCCCGGGCGCGAAGACCCCCACTATCGACTTCAATCCCGGCGGCACCACCACGACCGACCCCGGCACCACCACGGCCCCGACCAACGACAAACCCGCCTCGGTGCCCCAACACCCCAGCACCACCGCCCCGACCGGCGAAAAACCCCAGGCCGCCCAGCCTGCCCAGCCGCAAGCGGGCATCCCCAACGACAGCACCACCGCCCCGGGTGCCGTTGCCCCACCGGTCACCGCCGGAAAACCGCAGGCCGACACCGACGACAAAACCCGCCGCCACGGACAGGCCGGAGTCGCGCCCACCACCACCTGATCCCGCCCGCCCGCGAAGGACAACCCCTCATGTCCGACCTATTCGGTGACCTGCCCGGCTTTGCAGGGCTCGCTCTCCCCGCCACCCCCACCCCGCCACCGCCCGCTCCCCTGCGTCCCAGGCCCACGCCACGCGTGATCGTGGACGACTACATCCCTGGCACCTACGAGGACCCCGTGGACATCCGCGATCACAGTTGGGACAACCTGCCCACCGTCCGACCAGGCCAGGTTTTCCGCTGGTGCGACCCCGATATCGCCGCCGCTCTCTACGGCACCGTGAAAGCCACCGACCCGGTACTGGGCCACGACGGCACCGCACACCACCCTGACGCGACAGGATCGACCCCATGAGTACCCTCACCTCGGTGAATACGGCGACCAGCAGCAATTCCGCGCGCACCATCACCGTGACCGCCACCGACCAGGGCCTACCCACCGCCCTGAGTTTCGAGGCCAGCGAATACCGGCGCGGGGCAACACACCTGGCGGCCGAAATCGTGCGCCTGGCCCAGCGTTCGACCCTGCTAGCCAAGGCCGAACGCCGCCAAGCCCTGGCCGCAGCGGGAATGGCCTCGGTGCTGCTGGACCGCCTCGGCCTGCCCACCCCCGAGGCCGTGGCCGTGGGTTTGGCCCGCCTGGACGCCGCGGAGACCACCGGCACCTCGGTCACCAGCTGGGTGCGTGCGGTATGAGCGCGGACATCCAAGCCCTGATCGCGGAAATCGGTGACCAGCTCGAAACGCTGGTACTCACCGCCGACGGGCTCGCCCACATCCAAGGCACCGCCACCAGCCCGAACGGCGATATCACCGCCGACGTGGCCGGAGATGGGGCGCTGATCGGGCTGTGGCTGGCCGAATCGGTCACCACCCGCCCACCTGCCGAGGTGGCCGCCGCCGTGCTGGAGACGTGCGCCCAGGCCGCCGCCCATGCCGCCCAGCAGCGCAGCGCCCTCCTGATCCGCCTCAGTACCGCCCTCACCTGAACCCGCCCCCACCCCGAAACCCGAAGGCCGGGAGACAATCTCACAGCGCTCCCGGCCTTCACCGCCCCGCACCTGGTGATGAGGGTGTGGGGGTCGAAACCGCCGAAACCGTTGAAATGCGCCCACCGACGCGCCCACCAGATGGGCGCGACCTACATGGTGCACCGCCCGGACCAGCGTCGATGCCTCGATATGCGCCCACTACCGCACCCCCACCGCAGCAACTCACCCCCGCAAACCCGCGCCCATGCCGCTGTGGGTCCAAGATGTCCGAGCCCGGCGACCAGGAGGATCGTTCATTTCGTTCTCGCTAGGCGCGGGCTGGAGCCACACTGCACCGATGAGCCGCATCAGCTATTCCCTCGGCGATCTCGGCACCCTGACCCTCGACGACAGTGACACCGTCATAAAGGTGAGTCTTCACCTGACCAGCGCCGCCTACGACCTCCACCCCCGAGACCGCGCCAAACTCGACGCGATTCTCCACGAGCTGACCACGCTGTCGGCATCGAACACCGAGCACACAGCCGCGGCCGATCCCGGTGGTGGCGCGCGAGGATTTCTGAAGCTCTGTGCGCCCATGCCGGAGACCGAGTAGTCCCCACGCTCGACCCGAAACCCGAAGCTGGGAGCCAATCTCACAGCGCTCCCGGCCTTCCTCATACACCCCTCCGACCAGCCCAGAGTCCGGTTTTGTGCACGGAAATGAGGGGCCACCGACCATAGCGTTCTACGGGAACCAGTATTAAGAGTCATAACATGCAAATGAAGTTTTGCCGTAGCATGAGTGCAGCGCGTACTGGGACAACTCCGCGTACTGGGCGTGAGGCTTGCCGCCTGGTCGAAAGTCGGGCCTGACCAGCTAACTGTCCAGTTTTAGGCCCAACAATCAGGGGACCGCCGAAACACGTAAAACCGCAGTACTCCCACTCCATCTCGAACAGGGCAGACCAGGCAGATAGGTCGCACCAGTAGAACTACTGGAACACCAGGAAACTTCATCAGAATTCGCGTTTTTAATTACGCGTTCCCAACCTTTACGGATATACTTGGGGAAGTTGCCGACGAGATTGGGAGGACCACGTGGCTCAGCTGTCAAAAGCCGAAGAACAGCGCATCGCGGAATTCGTGGAACGGGTCACGGATCTGCCCCCGGAACGCTTGCGAATGGTGGCCCTGTCCGAACTGTCCTGGATCCACAATCGCAAAAAAGAGAACGGACAGAAATACTCGGTTCTGACCAACCGAAATCTTGTCGCCGCCTACCGTCACGCGCTCATCGAGAAATTCGGGGCATACTCCAAAATTACCGAATATCTCCGGTACTCTCCGGCCCGCAAAGAAGAATACGACCAGCACCAGGCCGATACCCGCAAGGCCAAGCACAATGACGTACGCCCGTTGGATCCGGACGCCTTCGTCAATTCGGCTCTGATCCTTCTCGGGGAGTGCATGTTCGAACGTTGGTCCAACCCTAAGGCCATTGCGGCACTGTGCGCCCTGACCGGACGCCGACCGGTAGAGGTGGCCCTCCGCGGCCGGTTCGCCCCTGTACCTACCGACCGTAACCAGGTAGTATTCAGCGGGCAGGCCAAGACCCGGGACGCCGAGCGCGCCGAGGCTCCCTACACGATCCCGATCCTGGGAGACCGCGAACTCATTCTCTCGGCAATCGAGAAATTGCGCACCGAAGTAGACCAGACAATTGACAACAAACAATTCTCGGCAAAGTACAATAAAGAAATAGGACTTGCGTCGAAAAAGGCATTCCAAGACTTGAATGGAAAGCCGTTGATTCCCTCAGATTTGCGTGAGGCATACGCCGCAGTCGCGTACTATGAATTCGCTCCGAGAAATGTTCTCGACATCGCATATAAATGCGAAATCCTCGGACATAAACTCATCGATACGACCTTGGATTACCTCGGATTCTACCTCGAAACATCCGAATAGAATTCGATAGTAATTCGAAAAGGAATTCCCGAAACGCATTTTATGAATTACA
>NZ_BDAW01000098.1 GCF_001625085.1 Nocardia acidivorans NBRC 108247
GGCCAGGGCGGTGCCCCGGGTACCGGCGGCGCTCCGGGTGCCGGTGGCGCGGCCGCAGGTGGTTTCCGTGGTCGTCCCGGCGGTGGCGGCGGTGGCCGTCCCGGTTCCGGTGGTGGTCGCGGCGGTGCCGCGGGTGCCTTCGGTCGTCCGGGTGGCGCGCCCCGCAAGGGTCGTAAGTCGAAGCGGGCGAAGCGCGCCGAGTACGAGAGCATGCAGGCTCCCGCCGTCGGCGGCGTGCGTCTGCCCCGCGGCAACGGCGAGATCATCCGTCTCGCCCGTGGCGCCTCGCTGTCCGATTTCGCCGAGAAGATCGGCGCCAACCCGGCCTCGCTGGTACAGGCGTTGTTCAACCTCGGTGAGATGGTCACCGCTACCCAGTCGGTGAACGAGGAGACCCTCGAGCTGCTGGGTTCGGAGATGAACTACGTCGTGCACGTGGTCTCCCCGGAGGATGAGGACCGCGAGCTGCTCGCCAACTTCGATCTCACCTACGGCGAGGACGAGGGCGACGAGGACGATCTGCAGATCCGTCCGCCGGTGGTGACCGTCATGGGTCACGTCGACCACGGTAAGACCCGACTGCTGGACACCATCCGTAAGGCGAACGTCCGTGAGGGCGAAGCCGGCGGTATCACCCAGCACATCGGCGCCTACCAGGTGCTGTCCGAGGTCAACGGCCTCGACCGGCTCATCACCTTCATCGATACCCCGGGTCACGAGGCGTTCACCGCCATGCGTGCCCGTGGTGCCAAGGCCACCGATATCGCGATCCTCGTTGTCGCGGCCGACGACGGCGTCATGCCGCAGACGGTGGAGGCCATCAACCACGCGCAGGCCGCTGACGTGCCGATCGTGGTGGCGGTCAACAAGATCGATAAGGAAGGCGCGAATCCGCAGAAGATTCGCCAGCAGCTGACCGAATACGGTCTGGTCGCCGAGGAGTACGGCGGCGAGACCATGTTCGTCGACATCTCGGCCAAGCAGGGCACCAATATCGATTCCCTGCTCGAGGCTGTCGTGCTGACCGCGGATGCCACCCTGGATCTGCGGGCGAACCCGGACATGGACGCGCAGGGTGTGGCCATCGAAGCCCACCTGGACCGCGGTCGTGGCCCGGTCGCCACCGTCCTCATCCAGCGCGGCACGCTGCGCGTGGGTGACTCGATCGTGGCGGGCGACGCCTACGGTCGTGTGCGCCGCATGGTCGATGAGCACGGGGACGACGTCGTGGCGGCACTGCCGTCGCGGCCCGTCCAGGTCATCGGTTTCACCTCGGTACCGGGAGCGGGCGACAACCTGCTCGTGGTCGAGGAAGACCGGATCGCGCGTCAGATCGCCGATCGCCGCAACGCTCGCAAGCGCAACGCCCTGGCAGCGCGCAGCCGCAAGCGGATCTCCCTGGAAGATCTGGATGCCGCTCTGAAGGAGACTTCGGAGCTGAACCTGATCCTCAAGGGCGACAACTCCGGTACCGTCGAGGCCCTCGAAGAGGCGCTGCTCGGTATCGATGTGGGCGACGAGGTGCGTCTGCGCGTCATCGACCGCGGTGTCGGTGGCGTCACCGAGACCAACGTCAACCTGGCGTCGGCCTCGAACGCGATCATCATCGGATTCAACGTCCGTGCCGAGGGCAAGGCGACCGAGCTGGCGAACCGCGAAGGCGTGGATATTCGCTACTACTCGGTCATCTACCAGGCGATCGACGAGATCGAGAAGGCCCTCAAGGGTCTGCTCAAGCCGATCTACGAAGAGGTCGAGCTGGGCCGGGCGGAAATCCGCGCGATCTTCCGCTCCTCCAAGGTCGGCAATATCGCCGGTTGCTGGGTCACCTCCGGCTCGGTCAAGCGCAATGCCAAGGCGCGCCTGCTGCGTGACAACGTCGTTGTCGCGGAGACGGTGACGATTGCGTCGCTGCGTCGCGAGAAGGATGACGCCACCGAGGTTCGTGAAGGCTACGAATGCGGTATGACGTTGACCTACAACGACATTCGCGAGGGTGACATCGTGGAGGCGTACGAGCTCCGCGAGAAGCCGCGCGACTAGTAGTACAGCGACCTCTGCCGGGTCGGGAGCGATCTCGGCCCGGCAGGGTTGTGTACCAACAGAACCCGACGCGCTCATGCGCACGCCGTGGAGCGCGCCGGTCATTCGATGTAAGTGCGTGCGCATTACATGACTGAAAAACTGTTTGTTGGAGCGCTCGAGTTCGACATACTCCTCGGTGATGTGCATTCACTGAAGGAAAAGCGCTCCGTCATCCGTCCGATCCTCGCCGACCTGAAACGGTTCGAGGTGAGTGTCACCGAGGGCGGAGATCATGACCGGTATCGCCGGACCCTGGTCGGTGTGGCCATGGTGAGCCACGGCATGAATCACCTGACCGAGGTGCTGGACAAGTGTGAACGGCATGTCGCCAATCGTCCGGAGTTACAGTTGCTGGCGGTACGCCGCCGCGTCTTCGGACCCGAAGACTGAATCTATCCAGTGAGGAGGGCACGGCCATGGTGGATCAAGCCAGGGCACGCCGACTCGCCAAGCGGATCTCCTCGATCGTGGCTACGGCCATCGAGTACGAGATCAAGGATCCGCGGCTGCGTTTCGTGACGATCACCGATACCAAGATGACGGGTGATCTGCGGGAAGCCACCGTCTATTACACGGTGATGGGGGAAACCCTGGACACCGAACCCGATTACACCGAGGCGGCCGCGGGTCTGGAGAAGGCCAAGGGCATTCTCCGCTCCAAGGTCGGCGCGGGCACCGGTGTGAAGTTCACGCCGATCCTGTCGTTCAAGCTCGACACCGTGCCAACCGTCGCCAAGGAGATGGAGGAGCTGCTGGCCCGCGCCCGCGCCGCCGACGCTCGGGTGGCTCAGGTCGCGGTGAACGCCAACTACGCCGGTGATGTCGACCCCTACAAGGCCGACGACGACACCGACGACGAAGACTGATTCCGCGGTCTGAGCGGGGAGGAGACCGCCGGTGACCGAACCGGTCGATCTGGCACGTGCGGTGTCGATACTCGACACCGCGCGGTCGGTGACGGTGCTGTGCCATATCCAGCCCGATGCGGACACCATCGGCAGCGGGCTGGCGCTGGGGCAGGTGTTGCGCCGGCGCGGGGTGCCGGTGCAGGTCTCCTTCGCCGAACCCGCCGAACTGCCCGTCTCCATGAGGTCGCTGCCCGGCACCGAATTGCTGGTGCCGCCGGATGAGGTGCGTGCGGAGGTCGACGTACTGGTCGCGGTGGACTGCGGCAGCGCGGATCGTCTTGGGGCGCTGAAGGATCGGCTCGACGGCGCGCGCACCACCATGGTGCTCGACCATCACCGATCCAACACCCACTTCGGCGAGGTGAATATCGTCGACGACACCGCCGAGTCGACCGCGGGCATGGTCGCGCGGGTGCTCGACGCCTGGGGCGAAACCATCGATCGCCCGGTGGCGCATTGTCTGTACGCCGGATTGGTCACCGATACCGGCTCGTTCAAATGGGCTCGCCCCGGTTCGCACACCCTCGCCGAGCGGCTGCTGGCCACGGGTATCGACGGCGCGGGCATCACCCGAACCCTCATGGACACACACCCTTTCGCCTGGCTGCCCATGCTCTCGCGCGTGCTGGCCTCGGCCGAACTCGATGCCGAAGCCGCCGGTGGCGCGGGACTGGTCTATGTATTCGTGCGCCGGGAGGACACCGCGGGCGTGCGCTCCGAAGAGGTCGAGAGCATTGTCGACCTGGTGCGCACCACCTCCGAAGCGCAGGTCGCGGCCGTTTTCAAAGAGGCCCGCGGCAGGTCCGATCAGTGGACGGTCTCACTGCGCTCGCATGACGCGGCCGACGGTTCCCCCGGCGTCGATGTCGCCCGCGTGGCAATGGCTCTCGGTGGCGGCGGCCACCGCTACGCCGCGGGCTACTCCACCACCGGCACCCCCGCCCACCTCGTCGAAACGCTGAAAGCCGAACTCAACCGGTAGGTCTGCCGACGTGTATGTGATCACGCCGGTGAACGTCGAGTGGCTCCCCGCGTGAGTGCATGCACATCGCTAGTCGGGGAGGCCGTAGATGGTGACGCCTTTGGGGGCTTCCACACGGTAGCCGAGGGTGATGGTGGTCTGGGCCCGCGGAGGGAGTTCGGTTTTCAGGTGCGGATGCCGAGTTCGTCCCGTTCGGTGGGTTTCGGCGGATCGGCGAGCGAGTCGCTCCAGGAACACGATGCGGGCATCGGCGGCGCGGTCGGCATCGGCGAGCGCGCTCAGGTCGGCTTCCAGTTCGCGGATGCGGTTCTCCAGCGTCGCGACCTGTTCGTCGCAGACCTCCGGCTGCCGTTCGGTGCCGATATCGACCCCGAGCACGGTCACCTCGCCCTGTCCGGCGACCCGGACCGAGTCGCGCAGCAGGCCCAGCGGTAGCGGTGCGACGCGGATCCGGTTTCCCCGCGGGCAGACTCGCCTTGCCGGACAGGGTGATTCGCGCCCGATCCGGGTACACGGTGACCGCGGTGATGACGGTGTCGAGTGTGATCATGTCCCCAGCCTGCCTCGAGCGGACCGCCGCGTCAGCCCCGTAGGGCGTGTTCGAACAGCGGCCAGGAGTCGTGCAGATCCTGCTGCCAGTAGCCCCAGGAGTGGGTGCCGTTCGGGCGGAGCTGGAAGGTGGCCGGTATGTCCAGGGCGTGGAGTCGGTCGCGCAGGGCGCGGGCGCACAGATCGGTAATGGCCTCCAGGAAACCGCCGCTCACCAGTTGGGAGAGCAGTTTGGCGGCATTGCCGTGAACGCCGGCGCCGTCGAGGGTGTCCTGCGGACCGGGAATCCCGGTGCCCGAGGAGACGTAGATCGCGGTGCCGCGCAGGCGATCCGCGTGCAGGTAGGGGTCGTTGGCGGGCCAGGCCGGATCATCGGGTGTGCCCCACATATTGGCGGGATCGCCCTGCCATCGCAGCACCACCGCGTCGACGAAGAGGCGGCCGAGCGGGTCGCTGGTGCGCGCGCAGCCGCTGTACGAACCGATGGCGCGATACAGCCCGGGTGCGTCGAGGGCGAGTTGGAAGACCGAGGTTCCGGCCATGGAGATTCCGGCAATGGCGTTCGCGCCGTTGCCATTCAGCGCCGAGTCGATGATCGGTGGCAGTTCCCGGGTCAGGAAGGTGCTCCAGCGCACCCGGCCGAGCAGCGGATCATCGCGCTGCCAATCGGTGAAGTAACTGCCGTTGCCGCCGAGCGGGTTGACCAGGGTCACCTGCTTGTCGTGGAAGAAGTCGACGATATCGGTCTGATCGGGCCAACTGCTGGCATCCGAGCCGCCGCCGGCGCCGTTCAGGAGATACAGCACCGGCGCGGGTTTCGAATCATCCGGTGCGCGAACGACTTTCAGGTCGATATCGGCGTTCATGGCGGCGGAGTGCACGCGCAGGTCGAGCAGCCCGCCGCCGGATTCGGTGGCCGCGATCAGCCGCGAGCCGTCCGGTGCGGGTCGCGCGGCTGACAGCACCCGCTCCGGTGTGATGGGTTCGGCGCGGGCCGGAATCGCGACGCACAGGCTGGGCAGTGCCAGGGCCAGGACGAGTGAGAATAACGGTCCGGCTGCTTTCACCCGGGACCTCCGATTGCCTCGAGTGGGACGGTCGGGAGCTGACGTTAGGTCGAAAGCGATAGCCGGACAATGCGTATCGCGACTCTTTGGGAGACCGTCCGGGCTCGGGCCGTTCGGCTTGGGAATCGTCACAGACTTTCACTGCGGCGCTGGTCAGGGTGCGGGTGCGTGCCGTTCACTCGTAAATCTGATTCAGCGAGCGGTAGGAATCGAGGTCAATTCATGGTCGCATTCGGCCTCTTCGGCGACTGGCATCCCGAGCCCGGCAGGCTCACCACCTGGACGGCGTCCCCGGCCGCACGGGCCGCGGTGCGGCGCGCACCCGCGCATGATGTCGGACCGTCGTATCAGCAGCGGGCCTATCTGCGCGCGACGCATCGCAATTCGCGTGTGGGCTTGCGGGTTTCGCGGATATGCATGATCTCGTTCGATATTCCGGGGGTGCCCGATCATCGGGCCATGACCGCGGCGCTGAACGCGTTTCTGCGCCGGCACGACACCTTCCACAGCTGGTTCGCCATGCAGCCGGACGGGCGGATCGTGCGGCATGTGGCGGATCCGGCGGATATCGAGGTGACGGCGACGAGTTACGGGGAGTTCGACGATCTGGACGCCCTGCGCGAACGGGTGCGGGCCGAAACGCCCGGACCATTCGAATGGGATTGCTTCTCCTTCGGGGTGATCGAGCGCCCCGGATCGTTCACGATGTACGCGGCCGTGGATCATCTGCACACCGACGGTGTGGCACAGGCGCTTTCGTGCGTGGAACTGCTGCTGCTCTACGGCGGTGCGGTATCCGGTGAGACCGCCCAGCTACCGCCGGTGGACGGTCATATCGGCTACTGCGAGCGCGAGAACATCATCAACGAGCAGCTCGGGCTGGAGTCCGCGGCGGTGTGGCAGTGGCTGGATCTGTTGCGCCGCAACGACGGTGATGTGCCGAGGTTCCCCTTGGAGCTGGGCGGGGGCGGATACGCGCAGGGCGCGCAGCTCACCCGACCACTGCTGACCGAGGACGAGATGCTGCGCTTCGAACAGGTCTGCGCCGCGCACGGCGGGCGATTCCTGGGCGGGCTGTTCGCGGCAATCGCACTCGCCGAACTCGAATTGGCCGGGCGGGAACGGTATTTCGGCCTCACACCCGCCAATACCCGTTTCCTGCCCGGGGAGACGGGTTCGGTGGGCTGGTACACCAATCTGATCCCGGTGGAGTTCGAGGTATGCGCCGACAACGGTTTCACCGCCGTGGTGGCGGCCGCCCAGCGGGCGGCGGAGCGGGCCAAGGATCTCACGGACGTATCCCTGCATCGGGTCCTCGAACTGGTCACCCCCGATCTCGGAATTCGGGCGCGGCCCGGTTTCACCGCGCCGATGGTGTCGTATGTCGATGTCCGAAAGATGGACGGGGCGGATCTGTTCGACGCCATCAAGGGCGGGCTGTACGGCAGCGAGACCAGTTCGGGCGAGGTGTTCCTGTGGGTCAATCGCTTCCATGACGTGACCACGCTGTCGCTGCTGTTCCCGGATACGCCCCGGGCGCACGCCTCCGTCGTGCGGTATGTGCGCACGCTCACCGCGATCATCAACGCGGTCGTGGCCGACGGGGATTACGCGGCCCGAGTTCCGGCCCTGTCATGACGGCCGCGATCTCCGGCCCCACCGCACGCCCGGTCACCGCGCCGGGCGCGTGGATCGCCCTGGCGGCGTGCCTGACAGCGGTCTTCATGCAGATGCTCGATCTGACCATCGTGCACACCGCCATGCCCGCGCTGGCCCGGGACCTGCGCGCGGATGGTCCGGCCGAGCTGCTGGTCGTGAGCGCGTACGGCTTGGCCTTCGCCTGCACCCTGCCCGCCGCGGCCGGAATCGGCGATCTGCTGGGCAGGCATACCGTGTTCGCGGCGGCGCTGATCGCCTTCGCCGGTGCGTCGGTGTGGTGCGGAATCTCCTCCGGCGCTGACGAACTGATACTCGCGCGGGCCGCGGCGGGCGTGGCGGCCGCTCTGATCTCCGCGCAGACCATCGCGATCATCGCGGACGCGTTCCCGGAACGACTGCACGCGACCGCCTTCGGAATCTACGGCGCGACGGCCGCGCTGGCGGGCATGCTCGGCCCGCTGCTCGGTGGGGTGCTCGTCGACACCGGTCCGCTGGGATCGGGCTGGCGGGCGATATTTCTCGTCAACCTCCCCGTCGCGGCCGGGGCGGTCGCACTGGCGAGAGGGTACGCCCGCGCGCGGCGGCTGGACGTGGCCTGCGAGTCGGCCCGGTCGCCGGCAGCGTCGATGAATCACGCACCGGCCCAGTCGAACTCGATGGCCACCGGGAGTACCGGGGCCGTCGGTGAATCGATGGGATCCGGTTCCCGATGGTTGATGCTGATGCGGCGGTTCGACTTCGCGGGGACGCTGCTGTCGGCGCTGGGGTTGGGATTGCTGGTATATCCCCTGACCGAGGGTCGTGCGCTGGGGTGGCCGCCGAGCATGATCGCGTTGGCGGGGCTGTCCGTGCCGGTGCTGGCCGTGTTCGTGCGGCAGCAGCGATGGCGGGCGGCACGCGGGGATGAGCCGTTGATTCGGCCGGAACTGTTCGCGGACAGGGCATTCGCGATGGGTGCGGTGCTCACCGCGGGGTTCTACGGGGTGTTCACGGCGTTGCTGTTCACCGTATCGGTGGCCGCGCAGTCCGGGTTGGGCTGGTCGGCCTCGCGGACCGGCATGGTCATGCTGCCGTTCGCGTTGGGCGCGGTGCTGGGCGCGCTGTCCTCGCCGATCCTGGTGTCGCTGTGCGGATCTCGGGCATTGACCGTGGGGGTGACGGTATTCGCGGTCGCGCTGGGGGCGATCGCGAGCACCGTGCACACCGCCGGTGCCGCCTCGGACCTGCGCGCACTGGCCTGGCCGGTCTTCGCGGCGGGAGCGGGAATGGGATGGTTCGCCGGACCGCTGCCCTCGGTGATGCTGGGCGGGGTGGTCGAGCGCGCCACCGGATCGGCCTCGGGCATTGTGCCGACGGTGCAGCAGGTGGGTAGCGCACTCGGGGTCGCCGTCCTGGGAACGGTGTTCTTCGCCGAAGCCGCGGCGCGGTCCTATCTTTCGGCGATCACGACCGTGCTGTGGCTCATGGCCGCGGTGTCGCTGCTGCTGGCGGTGCTCACCCTCGCGTTACCCCGGCAGCGGACATGAACGACCGGTCCGCGCCAGGGGAGACGGTGGGTGAGGGGCCACTGTCGGACAGGGCCGCATCGGATGTATTGGCGGGCAACAAGTCCGGCACGTGGCGATCGATGACCTCACGTGCGCACTCGCGATCCTTACCGGGCCGATCAAGTGGGGAGTCCAAGGCGAACGGGGATGAGGACCGACGGGGCGGACGGCTCCGGACGGCGGAGGGCCTGCGGCCCTGGGATGTTCGTGGTGTCGGTGCGATCGTGCTGGTATCGGGGTTCGTACTGTGCCTGCGAGCGGGCCGGTACGGATACTTCGGCGATGAGCTGTATTTCCTGTCGGCCGGGCGGCGGTTGGCTGCCGGATATGTCGATCAGGGGCCGTTGGTTCCGCTGCTGGCGCGGGCTGCGGAGTGGGTCGCGCCGGGTTCTGCCGTGGTGCTGCGAATTCCGGCCGTCGCGTGCGGTATCGCGGCGATCTGGATATGCGCCGGGGTGGCCCGCGAGTTCGGGGGCGGGTGGGCGGCGCAGCGATTGGCCGCGCTCGGGATCGCCACGAGCCCAATGCTGATCACCGCCGCGGCGAGCCTGTCGACCTTCGCCGTGGATGGCACACTGGCGGCGGCGCTGCTGTGGATTCTGCTGCGCTGGGTGAGAATTCGCGATGATCGGCTGTTGCTCGGCGCTGCGGTCGTCGCCGCCGTGGACCTTCAGGTGAAGCTGCTGTTGCCGGTGCTCGCCCTCGGAATCGCGGTGGGCGTGCTGAGCTTCGGACCGCGTTCGTTGTTTCGGAGACCCGCGCTGTGGGCCGCGCTCGTGGTGGTGGGGCTGTCGGTGGTTCCGGGACTGTGCTGGCAGGCCGATCACGGATGGCCGCAGTGGGAAATGGGTGCGATCATCGCCGATGAGCAGCGGGCGGCGACCGGTGGGGTTGCCGGGCTGCCGATACAGGCGGCCCTGCTGCTCGGTGTCCTCGGGACGCTGCTGGCCGGTGCGGGCGTCTGGGCGCTGCTGCGCTCAACCGCGGTGCGCCCGTACCGATTCGTCGCTGTCGCCGCGGTGCTGCAACTGGTGTTCGTGGTGGTCACCCAATCGCGGCCCTACTATCTGGCGGGCGTGTTTCCGGTGCTGCTGGCGGCGGGTGCGGTGTGGTGGGCCGAACCGGAACCTCGGCGCTGGTGGCGGGGTATGCGGTTGACGGCCGGTGTTTCGGCGGGCATCGCGCTCGCGGTGGTGCTCGTACTGCCGCTTCCGCGATCGGCGCTGCACGACCCGACCGGCACGCGGAGTGAATTGTCCACGCGGATGCGACTGTTCGGCGTGACCGGATGGAACGAACTGGCTGCCGCCGTGACCGCTCAGGTCGAGACGCTGACCCCCTCGGACCGTGCGCATACCGTCGTGGTCACTCGAACCTACTGGCAGGCCGCCGCTCTCGACGATCATGCCCGGGATCTGCCACCGGTGTACAGCGCGAATCGCGGGTTCGCCTACTTCGGATTCCCCTCCCACTCCGAGACCACGGTGCTCTATATCGGTTCGGAGGGTTCGGAATCCCTTCTGCGCGACTCCTTTTCCGAGGTGCGCGTGCTGACCCGGTTGGACTCCCCGCTCGGATTCCCCGGCATCACACGCCATGTCGTGCTGTGGCGCTGCGACCATCCGCGTCGCCCGTGGCAGCAGGTCTGGCCGGACTGGCGCACCAATGTTCTCGACTCGGGTGAAGGGACTACTCGATGATCCACTGGAAAGGTCTGGCCGATATCACCTGGTTCCACCGGGATTGGTCACTGCCGGAATTGATCGAGCACAAGGCCGGGCGCACGGTATCGGTGGTGCTGCCCGCCCTGAATGAGCAGGCGACCATCGGCGGTGTGCTCGCCTCGATCCGCCAGTTGGTCGGCACCCTGGTCGATGAGCTCGTGGTGGTCGACTCCGGCTCGGCGGACGAGACCGTGCGCATTGCCGAATCCTCCGGTGCGACAGCGGTATTCACCCGAGAACAGGCGCTGCCCGAAATCGCGCCCCGCCCCGGCAAGGGCGAGGTGCTGTGGCGCTCCCTGGCGGTCACCACCGGCGATCTCATCGTCTTCGTGGATTCGGATCTGCTCACCCCCAGCCCCCGATTCGTCCCCGCCCTGCTGGCTCCGCTGCTGCTGGGCGACGGCATCGAATTGGTGAAGGGCTACTACCGCCGTCCGCTGGAACTGGATCCCACGGGTGACGCCGATGGCGGCGGCCGCGTCACCCAACTGGTGGCGCGCCCGCTGCTCACCGCCCTCGCCCCCGAACTCGGCGAGGTGCTCCAACCCCTGGGAGGGGAATACGCCGCCACCCGAAACCTGTTGACCCGCATTCCTTTCGCCCCCGGCTACGGCGTCGAGATAGGCATTCTCATCGACGCCTGGCAGCGCCACGGCGCGTCGGCCATCGCGCAGGTCGACCTCGGCACCCGTAGACACCGCAACCGCCCCACCCACGAACTGGCCGATATGAGCCGCCAGGTCATCGCCACCCTGCTGGACCGTCTCGGCATCTGCGACTCCGGTGTGGCCCTGGCGAGTTACCGCCCCGAGGGCGCCTCCTGGCGGCGCACCACCGGCACGGTGTCACTCGCCGACCGGCCGCCCATGGCGACGGCGCAGCCCCGCGCGGAGGCACTCCGGTGATTGGTCCGCGCGCACCGGTCGGCTCCCGGGCGTCCCGGGGATGTCGGGGGGATGTGGGAGGGTGGGCGGATGGTGGAGAGCGAGGTGGGGCGGGCGGCGGTGCACGCGGGGGCGCGGCGGATTCTCGGGATTGCGATTCCGACGCTGGGAGTGCTGGTCGCCGAGCCGATCTATCTGCTCTTCGATATGGCCGTGGTGGGGCGGCTCGGGGCGCTGGCATTGGCCGGGCTGGCGGTCGGCGGGTTGATTGTGGCACAGGTCAGTTCGCAGTTGACGTTCCTGAGCTATGGCACGACGGCGCGGGCCTCGCGGCGGCACGGGGCGGGTGATGAGCGCGGTGCGATCGGGGAGGGGGCGCAGGCCAGCTGGATCGCCTGCGGGGTCGGGCTGGCGATTGTCGTTGTGTTGCAGGTGTTCGCGGGGCCGGTGACCCGGGCCATCGCGGGTGGGGATGACATCGCGCCGCGAGCGGAGTCGTGGTTGCGCATCGCGCTGTTCGGGGTGCCGCTGATCCTGCTGTCCATGGCGGGGAACGGCTGGATGCGCGGGGTGCAGCAGACGCGCCGCCCGCTGCTGTATGTGGTTGCGGGGCTGGTGGTTTCGGGAATCCTCTGCCCGGTGCTGGTGCACGGGCTGCTGGGCGCGCCGCGGCTGGAGCTGGAGGGGTCCGCGGTGGCCAATGTGGCGGGGCAGGTGGTGATGGCGGCGCTGTTCGTCCGGGCGCTGGTGCGGTCGCGTGTTCCGCTGGCCCCGCATATCGCGATTATGAAGGCGCAGTTGGTCCTCGGCCGGGATCTCATCGCCCGGAGTCTGGCGTTCCAGGCGTGCTTCGTTTCGGCCGCGGCGGTGGCCTCCCGCTTCGGGGCGGCCTCGGTGGCGGCGCATCAGCTGGTCCTACAGCTGTGGAACTTCCTTGCCCTGACCCTGGATTCGCTCGCCATTGCCGCGCAGACCCTGGTGGGTGCCGCGCTCGGGGCCGGGAATGCCCGGGGCGCACAGGGTTTGGCGCGGCGCATCACCGGCTGGTCGACGATGTTCGCGGTCGTGCTCGCGGTCCTGTTCGCCGCCGGGTATTCGGTGATACCGCAGGTGTTCACCACCGACCCGTCGGTGCTGGATCGCACCCATGTGGTGTGGTGGTTCTTCGTCGGCATCATTCCGATCGCGGGCGTGGTCTTCGCCCTCGACGGCGTTCTACTCGGTGCGGGTGACGCCGCCTTCCTGCGCAATGCCACCCTCGGCTCGGCGCTGCTCGGCTTCCTGCCCGCCATCTGGCTGTCCCTGGTCTACGACTGGGGCATTGCCGGAATCTGGACCGGCCTGGTCGCTTTCATGGTGCTGCGACTGGTCGCGGTGTCCTGGCGGGCGCTATCGGGGAAGTGGGCGCGCGTCGGCGCGGATGTGCCGACGCGGCCGGCCTAGGCGTTCTTCGCCGCGCGCTTGGCCAGATTCTCGGCGACCTCGGCCTGCCAATTCTCATTGGCGTGCGTGGTGTCGACCTCGAATTCGAAGCGTGCCGTCATCTCCGGTTTGATATCGGCGACGTCCACATAGAACTGCTCGTACCAGCGCCGATGCTGATACACCGGCCCGTCCTCCTGGGTGAGCAGCGGATTGTCGATGCGCGTCTTGTGCTTCCAGATCTCGACGTCCTGGAGGAAACCCACTCCGAAGCTCTTGGCGAAAGCCTTGGCCAGGGACTGGGATTTGGCGGCCGGCAGCCCGTCGATGGCCTGCACGCTCACCCCCCACTGCAACATGAACGAATTGTGCGTGACCGGATAGTGGCAGTTGATCAGCACCACCTCGACGGTCCGCTCCCCGAAATCGTTGTGCAGGTAGTTGATCATGTACGACGGCCCGAAATACGAAGCCTCCGACCGCAACAGCTGCATCTCGGCGTTGTAGTTCGAGGAGGTGTGCACATCCGGCCGCCCCTTGGAGTGCAGGAACTGCGTGGCCACATGCCCTTCGAACACATTCTTGAAGAACACCGGATAGGCGTAGTGGATATAGAAGAAGTGCGCCATATCCACGTTGTTGTCGATGATTTCGCGACAGTGCGCACCCTCGATCAGCAGCGAATTCCAACTCCAGTCACTCCACCGCTCGGTTCCCATCCCGTCGATGTGCGGAATGGCGACCTCGGGCGGCGGCGGATTCCCCTCGGGATCGTTCCAGACGAAGAACTGCCCGTTCTCCTCACAGGTGATCCAGGAGCGCGTCTTGGCCAGCGGCGGCACCCGCCGCGCGTAAGGGATTGCGGCACAACGCCCGTCGCCCCGCCAGCGCCAATCGTGGAACGGGCACGCGATATTGTCGTCCTTCACACTGCCGTAGGACAGATCCGCCCCCATATGACGGCAGTACCCGTCGAGTGCGTGCAGTGCGCCCTTGCTGTCGGACCAGATCACCAATTTGGTGCCGAAGGCCTCCACCGAGTGCGGTTCACCGTCTCGGAAACTCTCCGCCAAACCGAGGCAATGCCAGCCCCGGGCGAACCGGGTCATGGGTTGTCCGACATCGATCATTCGGGCTTGCGTGCCTGTCATACCCCCGAGATTAAGCATATGTGCTTAATCGCAGGGGGCTTTTGGAGAAAGAGCCGGGATCAGCTCTCCGGATCGCGATACCGGCGGACGACCACCTTCGCGGGTCGTACCGACCGATCGGCAATGGTGAGGCCGGGCCGCAACACCGCCTCGACGGTGCGATCCGCGGCCGGATCGGTGGTGGCGCGGGTGTCGGCGGCCTCCATGGTGAGGGCGTCGAACGCGGCGTCCGTGGCCGGGCGCACGATCTGGCCGCCGCGTCCGACCAGCAGCCGCTCCACCCGATTCGCGAAGGTTTCGAATGCCGTCCGCTCGGTCTCGGAACCGGCGGTGGCGGCCAGCGACAGCGCATCGCCGAAGACCGCGAAGAGTTCCACGACCAGCGGCGCATCCGCGCCCGCGCGCTCGCGCTGCGCCCGCGCCCTGGCGTCGTCGGCCAGGCGCTCCAGGGTGGCCGCCTGGCGGGCGATCACCCGGGTCAGATCATCGATGCGTTCGCTCAGCTGCGCGGTGCCCACACCGGTATCGGATTCGGTTGCGCTGTCGGGGTTCCCGGTCGCCGCGGCGGGTTCGGTCATGCCCGAACCTTAATCCCGATGGTCGGTCATGGCTGCTACGATCGCCGCCATGGGGGTCTTCGGCATCGACCTGGGCACAACGAATTCCGCGATTGCGCGTATCGACGCGGACGGTCGCCCGGAAATCTTGATCGGTATGAATGGGGAGCCGACGGTGCCGTCGGTGGTGCTGTTCGCCTCGGCCGATGATCATGTGGTGGGCGAGGGTGCGCGGCGTCAGGCGCGGCTCGATCCCGAGCACGTGTGCGCCCTGGTGAAACGGCGCATGGGCGATGCGGATTGGCGCTTCATGGCGCACGGGCAGAGCTGGTCCGCGCCCGCGGTTTCCTCGCTCATCCTCAAGAGCCTGGCCGCCGATGCCGAATTCGGGGGCGGCGGCACCGTGCAGCGTGTGGTCATCACCGTGCCCGCGTACTTCGGTGACGAGGAGCGCCGGGCCACCATTCAGGCCGGAACCTATGCCGGATTCGATGTCGCCGGTGTGCTCTCCGAACCCATTGCCGCGGCGCTGTCCTACGGGTTCGGCCGCCTGGACGGCAGTGTCGATATCGGCAAGAGCGGCGGCCGCGAGACCGTGCTGGTCTACGACCTCGGCGGCGGCACCTTCGACGCCACCGTCATCGAATTGTCCGATCGGCGCATCTCGGTGCTCGCGGTCGAAGGCGATCATCAGCTCGGCGGGGCCGACTGGGACGAGCGCATAGCCCTGCACCTGTCCCAGCAGTTCTGCGCCGCGAATCCGGAGGCCGAAGACCCGCTCGATGATTCGGCCGGCTCGCAGATGCTGGTGCTCGCGGCCGAGCGCGCCAAATGCGAACTCAGCGAGTCCGAGCAGACCGAGGTCCTGGTCGCACACGACGGTGTCCGCGCGGTCATCACGCTGACTCGCGCCGAGATGGAGGCCATGACGGCCTCGCTCATGCGCCGCACCCTCGACCTCACCAAAGCGTGCCTGGCCGCAGCCGGACAGCGCGGGGTGCATCAGGTGGATCGGGTCCTGCTGGTCGGCGGCTCCTCCCGAATGCCGATGGTGGCGCGGGAATTGCAGCGGGAGCTGGGTCTGGTCGGCGAACTGCGCGATCCGGATCTGTCGGTCGCGCGCGGCGCGGCGCTGTACGGCGAGAAGTTGGAGATGGAACGGCTCGTGGTCGCCGATCTGGTGACTCGGGGCCGCCTGCGCGACGGCTCCGATCTGCACGAGGCCGATCCGCGCGAACTGGAGCAGTCGCTGAGCCGGGTCGCCGCGTCCTTCGGACAGCCGGTGGGGCTGGTGCGCCGCATGCTGGAAATCCAGGTCGACACCGTGGTCTCGCGTGGCTTCGGCGTACTCGCGCTGGACAGTTACAACGGGCTGGCGGCGAGTTGGCTGGTACATCGCAATCAGACACTGCCCATTCGGGTGCGGCGCTCCTACGGCACCGTGCGCGCCGATCAGGATCAGATCGAGCTGACCATCGTGGAGCAGCAGGGGCAGGCCGCCTCGACCCGGCCGGAGGATTCGAAAGTCCTGGTGGAGGGGCGAATCAAGGATATTCCGCCCGGCTATCCGGCGGGCAGTGAAGTCCAGGTCACCTTCGAGATGGGTTTCGACGGGGTGCTGCACGTGACCGCGTACCACGTGGATGCGCGTATGCCCCTTGCCCTTTCGGTGCAGACCGGGGCCACGCTCTCGCAGGCTGATGTGGCGCGCGAGTTGGATCAGCTGCAGCGCACCCGCCGCCGCGCCGTCTAGAACCAGAGCCATGCACGCCTTCGACCCGAACGACTATCGCAAGCGAGTGCTCGCCGCCGTGGAACGCCGCGGCGGCATCGAGGCGTCGGATGCGTTCGAGCTGTACGACATTCCGCTCGACGAGGCGGGCACGCTGGGCGATGCGCAGGTCCGATCGCGGGTGGCCGAGGTGTGGGGATTCTGGCAGAAACAGCGCGATCATCCGAAGTATCGGGTGCTGGCCGGACTGCTGGTGGACGCGCACGAGCGACTCTCCGCGCCGCTGCTGCACGCCTCCTCGCGACGGGTGGAGGCCGAGCGGGTGACGCAGCTGCGCGAGCGGCGCGACTCCGAGCGCTTCGAGATGATCGACACCGCCATCGAGCGACTTGTGCAGCGGCACGGCGGAATTCCGGCGGGCAAGGTGGCCGGGCTGGAAGACATCGGCAAGATGAGCGGCCTGGACGCCGCCGAGGTGCGGGCGCGGCTGCGGCGGCACCTCGTACTCGAGGAGACGGCCGCCCCCGCGACCCCGCCGCCCGCCGGGGTGAGTGCGCAACGGCGGCAACAGATTCGCAAGCTGCTCGCCGAATACGACCGCCTGCTCCCCGGGGATCCGGTCCCCACCCTGCTGGCACTGCTCGGCCTGGACTTCACCAAAGCTCACCAGACCGGCGAGATTCGTTTGCGCGCGGAGGCTTTGCGCGCCCGCACCCGGGAGCTGCCGCCGGGCCGCGTGCGCGTGGTTCTGGACGAGCTGCTGGTGCACGTCAGCGACCTGCTCGAAACCGGTGCGGTCGGTGACTATCTCGCGGCGATCATCGAGGACGCCACCGAACTGCTGCGCCCGCAGGTTCGTGCCGCGGTCCTGGTCGAAGACAGCCTGGTCGCAGGCGATTACGAATTTCTGGTGGGTGAGGCCATCGCCGCGGGCCTGGATCGCGCCGCCGCCGAAAAGGTGATCCTCGCCCTGGCGGCCGAACTCGGCACCACCGTCGAAGGCAAGGACCGGCCGTCGAATTCCACTACCGCCCCACCGGGTTCCGCCATCCCGCCGATCTCGTTCGCCCGTCCGGACCGGGCATCGTCCGGCCGCGACAGCGGCCGCGCGGACACCGCCACCGGGCATTCGAGCTCCCGGGACGGTGGAACATATTCCGGCGCAGGCTCTTCCGCGTCCGGCGGCGGCTCGGGTTCGGAGTATCGGCGCGTGCCGCCGCTGCCGCCCCCACCGCCGGTGCGGGCCTGGGAGGAGCCCCTGAAGGCGGCGCGGGCGGCACTCCGGGCCGGACACCCCTGCGCGGCGAAGGAACATGTCGCCGCGGCGGAACGGATTGCCGGCGGCGACAGTGCCGGGACGACTTCGGTGCGCCCGATCGCCGAACTGGTGGAGCGGGTACTGGCCGAGGCGTCGGTCCATTGGCGTGCCGCCGCGGCCGGATGTGCGGGTCGGCGGTATATGGAAGCCCTCGAGCACCTCGAATACCTGGAGCGCTCCGCCGCCGATGTGCCGAATCCGGACGGCCGCGGCCTCACCCTGGAACAGCTGCTGATCCAGGCCCGTTCGGCCCTCGCCGAGGCCGACCGCATGTTCGCCGCCGCCCCGCCCGCTCCCGCCGCGGCTCGAATGCGCGCGCTGCGAGCGGTTTTCGAGGTCTGCGCCGATCACGCCGGAACCGTCGCCGCGCTCGGCGAGCTCCCCGTGGAGGCCCCGGGCCAGGTCACCGCCACCCGCAAACCGGACGGCACCGTGGTCATCGCCTGGTCCCCGTCCCCGACCGAGCAGGTCGAATACCGCGTCACCCGTTTACAACCCGACGGCTCGTGGCGGGTGGTCGGCCGTACCCGGGGCACCGCCCTCGAAGACGGCGCGGCCGGAACCGGCTCGGTCCCGGTCTACGGCGTCGTGGCCTCGGTCTCCGGGCGAGCCTCCGAGGTGACCCGCTCCGACGGCCAGGTCCCCGCGAGCACCACCGCCGATACCCCGGCCGAAGACCCCACCCCGTCCGGTATGCCCACCGTGACGGCGCTGGCCGAACGCGCGGGCCTGCTCGCCTTCACCTGGCCGGTAGGCATCACCGAGGTCATGGTGGTCGCCCGCCCCGACGCCCCGCCCACCACGCCGGACGATCCGCGGGCGGCCCGCAAATGGAAGGTCACCAATACCCGCTACCAGATCGACGGCGGCGCGAAACTCCCCGTCGATCTGCCCCGCCCCTGCCACCTCGCCGTAGCCTCCTGCCGTCGTGAACCCTCCGGAACCCTCACGGTCGCAGCCGGTTTCGCCGCAGCGGCGCGCATCCACCTCGATCGCTGACTGCGCCCTCGTCATCCCGGCACTTGTTGCGCCTCGTCATCCCGGGATACTTTTGGCCGGGATGCACACTGGCTGTGCTGCAACAGGTTGCGATGGATCCCGGCCAAAAGCGCGCCGGGACGACGGGGGTGGGTCGCGCCGGGGCTCTCCGGTCGGGCTCGGGGGACTCCGGGCTGGTCCGATCCCCGCGCGGGAGGGCTGGCGGTGTGATTGGGGAGGGGCCTGCCGGTGGCCGGTGACCGCCGTGGGAATCTGGTGGGGGCCGCCGCCGTTGCTGCGAAGGCTGGTCATGACTGGAAGGCGGAGCTGGGTGATTCCGAAACTTGTGGCGGTGAGCGACATTCACGTCGGTCATCAGGGCAATAAGCCCGTGGTGGAGGCTATCCGGGCGGATTCGCCGGAGGATTGGCTGATTCTCGCCGGGGATGTGGGGGAGAAGACCGATGACTTCCGGTGGGCCCTGGAGACGCTGAAGAAGCAGTTCGCCAAGGTGATCTGGGTGCCCGGGAATCACGAACTATGGACCACCGCAAAGGATCCCGTGCAGATGCACGGTGCGGGGCGGTACGACTACCTGGTGTCCATCTGCCGGGATCTGGATGTGCTGACCCCGGAGGATCCGTTCCCGGTGTGGACCGGTGCGGGCTCGGAAGAGTACGGCGGCGCGGTCACGCTGGTGCCGATGTTCCTGCTCTACGACTACTCCTGGCTGCCCGCTGGGACCACCACCAAAGCGGCCGGACTGGCGCTGGCGCGTGAGCGCAATGTGGTCGCCACCGACGAGTTCCTGCTCTCCTGCGAGCCGTACGTGACCCGGGATGCCTGGTGTCACGCTCGTGTGCAGTACACCCGGCGGCGGCTGGACGCACTGCCCGCGGACACCCCGTTGGTGCTGATCAATCACTTCCCGCTGCTGCGCGAGATCACCGATATGCTCTGGTACCCGGAGTTCGCGCTGTGGTGCGGCACCGATCTCACCGCCGACTGGCACACCACCTACAACGTGGTCTGCTCGGTCTACGGACACCTGCACATCCCGCGCACCACCTATCACGACGGTGTCCGCTTCGAAGAGGTTTCACTCGGCTATCCGAGGGAGTGGCAGCGCCGCGGCCTGCCCGAGCAGTTGCTGCGCCAGATCCTGCCGACGCCGGATTACGGCGACACGCTCAATGAGTGGGGCGGTCACTTCAAGATCACTCCGGAGATGCAGGCGGCCGCGCTGAAGATGCGCGAGGAAGCCCAGCGCCGCCGCGGATTGGCCTAGCCCGCCGAACCGCCGTCTCGTTGCCGACGGTGTCCGGCGGCGGCCGGGTTCGTCCCGCGGTGCGCGTGTTGCGCTGATGTTGCCGTGGGGTACGCACCTATGCGCGCCGTGGCCGGATACGGGGCCTCGTCCAGAGTTTCGGCCCGCCCGCACGCATGATCCTCGCCGGAGCCAATGATTTCGTGCGTGCGCTGAGTCGACTCGGCGCACAGCTCGGCTATCGCGTCACCGTGGTCGACGCGCGCGAAACCTTCGCCACCGCACTGCGATTCCCCGCCGCGCACGAGGTGGTGGTGGATTGGCCGCATCGCTATCTGCGTGCGCAGCACGCGGGCGGACGGATCGACAATCGCACGGTGGTGTGCGTACTCACCCACGACAGCAAATTCGATGTGCCCATGCTCGCCGAGGCGTTGCGTATCGAGGAGATCGGTTTCGTCGGAGCGATGGGTTCGCGCCGCACGCACGCGGAGCGCCTGGAGCGCCTCGTCGCCGCCGGTGTCGGCCCGGAACAGCTGCGGCGACTGCGCAGTCCGCTCGGCTTGGATCTGAACGCCGCCACCCCGGACGAGACCGCGGTTTCCATTGCCGCGCAGGTGATCGCCGCGGCCGGACGCGGTTCGGGCCGTCCGCTCGATGAGACGGACGGCCCGATTCACCACTGACATCGGAGCTACCTCTGGCCCGGATCCTCACTGCCGCAGCTTGATTCAGCCGAGGGCGACCACGGCGCAGGCGCCGAGGAAGATCACCTGCACGACCGTGCGCAGCGGCAGCGGCATGGTCTTCACGCCGATGTCCTGCTTGGCGGCGCGCACATTCGCCGGAAACATGATGAGCAGCAGCAGGAACAGGCAGATCGCCGCGATTCGGGGGAACGGCGGGATCAGCAGCCCCAGTGCGCCGGCTGCCTCCAGTACGCCGGTAAGCGTCACCATGGCCGCCGCATTGGGGAAGGCGGGCGGCACCATGGCGATGAGCTCGCCGCGCTTGGGCTGAACGAAATGCGCCCCGGCGGTGAGGGCGAACATGACGGCCAATCCGAGGGCCGTGGTGTGCGGCCAGGAGTCGAGCCAGTCCGGACCGACGAGCCGGCCGATGAGGCGGGTGAGTCCGGTGACAACGGCGAGGGCGATCAGCGGGGCCATGGGGTTCTCCTGCGTTCGTTTAATCTTGACAGTGGAAAGATTAGGGCTGACCGGGAAACTTGTCAATGCCTAGATTGCGGGCCATGATTGATCCATGGCGAAGAGCAGCTACCACCACGGCGATCTGCGGGCCACCATCCTGGCCGCGGCGGCCGAACAGATCGCCGCCGACGGCGTCGACGCGATCTCCCTGCGCGGCCTGGCCCGCCGCGCCGAGGTCTCACACGCGGCACCCGCCCACCACTTCGGAGATCGCGCCGGGCTGCTCACCGCCCTCGCGATCGAGGGTTTCGACCTGCTGGCCGAGGAGATGAATGCCGCCGCGGACGACTTCCACGCCGCCGCGATCGCTTACATCCGGTTCGCCCTGCATCATCCGGGCCATTTCGACGTGATGTACCGCCGCGACCTGATCAATGCCGACGATCCGCGACTTGTCCAGGCGCGCAGTCGATCCGGCGCGGCCCTGCGCTCGGGTGCCGCCGCGAACCAACCCGATCCGAGTGAAAAGGGCCAGCTCGCAACCCAACTCGCCGCCTGGTCCCTGGTGCACGGCTTCGCGGTGCTCTGGCGCGAGGGCGCACTGGAGCAGTCACCCCTGAACTCCGAGTCCGATCCCGAAACCCTGGCCCGCGCCATGATCGCCACCGTCCGATTCGACTGAACCCCCGGGGCTCGCGGCGACCCTCGTCATCCCGGCGTGTTCGTGGCCGGGATCCACCCGCCGCGGGCACGAGGCATTCGGCTCGGCCGGTAGGCTCGATCACTGCAAGTGGTGGTGCGATCAGGAGGCGGTCATCGAAGAGCGGGCAGTCGCGGCGACGGAGTCGGCGCGCATTCTGGGCAGAATCCTTCCCCCGGGCGTCGCCGCCGCCGAAATGGTGGCGTATCCGGAGGGCCTGAAACCGCACCCCGGTGAGGAGCACCTGATCACCCGCGCGGTGGAGAAGCGCCGCCGCGATTTCATCGGCGCGCGCTACTGCGCCCGTCAGGCGCTGGAGCAGCTCGGCGAACCCGCCGTCGCGATCGGCAAGGCCGAGGACGGCGGCCCGGTCTGGCCGCGCGGGATTGTCGGCAGCCTCACCCACTGCGACGGCTACAAGGCCGCCGTCCTCGGGCACAAGCTGCGCTTCCGATCCATCGGCATCGATGCCGAACCGCATGCCTCGCTCCCCGACGGCGTGCTCGATTCGGTCAGCCTCGCACCCGAAAGGCAGTGGCTGGCAACGGTTCTGCCGGGCACCGCACTGCACCTGGATCGCCTGCTGTTCTGCGCCAAGGAGGCCACCTACAAGACGTGGCGGCCGCTCACCGGCCGCTGGCTGGGCTTCGAGGACGCGCACATCACCTTCACCGTCGACGAGGAGTCGGCCGGCACCGGTGCGGGCACCTTCCACACCGAACTGCTGATTCCGGGCCACACCACCGACGGCGGCGCCGCGCTGAAGAGCTTCGACGGCCGCTGGCTGATCTCCGACGGACTCATTCTGACCGCGATCGTGGAGGGCTGATGGGCGAGAAGCGCACACCCGTGGTCGACGCCCTCGGCGGGCTGCTGATCGTCGACAAGGACCAGGGCTGGACCAGTCACGACGTGGTGGCCAAGAGCCGAGGTCTGTTGCGTACCAAGAAGGTCGGGCACGCGGGCACCCTGGACCCGATGGCGACCGGCGTGCTCGTACTGGGTGTCGAGCGGGCCACCAAACTGCTCGGCCAATTGATTCTGACCACCAAGGCGTACACCGCCACCATTCGCCTCGGGCAGTCCACCATTACCGACGATGCCGAGGGTGAGGTCACCGCCACCACCACCGCCGCGCACGTCACCGATGCCGAAATCGCCTCCGGCATAGCGGAATTGACCGGCGATATCCAGCAGGTCCCGGCGACCGTCAGCGCCATCAAGATCAATGGTGAGCGCGCCTACGCCCGCGCCCGCGCGGGTGAGGACGTCCAACTGGCCGCCCGGCCCGTCACCGTCAGCCGCTTCGATATCCTGGCCCGCCGCGATATCGACACCGGCGCAGGGCAATTCGTGGACCTGGACGTCGAGGTCGAATGCTCGTCCGGCACCTACATTCGCGCCCTGGCCCGCGACCTCGGCGAAAAGCTCGGGGTGGGAGGTCATCTCACCGCCCTGCGCCGCACCCGGGTAGGCCCCTTCACCCTCGAACACGCCCGCACGCTGGAAGCCCTCGCCGCCTCGGCGGCGGCCGGTGATCCGCTGCTGAGCCTGGATATCGACGAGGCCGTCCGCACCGCCTTCACCCTGCGCGATATCAGCGATAAGGAAGCCGACGACCTGCGCAACGGCCGCTGGCTGGAGCCCGCCGGAATCCACGGCGTCTACGCCGCGATCGATTCCACCGGCCAGGCCATCGCCCTGCTGAAGGAGAGCGGTAAGCGGGCCTCCTCGGTGCTGGTGGTCCGTCCCGCGAATCTCTAACCGGCCATGGGGGATCGCAGCGGGGCGAGCGCGCCCAGCAGCGCTCCCACGCATACTTCCCGCAGCACCGGTCGCGGACAGGCGGGTTTCTCCAGCCAGTCGACGATCAGGACCCGCACGAAGGTGAGCCGGCTCATCAGCACGCCGCTGAGCGCGAACTGGCTTCGGGCGAACTGTACGGGAAATCCGGTGCCACCCTGGCCGACACCTGAGCGGCCTACAGTGCACTGGTGGTGGAATTGCGGCAGTTGCGGTACTTCGTGGCGGTAGCGGAAGAATTGCACTTCCGGCGGGCGGCGGAACGCCTGTTCATCTCCACCCCGACCCTGAGCCAGCAGATCCGCGCCATCGAGCGCGAGGTCGGCGGTCCGCTGCTGATCCGGGGCTCGCAGGGCGTCGGATTGACCGCTGCCGGTGAGGTTTTGCTCGAAACCGCGCGCGGGGTGCTGGAGGCCGCGGAGAACGCGCTGCGCGAGACCCGCATGGTCGCCAATCCCGAACGCTCGGTCTTCCGGCTCGGCGTGGTGAACGGTGCGCCGACCTGGTTACCGGCGCGCATCGAGGCCCTGCTCAAGGCGCGGCAACCAGGCGCGCGCGTGGTGCTGACCGGTGGCCCCAGCGCCGATCAGGTCCGGCTGCTCGATCGCGAGGATGTCGATCTCGCGGTGCTGCGCATGCCGATTCGCCTGCCCGACCACCTCACCAGCGCCGCCATCGCCCAGGAGGAATTGGGCATTGTGATGTCCCGCGAACACCCCCTGGCCACCCGCGACACCATCGAGCCGGCGCAGCTGCGCGATCAGGAATTGATCATGTTCGCTCGCGATGCCGCCCCCGAACTGCACGATTCGATGCTGGCCCAATTGCGCGAGCGCGGTGCGGCGGTCGCCCTCAGCGACAGCGCCATGAGTCACGCGCAGATGCTCTCACTGCTCCCGATGCGCCCCGCCGCCATCGGCCTGGGCTCCTCCCGCACCGCGTCGGCCCCCGGATTGGTGTGGCGGCCTTTACAACCGCGCCCGGTGGTGGTCACCTATGTGGCCGCCTGGCGTCCGGCCGCCCGGAATACGGCCCTGCACACCGTCGCCGAGGCGCTCTCCGGCGGCGTCAGATTCGCACCGTGATCGGCCGTGTTAGCCCGCCGCTAAGCCGGATTCAGCACTGCGACATGGACGCGCACCGCCGCCGCCGGTTTGCTGAAAGGCATGACGCACAAGGGAATTGATGACGAGTTCGGCCGGGTGGTCGTCGTGGGCGGCGGCTCCGGAATGGGTCTGGCCATCGCGGACGAACTGCTCGCGGCCGGAGCCGAGGTGACCATCGTGGGCCGCTCACCCGAGCGACTCGCGGACGCGGTACGCGAACTCGGCGACGGCAAACTCACCGCGATCGCCGCCGATATCGGTGACGAGGAACAGGTCCGCCGGGTCTTCGACACCGTCGGCACGATCGACCACGTGGTGACCACCGCCGGCGACACCACCGGAACCTACGGCCCCATCAAGGATTTCGACTTCCCCAACGGCCGCGGCTTCATCGAGACCAAGGTCATCGGGTCCATGCTGCTGGCCAAGCACGCGCGGATCACCCCGGGCGGTTCGCTCACCTTCACCTCGGGAATCGCCGCCTATCGCCCCGCGGTCGGCGGGGCCATGGTGGCCGCGGTGAACGCCGCCCTGGAGGGGTTGGCCCGCGCCCTCGCGGTGGAGCTCGGACCCACCCGGGTCAATGTGGTCTCACCCGGCTGGGTGCGCACCGGCATCTGGGATCGAATGACCTGGGACGACAAGGACGAGCGCCTGCGGGCCATGGCCGAACGACTCCCCGCCGGTCGCCTGGGCCGACCGGATGACATTGCGCGGGCGGTGCTTTCGCTGCTGCGCAATCGGTTCGTCACCGGCACCGTCCTGCACGTCGACGGCGGTCACCGCCTGGTATGACGCCCCGCGGGAATCCTGTTGGGCGACAGGCTAGTTCTCGTGCGTGAGCCAAATGGCCTCGGCGGCGATGCTGCCGAGGTCGATGGTGCGCTCGTCCACGCGCACCGCGATTGTCCCGGCGAAATCCCGCCGCTCCACCACAGCGATCGGCGTATCGAGGGCGATGCCGAGGGAATCGAAGTAGCGCAGCATCGCCGGATCGGAATCCGAGATGCGCGCGACGCGCCCGAACTCACCGTCGCCGAAATTGCTCAGCTGCCGGGCCGGGGGAGTGGGCACCGCACCGTCCACCGACGGAATCGGATCGCCGTGCGGATCCCGGTCCGGATAGCCGAGTTTGGCGTCGATGCGTGCCATCAGGGTCTCGGAGACCGCGTGCTCGAGCACCTCGGCCTCATCGTGCACCTCGTCCCAGCCGTAGCCGAGTTCATTGACGAGGAAGGTCTCGATGAGTCGATGCCGTCGCACCATGGCGATCGCGGCGCGGCGGCCGTCCTCGGTGAGCGTGATGGCCCCGTACCGGGCATGCTGCACCAAACCCTGATCGGCGAGTTTGCGAACCGCTTCGGAGACCGTCGAGGCGGACACCCCGATTCGCTCGGCGAGCAGTTTGGTCGACACTTTCTCCGGCGACCATTCCTGCGCGGTCCAGATCACCTTCAGATAGTCCTGCGCGACCGAGGACAGCACCGGCGCGACACTGGTCGCGACGGCGGTGGAGGTACCGGTGGGTTCGGACGGATCGGCCAGCTCGCGGCGCGTGGCGATGTCTCGTTTTCCGGGCACGTCACCGAGCTTAGGCACAGCCGCAGCGGTTTCACACATCGGCGCGCCTGCCGGTGGATCGCGGCGAACAGGCGTGGTCGAGGGCGGTGCCGAACCGGTGAACGGGCGATGACGAGCATGCTTCGTCCGTGCGAGATCCGGACAGCCGAATATTGTCTGTGACGCGCTTTGCGTAGGCTTCCGGTGTGCAGAGATGGCGAAGTCTCGATGAGATGCCCGCAGAGTGGGGCCGGTGTGTGCTCACGATCGGGGTGTTCGACGGCGTGCACCGTGGTCACGCCCAGCTCATCAGCCGTGCGGTGAAATCCGCTGCGGTGCGGGGTGTTCCGTCGGTGCTCATGACCTTCGACCCGCACCCGCTCGAGGTGGTGCGCCCCGGTTCGCATCCCGCGCAGCTGTCCACCCTGCACCGCCGGGCCGAGCTGGCCGAGGAACTCGGTATCGATGTCTTCCTGGTCATGCCGTTCACCAAGGATTTCATGAAGTTGACACCCGAGCAGTACGTCGAAGAGCTGCTCGTGAACAAGCTGCACGTCTCCGAAGTGGTCGTCGGCGACAACTTCACCTTCGGCAAACAGGCCGCGGGCACCGTGGACACCATGCGTGAACTGGGCTTGCGCTTCGGCTTCGACGTCGACGGCGTCCAACTGCTCGGCGAGCACGCGGTGACCTTCTCGTCCACCTTCGTGCGCGCCTGCCTGGCTTCGGGTGATGTGGCCGCGGCAGCCGAGGCGCTGGGCCGCCCGCATCGGGTCGAGGGCGTGGTGGTGCACGGTGACGGGCGCGGTCGCGGGCTCGGCTTCCCGACCGCGAATGTGGCCCCGGTGCCGCGCGGTGCGATTCCGGCCGACGGGGTGTACGCGGGCTGGTTCACCGTGCTGGACGATCCGGCCCGGACCCGGCGCATGGCTGCCATCTCGGTCGGCACCAACCCGACCTTCGAGGACGGCCGCTCCCGCACGGTCGAGCCGCATATCCTCGATTTCGACGGCGATCTCTACGACAAGCATGTGGCCGTGGACTTCGTCGACCAGCTGCGCGGTATGCGCAAATTCGAGTCGATCGAGGAACTGGTCGAGGCCATCGGCCGCGATGTGGAACAGGCCCGCAAGGTGCTCACCGCCCAGACCGTCGATTAGCCCCGATTAACAGTCCAGGTCAGCGGTCCGGTAACCTCGTCTGTCGGGTTTGCTGTGGTTCGCGGCGGCACCCGCCCGGGGTTCATACACCGGTATCCGAGCGCGGACTGAAAAATCAGGAGTGATTCTGTGGCGCTGACCACTGAGCAGAAGAAGGCCATTCTGGCCGAGTACGGCCTGCACCCGACTGACACCGGTTCTCCGGAGGCTCAGATCGCGATGCTGTCCAAGCGCATTTCCGATCTGACCGAGCACCTCAAGGTGCACAAGCACGACCACCACACGCGCCACGGTCTGCTTGCGCTGATCGGTCGCCGTCGTCGCCTGTCGAAGTACCTGCAGGCCAACGACATCGAGCGTTACCGTTCGCTGATCGAGCGGCTCGGCCTGCGTCGCTGATCGACGCGACACAACACAGCTGCCCAGGTAGTTGACGAACCGGCCAGCGGGGAGGCATAGAATCTCCTCGTTGGCCTTTCGTGCATCCGGTGAACGCTGCCGTACGCACGCCAACATGAGCCGTATGCATCCGTCGCGTGGCGTCGGTCTTCGGTAGTGGCTTTTCGGGGCGCAGCAAGAGGAGAAGTTTTCGCGCTGCCGGAGGGCTTCGATCGATGACCGCCTCCGCGTCGCCGCCTCCAAGGGGAGAGGGCCGGGTGTGCGCGTGCGGGCCAGGAGGGTCCGCGAGCGCCCGTGCCGGGTACGGCTCACCCCTGCCAAGGGGACAAAACAGCCGGATCGCGTAGCGGTGCCCATCCGCGGCGCTGGTATCCGGCGAAGACGAGAGGTTGAGAGAAGAGAATGACCGAAACTGTGACCAGTTCCGCCGCCGAGGTCGAGCCCGGCGTATTCGAGTCCGTCGCGCTGATCGACAACGGCGCCTACGGCACCCGCACCATCCGTTTCGAGACCGGGCGTCTGGCCAAGCAGGCCGCCGGGTCGGTCGTCGCCTACCTGGACGACGAGACCATGCTGCTGTCGGCGACCACCGCCGGTAAGCACCCCAAGGACCAATTCGACTTCTTCCCGCTGACGGTCGATGTCGAAGAGCGCATGTACGCCGCGGGCCGCATCCCCGGCTCGTTCTTCCGTCGCGAGGGCCGCCCCTCCACCGACGCGATCCTGACCTGCCGCCTGATCGACCGGCCGCTGCGCCCGTCCTTCGTCGACGGTCTGCGCAATGAGATCCAGGTCGTCGTGACCGTCATGTCGCTCGATCCCCAGGATCTGTACGACGTGGTCGCCATCAACGCGGCGTCCGCCTCCACTCAGCTTGCGGGACTGCCCTTCTCGGGTCCGGTCGGCGGCGTGCGCGTCGCCCTGATCGGTGACCAGTGGGTCGCGTTCCCGACCGTCGAGCAGCTCGAGGGCGCGGTGTTCGACATGGTCGTCGCCGGTCGTGTCGTCGAGGGTGACGTGGCGATCATGATGGTCGAGGCCGAGGCCACCGACAATGTGCTCGCCCTCATCGCGGACGGCGGCACCGCGCCGACCGAAACCGTTGTGGCACAGGGCCTCGAGGCCGCCAAGCCGTTCATCGCCCGGCTCTGCAAGGCGCAGGCCGATCTGGCCGCGCTGGCCGCCAAGGAGACTGCGGAGTTCCCGGTCTTCCTGCCGTACCAGGCCGATGTCTACGAGGCCGTACTCGGCACCGCCAAGGAGGAGCTGAACGAGGCGCTCGCCATCGCGGGCAAGCAGGAGCGCGAGGAGCGCACCGACGAGATCAAGCTCGCCGTGCTCTCCAGCCTGGCCGAGACCTTCGAGGGTCGCGAGAAGGAGATCGGCGCGGCCTTCCGCTCGGTCACCAAGAAGCTTGTGCGCCAGCGCATCCTGTCCGACGGCTTCCGCATCGACGGTCGCGGTCTGGCCGATATCCGTGCCCTCTCGGCCGAGGTCGCGGTCGTCCCGCGCGCCCACGGTTCGGCGCTGTTCGAGCGCGGCGAGACCCAGATCATGGGTGTCACCACCCTCGATATGGTGAAGATGGCGCAGCAGGTCGACTCGCTCGGCCCGGAGACCTCCAAGCGCTACATGCACCACTACAACTTCCCGCCGTACTCCACCGGTGAGACCGGTCGCGTGGGCTCGCCCAAGCGTCGCGAGATCGGCCACGGCGCTCTCGCCGAGCGCGCCCTGATGCCGGTGCTGCCGTCGCAGGAGGAGTTCCCGTACGCCATCCGTCAGGTGTCGGAAGCGTTGTCCTCCAACGGTTCCACCTCGATGGGCTCGGTCTGCGCCTCGACCCTGTCGCTGCTGAACGCCGGTGTGCCGCTCAAGGCCCCCGTCGCCGGTATCGCCATGGGCCTGGTGTCCGACACCATCAAGAACGACAAGGGTGAGGACGAGGTCCGCTACGTCGCGCTGACCGACATCCTGGGCGCGGAAGACGCCTTCGGCGATATGGACTTCAAGGTCGCCGGTACCCCCGAGTTCGTGACGGCGCTGCAGCTGGACACCAAGCTCGACGGCATTCCGTCGCAGGTGCTGGCCGGTGCGCTGAACCAGGCGCGCGATGCCCGTATGACCATCCTGGATGTCATGGCCGAGGCCATCAACATCCCGGACGAGATGAGCCCCTACGCCCCGCGCGTGACGGCCATCAAGATCCCGGTCGACAAGATCGGCGAGGTCATCGGGCCCAAGGGCAAGGTCATCAACCAGATCACCGAGGAAACCGGCGCCAACATCTCGATCGAGGATGACGGCACCGTCTACGTCGGTGCGACCAACGGCCCCGCGGCGCAGGCGGCGATCGATCAGATCAACGCCATCGCGAACCCGCAGCTGCCCAAGGTCGGCGAGCGCTTCCTGGGCACGGTCGTCAAGACCACCGCCTTCGGCGCGTTCGTCTCGCTGCTGCCGGGTCGTGACGGCCTGGTGCACATCTCCAAGCTGGGCAATGGCAAGCGCGTGGCGAAGGTCGAGGACGTGGTGAACGTCGGCGACAAGATCCGCGTCGAGATCGCCGATATCGACAACCGCGGCAAGATCTCGCTCGTGCCCGTCGAGGAAGATTCGGACAACGCGGACGCAGCGGTCGCCGAGACCGTCGCGGCCGAGTGATTGTCGTACGTCTGACGTAAAGTGCGGTGGCCCCCTTGCTCCGGATAATGGAGCGGGGGGCCATCGGTTTTTCCTGTTTTATCGCGCTGCGGGTTGGGAAGCATGGGTCGGAAGAAGGACACTCCACTGTCGGCTAAGAGTTCTGCACTGGTTCTCTCCACATCCGAAGCGCCATATGCCGATACCGGCGTGCGCAAGACCGTGCTGCCCGGCGGCCTACGCGTGGTCACCGAACATGTGCCGGGGGTGCGCTCGGCCTCCATCGGCGTCTGGGTCGGGGTCGGCTCCCGCGATGAGGGCGCCTCGGTCGCCGGGGCCGCGCACTTCCTCGAGCATCTGCTCTTCAAGGCCACGCCCACGCGCTCGGCCCTGGATATCGCACAGGCCATGGACGCGGTCGGCGGTGAACTGAACGCCTTCACCGCCAAGGAACAGACCTGCTACTACGCCCATGTACTGGACGAGGATCTGCCCATGGCGGTGGACCTGGTCACCGATGTGGTGCTCAACGGTCTGTGCCGGGCCGAGGATGTCGACGTCGAACGCCAGGTCGTGCTCGAAGAGATCTGCATGCGCGATGACGATCCCGAGGATATGGTCGGCGACGCCTTCCTGACCGCGCTGTTCGGCGATCATCCGATCGGCCGTCCGGTGATCGGCAGCGTCGAGAGCATCGAGACCATGGCCGCGTCGAAACTGCGGTCCTTCCATCAGCGCCGGTATCGCCCGGACCGGATGGTCGTGGCCGTCGCGGGCAATATCGAGCATGAGCACACCGTCGAACTGGTGCATCGCGCCTTCGCCAATCGCCTCGATCCCATTCGCGAACCCGCTCCCCGCCGCGAGGGCAAATTCCGCCCGCGCAGCGAACCCGAACTGATCCGCATGTATCGCGAGAGCGAGCAGGCGCATCTGGTCTTCGGCACCCGTGCCTTCGGCCGGCACGAGGGTGAGAAGCGCTGGCCGCTCTCGGTCCTGAACACCGTCCTGGGCGGCGGCCTGAGTTCGCGTCTGTTCCAACGCATTCGGGAAGAGCGCGGTCTGGCCTACTCGGTCTACTCCAGCGTCGACACCTTCGCCGATACCGGAGCCTTCTCGGTCTATATCGGCTGTCAGCCCGAAAACCTCGGCAAGGTCGCGAGTCTGGCGCGCGGGGTACTGGAAGAGGTCGCCGCGGACGGCATCACCGATGCCGAATGCGCCCGTGCCAAGGGTTCGCTGCGCGGTGGCCTGGTCCTGGGCCTGGAGGACTCCGGCTCCCGGATGAACCGCATCGGCCGCAGCGAACTCAGCTACGGCAACCACCGCAGCGTCTCCGAAACTCTCGCCCGCATAGATGAAGTCACCACCGACGAGGTCTCCCGCATAGCCACCCAACTGCTGTCCCGCCCCACCGCCGTCTCGGTGGCGGGCCCCTATCGCCGCACCCGCGACCTCCCCGCCGTGGTCCGCCGCCTGGTCGACTGATAGTCGGACTACGGCGGGGGAGTCAGGCCCAGCGAGCGGATCAGGTGGGCTGTTTCGTTGCGGTAGAGCTTGTCCGGGTTCGTGGTCTGGGTGCGCAGGATGCCCAGGATCTCCAGGGAGACCAGGCCGTGCAGGTGGCCCCAGATGCGCAGGGCGATGGCTACGGCGGCCGGGGGTAGATCCGGGAATTGCTCGTCGACCACCCGGATCAGGTGGGGGTCGAAGTCGGGCCAGTCGAATTCGCTGTCGCCCTGGGCCTTCCGGGTCTGGGGCCAGGCACTGGCGGCCAGGCCGATCAGTCCGACGCACATGCGCCGCACCGCTTCCGGGGCGGGTCCGCCGTCGGGAGGTTGGTAGCCGGGCACCGGATCGCCGTAGATGAGCCGGAAGCCCTGCGGGTTGGTCAGCGCCCAGTCGCGGAATGCGTACGCCCACGCCGAGATTCGAGCGGACGCCGCCGTCTCGGGGTGCGCCTCGCGGGCCTGCTCCAGCACATCCGCCAGTTCGGTGGAGACGTCCTGGATGAGGGCGGTGACCAGATCGTCGCGGGTGGGGAAGTAGCTGTAGACGGCGTTCGCGGTCATACCCATCTCGCGGGCGATGGAGCGCAGGGCGATCGCGCCCGGGCCACCCTCGGCCATGAGCCGCAGGGCCACCTCCTTGATTTCCGCGGTGGTCTCCACGCGCCGCTTTTCACGCCGCGTCGGCGCTGCCGTATTCACGATGTGAGTCTACAACGCCGTGTGATGACTGGACGTTGCGTAAAAATTTCACACCGTATAGTTTTCTCACGCCAGGCTAGTTCGCGGAGAAGTGGGAGCATCATGTTCATCGGAATCATCGGGGCGACAGGCAATATCGGGCAGCACCTGGTCGAGGAAGCGGTAGGTCGCGGCCATCGGGTGCGGGCGTTCACCCGCGATGCCGCGGGGACTGTCGACGGTCCGAATGTCAGTTGGGCGAGCCTGGACCTCTTCGACACCGCGGCCGTCACCGCTGCCCTGCCGGGGCTGGATGTCCTGGTCAGCCTCTATCAACCGGGTAATGCCGCAAAGGATTTCGACGCCACCGTGCGCCAGGCGGTCGTCGATCCGACCACACACGTCAAGGCCGCCAATTCGCTGTTGACCGCGCTGCACACCCGGCCGCGGACCCGGCTGGTGGTGGTCGGTGGTGCGGGCAGTCTGGAATTCGCGCCGGGCCGCACTCTCGCCGACGACGATCAGCGATTGGCCGCCACCCTCGAAAGCATCGGGCTGCCATGGGAATACAGTGCCGCCGTGCGCGGTGCACGGGACGGTCTCAATGTGCTGCGCACCTCGAATCGACTCTGGACGTACTTGAGCCCCGCCGAGCAGATCGGACCCGGGCCGCGCACCGGTCGCTATCGCGTCGGGGGCGATCAGGTGGTGGTCGACGAGTCGGGCGTCAGCCGGGTTTCTTTCGCCGATGCAGCGGTAGCGCTCGTCGATGAGATCGAATCTCCGCGATTCATTCAGCGTCGCTTCACCATTGGATACTGAGCCGATTCGCGGTGGTGGCGTGACCATCGGATTGTCGGTGCACGCCATCCCGGCGACGTGGTGTGGCGGTCACGGATCTGCGGCACACTGGCTCGGGTGACGAATCTCAGCAAAGGGGCCAATGTGCCCGTGGCCGCCAATGCCGTTCGTGCCGTGCTCGCGTGGACCGGCGGGCCGGGCGTGCCCGCCGTCGACGCCTCCGCGCTGCTGCTGACCGCGGCGGGGCGGGTGCGGTCGGATATGGATTTCGTCTTCTACAACCAGGGGGAGCATCCGAGTGGGGCGGTGCGCCATCTCGGCAAGCGCGGGGATTTCGATGCGGTCGAGGTGAATCTGGCCGGGGTGCAACCCGATATCGAGCGGATCGCGATCTGCGCCTCCGCCGACGGCGGGACGTTCGGGCAGGTGGCGGGATTGCATCTGCGGGTGATCGACGCGGCGACCGATAGCGAGATCGTGCGGTTCGATATCGCCGCCGGGCCGGAGACGGCCATGCTGTGCGGTGAGCTGTATCGGCGGGCCGGGGCCTGGAAGTTCCGGGCGGTGGGGCAGGGCTGGTCCAGCGGATTGGCCGGATTGGCAACCGATTTCGGCATCACCGTGGATGACGCCCCGACGGCGCAGGCCGCCCCGTATGCGCCGCCGCCCGCGCCTGCCGCTCCCGCGTTCGC
>NZ_BDAW01000099.1 GCF_001625085.1 Nocardia acidivorans NBRC 108247
GACACTGGGGCTGGTACCGCTTCTGCGGTACCAGCCCCAATGGAGTCGGTTCGTGCAATGCCACCTTTGGTGGAGCTAAGGGGATTCGAACCCCTGACCCCCTCACTGCCAGGGAGCCGGAGACTGTGACCCGGCGTCCAAGAAATGCCATTGTGTCCAGGTCGAGGCGGTTTCCGCGTCCAGTACGTACCGCCCCTTCCCCGGTGGATGACCCAGTCTTGGCACGTTCTTGGCACGTCGGAAACGTGGCGATACCTGACCCATCAATTCCCGCCGCGACGACTACATCTGGACCAGGGTCGGAGAGATCGCTGTGCAGGGGGTCGCGCGATGCGCCGCCGCCCTCTCAATCCTCACCGCGGAACCGCACCCTCTGTTGTCGAACCCCCGAACCCATATCCGAGCCGTCGACTCCGTGTGACCGACGGACATGTTGCCGTCGACTGTGCAGCCCTCGGAGTCCACACTCCCGCCTCGGCTGGACTTTTACGGCCGAGGCAGCGGCGTACCTGCGACGAATCACCCCTGCGAGGCGCGGCCGGTGATGAGAGAGGCTGTGGGACAGCATGACTCACCGCATCGGGTGAAGGCGCACTCACCCGACCCCAGTAAGAGGACGTGACAATGACTTCCGAACCTTCGACGACGAATCCCTCTCGACAAGCGGCGTTTCGCGGTGTTCGATGGGTCCAACCATCGCATCACCGGGAACCAGCACAGGCGCTGTTGCGCGGCCACCGTCCACGTCGCGGCGCAGCCGCACCGGGACGGGACGCCACCGTGGGAATCGACATCACCTGCCCGAGCTGTGGGCACGACGACCGTGTTCAGCGCGTTCCGGCCATTCGGGCGACCGGCACGACCACGGTCTACGGCACCGACTACCGCTCGGGCGTGGCTGTCGGTTCGACAGGCATGATGCCTGTCGTCGGCTCGAGTATGACCGAGCGGACCTTCACGACCAGCCTGTCCCAATCGCTGGCGTTGGCACCGCTGCAACGGCGTTCGGGCAAGCTGGTCTTCGTCGGTCTGATCCTGTCGATTCCCGCTCTCTTTGGAATTCTCATCGCCGTCGTCAATTTCTCCGATCCTATGTCGACAACGCCGCTGCCGGTATTTTTCCTCGCGAATTTCCTATTGATCTCTGCCTTAGCTACTCCGTCGCTGTTGCTGTTCTGGACCGCGTCTCATAGATCTCGCCGAAACAGTCGAATCGCCAAGGGCATCTCGGTCAGTAAACACATCTGGAGCACCGGCCACTACTGCCATCGATGCGGTTACTGCTTCTGGCCGTATCCGATCGCACCAGGAATACCGGCACGCCAAGCCATCACCCCGGATAACTTCCGCAGGTTCGTCTGGAGCTCAGGCGGCTACGCCAATCTGTGAAGGCTGCGCATCCCCATACCGACGGTCGCGCAGTCGCACCGATCCACCGCCCGCAGGTATTAATTCGGGCGGCTCGCACACCCGTGTCCGGCTAGCAAAACAGAGTGAAACATCCGCTGCTTATCGCGCGCTGGACTCCACCGAATGCAAGCATTCTCGCCCTGGTTTGCTGGCGCCATCTCGGTGACGTGTGAGAATACCGACCGAACTCCCATATCGCCTGCAGGGATAGCTCGATAGTCGAGCGCACTCGAATTCTTGATCTTAGCGCTCGCCAGAGTGTTCCATAGCTTCTAGCCGCGACGGCATTGCCGTCGCGGCCTTTTTTGTGTTTCCATCTATTGGAAGGCGATCCTCGATGCCTGTCCCTACATCTGCTCTCCCGCATTCCTGCGGGGTCTGCCAACCCGCAACATCCCAGCCACGCACAGCGGCAACCGAGACGGCCCACACTCCGGCTTCTACAAAACGGACATCAAGATCGTGCCGCCTGTGCAGCCCTCTCAGGGCAGCGTGACTTGGGTGCCTGATAGTCCCGGATCCCAGACCGGAACCCTGAAGGGCAACCTACATACCGGTGTGGACAAAGGCTTCTCGCTCGGGAACCAGCTGCTCATATCCAAGAACGGCGAGTACATCGACGTTCCGGTCAACCATCACGGCAACGACTACAGCTGGGAGATTCCCGACGTCAAGTCCGGCGATCGCATCCAGATATGGCAGCAGGTCACTTTCTATTCTGTTAGCTACAGCGAGTCGATGGTTACATACCAGAATACTGTTGTCCCGCAACAGTATCCGCCCTCGAACAAGATCAACGTCAATCCGGACAATAAATGGGCGATCTACAACGGTGACCCAGTCACCGGGCACGGCGGCCACGGATGGAATGCGAAGAACCCGCTACCGGAGAAGGACGTTTTCCCGGAGTCATGGAACGCGGACAAGATCGCGGCGGCGGCAATAGCGATCGCCAAGAACCCCAAGCCGTACCCCAAGCAGCCACAACGTGGTAGTGACAACTATCTGATTAACGGCTACTACGACGGGCTCAATATCAACGTAGTTGTAGCGCCCAACGGCGACATCGTGACCGCCTGGCCCGACCCTGGCCAGCCGGGTGTCGGCCGAAGGGGTCCAGACGGCGTGACACGCTGATGCTGACATGAGAGCCTGAAAGGTGAAACGTGAACGATGCTAACCATGCTCAACAGCTGACCAATCACCGTTGGTGGAGCGAGCGAATCGATGCCCTTCTCAGCGGCCTGCGAGGGCGAATCGAACAGGCCGACGCCGAGACCGATGCCGAGAGCCCGTTTCCGTACTATGACGCGCTGCGGAACCAGTCAGAATTCCCCCTGCTGGTCGATAGCATCGCGTCCCTACTGTCCAAAGAACAGATTCCGATTACCAACGCTGAAAGCGAAATACTCCGGGAATTGATGTACAGGGTCGAGAGTCCACCGTCGTTCTTTCGCTGCTTGAACGACCGCGAAACCGTGATGGCCTCCTTGAATGTAACGGAGATACCCTGAACCAGCGCTCGGCCTGGCTAGGCGAAGCTCGTTGCGGTTATGCGGCACGGGCGAACACTGCCGCAACGTTTGAGCAGTTCACGCACCCGTTGACTCGCTGCACATCATCGCTCGCGGTCTCGTTCGAGCACCCTTGACTGTCCCACGCGAGGTCGCACATGTCAGGCGAGAGCTTCTAAGTTAGATCGAGCGAATAACGTCATGCCGTGAGCTTGCCACGGTGCGCGGGCCCGACCCGGGAGGCGTATCCGACATCCTGCATTCGGCTAGTTAGACACTTGCTATCAAAATCAGGTCCTGGCCAGGATTTGATCCAGGTGCCCGGTGGGATGCTCCCAATATTCGGCTGCCCGCCGTCTGGATTGGTGTGGCTCTCTAATGGCTTGCCTCCCACCGGGTGCCGTGCAGGGAGTGTTGAGGTTCCCCCCGAATTGTGGACAGTTGGTTACGCGGCGTTAGCCGATGCTGTCGTGAGGGACTGTTCGTAGCGGATGGGGCTGATGCCGCCGATCGCTGAGTGTGCGGTCGACCCTTACGGCCTTGTCCATGATGGTCCAGTCCTACGTGGACCAGGGGAAGTTGCCGCGCAACGTCGTAGCGTTGGTGGAGCGCCCGGCAGATGAGATCGACGACAGGGACGATGACGACGACGCCGACGATCCGAAGGCGTGGACGGTCGCGGAGGTCGAGCGATTCCGCCAGGCGGCTCAGGCCCACCGGCTTTACGCCGCTTGGCTCATGTCCACGTACGGCATGCGCCGCTCGGAGGTGCTGGGAATGAGGTGGACCCGGTTCTCCGAAGCCGCATTGAAGGTCCGCCGGGGCCGAGTCGCGGTCGGAACGACCACGGAAGAGAACCTTCCCAAGTCCAAGCGGTCCCGCCGGGATCTTCCACCCCCTGCTGAACTGGCCGCAGCGCTTCGCAGCCTGAAACGCGTCCAGCGGGCCGAATGCCTGGTGCTGGGTATCGAGTGGACCGACGACCGTCTGATCGTGGTGGACGAAGCGGGTACTCCCCTCCGACCTGAGCGATATACCGATGAATTCCAGCGGATCTCACGCGCTGCCGGGCTGCGGCGTATCCAGCTCAAGGGGCTTCGGAATTCGTCCGTGAGTTCCATGCTGGCCCTGGGGATTCCGGCGCACATTGTGGCGGCGTGGCATGGGCACGATCCGGCGATGTCCCTGTCGATCTATTCCGTCGTCCAGGGTGAGGACTTGGCGGCGGCCGGATCTGCGGCCTTCGGATCTTTAGCCCAATGAGGGAGGTCTCCCGAGAGTTGGCACGTTCTTGGCACGCTGGCGGTGCCCAACTCCCCTAACGGGGAGTGGATTTCGTGTCTGACCTGGTGGAGCTAAGGGGATTCGAACCCCTGACCCCCTCACTGCCAGTGAGGTGCGCTACCAGCTGCGCCATAGCCCCGTTGCCCTGATTGGTGCGGGCGACTGGGAGAAATTACCCGGGAGCGGGGGTGAACTGCAAATCTGCTGGTTGGCGGGGTGGATGCTGGTGATCGTGGGGGCGGCTGGGGTTTTGCTGAATGTGTTGGGGGGCACGGAAATATGGGGGGTGCGGCGGGGTGGGGCGCGCGTAGACTCGGCGGGGATTCGAGGTTGTCCTAGGTGGGCCGAGGGAGCGCGGTTCATCGGGCTTGGAGGGATCGTACGCGGTTGAGGCTGATCAATGGCCGGTATGAGCTTCGGGAGCTTGTCGGCAGAGGGGGCATGGCCGAGGTCTGGGACGCCTGGGATCGGCAATTGCGTCGCCGGGTTGCGGTGAAGGTGCTCGACTCGGGGAGTCTGCTGCCGCTGGAACAGGATGAGCGGATTCAGCAGGAGCGGTTCGAGCGGGAGGCGCGGATCGCGGCGCAGATGAATTGCGTGAATATCGTGACCGTGCACGATGCGGGGGTTTTCGTCGAAAACGGGCGCAGGTACCCGTTTCTGGTGATGGAGTTCATCGCGGGCGAGAACCTGCGCCAGCATCTGCGCTATCGGGAGAATTGGGCGCTGCCCAGCCTGCTGCGGGTGCTTACCGATGCGCTCGGCGGGCTCGTGTACGCGCATTCCAAGCGGGTGGTGCACCGGGATATCAAGCCCGAGAACATCATGATCTGCCAGGACGGCACCGCCAAGCTCGCCGATTTCGGCATCGCCATCGAGATGCGGGAGAACATCCAAAGGCTCACCCAGGTGCATCGGGCCCTTGGCACGCAACAGTATTCGGCCCCGGAGTATCTACACCACGGGCAGATCACCCATCTCAGCGATGTGTACTCGTTCGCGGTGGTGTGCGCGGAGGTGCTCAACCACGCGTACGGCCCGGCCGGAATCCCGGATGAGATCAAAGTCGTACTGGAGCAGTCGCTTTCACCGGATCCCGCGCAGCGGCATCGCTCCGCGGCCGAGTTCCAGCACTACTTCCGCGAGGCCGTCGAGCGGTCCGCGCAGATCCGGCGCACCGCGATGCCCATCGCACCGGACAACCTCGGCCCCACCCAAACCTCGGTCCTGACACCGGGCGTCCTGCTCGAGCCGGAGCCGGAAATCTCTGACCCACTGGCCTATTCGTCCACCTGGAGCTTCCTGTCCGCACCCGTCGTGGCATCCAGACAGCGGCTGCTGGCCGGATTGTCCACCGATGACTACCGATTCGTCGCCGCCCTGCTGGCCACCACCGCGACCATCGGAATCCTACTGGGCGGCTTGGCATTCACACTACTGACCTGGGTGGTCGTCGAGATCGGGAAGCTGTTCTGACGGTGATGAGAAATCGGCAAGTGGGCACGGCATGGCAACGGTACCTCTACCCGGGATCGCGTGCCTCACACTGGATCCGACTCGGCGTCCGCGTCGGGGTGACGTTCTTCGTGCTGACCATCGCGATACTCACCTACGCGGTGCTGTCATGAGGTGCACCGCGTGAGAACCGTCTGCCTGAACTGCCTCACCGAATTCCGCTACGACCGCGAACGCAATCGCTGGTACACGGTCATCCGGCAGCGCAACGGAGGCTTCGCCAAACAGATCGAAACCTACTTCGACAAGCTGAATCTGCGGTGCCCCAAGGGATGTGAACTCGACCCGGTCACCCTGGACCATCCCACCAAGGTGATTGGATTCGTCGGCGAATCGGCCTCGTCCAAGAGCCACCTGATCGTCTCGATGATCCATTCGATGATGAACGATCCGCGCTTGGCCAGCCAGTTCTCCTTCATCGTCTCGCCCAAATCCGCGACCCTGTGGACCTCCCTGGAGGCGCGGTTGCTCGATCGCCGTGCCCTGGACGCCACCGGCCCACGCCGCATGGCCATGGATCAGACCCAGCGCACCGACGGCCTCGCCATGAACGCCCAGCGCCAATCCCAGGGGCACACCTGGGCGGGCCTGGAACAGCGCAGACCCATTCTGGTGACGGCGTATTCGGTGCACACCGCCAGCGCGGTGAACCTGGCCTTCATCGATGTGGCGGGTGAGGACATCGCCGACGGCGCGGTGGCCGCGCGGGTGAGCCCGCACCTGGCGGTGGCCGATTTCCTGTGGTTCGTGGTGCCGTCCACGCTCAACAAGCAGTATCTGGCGCTCATGCGCGAACAGGCCGCGCCCGACGATCAGGAGAGCCTGAACAATATCGTCGAGCATTCGCAGACCGTCGGCCGCACCACACTCATGATCGATCAGATCGCCAAACTGTGGCGCGCGGCCAACAGCTACCCGATCCAATTGCCGATCGAACCGCCGCGACTACATGTCTCGACCATTGTCGCCAAGACCGATCTGCTCTCGATCCTCGATCTTCCCGAGGCGAATATTGTTGCCCCGCCCGCGAATTGGGCGGACAGTCCGGTGAGCAGCAATGGTTCGGGCAATGCCTACGATCCCCCGCGCATCCTGGAGCGCTGTGAGATCACCAGGAACCTGGTGCGGCAACTGTTCCCGGCGGTCGACTCGGCGCTGTCCATTCACTTCCCGTGGAACATGTATTTCCCGGTTTCGGCGGTAGGCTGCGGCAAACGCGGCAATGGCACGTATCCGGTGTTCAAGCCGTACGGCGCGGCCGACCCGGTGGTGTACATGCTGGAGATGATCGAGGAGCTACGGGCCTACCGATGACAGGATTTCCGCAGCTGGTGTGTGGCTGGGCACTGGTGAATCTCGAATCCTCCGGCGCCGGCGTGGGTGTGGTGGCTCGATCCGGGAATTGGCCTGCGGCACTGGGATTCACGGTGCGCGAGCTCGGATCGCTGGTCAGTCTGCCCGAAGGCGGGGAGCCGATCGGTTTCACCCTGGAGTTCACCGTGACGCGAGGGCTGGCGGTGGCCGGGTTGAAGACGCCGTCGCAGGTACGGCCCGGCACCTGCGTGGCGCATGTGATCGCGGGTGATCCCGCGCAGCTCGATGGAGCGATCGCCCTGCGACTCTTCGCCTCCGGCGGATTTCTCACCTCGTTGAACGGTTCGGTGTCACCGACCGAAAACTGGGATCCGGTGGTACCGGATTGGGCATCGCACGGCTTCGACGCCGCCGCCGAGACGGCGCTGGAGCAGCCGTGGCTCCCGGTGCTGCTGGGCGCGGTGCTGGCGCATCTGGCCGGACAGGGGCCGACCATCGCGCTCCAGGTGCGCGATACGGGCGACGCGGTGCGCATGCTGACCGCGCTCTACGGCATGATTCCGCGAAATGTGCTGCGCGAGTTGACCTTCTCCACAGGCAGCTCACCGCTGGCGGAGATGCCGTCGATCACCACGGTGATCGGGGACGCCGCTGTGCCGGACCGCCGGATCATCAGCGCCGACAGTCGTATCGACAATATCTCCGAGACCTACCAGCGGCTCGGCCGCGATATCGTGGAACACCGCCGCGCCGGAATCACGCTGCCGTCAACACTGGTGTCCGTCAACGATATTCGGCAGTGGTGTTATCAACAGCACCTGCGCACCCTGGAACCCGCCATCCTGGATGACGCGCAGATGGTGCAGGTGCTCACCGATCCGACCCTGACCCCGGAGTGGTTCACCGATGCCGCGGTGGCCCGGCGCGCCATTCATCTCGCCCTCGACCGCGCCGAGGTCACCGCGGCTTTGGCGAATCTCGAGGTGCGCCACGAGATACGTGTGGTCTTCGAGCAGACCCTCATCGACTGCGTCATGACCGATGATCGTGATCGCGGCCGTGCCACCCGCGTCGCACAGGCGCTGGGATTCGATCTCAGCGACGTCCTGGTCGCCTCCGCGTTCCGGCGGCTGGACAATGGCACGCTCAGCGTCAGCGATGCGAAAACCGTGTGGCCGCGACTACAGCGGGACTGGGCCACCGGCGACACCGATGAGCGCAAGGCGATAATCGAACGGCTGCAACGACATCGGGCACTGCGCGATTTCACCATCGGATCGCAGGACCGCTATCTGGTGTACGAGACGGTGCGCGCGGAGATCAGCGATCCGGCGGTGCACACCGGCAGTAGTCAACTGCTGCGCGCCGCCATGTACAGCCAGCTGCCGATCGTCGCGCAGCTCATGGTGAATATCTCCTGCACCAGCCGCGATCGATACATTCTGGAGCAGATGCTGGCCTGCGCGCCCGCGGATCGACTGCCCGCCCTGGTCGCGGAGTGCACGCGATATCCGGCCGTGGACGCCTTCGAACTCATGAAGGCCGTCACCATCGTTCGCGCCGATCCCGCGGAATTGGTGGCGGGTTTGAGGCCCGCGTGGACGGCATTGCGGCGTGCGGCGGGAGTACCGCAGCCGATCGAGAAACTCATGGTGCTCGATGCCGACGCCGCCCAGCCCGACGGGCGGTCCGGCCGCTCCCGGCTGCGGCAGAATATGTTCGGGCGCAAGGGGAATCGCGGCAACTGGAGCAGGTCGGAGGTGTCGGCGCTGCTGCGCGCGGCCGCCGATGATCCGCCGGTGATCGAGGAACACTTCGAGATGCTGCGCGCGGCAATAGATTCCGATGTGGAGTTCGTGGCGAGCTGTATGGCCGAACGCTCCGCGGATTCCAGCGGTGCGGCGGTGCTGACCCAGATCATGCTGTGCGCCGCACACGAACGCGTGCCCGCACTGCTCACCGCCTGTGCGCAACAGCGGGACCTCGACCCCTACGTACTGCTGCGCGCCGTCGCCGATCTGGACCTGGAATCCGCCGCGCTGGTGGAACTGCTCGCCGGTGGCTGGCCGCACCTGCGCACCCGCCTGGACCTGCCCCGCCGGATAGCGACCCTGGTGACGCTCGACGCCGCGGCAGCGCTGCCCGCCCGCCTCAAACCACTGAACCCACCGAAGAAGCAGCGGCGCAACGGTTTCTGGCGCTGAATCAGGGACGCGGCCGACTACGACGGGGGCGGCGGCGCGCGGTTTCATCCAGCAGCGGGGTGATCGGACCGGTGTATCCGGTGGCGATCAATTCGACCGTGGTGAGGAACTTCTCGGCGAAGCGTTCGGCGGTTTCGGGGTCGAAGCGAGCGGTCGGGTAGAGGAAGGGGCCGTCGATTCCAGTGGGTGCGCCGGTGGCGTCGTAGTGCTCGGTGAGGCCGAACTCCAGATCGTGTTTGGCGCGCACCACACCGGTCGGGACCTCGCTGACCTCGAGGCCGCCCCATCCGGACACACCGGGCGGCGCGGCGTCATCGCGTTGCAGGATCAAGGTGGCCTGGAAGAGCGGATGGTTCGCGTCCTGCGGGAGGCTGCGCAGCAGCCGCGGATTGGAGGTGTCGGGATTCGCGAAGGCGGCCAGGGCGACTCGGCGCACCTGATCGAGGAGTTCGGGCATATCGGCGGCGCGGTCCAGGCGGATGCGCATGAGCACGTCATCGGCGAGATTGCCGACCAGATCGGCGAGCAGCGGATCCCCGCGGCCGGAGACCGCGGTCGCCACCGTCACGTCGCAGGATTTGGCGAAGGCCGCCACCGCCACCGCGAAGGCGGTTTGCAGCAGCATGAACACGCTCGATCCGCTCTGGCGGGCGCGCAGCAGCAGGGTGCGATGGATATCGGCGTCCAGCCGCACCCGAACCATCGCCCCGGCCGCATCGCGATGTCCGGAACATGTTCTGTCATAAGGAAATTCGAGCGGGATCGGCCGTCCGACCAGATTGTTCGCCCAGTACCGCAGCTGGGTGCTGGCCCGGCTGCACGGGTCGTCGTACGCGCCCAGATACTCGTGCTTCCAGAGCGTGTAGTCGATGTAGTCGACCGGCAGCGGCTGCCAGGCCGGAGCCTGCCGCCCGACCCGCGCCAGGTACGCGGTCACCAGATCCCGCATGAGCGGTCCGATCGACTGCCCGTCCAGCGAGATGTGGTGAACCACCAACGCCAGCACCACATCCCGCGCGCCCAGCCGGTACACCCGGGCTCGGATCGGCACCTCGGTGCCCAGATCGAAGGCGCGACCGCAGAATTCGGCGATCCGCTCGGTCAGTTCACCGGCGAAGCTGTCCACCACCCGCACATCGATGCGCGCCACATCGGCATCCATCACCACCTGGATCGGACCGGTGGAGGTCGCCGGATAGCAGGTCCGCAAGGGCGCGTGCCGCCGCATGACATCGTCGATGGCGGCGATCAGCGCGGTGAGATTTACCGCCTGGCCACGAATCCGAAACGCGCGAGCAACATTCCAGTCAGCGGAGTATCCGGCGGCCGCCGCATGCCACATGCGCTCCTGCGCGGGGGCGAGTGGGATCCGCGGCGCGCGCGGCATCCGCCGCAGCGGCATCGGCTCCGCCACAATCTGAAGGAATTCAGCGACGTCAGCGGGCTTTCGCCGAACGGTCGGAGTGGTCCAGGCAGCAACCGGTACAGCCATAGCCGCCGTCCTCTCAGCTGCCATTGACACCACACCACCGCCGCCCAAGAATCCGGCAGCGCTGCGGGACGACAGTGCGGCAACCGTAGCAAAGAGACGGCTATTCGGGGGAGCCAGAAAAGAGACCCGGACCACTCCCCCGAATCCGCCTCAGCGCCGTGTGACGGTGGTGGGCAGGCTGGCGAAGCCGCGATTGTTCGAGGAGTGGATGCGGCGCAGGCCCTCCGGATCGATGTCGTAATCGGAGACGACGGCCGCGATCTCGGTCAGGGCCGTACGGAGCTCCAGCAGACCGAGATTCGAGCCGAGGCAGTGGTGTCGGCCGCTGCCGAAGACCAGTGAGGCGCTGGTGTCGCGGTCCAGGTAGAACGAGTCCGGATCGGAGAACACCTCCGGATCACGGTTGGCCGCGCCGGTCAGCAACAGGACGCGCGCGCCCGCCGGAATCTCGACCCCGTGCAATTCGATCGGCTCGGTGGTGGTCCGCAGATTGGTCTGGGTGGAGGGATCCCAGCGCATGGACTCGTCGATCCAGTCCTGGATGCGACCGTCCAGGGCGAGGCGGCGCTGATCGGGATGCAGCCAGCCCGCGTGCCAGATATTGCCGAAGCTCAGCATGGCGGTTTCGATGCCCGCGCCGACCAGCAGGATCAGTACGCCGACAATCTCTTCCGGGGTGAGCCGATCATCGCCGTCCGCGGCGTCGAGCAGTCCGGAGAGCAGATCGTCCCGGCGTTCCCTACTGCGCTCGATGGTCAGCTCGGTGTAGTAGCCGACCAGCGCGCCGATGGCCTGCATGGCTTCGGGCCGCAGATCGGTGGACTCCTCCTCGGTGTACATGATCTCCATACCGAGTTTGCGGATCATCTCCCGATCCGCCTCGGGCACACCGACCAGTTCGGAGATCACATCGGTCGGGAACGGCCCGGCGAATTCGGTCATGAGATCGAAGCTGCCGCGCTCGAGCAGCGGCTCCAGCACCCCGCGTGCGATCTCCCGTAGTCGCGGCGCCAGTGCCTGCACCCGGTGCGCGGTGAACGCCTTGGTCACCAGTCCGCGCAGCCGGGTGTGCTTGGGCGGATCCATGGCCACGAAGGAGAAGAACCGTTCCGCCTGCGGTCCCCAGAACGCGGGCTCCATCCGAATACCGTTCACACTGGAGAAGCGGTCGGAGTCGCGCAGTGCGGCCAATACATCGGCATGCCTGGACAGCGCCCAGAAATCATCGGTTTCATTACGGTAGACGGGGGCCTCGGCACGCAGCCTGGCATAGTGAGGGTACGGATCGGCGTGAACTTCGAAGTCGTATGGGCTGTAGCGCGACATGATCAAACACTAATCGAATTGGATTGGGAGCGTTGTGAACTCGGAATCGGCAGCGGAACGGATCGACACCTCCAAACCGCATCCGGCCCGTCGCTACGACTACTGGCTGGGCGGTAAGGACAATTTCCCGGCCGACCGCGAATCGGCGGACGCGGTGGCCGAGGCGTTTCCCACGGTCCGCCTGGCCGCGGTGGAGAACCGCAACTTTCTGCGCCGGGTGACGCGGTACCTGGCCGCGGACGCCGGGATTCGCCAGTTCCTCGATATCGGCGCGGGCCTGCCCACCGCGGGCAATGTGCACGAGATCGCGCAGGGCATCGCCCCGGAGTCGCGGATCGTCTACGTCGACAATGATCCGATCGTGCTGGTGCACGCGCGCGAACTGCTGAACTCCGCGCCCGAGGGCCGGACCGCGTACCTCGATGCGGATCTGCGCGATCCGGAGCGCATCCTCGGCCATCCGGATCTGCGCGCCACCCTGGATCTGAATCAGCCGGTCGCGCTCATGCTGGTCGCGATCATGCACTTCTTCACCGATGACACCAAGCCGTACGAGTTGGTCCGCACGCTCTGCGAGGCGCTCCCGCCCGGCAGTCACCTGGTCATGTCGCATGCCACCAGTGACTATCTGGAGGATGAGGACCTGGCCAGGACGACCGAGGCCAATCAGCGCAGCGGCGTGCCCTTCCGGCTCCGCTCCAGCGCCGAGTTCGCGGAGTTCTTCCGCGGCTTCGAACTGGTCGCGCCCGGCATCACCTCGGTGACCGATTGGCGGCCGGACGAGTACCGCCCGCAGCCGCGCGCCGAGGCGATCTCCATGCTCGGCGGCGTCGCCCGTATTCGGTGAAACGGCCGAATCAGAGCCTGCCGGTATCCTTCAACACCCGGCGGGCCTGAGCGAAGAGCATGCCGACATTCACGGTTTTTCGGCAGACCACGACTATCACCACATCGTCGCGACTCTCGGTGCGAATGAAAAGGTGTGTCAGGTTATCGCTATTGACCAGAATTTCCTGAAAATAGTGCCGCTCCAGCCGAATTCCGCGCCGCTCCTTCCAAATATCCTCGATCATCACCACATTGCGGCCCTGGAACAGATCGAGCGTGGCGGCGGCGAGCAGATCGAGCACCTCCTGCGGATGATTGTCGACGGTCTCCACCGCCAACAGCATTCCGGTGGTCATATCGATGGCGCCGGAGGCCAGGCATTCCGGAACTTCGGCGCGCAGCACTTTGACCATGATTCCGATTCGATCGGAGAGACTGTTGGGCCCGGTCGGATTCGCCGTGGTATTCATTGCGTCCTTTCAGATTTCCGCACGGTGGCGGCTCGTTGTAATGCACGGGTGGCCGTTTGCGGCGGGCGCGGCGGCAACGTGTCATTGATGCCGCTGGCGCCGCGGCGGCGGCGCGGCAGCAGGGATCTGGCGTCACCGCGCGCGGGTTCGGTCATGGGCAGCTGCACGCGTTCGAGCGGAGCGATGCCGAGCAGATCGGCGTCGAGCATGCGCACCACCTCGACGGTGACCGCGTAGAGGCTGCGGCTCAGCAGCATGGCGATATCGCGGCAACTGTGCCGGCCGTTCACCCGGAGCAGGATCTCCTGCCGCTGCGCCCCGCTGTGCCGCTCATCGTCGGGGCTGCCGAGCAGCGCACGACCGGTTTCGGTGAGCACCAGGTGATTTCGATGCGGGGAGACCCGGCCGTGCGCGAGCGCGTTGAGGCGGCGCTCGGTCTCCTCGAGCAACCCGAGGATGTCGATACCGGAGGGCAGGTCCGGCTCCGGCGGCGCGGCGGGCGGATCGGGCCAGCCGCACTCGGCGACCCAGCCCGCGGTGATCGCGAAGACGCCGTCCAGCGCCGCCATACGGGCAACCAGGCGCAGATCGGCCGCACCGGTGGAGACGCGGCCGGGTCGCGAAAGCAGTTGCCGCACACCGGGTGCGCCGGGGGAATCGACGGTGATCAGTTCGCCGTCACGGAAATACAGATCGCCGCCGGGCTCACCGGTCACGCGCAATACCCCCGTGCGCGCGGTGGCCGCCGCATTCGTCGATTCCCGGACCAATTCGCGAGCCGACTCCCGGCCGAGCACCGACAGGCGACCGGACTCGGCGAGAGGACCCGTGGTCATGCTCGAACTCCTGCAAATGGTCACGCACGAATAGCGAAAAACACATGCCTGGTTGGTATTTCGGCACAACTTCCGTAGATCAGGAGCGCCGCGTGCTGGATATCCTTACAGCCCATCAGTTTTGGAGCAACGGAATCCGGTGAATTAGGGACCAAAGTCCCACGGCCATGACGTCAAGCCACCTATGCGCGAGGGTTGCCAATGTCCGGAATTTGCCGAAATCCCCGATACAGCAAAAAATACCGGCCGGACGAATTCGACCGGCCGGTATTGACGAAACGGACTATTCGGCGATTCCGTCAGTGATCGCGCTCGACCACACAATCCGCCAGCTCCAGCAGATCCCGCGCACCCCGATATCCCGAGACACACGATTTCGCCGCCCGCACCCGGCGAATGGACTCGGCCTGCGCCCACCGCCTGCCGCCCGCCCGCGCGATAAGGTCCGCGGCCCGCAGTGCCGCCGGTGCGTCGAGCGGCTCCTCCGAGCAATACAGATCGGCGAACTCCCGTCCCGCCGCGGTACCCGACTCCAACGCCACCACCACGGGCAGACTTCGCTTGTGCCGCATGAGGTCATTGCCGACCGGCTTACCGGTGCGCGCCGGATCACCCCAGATGCCCATCAGATCGTCCACCAACTGGAACGCGATACCCAGCTCCCGGCCGAAGTGGTCCATGGCCTCCACCACCTCCGGGCGGGCCCCGGCGCAGAGCGCGCCCATGGCACAGGCGCAGCCGATCAGCGCTCCGGTCTTGTATTGCAGCGTCTCCAGGCATTCCTCAAGGGTCACTTCGGTTTTGGACTCCGCGGCACAGTCGCGCTGCTGACCGAGACAGAGTTCGATCACCGCCTCCTCCAACCGGGCGATACCGGACAGGCCCGCGATCGGCGCACCGGCCAGGGTCCAGACGGCCAGACCGTGCATGGCGTCCCCGGCGAGCACCGCATCGTCGACGCCGAAGACCCGCCAGGCGGCCGGGCGGCCGCGGCGCAGTTCATCACCGTCCATCACATCGTCGTGCAGCAGGGTGAAGTTGTGCACCAATTCCACTGCGGCAGCGGCATGTACGGCCATATCCGGGGATCGGTCCGACTCACCGCGACGGGCCGCGGCCCGCGCCGCGGCGAGCACCAGGGCGGGGCGCAGACCCTTACCCGAGGATTCGCCGACCGTCGGGGTGCCGCCCGCATCCCACCAGCCCAGGTGGTAGCCGACGACCAGCCGCAGTTCGGCGGGGAGCGTATCGACCGCGGCGCGCAGCAGCGGTCTGGTCAATCGCTGTGCGCGCGACAGGATTCCGGTCGCATCGCCGCCCTCCACCCATGGCATCGCGGTGCCGAAAGCGGGATCTGCCGCTGCCGAGGAACTCATGGCCACCTCCATTGACACTGGGACTCGTAGTCGCCGAGTCGATCTCGTGGATACCGAGCCGGTAGTTACCGACCCGCAGTCGGCGTAGCGAAAATGGAGGGGCGGCGCGGCGCGCGGGACAGCGTCCAGGGCTGCATCGCGTGGCCCCTCTCGCTGGACGAAGTATGAGTTACAACGTGTTCCGAGTCACAGCTCATGGTAAAGGCCCATTGGCCGTTAGCCAACACCTCGCAATCACCCCCGACCGACCGGTATGGACACGGACGCCCACGCCGGACCCCGCCGCGATAACCTGGGCCGGGCGCGGTGGCCCCGAATCGCCCGATTCGGCGAAGGCGCAGCGCTCACGCCACGCGGTCCGACACGCCGGGCCGGTATTGATCCGCACCCAGGAGGCTCATCCATGACCGGTTCCGCCCTCGACCGCGCCGAGATCCTGCGGCGCATAGGCGATCGCGGTGCGATCCGCGTGATCGTGGCCGGTGGCGGGACGGGTGGGCACACCTACCCGGCGGTATCGGCGATGCGGGCGCTGCGCGATCTGGCGGCCGAGGCGGGCGCGACCGCCGAGGTGCTCTGGGTCGGCGTACCGGACAGCCTGGAACAGCGGGTTTCGGCCGAAAACGACATTCCCTTCCGCGGGATCAAGGCGGGAAAGCTACGGCGCGACCGCAACCCGCTCAAGATGCTCAATGCCGCCAATGCCAAGGACGCCGCACGGGTGCCGCTCAGCGTGCTCACCGCCCAGGGCGTCGTGCGCCGCTTCCGGCCGGACGCGGTGCTGTGCACCGGCGGATACGTCTGCGCCCCCATCGGCTTGGCGGCGGCGCTGCGCCGGCGACCGCTGGTGATCCACGAGCAGACCACCGGTATCGGCAAGGCGAATCAGCTGCTGGCCCGCGCCGCCGATCGGATCGCCCTGAGCTCGGCCGCCTCGGTGGAGCTGCTGCCCGCCACGGTGCGGGCGCGAGCGGTGGTGACCGGCAACCCGATTCGGCCCGCGCTCACCACCGGCGATGCGAAAGCCGCTGCGCCCGCGCTGAATTGGACGGGCTACTCCCCCGAACTGCCGACCGTGTACATCACCGGCGGCGCACAGGGCGCGGTGCAGATCAACGACCTCATCGGTGAACTGCTCCCGGAACTGCTCACCGTCGCCAATGTGATCCACCAGTGCGGCAAACTCTCCTACGATCAGGTGCGCGAGCGCTCGGCGGCGCTCCCCGCCGAGCTCCGCGACCGCTATCTGGTCCTGGACTTCCTCGGCCCCGAACTCCCCGATGTGCTCGCCCTGGCCGATGTGGTCGTATCCCGTTCCGGCGCGGGGACTCTCGCCGAGCTCACCACCCTCGGCAAACCCTCGGTGCTGATCCCCTACCCGCATTCGGTCGGCGGCGAGCAGATCCGCAATGCCCGCATCCTCGCCGACGCCGGTGCCGCCCGCGCCCTCATCGGCGAGGACGCCACCGTCTCCAACCTCCGCACCGCACTCTTCGCCCTACTCACCGAACCCGCCACGCGCACAGCGGTTTCCGACGCCGCCCACGCCATGGGCCACCCCGACGCCGCCGAACAATTGGCCCTGCACGTGCTGGACCTCGCCACGCGCTGAAAGCCGCGACGCCGCGGACGATTCGCTCGCCGGAACAAGCACGCCCCGTCAGCCGCCGGAGGACAGGGTCAGCCGCCGATCACCAGGCAGGTGCTGGTCGCGGTGGCCAGAAGTGCGCCGTCGGCATCGCGAATATCGGCCTCGGCGAAGGCTACTCGGCGACCGGGCTTGGTCACCCAGCCGTGCACGGTGAGTTCGCCGGTGTGCGCGTGAATAGGGCGCAGGTAATTGATTTTGATCTCGATGGAGGTGTAGCCGACGCCCTCGGCGAGGGTGCTGTGCACGGCACAGCCCGCGGCGGTGTCCAGGAGGGTGCAGGCGACGCCGCCGTGCACCATGCCGATCGGGTTGTACATGGATTCGTCGGGGACGCAGACGAATACGACATCGCCGGCGGCCACCTGGACCGGGCGCATGTTCATGAGACCGGCAATGGGGGCGCCGGGGATCTCGCCGTCCACCATGGCGGAGAGGAACTCCAGTCCGGTGCGGCCGGGCGCGGCCTCGAGCGAGACCTTCGGGTCATGCCAGTGCACGGTTCGGCTGCGCACCGGACCCCAGGATTCGGGGCTCGGAGGCGGTTCGGTGGTGATCGTCATGGACTCGACCCTAACACCCCTGAGTTCACAATGTGAATGCAGATAGGATGGCGGTATGGCACGGAACTGCTCGGTCGCGGCCGCACTCGGGATAGTCGGCGAGCAATGGGCGCTGCTCGCCCTGCGCGAGGTTTTCCTCGGGGTGCGCCGCTTCGACGCCATCCAGGAGGCCACCGGCGCACCGCGCGCGGTATTGATCCGCCGCCTGCGCACGCTGGTCGACGCCGGAGTGCTGGAACCGCGCGACTATCGCGAGCCCGGTGCGCGCACCCGCCAGGAGTATCACCTGACCACCGCGGGGCGCGAGCTACAGCCGGTGCTGACCGCGCTCATGCAGTGGGGCGACAAACATCTCGCCGGTCCCGCCGGACCGCCGCTTGCCGTCTCGCACGCCGACTGCGGCGCACCCGTGCGCGCGGTGCTGTGCTGCACCGAGGGGCATCGACTTCCCGATACCGGCCGCGGTCTGATCGCCACCCCGGCGGGTGCGCAGCCCGGATAGTGGCGGCCCACCGAGAGGACCCTGAGCCCGCCCGTCAAGCCGAGTGGCGAAGTCACCTTTCACGCAAATCCGGCGGCGCACAATACCTTCCGGCAGTGTTATGGACGAGTGACGTTCACAACCGACCGATCGCCCCGAAAACCGGGTACTGTCGGGGTGGTCAGCAAGTTCTCGGCAATTCCAAGAGTTTGGAGAGGCCATGCAAATCCAGGTCTTCGCCGACAAGCACATCGGCGGCAGCGCGGCACTCATCGAGCAGGCGCAGGACACCATCGAATCGATCCTCGACCGCTTCGCGGGAAATCTGACCCGCGTCGAAGCCCACATCACCGATGTGAACGGCCATAAAGGCGGCTCGGAGGACAAGCAATGCAACCTCGAGGCCCGCCCCAAAGGCCAGCCCCCGGTAGCGGTCCGGCACCGGGCCGCCACCGTCGAAGAGGCTTACATCGGCGCCGCGGAGAGCATGGCCCACCTACTCGAGAATCGCTTCGGACGCCTACATCACACCAAGGGCGGCGAGACCATCCGGCATATGGCAGCCCGCTGACCCCTCCCCCGAAAACCCCAGCCCCCGCGGGTGATTCGCGAAAGGCGAATCACCCGCGGCGGTATCGGACCGAAGTGAGTGCACTCAGGCGGACGGCCTCTCGGCGAATACCGGCGCCATTACCCGCACAGCGCTAGGGCAGCAGCCCCAGCCTGCGGGCGCGGACCACGGCCTCGTGCCGGGTATGCACGCTCAGTTTGGTCATCGCGCTGCGGAGATAACTCTTGACCGTCTCCGCGCGCAGGGAAAGCCGCTGGGCGGCTTCGGAATTGGTGCATCCCAGGGCAATCTGGGCGAGAACGTCGAGTTCCCGCGGGGCCAGGGTGATCGCCTCGTCCGGATCGGGCACGCCCGAGACCAGCCGCGCCAGCCGATCGGCGACCGTGCGTAATCGGTTGCGGGCCAGCGTATCCGAGACCGTCGGGGTGATACCGCGCAATTCCGCGTGCAGATCCCGCAGCTGTTCGGTGACCACCGCGTCCGTACTCGTGACCGGCTGCGCCGAATCGCGGGCCAGCGCCAGGCGCACCCGGCGATCCACCTCATCGCGAATGGCCAACTCCACGCTCAACCGCTGCCCGGCCTGGATCATGGCATCGGCGATGCGATCGCCGATCGGACCGGATTCGCGATTGGCCACATAGAGCACCGCGCGGGCCTCGCCGTCCACCACCACCGGCACCGCCACCACCGCGCGCAGTCCCTCACCGAGCACCGGGCCGTCGTAGTGATGGGTAATGGTGGAGGCCGAGCGGTAATCGGCCACCGACCGCGGTTTACCGGTGGACACGGCGCTGCCGCCCAAACCGGAACTCGGGGCCACCGACAATCCGCGCATGCTGTTGGTCCGGGTCCCGACGAATTCGCTCAGCACCAGGGTGCCCGCGCGCACCGCACCGCCGAACACCACCGGGGCCTTGGAGAGCGCGGCGATGCGCCGTAGCTCGGCCCGCAGCGCGTCACCGTCGTCGGGGCGCAGCAGGCCATTGGCGGCGGGGTTCATCGGATACCCCCATTCGGGGCTAGTCGGGTTGGCGGTGTGACGTGGATCCTACCGAAGTGAGCATGAGCATGGACCGGCTCCGCCCGGTGAGCTACACCTCGGGCGCCTGGCTTACCCCGCTGCTGGGCGACACCATCGGCGCGAACCTGGATCGCACCGCGGCCAGGTGGGCCGAGCGCGAGGCGCTGATCGACTACACCACCGGTATCCGCTGGACCTATCGTGAATTCCTGGCGGAGGTGGACGCGCTGGCGCTGGGGCTGCTCGCGGCCGGGCTGGGCAAGGGCGACCGGGTCGGCATCTGGGCCCCCAATTGCCCGCAGTGGACGCTGACCCAGTACGCGACCGCCAAGATCGGCGCGATCCTGGTGAACATCAATCCCGCCTATCGCGCGCACGAGCTGCGATATGTGCTGGGGCAGGCCGGAATTCACACGCTGATCGCCGCGCCCGCGTTCAAATCCTCGGATTACGCGGCCATGATCGAGCAGGTGCGGCCGGAGTGCCCGGAGCTGGCGCAGGTGGTGCTGCTGGACAGTCCGCAGTGGCAGGGGCTGTTCGAGACCGGCCGGGCCGGTGATCGGGAGCAACTCGCGGCGGCGCAGGCGGGGCTCTCCGCGGACGATCCGATCAATATCCAATACACCTCGGGCACAACGGGTTTCCCCAAGGGCGCCACGCTCAGCCATCACAATATCCTGAACAACGGCTATTTCGTCGGCGAGCTCTGCGGATACACCGAACAGGATCGCATCTGCATTCCGGTGCCGTTCTACCACTTGAACACCGATCGGCATGGGGATCTACAACGGTGCTAATCCATGTACGGAGTTGCCCCAAGTACCACTTGAACACCGATCGGCATGGGGATCTACAACGGTGCTAATCCATGTACGGAGTTGCCCCAAGTACCACTGCTTCGGCATGGTGATGGGGAATCTGGCCGCCACCAGCCACGGCGCGGCCATGATCATCCCCGCCCCCTCGTTCGATCCGCGCGCCACCCTGGAAGCCGTTGCGGCGGAGCGCTGTACCTCGCTGTACGGGGTGCCGACCATGTTCATCGCCGAACTCGCCGATCCGGAGTTCGACACCTTCGATCTGTCTAGCCTGCGCACCGGCATCATGGCCGGATCACCCTGTCCGATCGAGGTGATGAAACAGGTCATCGATCGCATGGGCATGCGCGAGGTGAGCATCTGCTACGGCATGACCGAGACCAGCCCGGTCTCGACCCAGACGCGGGCCGATGACAGCCTGGCGCAGCGCACCGCCACCGTCGGCCGGGCCGGACCGCATATCGAGATCAAGATCGTCGATCCGCTGACCGGGCTGACCGTACCGCGTGGCGTCCCCGGTGAGCTGTGCACGCGCGGCTACTCGGTCATGCTCGGCTACTGGAACGATCCCGAAAAGACCGCCGAGGCCATCGATTCCGCGCGCTGGATGCACACCGGCGACCTCGCCACCATGGATGACGAGGGCTATATCGCGATCACCGGCCGCATCAAGGACATGGTCATCCGCGGCGGCGAGAACATCTACCCGCGGGAGATCGAGGAGTTCCTCTACGGCCATCCCGATATTCTCGACGCCCAGGTGATCGGCGTACCGGACGCCAAGTACGGCGAAGAGCTGATGGCCTGGATTCGCCTGCGCGAGAACGCCGCCCCACTCACCGCCGAGGCCCTGCGCGCCTACTGCACGGGCAAGCTCGCGCACTACAAGATCCCCCGCTACGTGCACATCGTGGACGAGTTCCCGATGACCGTCACCGGCAAGATCCGCAAGATCGAGATGCGCGAGATGGCCGTGCGACTGCTCACCCCTTCCGACGAGGAGACCGCATGACGACCGCCGCATCGACCGCCAATACCGAGGCGTACCGCGCCGCCCGGGATCTGCTGGTCGCGCACGCCACCGACTACGACGCCGCACGCGAGCACTTCGCCTGGCCGCGCCTGACCGGCGTATTCAACTGGGCCACCGACTGGTTCGACGTCATCGCGCGCGGGAACGACCGCCCCGCGCTGTGGATCGTCGAGGAGGACGGGTCCGAACAGCGCGTCACCTTCGATGAAATGGCCACGCGCTCGGATCAAGTGGCGACCTGGCTGGCGAGTCTCGGTGTCGGCAAGGGTGATCGGGTCATGCTCATGCTCGGCAACCAGGTCGAGCTGTGGGAGGCCATGCTGGCGGTGGCCAAGCTCGGCGCGGTGATCATGCCGACCACCGCCGCGCTGGGCCCGGAGGATCTCACCGACCGGATCGTGCGCGGCGGAGCGGGTTTCGTCATCGCCAATGCCGCCGACACCGGCAAGTTCGACGAGGTACCGGGCGACTACCTCCGAATCGCGGTGGGCGACAGGATCACCCCGGGATGGCGCTCCTACGCCGAGGCCGCCATGACCATGTCGGCCGGCCCCTACACCGCGGTGACCACCGTGGACGATCCCCTGCTGGTGTACTTCACCTCCGGCACCACCAGTAAGCCGAAGATGGTGCAGCACTCCCAGATCAGTTATCCGGTGGGGCATCTGTCCACCATGTACTGGATCGGCGTGCGCCCGGGCGATGTGCATCTGGCCATCAGCGCACCCGGCTGGGCCAAACACGCGTGGAGCTGCTTCTTCACCCCGTGGCTGGCCGAGGCGACCGTATTCGTCTACAACTACACCCGTTTCGACGCCGCGTCTCTCCTGCATCAATTGCGTCGCGCGGGGGTGAACACCTTCTGCGCCCCACCGACGGTGTGGCGCATGCTGATTCAGGCGGACCTCGGGGAGCGGCCGACCGGGCTGCGCGAAATCCTCGGCGCCGGTGAGCCTCTCAACCCCGATGTGATCGCGCAGGTGGAGAAGGCGTGGGGCCTGACGATTCGTGACGGCTTCGGACAGACCGAGACCACGCTGCAGGTGGGCAATACGCCAGGACAGCTGGTCAAGCCCGGATCCATGGGCCGACCGGCCCCGGGAGTGCCTGTCATACTGGTGGACCCCATCACCGGAGAACTCGCTGATGAGGGCGAAATCTGTCTTGACCTGGGATACACTCCGGTCAACCTGATGACCGGATATCTGGGCGATCCGGAACGCAATGCCGCTGTCACGGCGGGGGGCTTCTACCACTCCGGTGATGTCGCCTCACGCGACGACGACGGATACATCACCTATATCGGCCGCACCGACGACGTCTTCAAGTCCTCCGACTACAAGGTGTCGCCGTTCGAGCTGGAGAGTGTGCTCATCGAGCACCCAGCCGTGGTCGAGGCGGCCGTTGTCCCGCAACCGGATGACACCCGCCTCGCAGTTCCCAAAGCGTATGTTTCATTGGCCGCCGGATGGGAACCCGATTCCCAAACTGCCCGCGCCATCCTCGAATACGCCCGCGATCACCTCGCGCCCTATCTGCGAGTGCGCCGCGTGGAGTTCATCGAGCTACCGAAGACCATCTCCGGCAAGATCCGCCGCGTCGACCTGCGCCGCCGAGAAGAGCAGGCGCACGCCGCGGGCGAACAGATTCCGACCGAGTATCGATACGAGGACGTTTTCACCGAAACGCAGCCGTAGTCCCTTACACCGCAACCTCATTCCGACGACCGATTGGAGCCTTGCGTGCCCCACAGCGTGGAGACCGCCACCGCATACGTCATCGCCGCCCTCGAGGACAAGGGCACAGCGACGCGCGACGACTTCGACGTATCCGGCATCGTCAGTGCGACACACCGCCTCGCCGAGACGTGGGATTTCCGTTCGGTGGATCGCGGCAGGTTCTGGAGTATCGCGGCGACTTTCCTGAAGCCGTGAACTGAACGGCATTTCGATACGGGTTCGCCCGGCGCACGAATCCGGTGCGCCGGGCGTCCTCGTTCTCCGGTCCGGAACCGAGCCGTTCTCGTATCGTCACGAACGCCTCGCAGGGCATCGCAATGATCAATTCGCATGCGCCGGAAGGGCGAAGCCGGGAGTTCGGGCGGGCGTACACTGGGATTCTGCCCCTCCCGAGCAGCGCCGACTCGCCTTGCCGAGCAGTTCCGCCGCTCACCAACCGTGGCAGCCACTCAATGGAGAGGGCGTGTGATGACGACGGTTCTCGGGCAGTTCGCTCACCTCGTGCCTCCGCCGCCCGTGTCGCGGGCGCTGCCGACCAGCGGCTGAAAACCACAGTCGGGCAAGCACATGCCACCGTTCCTGGACCGCAATGACGCGGGCCGCCAGTTGGCCGGGCTGCTCGCGGCTTTTCGCGGTCACGATGTGGTGGTGCTGGCCCCGCCCGGCAACGGCGTCCGGGTCGCGGCCGAACTGGCCGCCACCCTGCATGTCTGCCTCGATGTAATCCTGGTGCGCCCCTTGCGCATTACCCGTCGTCCGGACCTGGTGTACGGATTACTCGGCGAGGACGAGACGCTGCTCATCGATACCACGGCGGTGGCGGACGGCGCCCTGTGCGAGACCGAGCGCGCCGAAACCGAGCGGCGGCAATCGGAGATCCTGCGGCACAATGCCTTCAGCTATCGCGGCGATCGCAAACGGGCGGACCTGCGCGATCGCACCGTGGTCATGGTCGACGACTGCCTGAACGATGCCGCGGTGTTGCGCGACGGCTGCCGGATGGCGCGGGTGCACGGCGCGATCCGCATCGCCATCGCGGTGCCGGTGGGCGCTCGGCGTGCGCTCGGCGGCCTCGCGCCCTATGCCGACAAGATCGTATGCCTGAATCCGACCGCGCAGCCGCCCGATGCCGAGCGCTGGTATCTACAGAACGCCGCCACCGCGAGCACCGATATCGCGGCACTGCTCGGCGGCAATCACTCCTGCGATCGGTCAATTGGTTTCGCCGGACCGGACAAGCGCACCACCCCGGCATCGAGGTCGAGTTCGAGCCGCGGCCGATGTTCCTGACCGTCGCTGTCCTCGCTGCCCTCGTCGGTCAGCTTCTTACCCGGGAACAATTCGCCGATGACACCCACGGCTTCCACGATAGCCCGCCCGGCGGCGCCGATCCGGGATCAGATCAGCGGCGGAACATCCGCGATCTCAGTTCCCGCTCGGCCTGACTCAATGTCGAATCCAGATCGAGCCAGGTGCGCTCGCGGGGCGTCTGTCCCTCCCCCATACCGGTCATGACGAACGTGAACACACCGCGCAGCACCTGCCGCCGCCGCCCCGGTGAGTGCACGGCCATGGACATGGCGATCACGATTCCCACCCGGGTCACCGTGAAGGTGGTGTCGCCGTCATGCCGCCCGGCGGTGAATTGGCGTGGGCGGTCGGTGATCTCGACCCAATCGACCTCGGTCCGCCAGATGCGCTCGCGCAGCATTTCGGTGAGCCTGGACCGAATCATGGTGGGCGGATCGAAGCCCAACTGCCCGAGCCAGGTGGCATCGTCCGGCAACAGGCCGAAATCGTCCGCGCGCCACTGCTGAACGCTCGGCCCACCGAATAAAGCTGTCTCCATCCGCACTCCCTCCCCCCGTGAGTGTCTGTGTACAGCCGCCGTGCCGCAAGTGTTTTCAGCACATCGCGGGCGACGGGTGTCAGGCCGGGGCGGATTCGACGAAGACGCCGTGGGTGAGGCTGGTCATGGCGTCGACCAGTTCGTGGCGGGCGGGACCCTCCTGTTTGGCGGCCTCCCATCCGGCGTACAGCAGGGCGCCGAAGGTGCGGCGCTGCCAGGAGAACGGCAGCGTCGCGCCGGTGGACTCGGCGACCCGGATCAGGACGGCGTCGACCGCGTCCTCACCGCTCGCCAATTCCTCCCAGAGCGCGGTGTCACCGGCGAGGGTGGGTTCGGTGTAGACGAACAGCAGGATCGGGCCGAGGGCGAACTGACCCCCGACCACGCGGCGCAGGGCCGCGAAGTGGGTGCCGTCGAGGGTTCCGCGCGACCGATGGGCGGCGCTGCGGATGGTGCCGCCCGCGCACTACATCGGCGCGATCGAATCGGGGCAGGAGGTGGTCGAACTCGTCGACAAGCTCCTGGCCTCGGGTGCGGCGTACGTGGTCGATGATCCGGAGGCCTCGGTGCTGAGATCGGTGATGTGCCGGGCGAGGGCGCGCCGCAGGTCGACGCGTTCGGGGAGGTAGCGGGCCGAGGCACAGTACTACGCCCCCGCCACACGCTTCCGCGCCTTCGTTCTGCCGGCAGCGGGCATTCGGTGAATCGCGCACGCAATACCGGCGATTACCATGCCGCCGTGCTGGATTGGATGAATACCATCTGATCGCATGTACACGCGTTTCGGCCCCGGCGAAACTCGCCGGGCCCGAAGCGTTTTCAGGTGTCGTAGGTCAGGCGGCCAGGGCCATTGCCTCCGCCGAGGCGGAATCGGTTGCGGCACTGGGCCGCCGCAGCACCGTGACGGTGATGAGCAGCGCGACGGCCAGGACTCCGGTCGCCACCAGGAAGGCGAGGCGGTAGCCGTCGGTCAGGGCCGCGGCCTCGGTGGCGCCCGCCGTGAGCCGAATGCCGGTCTCGGAGGCCGCCAGGGTGGAGAGCACCGCGATACCGATGGCCATGCCCACCTGCTGGGTGGTGTTGAACAGGCCCGAGGCGAGTCCGGCGTCATCGGCGCGGGCGGCCGACATGCCCAGATTGGTCAGCGCGGGCAGCACCAGACCGCCACCGGCGATCAGCACCATCATGGGGAGCAGATCGGGGACGTACGCGGCGTGCACCGGAAGCCTTGTCAGCCAGGCCATTCCGGCCAGCAGCAGCACCAGGCCGGCGATCAGGACGGTCCGCTCACCGAAGCGGGTGATCAGCCGTGCGGAGATGAACAGCGACACCCCGCCGATGGCGACGGCCGCGGGCAGCATGGCCAGTCCGGTCCGCAGCGCCGAGTAGCCGAGCACCTTCTGCATGTACAGGGCCACGATGATCTGGAAGGCGAACATGGCCGACAGGGTGAGCATCTGCACCACATTCGCGCCGGAGACATTGCGGGAACGGAAGATTCGCAGCGGCAGCAGCGGGGTCGCGGCGGTGGCCTGACGGATTACGAAGCCCGCCAGCAGCATCAGCGAGAGCGCGCCCAGGCCGAGGGTGTGCACCGACAGCCAGCTGTACTCCTCGATCTTCACCACGGTGTAGATGCCCAGCATGAGACCCGCGGTCACCAGCAGTGCGCCCAGCGCGTCCGCTCCGGCGGCCAGACCCAGACCGCGATCGGACGGCAGCGCCTTCACCGCGAGCGCCACGGTGACCACACCGATCGGCACATTGATGAGGAAGATCCAGTGCCAGCTCAGCGCATCGGTCAGCACACCGCCGAGCACCTGGCCGATGGAGGCCCCGGCCGCACCGGTGAAGCTGAAGATGCCGATGGCCTTGGCGCGCTCGGCCTTCTCGGTGAACATGGTGACCAGAATGCCGAGCACCACCGCCGAGGCGATCGCACTGCCCACGCCCTGCAGGAAGCGGGCCGCGACCAGCATGGCCGGGCTGTTCGCCGCACCCGCCAGCAGTGAGGCGGCGGTGAAGACGATATTGCCGGTCAGGAACATCTTCTTGCGGCCGATCAGATCGCCGAAGCGGCCCGCCAGCAGCAACAGGCCGCCGAAGGCGATCAGGTACGCGTTGACGGTCCAGCTCAAACCGGCGGGGGTGAAGCCGAGGTCCCGCTGGATCGCGGGCATGGCCACCGTGACGATGCTGCCATCGAGGATGGTCATCAACGTCGCGGCGGAAAGCACCGCGAGGGCAAGACTTTTGGACGCTGTCATGGTCTTCTCCTGTTAGAACCGACAAGAGAGACCGTACTAGATAGTTCCGTTGCAGACAATCTCTAACGGACTTTTTGCGGTGGCGGGCGGATCACTGCCTGGCGCGGCGGGCCGTGGATGCCTCCGCGGTCGCCGAAAGATGCCCTTCCACCAGGTGATTCAATGCCTTCAGCAGCGCCTCGCGCTCACCCTTGGGCAGCGAATGCAGGGCATCGCGATGCACGCCGTCCACAATCCTCTGACTGCGAGCGGCGAGCTCGGCACCCTCGGGAGTGACCGCGATGATGCGTGCGCGGCGATCGGTGCTCGACGGGCGGCGCTCGGCCAGCCCGGCCTTCTCCAGGGCGTCGACGGTCACCACCATTGTGGTCTTGTCCATATCCCCGAGTTCGGCGAGCTGCGCCTGGGTGCGCTCCTCTTCGAGAGCGTGCACCAGGACGCAGTGCATACGAGCCGTCAGGCCGATCTCCGCGAGCGCGGCGGACATCCGCGAGCGCAGCACATGACTGGTGCGGTCGAGCAGGAAGGACAGGTCACGTTCGGTCCGAACGGGTGCCAGAGCGGTCATACCGCACATCATAGTTTTGTTGCGGATTATCTGCATTCATACGCAGCCGGCGGCTGATGAGCCAGCCGAAGGCGGCGGCGAACGGGGACATGAAGACCGCGTACACGGCCGCCGGAACCGCGATCTCGGTGCTGTCCAGAATGCTGATCGCGATGGTGATGGCGATCGCGCTGTTGTGGATGCCGACCTCCATCGAACAGGCGACGGCCTGGCGATCGGCGACACCGAGCAGTCGGGGCAACCAGTAACCGACCGTCAGGCTGATCGCGCACAACAGGGCGGCCGCCGCACCGATGCGGGGCAGATCACCGGTGATATCCGACCTGTTCGACAGCACCGCGCCGAGCACCACGAACACCAGCAGCAGCGCGGAGGCGATGCGCACCGGGCGATCCATACGATCGGCGAAGGCGGGACCCACGGCGCGCACCGTCATACCGATCGCCACCGGAATCAAGACCATGGCGAAGACCTGCACGGCCTTGCCGAACTGCACGCCCAGCGAACCCGGACCGTCATCGGGGCCGAAGTGGTCGATCGCGGCGTTCGTGATCAGCGGCACCGTCACCACCGAGATGATCGAATTGACCGCGGTGAGTGAGACATTCAGCGCGACATCGCCGCGGAACAGATGACTGAAGAGATTCGCCGTCGCACCACCGGGCGAGGCCGCCAACAGCATCAATCCGATCGCGGCGAGCGGAGCCAGATCGAGCAGGGTGACCAAACCGAAAGCCACCAGCGGCAATACGACCATCTGGCAGGCCAGCGCGATCAACACCGCCTTCGGCTGCCCGGCCACCCTGGTGAAATCGGCCGGGGTCAGCGACAGCCCCAGCCCGAACATGATCACACCCAGCGCGATCGGCAACGCCACCGCGACGAATCCAGAATTCACTGCGCCCCTATATTTCTCACCATGCCGATCATTGCACTCGACCGGCTACACCCCTCCGACCCTAACCGAGCCGCGAATGCGCCTCGGCCACAACACCACTGACCGGAAGCATCCCGCCGCGAATTCTCCGCCGATTCCCCATCAACATCGAGTTATCGGAGCACAATCGTTGCTTTGGGGGAAATATCCAGGAGGACACCATGATTCGCACAATAGCTGCGGCCGCGGCCATCACCACCGCACTCATCGGCACCGGCGCGGGTATCGCACAGGCGGAGACCCCCACCTACGAACCCATCGCCGTCCAACCCGTCGCCGCAGGCCAGACCCAATCCCTCGCCGGTGAACAGATCGGCACCGTCGTCGGCGGCGTGGTCGGCGCGGGCATCGGCGCCCTCATCGGCGGCAGCGCAGGCTGCGCCGTAGTCGCCCCGGTCTGCCCCGTCGGCGTGGTCATCGGCATCGGAATCGGCGGCGCGGCGGGCGGTGTCATCGGCGCCAGCCTGGGCGCGGGCGCCGAGGCAGCCATCGGAGCCCAGATCCCGGGCTGAACGCCGGGTATATAAGGCACGGGCTCGGCGAATTCCGCCGAGCCCGTTCTTCGAAGTGGACCTTATGCGAGCTTACTCGAACCAGGGCACCCTAACTTCCACGCTCGAGCGACTTCGCGAACAAGCCTCTGAACAGCGAAAACTCGAGACAGTCCGGAACCCGCCGCAGACACGGGCTCTCGCACGCCGCCTCACTGAAACGCAACGGGCCGCGATCGTCACCGCTTACGAGGCGGGCTCGAGCGCCAACCGGCTCGCCACCGAGTACGGGCTCGGCAAAGGCAGCGTCCTGAAAATCCTCCGGACAAGCGGCGCCGCCATCCGACAGCAGCGACGGCTCACCGACCAAGAGATCGACCATGCCCTCGCCTGCTATCGAGACGGTCAGTCTCTCGCCCGCATCGCAAGCCGGCTCGACGTCGCCCACACCACGGTGATGACAGCACTCGAACGCCGTGGAGTCCCCCGCCGAGACAGCCACGGCCGACCACGGTGAGTGGCCGCGGCAGCCTCGAACCCCGCGACCTCTAGGTTATGAGCCAACAGGAAACGGTCCTGGATGTTTCGCCGCATCCTGTTTCTACTGGTCGGCGGAATTCGAGTCGTCCGCAGGGTCCGTGTGGTCCCACCTTTATCGAGTGGTTGCGTTTCGTCGTGATGCGAAATTTGATGCCAAATTTCCCACCAGGATCAGCGGTTTCGTCGCGTGTGGCGTGATCGATGACTGTTCGCCGCGATCGAGGATAGGCGCCTTCCGACGCTGTGACGCCAGCGATTCAACCGCATGGCCTGTGAGCGCCGACACCACTCATGTCACCGCGCGTCGCCGCGGGGATGTTCAGCAGTTACAGGCCAGTTAGGCTCCGCAATTCTTCTACGCGGTCGATGCGCTCCCATGGCAGATCGATGTCGGTGCGCCCGAAGTGTCCATACGCCGCAGTAGGGCCGTAGATCGGACGCAGCAGGTCCAGATCACGAATAATGGCGGCGGGGCGCAGGTCGAAGACCTCGGCAATAGCCTTGCTGACTACCTCAGGAGCTACATGCTCGGTGCCGAAGGTCTCCACGAACAACCCCACCGGAGCGGACTTGCCGATGGCGTAGGCGACTTGAACCTCGACACGGTCCGCCAGCCCCGCTGCCACTGCATTCTTGGCAACCCAGCGCATTGCTTAGGCCGCCGAGCGGTCCACCTTTGATGGATCTTTGCCGGAGAACGCGCCCCCACCGTGGCGCGCGTAGCCACCATAGGTATCGACAATGATCTTGCGACCGGTCAAGCCTGCGTCGCCCATCGGCCCACCGAGAACAAAACGGCCTGTCGGATTCACAAGCAACCGCACGGTGGAGGTGCCCAAGGTTGGTAGGCCCAAATCGGCGAGGACGTTGTCAAGTACATGGCGGCGCACATCCGGGGTCAGCATGTTGGGCAGATCGACATCGGAGGCGTGCTGGGTAGCGATGACAACCGTGTCGAGGCGGACTGGTATGTCGCCCTGATACTCGATGGTGACCTGAGTCTTACCATCGGGGCGCAGGTACGGAAGTAGGCCCGTCTTACGGGTCTCAGTCAACCGGCGAGAAAGACGATGCGCGAGTGCGATCGGTAACGGCATCAACTCCGGTGTCTCGCTGGTGGCGTAGCCGAACATCAGACCCTGATCTCCGGCACCCTGGCGCTCGATCTCGTCGTCAAGGCTGCTGCCTTCCACACGAACATCGTGTGAATGATCGACCCCTTGCGCGATATCAGGGCTTTGCGATCCGATGGCGATGTTCACACCACAGGAATTTCCATCGAAGCCCTTGTGCGAGGAGTCGTACCCGATTTCCACGATCTTATCGCGAACGATACGCGGAATCTCGATATGCGCATTCGTGGTCACCTCCCCCGCGACATGCACCTGGCCTGTGGTAACCAGGGTCTCCACCGCGACACGGCTGTACGGATCCGCAGTCAGCAATGCATCGAGAATCGCATCACTTATCGCATCACAGATCTTGTCGGGATGACCTTCTGTGACCGACTCACTGGTGAAGAGTCGACTTCCAAACTTACTCACAGTTTGCTCCCTTAACAGGCAGTAATAAACAACAAGGCCACTCATGTGCTGTTACAGACACGGCTGCGTACAGCAGATTCGAGCTCAGTAGCGGTAGTGGTCGGGCTTGTAGGGGCCCTCGACGTCCACGCCGATGTACTCGGCCTGGTCCTTGGTGAGCTTGGTCAGGGTGCCGCCCAGGGCCTCGACGTGGATCTTGGCGACCTTCTCGTCGAGGTGCTTGGGGAGGCGGTAGACCTCGTTGTCGTACTCCTCGGGCTTGGTCCAGAGTTCGATCTGGGCGATCACTTGGTTGGAGAACGAGTTCGACATCACGAACGACGGGTGGCCGGTGGCGTTGCCCAGGTTGAGCAGGCGGCCCTCCGAGAGCACGATGATCGACTTGCCGGACTCCTTGAACGTCCACAGGTCGACCTGCGGCTTGATGTTCAGCCGCTCCGCGCCCGAG
>NZ_BDAW01000100.1 GCF_001625085.1 Nocardia acidivorans NBRC 108247
CGCCGCGGTCGGGGCGGCATTGGCCGCCGTCACCATGGACGACTGCCGCCGCGCCGCCGTGGCCGCGCTGGCGACGACGGATCCGCACGCCGCACGCCGCGCCGTCGCGGAGATCATCCGGCTCTGACGGCAAGTCGGTGGACCTGGCCCGCCGGGGCCAGGTCCATTCGCACGTAAGGCGTCCGCCGCAGCAGAATTCAGCGACCGTTGCCGAGAACCGCCTGGATCTCCCCCGGCGTCCGGGCGGCGCGCAGACGCGTGACCTTCTCCTTGTCGACGAACACCTGGGCGATGCGGCTCAGCAGCGTCAGATGGTCGTCCCCGGCCCCGGCGATGCCGATGACGAATTCGACCGGCTTACCCTTCCAGTCGATGGTCTCCGGATAGCGCACGACCGAGATCCCGGTCCGGCGAATGCTCGCCTTCGCCGCGTTCGTGCCGTGCGGGATGGCGAGTCCATTGCCCATATACGTCGAGACCGACCGCTCCCGTTCATGCATGGCCTCGATGTAATGCCCGTCGACCGCTCCCGCCGCGACCAGCAGTCGCCCCGCCTCGTCTATGGCGTCGGCGCTGGTCCTGGCACTGCCGGTCAACACGATCGAATCGAGGGTGAGCATGGCGTCCCCCGAATCGGCTGCAGGATCTGGAGTTTCAGGCTCGGCAGGCAACGGTAGATCCGGCTCCGTCGCTTCCGGTCCATTGGCACCGTTCGCACGGCCGATCAATCCCACGATCTCGTTGTACTCGGGGCTGTTCATGAAATCGTCGACCGAGACATGAATGGCGGACGGTGTCCGTTCGCGCGCCCGCTCGGCCAGATCGGTATGGGTGACGACGAGGTCGTAGGTATCGGCGAGGTTCGCGATCGCCTTGTTGACCACGCTCACCTCGGTGAACCCCGCGTCCCGAATCCTCTTGCGCAACACCGAGGCTCCCATCGCGGAGGATCCCATTCCGGCATCACAGGCGAAGACGATGGTGGAGATCGTCGCCGGGACCGCCAGGGTGGCCGTGCGCGCGGAGCTCCCCGCGGGAACGAGCGCGGCGGAGGCGATGGAACTCCCGCCCTTGAGCGCCTCCATGGCGGCGGTGGCTCCGGCCAGATCCGGTTCGTCCGCGCCGCGGTCGGTCCGCAGCAGCACCGCGGCGACCGCGAAGGACACTCCCGCAGCACCGATTACGGACAGCGTCACCCCGAGATAGCTGTCGCTAGCGGTCTGCGCGTACACCGCGATGATGGAACCGGGCGCGGCCGGTGCGCGCAGCCCGGAACCGAACACCACATTGATCAGGACACCGGTCATACCGCCGGCGATGGTGGCCAGGATCAACTTCGGCTTCATCAGGACGTAGGGGAAGTAGATCTCGTGAATACCGCCGAGGAAGTGGATGATGATCGCGCCCGGCGCCGACAGTTTCGCCGCGCCCTTGCCGAACAGGGCGAACGCCATCAGCAGTCCGAGACCAGGACCCGGATTGGCCTCCAGCAGAAACAGAATCGACTTCCCGTTGGCCGCAGCCTGATTGGTGCCCAGCGGTGTCAGGATGCCATGGTTGACCGCGTTGTTGAGGAACAGCACCTTCGCCGGTTCGATGAAGATCGAAGTCAGCGGCAGCAGATCATGATTCACCAGGAAGTTCACGACATTGCTGGCGAACCGGCTGAACGCCGACACCAGCGGGCCGACGCCGAAGAAGCCGACGACCGCCAGCGCCGCACCGGCGATGCCCGCCGAGAAATTGTTCACCAGCATTTCGAAGCCGGGGCGAATCTTGCCCTCCCACAGGGCATCCAGCCTCTTGATGAGCCAGCCTCCGAATGGGCCCATGATCATCGCGCCCATGAACATGGGTACGTCCGCTCCCGCGATCACGCCCATGGTGGCGATCGCGCCCACGACCGCGCCGCGGGTGTCGTAGACCATGCGGCCGCCGGTCGCGCCGATCAGGATCGGCAGCAGATAGGTGATGGTCGGGGCGACGATGCCGCCGCTGGAGTAGTCGCCCCAGCCGCCGATATGGGCGACCCAGCTGCCCTCACCCCATTGATCGGTGAGGGACCGAATCCAGCCCTTCTCGATGAACAGGGCCGTGAGCAGGCCCCAGGCGATGAAGGCGCCGATATTCGGCATGACCATGCCGGACAGGAATGTACCGACCCGCTGTACGCGCACGCGTGCGCCGCCACGGGTGGCCGGTGGGGAGATAGACATATGACTTCCTCTGAACAACTCGACCGCGCATGTGACCCCGGCCACATCTCTTGTTGTAGTAGACCGCACAATCGGGCACAATGACAAGAGATCGGGCATAAATGGGCACAAATTCATGTGGCTTTACGCCCGCATGACCGATACGGTGGACTTCGAGCGACTCAGCTGGAAGCAAACGGCGGAAGGAATACAGCCCCATGAAGGCTCTGCGCTACTACGCACCCGAGGACATCCGCCTCGAGGACATCGCCGAGCCCGCATGCGGTGCGGATGAGATCAAGCTGCGTGTGCGGAACTGCTCGACCTGCGGAACCGACGTCAAGATTCGGCACAACGGTCACCAGAACCTCACTCCCCCACGCACACTCGGGCATGAGATCGCCGGTGAGGTGGTCGAGGTCGGCGCGGCGGTGAACGAGCTGTACGGCGCGCAGTGGCGAATCGGCGATCGCGCGCAGGTCATCGCCGCCGTGCCCTGCGGCAAATGCTACGAATGCGATCGCGGCTGGATGGCGGTGTGCCAGAACCAGACTTCGGTGGGATATCAGTACGACGGCGGCTTCGCAGAGTACATGATCGTGCCCAGTCAGGTGCTGCGGGTCGACGGTCTCAACCGCGTCCCCGACAATGTCGGATACGACGAGGCTTCGGCGGCCGAACCGCTCGCCTGCGCGATCAACGCACAGGAGTTGCTCGGCATCGAGGCGAGCGACACCGTCGTCATCTTCGGCGCGGGGCCGATCGGCTGTATGCACATTCGCATCGCGCGCGGCGTACATCGTTGCGGGCCCGTCTATCTCGTCGACGTCAATGCCCAGCGATTGGCTCTCTCGGCAGACGCGGTCGAGCCCGACGAGGTGATCAATGCCGCCGAGGTCGATCCCGTGGCGCGGGTCATGGAGCTGACCGGTGGTCGTGGCGCCGATGTGATCATTACCGCGACCGCCGCGAATATCACCCAGGAACAGGCCATCGCCATGGCCGCACGCAACGGGCGCATCTCCTTCTTCGGCGGCCTGCCCAAGACCAACCCCGTCATCACCTGCGATTCGAATGTGGTGCACTACCGCCAGCTGCATATCCACGGCGCCAATGGATCCGCGCCGGAGCACAACCGGCGCGCCCTCGAATACATTGCGACGGAACAGGTTCCGGTCAAGGATCTCATCACCCATCACATCCCGCTGGCGGATGTGCTCGACGCCTTCACGATCGTGGAGAGCGGAACGGGTATCAAGGTCACCGTGCAGCCCTGATCTGACACCCGAAAAGGCCCCGACAGTCCAACTGTCAGGGCCTTTTCCGCGTACGCGGGTGATTGATCAATCGCGTTCGAGAATGGTGGTGACGAGCATGGTGTGGTCCTCCATGCGGCGGGTGACCGTCCAGCCGAGTTCGGCGAAGGCGCGTTCGTATTCGTGTTGCGTCCAGAGTTGGACGCCGGTGATGGTGTGGTAGATCTCGTAGGTCGGGGAGAACCAGGGCTGTTGGGTCCAGTGGTCGGCTTGCAGTAGATACCCGTCGCCGATGACCAGGCGGCGCATATTGGGGAACCATTCCATCCAGCCGCGCAGGACGGCGGCGATGCCGTCGCCGTCGCTGGCCAGTTGGTGGAGCAGGAAGAAGGACATGGCCGTGGTGACGGTCTCGCGGTCGACGATCTCCAGCCAGGCGGGCGGATCGGATTCGGGTTGCACCGAACCCGCCAGCAGGGTGATGCGGTCGGACAGGCCCAGGTGGGCGAGTTCGGCTGTGGCAGTGGCAATCACCTCGTCTTCGATGTCGACGCCCAGGAATTCCTCCGCCGGGGCCAGTCCGGCCAGGGCCTGGAGGCGTCCGGCGTCGGCACAGCCCAGATCGATGGTGCGGCCGGGTGTGTCGGCGGCGATGGCCGCGCCGATGGTCGCGAAGATCTCCGGGCGGCGTCGGGCGATATCGGTGCAGGCACGGGCCACCTCACCGGGTTCGGTTGCGGCCGGGATGTATTCGTCGTGGGCGGCGGCGGACAGCTGGCGGAAAGTGGGCTCCCAGCCGCGCACCGCACAGCGCACGAAACCGCGATTCTTGCCGACATCGTGGCCGGTGTGCGTGAGGTGGTAGCGGTGCCCGCGCCGGATCAGGAATCCGGCGCGCACCAGGCCGACCGCGACGGTCTGCTGGATGCCGGTGCTGGGCGCAATGGTGTCGCCGCCCAAAAGGGTTGTCCACCAACCCCAGTCGTCGGCCGCGACAATGAGCTGTCCGGCGGTCTGGCCCTCGATGACGTCGCGGATGGTGAAATCACCGAGGGCGGTATGGGAATGCACGAGCGGTGTCACTGCGGTCATGATGATCTTCCTCGAGACTCGGCGACGGCGATCGCCTGGACTTCGATGAGCAGCCCCTCTATGGGCAGGGTGGTGATGGTCGTGGTCCGCGCCGGTGCGGCTGTCGTGAAATAGGTGCTGAATGCGGTGTTCCACGCCGGGAACCACTGTCGTTCGGCCAGAAAGCAATCCAGTTTGAGGACCCGATCGCGGGAGCTACCGAATTCCAGGAGCGCGGCGTCGAGTTGGTCGAAGACCGCGGCGGCCTGAGCGTGGAAGTCGGTGACGGAGACGGTCATGGTGGTCGGATCGATGGCGGCGAGGCCGGAGGTGAATACCAGTCCGGCACCCGTACGCGCGGTAGGGAACAGGGTCATGGGGCGGCTCGCACTACCCGGCCGCCGTCGATATCGTCGATCGAGCCCGCCCCGGAGAGGATCATCAGCGTGCGCAGCTCCTCGGTGAGCAACTCCAGCACCCGGCCCACCCCGGGCGCGCCCGCCGCCGCCAGGCCGTAGATGGCGGAGCGGCCGATGATCACCGCGTCCGCGCCCAGCGCCAGCGCCAGATAGACGTCGCTACCGGTGCGCACCCCGCTGTCCAACAGGATCGGCAGCTCCGGCCCGACCGCGGCCCGAATGGCCGGTAGCACTTCCAGACTGGCCGGGGCCGGATCCAGCTGGCGGCCACCGTGGTTGGAGACCACCAGGGCTGAGGCGCCGATCGCGAGCGCGCGTTCGGCGGCGACCGGGGTGAGAATGCCCTTCGCCATCCACGGCAGCCCGAAATCGGCCGCGGCATCGGCGAGTTCAGCCCAACTCCACACCGAGCCGCCCTGTTTGAGCAGCTGACCGAAGATCTCGGCGACACCGGGCGCACCGTTCTCGCCGGTGAGATTGCCCGCGAACAGGCGCTGATCCGGATCGAAACGATTGGCCATATTGCGGGTGCGGAAGCCGCCCACGGGGCAGTCCACGGTGACGCAGAGCGCGTCGAACCCCGCTCGCCGCACCCGCTCCGCCACACCGGTGGCATGGGCGAACGGATGCAGCTGTGCGATGCGCGCCGCACGCGGTGCGGCCCTACGCACCTGCTCATAGGAGAAGGTTCCGGCCTCGGGCACGATCGAGAGCGCACCGTACTGTTCGGCGGCGCGGGCGACGGCGAGATGGCCGTCCGGATGGAACATCGCGTCCCCGCCGAAAGGCGCTGTGAGAATGGGGGTTTCGAGTCGCAGCCCGAGCAGCTCGGTACGGGTCGACGGTGCGGCCACCCCACTCATCGGTTCGGGCAGGACCCGCCAGCGGTCGAAGGCCGCGAGATTGCCGCGCAGCGTGATCTCCTTGCCCGCACCGCCTTCCACGAAATCCAGGACCTCGGGGGTCAGTGCCGTCACGGCGGCGCGGTGGATCTCGTCGAGGGTGCCGAAGGCGACCTGGGTGGGATAGAAGCTGTCCAGCTGGGCGGTCACGCGGCACCTCCCGCGACGACCGAGTGACGGCGGCCGTAGGCGAGATAGAGGACGATGCCGACCGCACTCCAGACTACGAAGCGCAACCAGGTCAGTGCCTCGAACGTGGTTGCCAGCCAGACGCATCCGGCGATCGCCAGCAGCGGCACCAGCGGCATGAGCGGGGTGCGGAATGGGCGCGCCCGCTCGGGATCGGTGCGGCGCAGGATCAGGACGCCCAGGGCCACGATGAGGAAGGCGAAGAGCGCGCCGATATTCACCAGTTCGGCCACGGTGCCGATCGGGGTCAGGCCCGCGATGGCGGCGATCACCACACCGAGCAGCAGACTCAGGCGCACGGGCACCCCTCGAGAACCCGTGCGGCACAGTGCCTTCGGGATGAGCCCATCGCGGCTCATGGCGAACAGCAGTCGCGTCTGACCGTAGAACACCATCAGCAGCCCCTTGGTCAGGGCGAGCACCGAGGCCACCAGGATCACCTTGCCGATCCACCCGGCCCCGATCGCGGCCAGCGCCGTCGCCACCGGCGCGGAGTTGTTCAGGCTGGAATACGGTGCGACACCGATCAATACGGCGCTCACGGCGATGTACAGCACGGTCGCGATGACGACCGAGCCGATAATGCCCCAGGGCAGATCGCGGCGCGGATCCCGGGTCTCCTCGGCCGAGGTGGCCACGACATCGAAGCCGAGATAGGCGAAGAACGCCAGGGCCGCACCGGCGGCAATGCCATTGACACCGAACGGTAGGAAAGGCGTCCAATTATCGGCATGCACATGTGGCGCACCGACAGCTACCACCACCACGAGTACCGCAATGGTCAGTGCCACCAATGTTTTCACGACGGCCGCCGCGATCTTCACCTCGAAAACCAATACCGCGACAATGAGTCCGACAATCACCATAGCGGGCAGATCAACCACTCCCCCGGCGCTCGGACTCGCCGATATCGCCTTCGGCAGGCCGATATCGAACAGCGAATTCAAAGCCGCCCCGAACAATCCGGACCAGCCGATCGCGATCGCCGCCGTGGCCACCGCGTATTCGAGCAGGAGATTCCAGCCGACCAGGAATGCGGGCACCTCCCCCATGGTCGAGTAGGTGTAGGTGTAGGCGCTGCCGGAGACCGGCGTCATCGACGCCAGCTCGCTGTAGCACAGTGCCACCAATACGCAGATGGCCCCGGCCAGCAGGAATGACAGCACGATCGAGGGTCCGGCCTTGGTGGCCGCGGCAATACCGGTGGTGACGAAGATGCCCGCGCCGACAATCGTGCCCACCCCCATGGCAATCAGATCGGTGCGGCCCAGGGTGCGTTTGAGCGCACCGGCGGTGGACTCGGAGGAGGCGAGGGCGGCCTCCGCGCCGCGTACTCGGAAAGGGTTGATCCGCGGTGTCGTGGTGGGTTCGACCCTAGTGGGTGCTGCCATGACTGAAATCCATTCGATGGGAATGTATTTGGTTCTTCGATATTCAGTGAACCAACCGAAGTTTGTGTCCCGGTGAACGCAGGTAACGAATCCGTTTCGCGAATTCTCCGAATATATTGTGGCATACAATTTTTCAGGCATGCCAATAGCGCGCGCCCAGCAATTGCGTGCGCGTTCTCGGGGTTATGCGATTGTCGAAGTCCGTGCAGCGAATAGGGAGTCCGCGGCGCGCGCCGTTGCGCGCCGGCGGACGAGTGTGGTGGCCGTCGCGATGACGGCCAGAACGACGATGGCGGCCGGTACCGCGGCCCGCATCGACAGGACGGTGGCGACCACGCCGAAGCCGACGGTGGCGACCGCTGCGCACAGGTAGGCGACGGCGGCGAAGCGCGCGGCAACCCGGGCATGCTGATCGGGAGCTGTTGCGGCACTGACGATTCGGAGGCCGGACCGGTAGGCGATGCCCTGCCCGCAGCCCGCGATCAGCCCGCCCGCGAGTAGCAGCGGCAGACTCGGTAGCCATGCGACGGCCGCGGCGATCGCGATGCCCACGAGAATGATCAGCTGCGCCGCGACCGGTTCCGCGGGTAGCGCATTCACCGCCAGTGCGCGCTGTGCGACCCACGCCGCGACCAGGTACAGCGTGACCGGCAACGCCAACAGCACGAGATCGGCCGTACCCAGCAGCGCCGCACCGTAACTCGGCAGCAGTGCGACCACCAGCCCGGCCGACACCCAGGCCGCGATTCCGACGAGATATCCCACCGGCGCGGGCTCATGCGATATCGGCGCGGACGGCGTCGCGCGCTGCGCGACGGCGGGCCGCACGGCGCGATCCGAGAGCAGCAGCAACGCAACGCTTCCGAGCACGACCGCGTGCACCAGGTAGACGGTGACCCCGGGCGCGGGCAGATACTGCGCCAGCGCCGCCGCCGCGAATGTGCCCAGGGCGGAACCGAATACGGTCGCGCTGGCCATGGCGGTACGCCCGCCCTCGCCCCGGCGTTGCAGTATCAAACCCGCCAGCGATCCGGTGACCAGTCCGACCGATAGCCCGGCGCAGATCCGCGCCGCACAGGCGAGCCAGGGCGAATGCGCCAGCGCCATAGCGCAATCCGCCGCCACGCCGAAGCCGCTGCCGACGCCGATCCGCCACCACCAGGACGCACTGGACGACGGTGTCCCGAGCAGCGACAGCGTCGGGGTGAGCGCGATCAGATAGGCCGCGAAGATCACCGTGATGAGCAGCGGCGCCAGCGCCCAGGCATGCCGGTAGTACGGCATCATGCCGGTCGCCAGGTTGGGCTGCGCCATGATCAGCACCAGGAGCGCGCCCGGAACCGCTGCCCTCATCAAGCCTCCAAGTGAGGAGATCTTCTCGGTTTGAGAATAGACAACTGAGAAGAACTTCTCTACTCAGCGAGCGAATTGCCGTACGGTTTTCGGCCTACCCGCTCCGGCGGCCCACCCCTTCGGCCAGGATGGAGGTGTGCCCGTGAACACCCGCAGCGATGCCCAGCGCAGCCGAGTGCTGCTGGTCGACGCGGTCCGCAAACTGCTGCGCGCCGGTCGGATCGGCTTTTCGATACCCGAGCTGGCCGCCGAGGCGGGCGTCGGCGTGGCCACCGCGTACCGGCATTTCGCCACCCCGCACGATGCCATGCAGGCGTTCCACCGCCGCGCCATCGAACAACTGCTGGAGGCGTTCGCCGAGGTCGGCACCGCGGCCGACGCCGTGGAACGCTTCCACCGCTGCTGCCGCACCTGGGTCGACCAGGCCATGCAGTGGGGTCCGGCGGTCCGCTACGTCCGCAGCAGCAGCGGCTTCATCGAACGCCTCAATCGAGGCGATGAAGCCATCACGGCCATGCACGACATCCTCGCCGACGTCCTCAATGCCCTTGCCCTCGAAGGCAAAACCCCCGAATCCGACGTCACCTACGCCGTGCTGCTGTGGATCACCATCTTCGACGAACGCGTCGTGTACGACCTCGCCGAGCATCGCGGCTGGTCCCCCGCCGAGATCACCGATCACCTCACCCGTGCCGTCGCCGGAGCCCTGGATATCAAGGTGTGAGCACCGGCCCGATGCGCGGGATCAGTTCGGCTCGCGGATGAAGGTATCGCCGTTGGTCCGGACCGCGGCGCCCAAGGGAGGTGAACGCGAATACCCGCGCCTGAACGGGATATTCGACCGCTAGTTCACCCAGGGCGGATCGACGAGGGTGCCGTCCGGGAGTTCGCCCGTGAAGCCGACGGGGGCGGTGACCATGACGGTCGCGGGATCGTCGGACGGATTGGTCAGGCTGATGATCGAGCCCGCGGGAGCCACGGCGGCATCGCCGGGGATGAGCCGACCGTCCTCGCCCGCGATGGTGACGACGATGGACCCCGCGAGCAGAACAAAGGCTTCTTCCCGATGAATTCGATGGGCGACGCCTGCGGTGTTCGGCGGGACCTCCAGCCGCCAGACGCAGAGTTCGGCGCTGCCGGTGCCGGGCCGGACCAGCGGGGTGAAGGTGGAGCCGTGCAGATGATGGGATTCGACGTCGGCGGTGCGGATGACCGGCATGTTCAACTCCTATTTAGTCAATTTACTTGCCTATATGGTCAAGCTTGTTGACCACTCTGTCAAGTGTCAAGATGCATACATGCCCGCAACCGCTCAGGACTTGCCGCTACTGCTGCTCGCGGCCGCCGCCGAGGTCACCGATGCCGTTCACCGCGGCGTGGTGGCGGCCGGATTCGACGACATCCGGCCGAGTCACGGGTTCGCGTTCGTGCGGATGGCGCCGAACGGGGCGACCGTGGGCGAGATCGCCGAACATCTGGGGGTGACCAAACAGGCGGCCAGCCAATTGGTCGAGGAGCTGGTGAAAAAGGGCTACGCGGAACGCAATCCGCATCCGAGTGACGCACGGGCCCGGCTGGTCACGCTGACCGAGCGGGGATGGGCGGCCACCCGTGCGGCCGATGCGGCCCTGGCGCGGTTCACCCAGCACTGGGGGCGGACGCTGGGGGCGGGCGCGGCGGTCGAGCTTCGTAATATGCTCGCGCACGTGGTCACCCCGGGGCGAGTGCGGCCCTGCGCGTGGTGAGATCGCGATCAATCCGCCGGCGCGGCCTGTTCACGATTCGGCCGATGCGATCAGCCGAGTTCGAGGGTGGTGACGCCGAAAACCTTTTCCCGGGAATGAGATCGGGGCTCGGCGGTGTACATGCGAGCGGTCTCGAAACTGGGGGTCAGGCCCGCGGACTCCACCAGGCGCACCGCGGCGTCGTTATGCAACGGGACATCGATGGCCAGGGTCTCGACCCCCGCCGCCAGGCCCGCGAGCAGCTGACGGGCATCGGCCTCGGTATCGGCGAAGAGCGGGCCGATGCGATGGGAATCCCTTGCGGGACGGATGGTTCCGTAACCGGTCAGGCAGCCATCGACAATCCGCACCAGCGTGCGATGGCCGGGATTGCCGAGCCAGGCGTCGAGGAATCCCGGGCGATCGGCCGGGAGGCAGGCGGAGTCGAGGGCGCGCACCTCGGCGAAACCCCCCGAGGCCAGGGCGCGCACACTGGCATCGGGCGGCGGCAGCTGCGGCGCACCGGTGAAACGCGCACTGCGATAGGCGAGTTCGAAGCCGCTGCGCCGATAGTTGTCCTGCTGATCGGGCACACCGTCCAGCCCGACCGTCCGCCCGCCGGCGTGCGCCAGCCCGGCCTTCCAGGTGGCCAGACCGAATCCTCTGCCGCGTAGATCCGGTCGGACGAGGTAGAACCCCAGGAACGCGAAATCATTGCCGTAGTTGACAACCGAGACCGCCGAGGCCGGTTCCCCGTCCACGCGCCCGAGGAAGAACCCCTTCGGATCCTGGGCGAAGAACGCGATCCGGTCCGCCGGCCCGGGATTCCAGCCTTCGGCGGCGGCCCATTCGGTGACGGTGGCCCACTCCTGCGGGTCGGCGCGGTCGATGACGAGATCGGCATCCGGCATGGGTTTCACGGTAGCCGCAAGCCGCCGCCCGTTCAGGGGGTTGCGGCACATCCGGTGCGCCCGCGCCGGGTTCGGGCGCGCGGCGGGGATGTCCCCGCCCTGCGGTAGGGTCGGCCTGGACATAGTGGACTACCTGCGGAGTTGCGATATGGCCGACTACGCGCACTCTGATCACGCGAGCCGCAGCCGGGAGGACAAGGCCCGGCGATTGGCGGCGTACGCCTGGGCTCGCGGTATCACCGGCCCGGAATTGCTGGAGTTGCCCCCGGCGCAGCAGCGCAAACTGGCGCGGGCCGCGGACACCAATCCGCCGAGCACCGAGGAGACCTGGCGGGTGGTGGCCCAGTTGCTCGTGGAGAAGGACGCGTGGGCGGCACGGCATCCGGACCATCCGGCGGCGGTGCGCGCCCATCCCGACGAGAAGATCCTCTGGGTGAAGCCGCCCGTGCGCCCCTGGAACCCCTGAAACCCTTGACAGCAAGAAATGAACGGGGGTTCACTGCTTGCGTGTCTGATCACGAGCAGCCCGCAGCCGACCACGCCGGAACCCGGCCCGCCGCCTGGCGCGACGACCTGACCGGCGGGGACGACTCGCTCTTCGCGGGCCGCCCGCAGCCCGAGGGCGAGATCACCGGCCGCACACTGACTTACGAGGTGACCGGGCGCATCGCGCGCATCACCTTCAATCGGCCCGAGCACGGCAATGCCATCACCTCCGATACGCCGATCGAATTGGCGGCCGCGGTGGAGCGCGCCGATCTGGACCCGCGCGTGCACGTGATCGTGCTGAGCGGGCGCGGGAAGGGCTTCTGCGGCGGCTACGACCTGTCGATCTTCGCGGAGAACAGCTTCGCGCCGCCCGAGGGCGCGCAACCCGTCGAGGGCACCGTGCTCGATCCGGTCGTCCAGGCCAGGAATCACAATCCCTGGGGTACTTGGGATCCCATGGTCGACTACGCCATGATGTCGCGCTTCAACCGCGGCTTCGCCAGCCTGCTGTACGCCAATAAGCCGACCGTGGCCAAGGTGCACGGCTTCGCCATCGCGGGCGGCACCGATATCGCGCTCTACGCCGATCAGATCATCTGCGCCGACGACGCCCGCTTCGGCTATCCGCCCACCCGCACCTGGGGTATCCCGGCGGCGGGCATGTGGGCGCACCGGGTCGGCGATCAGCGCGCCAAACGACTGCTCTTCACCGGGGACAGCCTCAGCGGGAAGCAGGCCGCCGAATGGGGGCTGGCCATCGAATCCGCGGCCCCGGAGGATCTCGACGAGCGCACCGAGGAACTGCTGCAACGCATTTCGCTGGTGCCGATAAATCAGCTGATCATGGCCAAGCTCGCCCTCAACAGCGCGCTGTTGAATCAGGGCGTGGCCAATTCAGGCATGGTGAGCACCGTCTTCGACGGCATCTCCCGGCACACCCGCGAGGGCTACGCCTTCCAATTGCGCGCCGCCACAGCCGGTTTCCGCGAGGCCGTGCGCGAACGCGACGAGCCCTTCGGCGACTGGAAGCGCGCGCAATTCCGCAAGCCGGAGGATGCGGCGAAGTAGTTCAGCCGATACCGGGCACGTCGGTGCGCTCGGCGCGGCGCACCACACGCTCGGAGAGCGATCGCAGGGCGCGCGCCTCGGCGTCGGTCATATCCTCCACGAACAGCTGCCGCACCAGATCCACATGATTGGGTGCGGCGGTCTCGAGCGCCGCGCGCCCCTGATCGGTCAGCCGCACCTCACGCCCGCGCGCATCGTCCACGGCCTGGCAGCGGTCGACGAGTCCGCGCGCGGCCATCCGCGAAAGATGTTTGGAGAGTCTGCTCTTGTCCCAGCAGATCTCGGCGCCCAATTCCTTGGCACGCAATTGCCCACCGGCCGCCGACAGCGCCACCAGCACCTCGTAATCCGAGGTCGATAATCCGTCCCGGGACAGGCCCGCCGCGATGGCCGCTTCCAAGCGCTGGCGCATTCGGATATAGGACTGCCAGGTGGCCTGTTCCTCTTCGCTCAACCAGCGGGTCATGAATACATAGTATCCGGCGTTGGTTGACATGGACACAAAGTGCGGCATGCAACAACTTCACAGGAATGGCCGATATCGTGTCCGGCGGCGGTTCGGTCCGCGCGGAACTCCACCCGATGCGGATTTCCAAGCGGACGAATGGGACATGTTCCGGCGGAACAGCTCTCGCCGCCGACTCGGCGCATAGTTGTTTACCTGGATGAATAGCCCATCCGGTTGACAATGCAACGTTCCGGCGTAACTGTAGTGGCCGGACCCGTACCGGCCACCGTGTCGCAGCATGCGGCAGCGGTGGCACCGCGCCGAATCGGGCCGCTGCCAACCTACTGCGCCGACATTGAGGAATACATGAACGTTCGCCGGCTTCTCGTCTCCGCCAGCGTCGCGGGACTGACGATTCTTGCAGCCCCCTCCGCCCTCGCCCTCGCCGATGTGCCGACCGGTTCGTCCGGCACGGGCTCCTCCGCCATCGACACCGGCTCCGGCGCAACCGGTTCGGCCAACCTCGCGCAGACCGGTTCCGCCACCGGCGCGTACAAGAACTGCGATGAGGCTCGCGCCGCCGGGCACGCCCCGCTGTTCCGCGGTGAGCCCGGCTACGGCCCGCACCTGGATCCCGATGGTGACGGAATGGCCTGCCCGACCGTCTGATTCATCCCCATAACGAGAAACACCCGGTGCCATGGGCATCGGGTGTTTTTCATTCTCGACTCGCCGGCTTCAGCGGAAGACCTTGATCAGGATCAGGCCGACCACGACCACACCCGCGCCGATCAGGCTGTACTTGATCTTCGGCTCGTTCACCTTCGCCACCAGCGCCTGCTTGGTGTTGTCGGCCAACCGCTGCGGGTCGGCCCGCACCGCGAGTTCGTCGAGGGTGTTCGCGAGCCGGCTCCGTGCGGCCTCGATCTCCCGCTCGATGGCCTCGGTATCTCTCGCCACGTCACACTCCTGTCTGAAAAGCCGCGCTTGGGCGGCACCGTCGTCTCGAGGCGGCTCGCCACACACGGGCAGCCGACCTGCTCTGGAGTGTATCGTCCGCATGCCGTCGGACCGGCGTACTACGGTGTCGGCATGACCGAGAACCATCGACTCAGTCCCGGTGACACCGCGCCCGCCTTCACGCTTCCCGATGCCGATGGCAAGGAGGTGTCCCTGGCCGACTATCGCGGTCGCAAGGTGATCGTCTACTTCTACCCGGCGGCGAGCACGCCCGGATGCACCAAGCAGGCGTGCGATTTCCGCGACAGTCTCGCCGAATTGAATGGGGCGGGGCTGGAGGTTATCGGGATTTCGCCGGATAAGCCCGCCAAGCTGGCCAAGTTCCGCGATGCGGAGGGGCTCACCTTTCCGCTGCTGTCGGATCCCGATAAAACGGTGCTCCAGGCTTACGGGGCGTTCGGGGAGAAGACGATGTACGGCAAGACCGTCACCGGGGTTATCCGCTCCACCTTCCTGGTGGATGAGAGCGGCAAGATCGAGGTGGCGCAGTACAACGTGCGCGCCACCGGCCATGTGGCGAAGCTGCGGCGCGAGCTGTCGGTCTAGTCGGGAAATCGAAAGTCCCGACCCCCAACGGGCCGGGACTTTCGATTTCGATCGGTCCGCGTGGCGTCAGACGCCGCGCGGCACCAATTGTGCTGCCGCCCACTGCATCATCATGCGGAAGTGGTTGTCCCACCACTTACCGAACTCCGGTGAATCCAGGGCGGGCGGAGCGAGTTCACCCGCGAAGAGGCCGGTATCGGTGAGAGCGGCCGAATGCGTGGGCGCGGGGATGATGTAGTCCGCGTTATTGCTCGCGGGCTCGGCATCGGGCTGCGACTTCACCAGCGGCTTGGACGGACGCCAATGTGCCACATCGGGATTGGTCGGGCCCCAGTTGAGGGCGGCGGGATCGATGGTGACCATATCGGGCTCGGGGGCCGGTGCGGGCCGCTCGAGCAACGGTGCGCCCGCATCGGTCGGGGTGGGATCACCGGGCAGCCCCGGGACCATGCCACCGGCCGAGCCGGTGTCGGGAGCGGGCTCGCCGATCGGATGCTCGACGCCATTGGTCCGGGCGTCCGCGGAGACGCGCGAATCGGTGAGCATGGGTTCGGGCACGCTCTTGGAGTTGTTGCTCGCCGCGTACACGCCACCGGCGACCAGACCACCCGCCAGCACACTCGCCGCGGCGAACAGGGCGGCGGTGCCGCGCGCCCGGCGAATGCGCTCGGCGGCCTCACCGGCGTACTCGGCCTCCGGCATGGCGGCCAGCGCCGCGCCGATGGCGGGTGCGGCGGCGGCGACCGAACACGGGATGACCGGTGCGCCGAAGCCCGATTCCAGGGCCGCGATCACGGCGGGTTCGCTTGCGGCGGAACCGATCAGCACCACCGCGTCCGGCTTCACCCCGGCGGCGTCGAACTGATCCCACGCGGCGGTGACGGCGGCGCGCATGGCCTCGTCATTGGTGGCTCCGCCGTTCAGCGCGACCGCGGCCAGCACTCGGGAGCGGGCGGGGTCGATGAGCGAGAACGCCTGCGAACCCGGGACCACCTCGCAGATGGCGAGATCGTCGAATTCGTCCACCCAGGTCATGGCCCGGGCGACGAACAGATGCGCGGCCTTGGCCGAGACCAGCGACGCCTCATGCCAGGGTCCGGAGGCCAGCCGGGTGACGATGGCCCGGCGCTCGGCGGCATCGCGGTAGGCGACGGCCGCGCCGACGATATCGCGATCGGGGCTGAGCTTGCCCGCGAGCTCCTCCAGCACCAACTCGACCGCGGCGGCCAGATCGGCCTTGGTATCGCCGGTGATCTTCTCGACGCGCTCCAGCACCACGCGTTCCTGCAATTTATCGCCGTCGTCGGCGAGGGCCACCGCGCGCACGGTGCCGCGCTCGGTGGCGACGCCGATCGTCACCGCGGAACGAACAACAGCAGAAGCAACCACAGATCAGCCTTCCAACGTCGTCGTGCTCGCATTTGCCGAGGCACGGTTTTGTTCGGACGAAGCCCACGAGAGGAGTGCAAACGCATGCAACTGGGAAGCAGCTGCGATGAAGGTTCGTCACCGCTCCCGGTGCGGATGGGTGTTATTCCGGAACGACATAGGGACACACGAACTACCGCAGCGTGTCATCGGAGTGTCGCTACCTCTAGGCTGTTGCACGTGGAAGCACGCACGGGAGCCAGGTCGACGCGACGACCGGACCCTGCGTTGGAGTTGCAGGACGACCCGCAGGAGCTGATGCCCCGTCGCCGCCCGACGCAGGAACGGAGCAAACGCAAGTTCGACGCCCTCTTGCAGTCCTCCCGCGAATTGCTCGTCGAGGTCGGCTTCGAATCGTTCACCTGTGAGGAAGTCGCGGCCCGCGCTGAGGTCCCCATCGGCACCCTCTACCAGTTCTTCGCGAACAAGTATGTGATCGTCTGCGAGCTGAATCGCCAAGACCTGGTGGCGGTTTCCCAGGAGCTGTCGGATTTCCACGGCGAGATCCCGTCGATGGACTGGCTGCGCCATATGAACTCGCTGGTCGATCACCTGGCCGATCTGTGGATGACCGATCCGTCGCGGCGCGAGGTCTGGCTCGCCATGCAGTCCACACCGTCGACGCGAGCCACCGGCGCGATCCACGAGAAGGAGTTCGCCGAGGCGGTGGCGCAGATGCTGCGCTCGCTGATGCCGCGCACCCCGCGCATCCGCCGCTCGATGATGGCGCAGGTGCTGGTGCACGTCGTCTACTCGATGCTGAATTTCTCGGTGCAGGATGGCCTGAGCCATGAGGACGCGGTCGCCGAACTCAAACGCCTGATGGTCGCGTATCTGTTGATCGCGGAGAAGGAATCGCGCACCGGCGGGCAGCGCACGCCCCTGGAGACCGACGCCGGCTGAGCGGGAAACGCGAACGGTGTGCCGCGATCGAAATGCGGCACACCATTTTTCGCGCGTATCGGCCGAGAAATCAGCCCTGAATCAGATCGGCCAGTTCACCCGGGTCCTCCAGCACCACCATGGCGGCCGCCGTATCGCCGTCATGGGTCAGCGACAGGTGTACGCGCACCCGGGGCAGGAATTCGGCTGCGAGACCGTGCAATTTGATGCTGGGGCGGCCCCAGGCGTCATTCACGACCTCGATCAGCGGGTAGGGGTTGTCACCGATCTGCGGACTGCGGGCGAAGCGAGAAGACGCCCACGCCTTGATGACCGCTTCTTTCGCGGCCCAGCGGGCGGCGTAGCTGCGGGCCGGATCGGTGCCTTTGCCTTGGCAATAGCGCCGCTCTCCGGCGGTGAAACTCTCCCGGATCATGGTGGTGCCGGTGCGTTCCAGCTGTTCGGCGAATTCGGAGATGCAAACCAAATCCAGGCCGATGCCAAGAATTGTCACAGCGTGGGACTCCTCGATTCCTTATGAGTGCAGTCGATTCCTGCAACATACATAACAGCGGAGCCTACGGTTCCGTAGGCTCCGCTGTTCGGTCGTTCAGCTATTCCAGCTGAGTCTCACCGGCAAGCCGGTCCGGGCGGGACGGCGACATAGGTTGCGTCCGAACCCAATCGGGCCTGCTGCGAGAGCAGCATGTCGGCCTCGAGCTGCCGCGACTTCTTGGCCGGGGTGCCATCGCCGCCGAGGCGGCGATCGGCGGGGCGCTCATAGAGCGGAGCGCCACCGCACATGGCCTCGGTGAGACGCTGGCGGCCGGCGAGCTGACGCTGTTCGGCCCGGCGCTGGTACTCCTCGCGCAGCCCCGGATCCAGGGCCTCGATGAAGGCCTGCGGATGCACGATGGCGACCAGACCCGAGACGTGGCCGAAGCCGAGCGAGGTGACCAGACCGGCCTTGAGCGGGAAGCGATCTCCGAGCTCCATGGCCTCGCGTACCCACACCAGGTGCGGGTACGCCGCCATCTTCTCGTCGACGCAGTCCAGGCTGCGGTTCGGCGGGATGACGCCCTGCTCCAGCACCTGGCACAGGCCGATCATCTGGAAGGCCGCCGCGCCGCCCTTCGCGTGACCGGTGAGGGTCTTCTGCGAAATCACGAACAGCGGAGCGCCTTCCGAGCGGCCGATGGCGGTGGCCAGGCGCTCGTGCAGCTCGGACTCGTTGGGATCGTTTGCGGCGGTGGAGGTGTCGTGCTTGGAGATCACCGCGACCTCGTCCGCGCTCACACCCAGCTTGCCGAGTTCCTTGGCCAGCTTGGACTGTGCCCCACCGCGACCCGCGCCGAGCGCGCCCAGACCGGGGGCCGGAATGGAGGTGTGCACACCGTCCGCGAAGGACTGGGCGTACGCGACCACACCGAGCACCGGCAGACCCATATCGCGAGCGACCGTACCGCGGGCGAGCAATACCGTTCCGCCGCCCATCGATTCGACGAAGCCGCCGCGGCGGCGATCGTTGGCCCGGGAGAAGTAGCGGTCGCTGATGCCCTTGGCGGACATGACGGCCGAGTCGGCGGTGGCGGACATGTCACCGAAGCCGACGATGCCCTCGATGCCGAGATCGTCGTACCCGCCGGCGACCACCAGATCGGCCTTGCCGAGCTTGATCTTGTCCACACCCTCCTCCACGGAGACCGCGGCGGTGGCGCAGGCGGCGACCGGGTGGATCATGCCGCCGTAGCTGCCCACGTAGCTCTGCACCACATGTGCCAGTGCGACGTTCGGCAGCGCCTCCTGCAGGATGTCGTTGGCGTGCGGCTCACCGAGCAGGTTGTCGATGTACAGCGAGCGCATGGAGGACATGCCGCCCATACCGGTGCCCTGGGTGTTGGCCACCAGCGACGGGTGCACCCATTGCATGAGCTCGGCCGGGCTGAAGCCCGAGCCCAGGAACGCGTCGACGGTGCAGACGATGTTCCAGAGCGCCACGCGGTCAACCGAACTCGCCATATCGGCGGAGATGCCGAAGCGGGTCGGATCCCAGCCGGTGGGGATCTGGCCGCCGACCACGCGGGACAGCTTGGCCTTGCGGGGCACGCGAATCTCGGTGCCCGCCTTGCGAGTCACCTGCCAGTCGCCGGTGCCGTCGACCGGCGTGATGACGGTCTGGTCCGGGTTGGCGGCGTAGAAGGCCCGCGCCTCGGACTCGCTGTTGACGACGAAGGACAGGTCCTTGTCCAGGAACACCGAGGTGAGCAGCGGCGCGGTGTTCCCCACCATGGCGCCGTCATCGGCGTAGCGGCGCACGCCGCAGCGCTCGACCACGATGTCGTGGTACTTGTCCGCGAGGTCGGCCTCCTCGACGTACTCACCGGATTCGGTGTCGTACCAGCCGGGCTTGGGATCGTTCTCCCAGGTGACCAGGCCGGTGGTCCAGGCCAGCTCCAGAACGCCCGCGGCGGAGAGCTGGTCGGAGACCTCCATCTCGAAGCGGGTGCGCGCCGAACCGTAGGGGCCCAGCTCGCCCGCGCCGACGATGACGACCATATCGTCGAGATCGGCTGTCACCGAACCCCATTCGGGGGTCGGCAGCTTGGAGGACAGCGTCGGCGGTGCGGGCAGCGCCGAAATGGTCGCGGCGTCAACACCTTCGGCGTCGGCCTCCGCCTCGGCCTGTTCGCGCGCCTGGCGAGCCAGTTCCGGCAGATCCAGCTTGGCCCCGGCCAGGCCGCCGGTCAGATCGATCTGCTGCGGTCCGGAGGCGGTCACGATGCGGGCCCGCGAGGTGCACCACTTGAGCAGCTCATTGGCCATCTGCTCGGTGGACCAGGTCTGCACGCCCGCCTTCTCGACGGCCTCGACCAGCGGATCGTTCCCGCCCATGAGCCCGGTGCCGCGCACCCAGCCGATGAGCGCGTGCACCAGGGTGACCCGGGCGGCCCAGGACTTCTCGGCCCGCCACTTGCTGACGATGGCATCGAGCGCGGCCTTGGACTCGCCGTACGCGCCGTCACCGCCGAACATGCCGCGGTTGGGCGAACCCGGCAGCACCACATGCAGTTTCGCGTCCACATCGTGGTCCGCGCCCAGCTTGGACAGACCGCCGATGAGGCGCTCCACCGACCACAGCAGGACGCGCATCTCCATTTCGGCGCGAGCCCCGGCATCGGCGAGATCACCGGCGACGCGGGGTGCGGCGAACGGCAGCAGCAGGGTGGGGGTCATCGCCTCCTTGACCAGAACCTTGGCGCCACCGGCATTGTCGACCTGCTCGTTGCCGACCCACTCGATGAGCGCGTCGATATCGGTGTAGGAGGCCATATTCGCCGGGACGACCCAGAGCGACGCGCCGTGGCGGGCGTTCTCGCGGTACAGCTTCTTGTAGAAGCCGACCCGCTCGTCGTTCAGCGAGGAGGTGGTGACGATGACGGTCGCACCGCCGGCGAGCAGGCGTCCGGTCGCGGCGGCCGCGATGGAACCCTTACTGGCACCGGTGATCACGGCGATATCCGAGGACCAGGTACCCGGATCCTCGGCGGAAACGGCGGCCTCGGCAATGCGGCCGTAGAGTCCGGCCAGCACCGAGCGGGCCTCGCTCTTGGCGCGCTCACGCCACCAGTTGGCCTGTGTCGCAACGGCTTCGCCCGCACCAACGTAGCCGTCGATGGGGAGTTCGGCATTGTTCGCGTCGTTGCCGAGCCACAGGCGCGCGAGATCCTCACGCGCACTGGCCCAGCGGTCGTCGATGAGCAGCGCCTTGCGGGCGTCGAAGGCGGGGGCGACCAGTCGCGGCCAGTCACTGCCCAATTCGGCGGAGACCAGATCGACCAGATTGTCGTCCGAGATCTCGGGCGCGGAGAGCTGCTCGGTCAGGCCGAGCTGCTCGAGCACCACCCGGGCGGCGCTGGCCAGGACGCCATTGCTGCCGGTGATCTGCTCGGTGAACTCGCCGAGCGCGGCGGCGTCGACGGTCGCGCCGCCACCGCCACCGGCGGACGGCATGGAGACCGCGACACCGCGGCGGGCCGCCACGGCCTGCACGGCGGCATCGATGGCCGCGTCCACGGCCGCACCGTCGTTCAGGCCACCGGAGACGAGTCCGCCCAGGTCGCCACCGCGAACGGAAGCGCCTTCCCGGGTGCCGAGCGACACCTCGGCGGTGACATGGCTGGCCCAGCCGTCGCCCAGGTCCCAGACCTTCTTGACGCGCTCGGCAATGGCGGCGGGCCGCTTGCCCGACGGTCCGAAGACCTTGCGCAGGTGATCGCCGATGGCATCGGACAGCACCGAGCCGAACGGCTTGTAGGTGCGGGCCAGCCGCTCGACCGTCGCGGAGAGCGCACCCATATCGGCATCGGCGGCGCCGTCGATGGCGCCGAGCGAGAGCTCCGCGCCGAGGTCCACGAGCAGCTGATTACGCCGCGAGGAGACGCCGTCGCACAGGCCCTCGATGGTGTCCACCGGACCGATCTGGTCCAGCCGCAGCTTGGTCCAGAGCGCGATCAGAATGCGGGTGGCGTCCGCGGCGCTGAAGCCGAGGTCGTCCGGGCGCGGGCCGCCGGTGGCGACCGGGGCCGCGGCGGGGGCGGCGGCCGGAGCCGTTGCGGCGGAAGCGGTCTCGGCCGGGGTCTCCTCCGGCTCGTCGACCGGCGCCGGGTCGGTGTCGGTGGAGTAGACGATGGCGGCTTCGCGCTCGATATTGAGCACCTCGACCGTGGTGTTCGAGAACGCGGGCAGCTTGAGCGTATTGGAGGCCAGGTTCGCGACGGTGGGCGTCGCGGCCAGACCGACCTCGACGAACCGCTCGACGCCCAGGCCGCCGTGCTCGACATCGGTGAAGAGCAGATCCTGGGTCTCGATCCAGCGCACCGGGCTGGCGAACTGCCAGGCCAGCAGCTCGACCAGCACCACGCGGCACAGTTCGGTCGGCCGGGCGGCCCAATCATCCCAATTGCCGAGCACTTCGGCGAGCGGCTCGGACGGGACCAGGTCCGCGATCTCCTGGATGAAATCGCGCCCCAGGTTGAACAGTCGCGGCACCAGGTTCGGAATGTAGCGTCCGACAAGGAGTTCCGGGTGCAGGTCGGCGGGCAGCAGCCCCTCGAGCTTGGTGCGGAACTCCGGCACCCCGGCGCGCAGCACGGTGGAGTGGAACGGCACATCGATGCCCGGGATGACGACGAACGCGCGCTTGCCGCCGGTTTCGGCGCGCAGACGCTCGATCTCGACCTCGAGGGCCTCGAGCCCGGCCACGGTACCCGCGATGGCGTACTGCGAGCCGCGCAGGTTGAGGTTCACGACCTCGAGGAACTCACCGGACTCCTCGCCGATGCGGTTCACGAACGGGATGACCTCGTGATCGGCGATGCCGATCTGCGACGGGCGGATGGCGGCCATCCGATAGTCGCTGAGGCCCTGCGCATTACGCGGTACCAGCTCATGCATGGCCGAGCCGCGCTGGAATACCACCTCGAGCACGGCGTGCAGCGGCAGCACGCCGGCCACGGCCGAGAGCGCGTTGTACTCACCGACGGAATGCCCGGCGAGCATGGCCCCTTCGATGAAGGCACCGGCCTCGCGCAGCTCCGCGACCTGGGCCACACCGAGGGTCGCCATGGCGACCTGGGTGAACTGGGTCAGGTGCAGGACGCCCTGCGGATGCCGGTATTCGACACCGCGCGCCTTGAGGTAGGTCGGATTGTCGCGCACCACAGCGAGAATCGAGAAGCCCAGGGCCTCGCGGGTGTGCTTGTCGGCGGCGTCCCAGACCTCCTTGGCTGCCTTGGAGCGGGTGCGGGCGTCCAGACCCATCCCCTTGGTCTGAATGCCCTGGCCCGGGAAGGCGTAGACGGTCTTCGGCGCGGCGACGCGGCCGGTGCCGGTCATGACGAGATCGCCCGCGATGCGGCAGGAGACCTCGATGATCTCGGTGCCCTGATCCACCGCGACGCGTTCCACGCGCACATCGATCTGCGCGCCGGGGCGCACCATGCCGAGGAAGCGGGTGGTCCACGCGGTGAGGGTGCGCGGGGGCACCTTATCGCTCAGGTCGATAGCCGAAACCGCGTGCTGCGCAGCGGCACTGAGCCACATGCCGTGCACGATCGGGCTGCCGAGCCCGGCCAGCTTGGCGGCGGCCTCGGAGGTGTGGATCGGGTTGTGATCGCCCGAGACCTGCGCGAAGGCGGCCATGGCCCGCGGTGCGGTCAGCGTGACATCGCGACGGCGGCGACGCGGGGTGTCACCGGCGTGCTCCGAGAGCGAACCACCGGCGCGCGGCGGATCGGTGAGCTCACCATTGCCGATGCGGCCGCGAATGGCGAAACGCTCGGTCAGGGTGGCCACGGTCGGCATGGACATGCCGGTCTCGGGCTTGTCGAGCATGCCGGAGATGCGCACGTGCACCTCCACGACGCGACCCATATCGGTGTCGACGGTCTCGCCCGCCTCCGCCCGCACCGCGAGCACGCTTGCGGCGGTGGGCAATTCACCGTTCAGCCGGATCTGGTGATCCAGGTGCACCAGGTCGAGCATGCCCTCGATGACGCTGCGGTCATCGGCGGTGCGGCTCGCGCCGAGCACCGCGAAGACCGCGGGCCAGCAGGCGCCGACCAGCACATCGGGGACGCTGCGGCCGAGGGTGCTCAGGCCCTCCGGCAGACCGGAGCCGGTGACACCGGCGTGGTCGGCGATGAGGTCCGGGCTCCAGGCCACATTGAGATGCGCGACCTTCGCACCGCCCTCGGCGGTCTTGACCTCGGGCAGCGACTGCCCGGCGGCGACGGCGAGCAGCGCCGACATGGCCTCGGTGGCATCGGCTTCGGTGATGACCGGTGCGCCGCCGTTGTACACCGACACCGGGACGGTGATCCGAATGCGCACGGCGTCTTGCGAATCGGACACCGCGCGGCCGAGCAGCGGGACGGCCAGCTCGACGTAGGCGTGATCGGCCTCGGGCTCGGCGATCGGGGTGAGGGTGGCCCCGGTCGGCGGGTGGATCGCGCCCTGGCCGTTCAACGTCCACTCGGCCAGGTCCCCCAGGCGATGGATGGGGTTGACGGTGGTGCGGCCGGACCACTGCACATCCGGTGCGGCCAGCACGATATCGATGGCGCCGGCGGTGACCTCGGCGCGGCGGCGGCCGTCGACGGCGGCCGGCACGACGCCCGCGCGCACCAGCGAGTACGCGGTGTCCTGTTCGAAGCGGTCCAGGAGTTCACCGACCGGCTCGTCCACCCGGGTGATGCCCGCGACGGCGACCGTGCCGGGGATGACGCAGACCTGATCGGCGGTGTAGCGCGGATCATGCGCCTGCCACAGCGAATCCGAGCGCCACCAGCGGCGCACGTCCTGATCGACGACGGGGACGAAATTGACCGGCTTGCCGGGGGTCTTGCACAGGCTGACGAAGAACGGCACATCGGCCGGGTGCAGGACGGCCTCGGCGACGGCCGGGTACTGCTCCTTCAACGTGCACAGGGCCTTGACCGGGGTCTCGAAGGCGTCATCGCTCGCGAAGAGGGTGTCGATCTGCCCGCGGTCGGCCGGGTTCAGACGGGATTCGGTGCGGCGCACCATTTCCGCGAACCGGTCGCGCCAGGTGATGTCCAGCCAGACCGAGGCGGTGGCGTCGGCGATGGCGGAGGCGAAATCGCCGCCGCAGTCGAAATCCTTGCGCCGGTCCAGGCCGACGGCGAGCTCGACGTAGCGTTCCAGCCACTCCAGGTAGGTCATGGTGGCGACATCGCCGAAGTACGGCTTGGCGGTGCCGTTGAGCGCCTCGATGATCTCGGCGCGGCGCTCGGCGACGGCGTCGGCGTCACCGGCGACCTCGTCGAGCAGGCGGCCGGTGCGCGAGGCCGAGTTGTCGATCTCGTGGATGTCCGCGCCCAATTGGCTACGGCCCGAAGCCATTCCACCGGTGGCGGTGCCCGCGGCGACCCAGTCGGGGGTGCCGGGGGTGTCCACCAGCAGCTGCTTGACCTCGGGGGTGGTGGTGGCCTCGAGGGTGGCCATGGCGGCGGTGCCGACCAGGACGCCGTCCAGCGGCATGACCGGGTAGCCGTAGCTCTGCGACCAGGCGCCGGTGAGGTATTCGGTGGCGCGCTCGGGGGTGCCGATGCCGCCGCCGACGCAGACGATCACATTGGCGCGGCTGCGCAGTTCACCGTAGGTCTCGAGCAGCAGGTCGTCGAGGTCCTCCCAGGAGTGGTGACCACCGGCGCGGCCGCCCTCGATATGCATGATGACCGCGTAATCCGGTGCGGCATCGGCGATTCGGAGCACGGCGCGGATCTGCGCCACGGTGCCGGGCTTGAAGGCGACGTGGGTGATGCCGACTTCGGTCAGCTCCTCGATGAGGGCGACGGCCTCCTCCAGCTCCGGAATACCGGCGGTGACGATGACGCCGTCGAAGGGCGCACCCGCGGTGCGGGCCTTCTGCAGCAGGCGCTTGCCGCCCAGCTGCAACTTCCACAGGTACGGATCCAGGAACAGCGAGTTGAACTGCACCGAGCGGCCCGGATGCAGCAGGGTCTTCAGCTCGGCGACACGGTCGGCGAAGATCTGCTCGGTGACCTGACCGCCGCCGGCCAGCTCGGCCCAGTGGCCCGCATTGGCCGCCGCCGCAACGATTTTCGCGTCGACGGTGGTGGGGGTCATACCCGCCAGCAGGATGGGCGAGCGACCGGTGAGCTTGGTGAAGGCGGTCTCGACCACGATGCGGCCGTTGGGCAGGCGCACCGGCTTGGGCGCGAATTCGGCCCAGGCGGGGGCGATTTCGGGCGCGGCGCCGGGGGTGAAGAGGCTGCGCTGACCCGGACGGGTGGAGGCGGCGAGGACGCCGACGCCGGTGCCCTTGAGCGAACCGGCGGTCAGGCGGGAGAGCAGATCGCCGGGACCCAGGTCCAGAATCCACTGCGCGCCCTGGGCGACGGTGGTGTCCACAATGGTGACCCAGTCGATCGGATCGACCAGCACCTCCTGCGCGAGGGCGGCGGCCAGCTCATCGTCCAGGCCGCACTGTGCGGCCCAGCCGCGCACCATCTCCACGGTGTCGGCGAGGGCCGGGTGGTGGAAGGCGACCTCGACCGGAATGTCCTCGAAGACCGGTGCGAAGACCGCGCCGCCGCGCTTCTTGGCCTCACGCTCCTTGGACTGCTCCTCGTGGATCTCGGCCGCGCGCTGGCGAACTCGATCCAGCTGCGCCACCGGACCGCTGAGCACCGCGCGGCGGCGGCCGTTGCGAATGGAGAGCACGGCGGCCTTGTCGGCGTCCACGCCGCGCGAGACCTCGTCGACCACGGCCTGCAGCTGTTCGGGATCGACATGGGAGACCGCGACCATGGGCGAGCGCTCGCCGATCGGCATCAGACCCTTGCGACGGGCGACCAATCCGGCTGCCGCGCCGATCAACTGGGCAATGGCCAGCAATTCGGCGTCACGGTGCCCGTGCGCCTGTGCGGCGGTGGCGGCGATCCGGCCCTGTGAGTGCCCGATCACGGCCGCCGGAGCGGTGCTGACGATATCGAGGCCCTGCAGGCGCAGTGCCCGCAGCGCGGCGATCTGCGTCAGGAAGACACCGGGCATGGAGACCGCGGCGGAGCGCAACACCTGCGCGGAAGGCGCCCCCGACACCTCCCCCTGCTCCGGGTCGGCGAGCTCTTCCTCGAGCATCCAGCCGATGGGGTCGAAACCGACGGGCCGCACCACGAGCAGTTGCGCCGCAATCGGTTCCAGCTTGTTCGCCGCCTCGTTGACCAGTGCGGTCAGCTCGGGTTCGAGTGCGCTGTCGCGCCCGATCTCCTCGAGCTCGGTGAGCCAGGCGGCGCCCTGCCCACCGAACGCCAGTGCGTAGGGCGCACCCCCCAGCAACCGGTCCAAGAGCGACGACCTGACTCCACTATCCCGGTTCTGTTTGGCCCGTTCGGCCTTCGATCCGGTCCCGGTGCTCTCGTTGATCGTCAACGCTTCGACTTCCTTCTCCTGGCGTCCCCGTCCCCACAGGACTGGGCCGCGCTCACGGTGCGCAGGTGTTCCTCCGGCCAACTGGCCCTGGTAGACGCCGAGGATTCCACAAAATCATGAGGTTCTCCTCATGTTTGGTTACCGCCAGGATCCCTACCCCCGAGTATTTCCGTACGTCAGTACCAGAATGCCCACAAACATGACCCTCCCTCATGTTTGAACCCGCTGGTGAGCGCAGTTACACCCATGAAGGAAATATGAGGGCTCCTCACATTGCGATTTATCAAATCGTTATAATCCCAGGTAGGGTTACCGACCAGTACGCCACACCCTCCCGGTGCTTCTGGATCGCCGTTCAGCCCGGTAGAGTTTGGACGGTCGTACCGTTAGCGCGAGTGGCGAAATTGGCATACGCGCCAGATTTAGGTTCTGGTGTCCACGGACGTGCGGGTTCAAGTCCCGCCTCGCGCACACATCAGTGGCATGGGTGACACATCCCCGACGTGCGTGTTCGAGTGCGCTCGCACACGCGGAGGATGACCATGACGAATCGTCTTGACCTGCACCGATTCCTGGCTCGTGTGCCAGATCCCGCCCGAGTGGGCGGCCCCTCGATGACCGTCGAATCCCGTGGTGGTGCCCGGTGATCCCGCTGTTGGCACCGCTGCGGGCGCCGCTGCGGGAACTGCAGCACGGTCCTATGACCGCACCGCCGCCGCCTCCGCTTCGTCCCTCGGACCTGGCCTACGGTCTGTCCACGGTCGGCCATGGGGGCCGGATTGTGGACCGGCAGCTGTTCGAGGCGCTGAACTGGTCCGAGGGTGACCGGCTGAGCCTGCGGCCGACAGAGCGGTCCTGGTGGCCGAGCCCGCAGCCGACGTGACGCCGGGGGCTCTCACGGTCATTCGGGCCGGTTTTGTCCGGCTGCCGTATCGCTGGCGACGGCGGGTGAATCTGTTCCCGGGCGATCGAGTTCTACTGCTCGCCAACACCTCACGCAATCGATTGGCTATCTGCACGCCTCGGCGATCGCCGAGGCGTTCGACCCCCTCCTGGAGGGGCTGTCCCGATGAGCGCACCCGGCACGGAGACGGCGGGTGTCTCGGCGGAGACGGCGGCGGCGCGGCTGTGCTCTCGCAGATGGGCATCACGCCCGCCGATCTGGTCGCGGAGTCTTCCGCGCCGACCTTCGGCGAGGTCGTGGCGAAGGTCCGCACGACGCTGACGCCGGGCACGCTGCGCATCTACGACACGCATCTGTCCTGGATCGCGTCTCACAGAACTCGCCGAAACAGTCGAATTGCCAAAGGTATCTCGGTCAGTAAACCTGCCTGGAGCGCCGGCCACTACTGCCATAGATGCGGCTACGGCTTCTGGCCGTATCCGATCGCACCAGGAGTACCAGCACGCCAAGCCATCACCCCGGAGAACTTCCGCAGGATCGTGTGGAGCTCAGGCGGCTACGCCAACCTGTGAAGGTTGCGCGCCCCTGTGCCCGGGGTACCTCGATAGTCGAGCACGCCTGCGGGCGAATTCCTGATCTTCAGCGGAGTCCGAGGAGGCCAGCCGGGCGGGTCAGCCCGCCGATTCCTGGTACTCGATCCTTCCTCGACGCAGCCGACTACCGCGTCGTCCCGCTCCAGGACATCGAATCCGGCCCCGTCACTTACGGTGTCGATCTGCGTGGACTCCGTATCGTGCGACTTCGGAGAGTGCGGGTCACCGCACGTGCGTCCCCGACGATCCTGAACCAGCCGGCCGCGATGCTCGAGCTCGACCGACTCACCTCGTGAACCCGTAGTCATGACATCAGCGACCGTTTCGGGCGCTGACCCCACAATCGCCATATGGAAAGCAGTCCCCCGATCCAGCTCCGCGCACCACAGCAACGGCCCGAGACGCCTCGGGCGGTTGATCTTCGGCCTCGACGGGTTGGCCGTTTCGAACCGCGGGCTATGCGCCAGATGAGTACGTTCGGGATTCCAGGTGCCTGCTGGTCAGCGTTCCCAATTCGAGCGGGGCCAGCGTCTCGACATCCCCCTGCTGGATCTGCGGGTGGCGGGCGGCTCGATCACATCCTCCTGGTACGGCGATACCGTCACCGAACGTGACTTCCCCGCCCCGATCGGCCTCTATCGCCAGGCCTCCTCGATCTGGATTCCTTTGTCACTGAAACCATTTCGCTGAACGACGTGAGCTCGGCTCTCGAGAAGCTGCGCAGTGGCCAAGTGCTGCGCTCGGTCATTTGCCTGCAGTGGTCGAACAACGAACCGGGCGAATATGAGCTGAGTCACAATTCACTGCTTATGTCGATTCCGATGTCGAAACCCGTGCAGCCCGTTCGAGGACTACTCGAACAGTATCGAAGACGACGTCGAGGAGACGACATGCCCAACGTTCGCACCGATATGACGATCTCATTGGAGGGCTACATCTGTGGGCTCGCCGCGCAGCAGCCGCCCTACCTCGACGAAGGGTTCTTTCGGATCACCGAATGGGCTGTCGCGCACGAGGCTTGGCGTGAACGCGCGGGGTTCGACGGCGGAGCACAGGGCACCGACGATGCCTTGCTGAAGGAAATGTTCGCTCGAGCCGGCGCGTATGTGATGGGGCGCAGGATGTTCGACTCCGGGGAGGAGCCATGGGGCGAGTCTCCGCCGTTCCGCGCACCCGTGTTCGTCCTCACCCATCGTCAGCGCGAACCGCTGATCCGCAAGGGCGGCACGACTTTTCATTTCGTCACCCAGGGACTGGCGGCCGCGATCGAGCGTGCCAAGGCCGCCTGCGGCGACCGGGACGTGCAAATCAGCGGCGGCGCGAGAATCGTGCAGCAGGCGATCACCGAAGGCCTGCTCAACGAGATGCATGTTCACATCGCACCGGTGCTGCTCGGGCAGGGCACCCGGCTGTTCGATCAACTGCCCGACAGCGTGATCGAGTTGGACCGATACCAGGTCGTCGATTCACCGGCCGTCACCCACCTCGGCTTCCGATTCCCCGCCGCTGCCTGACGGCGACCAACCATCGAAAGGCACACATTCCATGACCAATCCCGTCCTGACCGCCGTCCATTCCTCCGACGGCAGCACGATCGCCGTCGAAACCACCGGCTCCGGTACACCGGTGATCCTCATCGGCGGCGCATTCAACGACCGCTCGACCGTCGCCGCGCTCGCCTCGACCCTGGCCCCCCACGCCACCGCGGTCAGCTACGACCGTCGCGGCCGGGGCGGGAGCACCGATGCCAGCGGCGACTTCGCCGTCCAATCCGAGATCGACGATCTAGCGGCAGTGATCGAGCATGTAGGCGGCGCCGCGCAGGTGTTCGGCCATTCCTCCGGCGCTGCACTGGCTTTGGAAGGCGTGCTACGCGGACTGCCGATCGACAAGGTCGCCGTGTACGAAATGCCCGCGGTGGTCGACGGCAACCGCACGGAGCCGCCGGTCGATGTCTTCGATCGGATCGTCGCCAGCCTCGGCCGCAGCGACTACGATGCCGCCGCCGAACTGTTCCTCACCGAGCAGGTCGAGGTGCCGGCGCCGATCGTTGCCGGTATGCGTGAGGCACCGATGTGGGAATTCCTTCGTGCCCAGGCCGGCAGCCTGCCCTACGACGTCGCCGTGTGCGGACCCCGGATGCGTCTGCAGTCCGACCGCTACGCCACGATCACCATCCCCGCACTGGTCGTCAACGGCGATCAGACCTGGCCGTGGATCCAGACCGCGAACCAAGCTTTGGCTGCCGCCATCCCCGGCGCACGTCGAGTAGTCCTGCCCGGTGCCGATCACGAAATCCTCGGCCGCCCCGAACTGCTCGCGCCGCTGCTACTCGACTTCTTCGGCTGAGCAGTCGCACGGTTGCTCGAATGCGAGTCCTCGCATGGATGTCATGGTGAGCAGCCGGGCCACGGCGGCGAACGCGGTGCGTAGGCCGGTGGCAAGAGGGCCGAGGATGCCGTGCAGGTGACTCGCCGCGCGTCGGCTACTCGGCATGTGCGGATGGTTGAGAGGTCATATGGCGGAAGCCATGTAGGCGGCCAGGATGTAGTTCGGGTGCCGGTCGAGGTTGGTGCGGGCACGGTCGTACCGCATGGTGGTGCGTGGGTCGGCGTGGCGGGCTGCGAGCTGGGCATCGCGCGGGTCCACTCCGGCGTCGAGCATGGTGGTGATGAAGGTGTGGCGCAGCATGTGCGGGTGCAGCGGGGGCAGCCGCACGAGCGCATGGTCGGCCATCCGCCGCAGACGCCGTGTGGCGCAGTGCCGGTCCATGCGCCGACCGCGCAGGTTCCCCAGGATCGGACCGCGAACTCGGTTCTCGATGGCGCGGTCGATGGATCGCCCGACCGCGGGCGGTAAGGGTACGAGTGCGGTCTTGGTGCCTTTGCCGGTGGTACGCATACTCGGTGCCCGTGTTCCTCGCCTCGATCGTCGATGCCGCAGCGGCATGCCTCGCTGCTCCGCGACCCGAGTAGCCCCAGCATCGCGACCAGCGCGAAGTCCGGTGGGTTGTCCGAGTCCCGGGCCGCGCACAGCACGGCTTCGCATTGCAGGTGTGAAAGTCCCAGTGTCGGTGACTCGTTCGACGCTCGCGGCCCTCGCACGTAGTCCGCGGGCGATCGGTCCAGAACGCCGTCGATGACACACGTGCGATAGAGGCCCGCGACGACGGCCAAACGGCGGGCGGCGGCGGGAGAAGCGCAGGCGCAGATCGGATTTGGTGTGGATCCGTGA